>CAYGXQ010000010.1:0-46089 GCA_964354025.1 uncultured Gammaproteobacteria bacterium | reverse complement strand
GGCAACCAGATTGATTGGTATACTTCTTCTTCCGGCGCTGTTATGGGAATGGTACACACAAAGTAAATTTTCAATTAAAAAAAATATTACTTATATTAATAATATTATCTGTTTTCCCCCTTTATATTTAATTCCTCTTGGCCTTATTTCTTACATGGTTTATCTCCAATGGCGTTTCGGTGATGCCTTGCTTTTTTGGCACGTGCAGCCGGTTTTTGGAGCCGGGAGGAGCGGCAGCCAGATAATCACCCCCTTTCAGGTTCTCTGGCGATATTTTAAAATAATCACCTCTCTTCCTTTGGTGGAGTATAAATGGTGGACGGCTGTTTATGAATTAGCCGGATTTTTATTGGCGGTATTTTGTTTAGTATCAGCGTATCTTAAAAAAATCAGATTTTCCTATTTGATTTTTGCCTGGTTAGCTTTGATCACGCCGGTTTTGACGGGTACGTTTTCCAGTATCCAAAGGTATATTTTAATTATCTTTCCAATTTATCTTGCATTGGTACTAATAAAAATAAAATGGATAAAAATATTAATATTATTCCTTTTCGCCGGGTTACTGATTGTATCCACGGTTTTGTTCACTAGTGGCTATTGGATCAGTTAGTACTGTATTTCGTTAATTTCGCGGCGTTATCAGTGTTGTGATAGATAGGTACAAAGGTTCAAAGAAAAATCTTTATACCGGAATATTCACGAAATACAGTATTAGGATAGTTTTTTTATGAAAAATCTCTCTCAAACGGCAGTTATCATACCGGCTCATAATGAAGCCGGTTCAATCCGTAAGTTGGTAAGACTTATGCGAAAGACAGTGAAAAATATAATCGTCGTGGATGACGGATCAACCGACGGTACAGCTGAAGTTTTACGAGAGGAAAAAGTGGTAATACTTACGCATATCGTAAATTTAGGCAAAGGGGCAGCTTTGACGACGGGAGTCGAATATGCAAAAAAGGCGGGTTTTTCAAAAGTCATACTGATGGATGCCGACGGACAACACAGCAGCGCTGAATTGCCGGCATTTGAGAGAGCTTTGAAGAAATCCGATCTTATCTTAGGCGTTCGGAAGCTTTCCCTTCGGGACACGGGTTTTCGGTATCTGGGTAACAGAATAAACAGTTTACTGATCAAATGGCTTTTCGGAGAGAAAGTGGAGGATCCTTTATGCGGCTATCGTGCTTTTAACCTGCGGATTTATCCGAAAGTTAAATGGGAATCCTCAGGCTACGGCGTGGAAACGGAGATGGTCATCAGGGCGATTAAAAACAAAATCAGATTTCAAGAGATTCCGGTTTCCTCAATTTATATCGACAAATATAAGGGTGTCAGCATGATCGACGCTTATAAGATCTTCTTCGATATGTTAAAATGGAGGACGTCGATATGATTTACGGACTGCAGTTTATCGCCATTATCTTTTCCCTGATAATGCTTTATGTCAGCTATCTCCACTTTAAGAAAAACACTTTATCACTTGTTGAATGGATATTTTTCAGCCTGGTTTGGATTGTGGCCATCATCCTGATGGTTTTGCCAAGCAGCGCCGATTATCTTTTAAAAACATTTAAGATATTCCGACTGTTGGATTTAGCCACCATCTTCGGTTTTATTTTTTTGGTCGCGATCTCTTTCAGCAACTTTCTGGAATTAAAAAAGTTACGGCAGAAAATTGAAAAAGTCGTCCGTCAATTGTCGTTACCGCGAAAGCATAAGTAAGGACTGCTTTTTTGTGAAAAAAAAATATCCCAAAATTTCCATTATTATCCCATCTCTAAATCAGGGGCAATTCATAGAGAGAACAATCTGTTCTATCCTGGACCAAAATTATCCAAACCTTGAACTGATTGTGATTGATGGAGGATCAATTGACAATACCCGGCAAATCTTAAAGCGTTACTCGAAAAAATTAACCTGGTTTTCGGATAGAGACGATGGGCAATCGGATGCCCTGAACAAAGGATTAAAAAAGACTACCGGAGAGATTATCTCTTATCTTAATTCGGATGACATGCTTCTTCCCGGAAGCCTCGCAAAAATCGCCGAATATTTTAATAAACATAAGGAGATTTATTGGTTGACCGGCAAGTGCTATATAATAGATGCCAAAGAACGCAATATTCATCCGTTAATCAGCGGTTATAAAAATTTCTGGTTAAAGTTTTTCCGGGGACGTATTTCTTTGGAAGTATTAAATTATATTTCCCAGCCGGCCACTTTTTGGCGAAAGTATGCTTTCCAAACAGTTGGAGAATTTAATAAAGAATTAAATTACACGATGGATTATGATTATTGGTTGAGATTGATAAGAAAGTATAAGTTGGGGTATATTGATGAATATCTGGCGGCTTTCAGGATACATAGCAGTTCAAAAAGCGGTCAAAAATATCAGAGCATATTTGCCGAGAACAGCGGCGTCTCGGTTAGATACAGCAATAAATTCATATCCTTATTGCACCAGATTCATGATAAATTGACGGTTTATATTTACCAATTTATAAGAAAAGGCTTATGAATAAGTTTTGGAAAAACAAAAAAGTCCTGGTTACCGGTGGCGCTGGTTTTTTAGGTACCCATCTGGTAAAAAAACTTAACCGTTTGGGGGCTATTACTTTTGTACCCAGATCAAAAGAATACGATTTAAGGGATAAGGAAGCCTGTCGGAAAGCGGTTGCCGGTCAGGATATCGTTATCCATCTGGCGGCCAAAGTCGGCGGCATCGGTTACAACCGGGCGCATTCTGGAGAAATGTTTTACGATAACATCATTATGGGTGCCCAACTGATGGAGGAAGGGAGAGTAGCCAAAGTAAAAAAATTCGTTGCTTTGGGTACCATTTGCGCTTATCCAAAATTCACTCCCCTGCCGTTTAAGGAAGAAGATCTTTGGAACGGATATCCTGAGGAAACCAACGCCCCATACGGACTGGCTAAGAAAATGCTTTTGGTACAGGCTCAGTCATACCGGCAGCAATACGGCTTTAATGCCATTTTTCTTTTACCGGTTAATCTTTACGGTCCGGGAGACAATTTCAATCCGGTTTCATCTCATGTAATCCCTGCTCTGATAAGAAAAATCTTCGAGGCAAAAAAAATGAAGAAAAAATCAATAACAGTTTGGGGAACCGGCCGGGCGACCAGGGAATTTTTGTTTGTGGATGATGCAGTTGAGGGAATTATACTGGCAGGTGAATTTTACAATAAAGCGGAACCGGTGAATCTGGGAGCGGGATTTGAAATTTCCATTAAAGAATTGATTGATCTGACTTGCCGGTTGACTGATTATGATGGACAGATAATCTGGGATAGTTCTAAGCCGGATGGGCAACCGAGGCGAATGCTGGATACAAACAAAGCCCTGAAAGAATTCGGTTTTAAAGCAAAAACTCCCTTTGAAAACGGCTTAAAAAAAACCATTGAGTGGTATCAAAAAGAAATAAATTCATGATAGTGTTAGGCATCCATGACGGTCACAACAGCGGAGCGGCTTTGGTTAAAGACGGTCAGGTGTTGGCTGCCGTTTCTGAAGAAAGACTGGTAAATATTAAAAATTTTCCCGGTCCGCCGCTTCTGTCTATTCAAAAGGTCTACGAAATTAGCGGGATTGAACCTTCGGTGACAGATTTAGTAGCTATCGGTTGTTTGGTACGGGCCGGTTCACCTTATGCTGATGTCAACCTCTTAGGTAGAGTTCAGGTGGCTCTTGCTCCTTATCTTCATTCACCCCTGTTTGCTGAAAGTTACGTCAAAATCCTTCATTTATTCCGGCAAACCCGTGATATAAAGTCTCTTTTCTATAAACTGGGTATGACCGGCAAACCGATTATTTATATTGACCACCATCTTTCTCATGCCGCCTGTGCTTATTACCAGCGGCCGTGGGAAGATGAGACACTTATTCTTACCCTGGACGGCTCGGGAGACGGCTTATCGGCGACCGTCTCAATCGGAAAGAAAAATAAAATCATAAGGATAGCGGCGACCACTTTTTATCATAGCCTTTCCAATAACCTCTACAGCGAAGTGACCGGCTTTTTAGGCATGAAAAAGTGGGAGCATGAATATAAGGTTATGGGACTGGCGCCTTACGGCAAAGATGACGGTTTGATCGAAGAGTTCAGAAAAATCATCAGGATCAATCCACGAAAGCCAATGGAATTCCAAAATACTTACGAAGCATACTTATATGATGTTTCAAAGAAACTGGCAGGGATTCTTGCCGGCCGGCGGTTTGACAATATCGCCTGGGCGACCCAAAAATATTTTGAAGAATTGGTTTGCCAATGGGTAAAAAACTCCATTTCTTATACCGGTATTCACAGGATTGTCTGCAGCGGCGGCTCTTTCCTAAACGTTAAAGCCAATCAGCTGATCCGCCAATTACCGGAAGTGAAAAAAGTCTTTTTCTATCCGGCGGCCGATGACGGTGGAACTCCGGTCGGCGCCGCTTTGGCAGGTTACCACCGTTTATGCCGTGAAAAAAATGTCACCCCCAAATATAAACAATTATCAGATTTATACCTTGGTCGGTCATTTTCAGAAGAAGAAATTTATAAGGTAATTGAAAAATCCGCGTGGAAAAAGAGAGCAAAGAGAATGAGCAAAGATCTTCATAAGAAAGTGGCCGCATTACTGGCCAAAGGTAAAATCGTGGCCAGGTTTGCCGGTAGGGAAGAGTGGGGACCAAGAGGATTAGGTAATCGGAGTATTTTAGCAGATCCCAGAGACCTGAAAGTTATCAGCAGGCTGAATTTCGCCATCAAACAACGGGATTTCTGGATGCCTTTTGCGCCTTCCATTCTGGAAGAAGACGCCTCAAAATACCTAATTGATTATCGTCCCAACCAATATATGATTGAAGCTTTTAATACTAAACCAAAAGCCTGGAAGGATATGCCGGCCGCCTTACATCCTTTTGATAAAACCTGCCGGCCGCAGACAGTCAATGGATGGAATCCTGCTTACCGGAAAATCATCGAAGAATTCAAGAGGATTACCGGTATTGGGTGTTTATTAAATACTTCCTTTAACCTGCATGGATTACCGATTGTCGGTTCCCCGGAAACTGCCCTTTATACCTTTGAGAATTCAGGATTGGACGCTTTAGTTTTGGAAGACTATTTGATTGAGAAGTAACTTATGAATATCCTTTGGCTTCATTCTCATCTCCTTTATTCCAACGGCGGCACAAGATTCATTTATGAAGTAGCGTCACGCTTGCATAAAAAACATAAAGTGACAATTGCGGTAGAAAAAGCCGATAAGAAGTGGATCGCCAAATTCTCCGGGGTTGGAATAAAAGTTGAGACTTTAAGCCGGTATTCTTCCAACAGTCTGGTTTACTGGTTATTGTTCCCTCTATTTTTAATAAAAGAGAAGCGACAACTGATCAAACTGATTGATAATCAGAATGTTGTGATTGCCAGCATGTTTCCTTTTAACTATTTGGCGACCAGGTTTCAGAAACCGGTTATTTACTTCTGTTTCGAACCGTTTGCCTTCTTCTACGACAAAATCTTGTTGGCAAGTTTGAGTTTTTTCAAGCGGATTGGCATTCTACTGTTAAGTAAAGTCTATCAATCATTTGATAAAAAGGGAGTAAGCTGTTCTGCGCGTATTTTAACGATTAATTATTCTGTTGCTGATTGGATCAGGAAAATCTACCGTCGCAAACAGGATAAAGTCACCTATCTTGGCGTAGATACGAATTTTTTTCGCCGTAGAAACTTACCGAAACCAAAACAATGGGAGAACAATCTTCTTCTTTTGCATTGCACGGATTATACGCCGCTTAAAGGGACAGAATATCTTCTTCGTGCCTTACCGGCTGTTGTAGAGAAATATCCGCAAGTCAGATTGCTGATTACCGAAACTATGGAAAATCGAAGAAAAAAATTGGAATACCGGCAGCTGGTTGATCTTTTAAATTTGAAAACACAGGTGGATTTTATCGGTTACCTGCCATATGAGAAAATGCCCGAATACTATTCTTTTTCCGATGTAGTCTGTTTTTCCGCCGATTCCCAAACAATCGGTACTACTGCCAGTCTGACCGTCATTGAGGCAATGGCCTGCGAAACGCCGGTAGTCAGAAGTGTTGGTTGCGATGAAGAGATTATCAATGGAAAATCAGGCTATTTAGCTGATCCCAAGAAGCCGGATGAATACGCCAAAATGATTATAAGACTTTTGGAAAATAAATCCCTGAGACAACGGATGGGTAAAGAAGGAAGAAAACAAGTATTGAAAAATTACCAATGGGATAAAGTTGTAAATATTTTTTTAAATGAATTAGATTTTATGGATAATCAAATGAGTCGGTAAGAGAGGAAGTGATCGGTAAAGTCGGATTTTGACATCATTATCGCGGATTATTGCTTTAAGATTTCTTATTCCCAGTGGTCTAAGGTTTGTTTCCTTCGCCCAGAAAGTTTTTCCCAAGCATTGCAGTATCCGGCGGAAGTATTTATCAGGCAGCCAGTGCAGAAAAAATATTTCGCTGTGCGGTTCATAAAAACAATATTTATATGGAGTCGTAAGAAAGATTTTTCTGCCGACTCTTAATAATTCTTTGATGAAAAATCTCTGATCTTCTTTTCCGCCTACATGTTCCAAAGTTGCCCAGCTGGTAACAATGTCAAATTGTTTATTTTTAAAAGGCAGTTTTTTCCCCGGTATAATTTTTACCACCTTGATTTTCGGATAGAGTTTTTTAATAGGGGAAACATTTTCAATCGTTGCCGCAGTTAAATTTTTAGGATAAGGATATAGTCTCTCGAACAGGTTGCTGTCTTTTAGCGTTTCATCGGAAGTAACACCCGCATCAAAAATTTTATCTGTGGATTTGGGTTTCAATAATTTTATAAAAAGGCGGTATTGGTCGGTACGTACTTTGATGGATAAATTCGTAAGTAATTTTTTAGTAATCGTAACCGTATTTCTTACAGAACTGACCCAGGGATTTTTGTCAATCATTGTTTCCTTGAAAAATAGCAATATATGAAAGAAATAAACGGCAATATAAGCTTTTTTTTATATGGTCCGGTAATTTTGTAGCCAGTTTCGAATATGACTGCCATTTCAATTTCCTATTTAGAGGTGAACTGGTGGAACTATTTTGGGAATAACGGAAGATTAACAGTCGTTTGAGTGTAATTCTGACCGGATCCGATGACATTGTCCGAATAAAAAAATCCCAATCTTCTCCGCCGCGACGGTAGTCATAATTGAAACGAAGATTGCTGATACTTTCCCGTTTGAACATCATATGGGAGATCTGGCATAGATAGAACATCGAAGGTATGAGATATTTTTTATTAAAGACATAAGAGACCAGAAGAGAAATATCCCGGATTATCATAAGAAGATATAATTTAATTCTCTCAAAAACCGGGTAATCCTTTGAAAAGACTGCATTTGAGAAACAGACAACCGAGCTGCATTTTTTATCCCTTTCCAGTTCATCAGCGAGAATTTGTATAAAATCCCCCTTTAGCCGGTCATCGGAATCCAGAAAAAGAATATATTTGCCCGTTGCCGTTTCCAATCCGGTATTCCGGCTGCCACCCGGACCTTCTTTGCCACGGTTTTGGAGGATAATTATTTGGGGAAAATATTTTTTCAGCCGCTTTCCGATAAGATACCGGTAGTTTTTCTCTTCTACAATGATAATTTCAATATTTTCTTTCTGAAAATAATTTTGCCTGTATACGGAATCGATTGCCTCGCGGACAAAGTGTAATCTGCCCTTGACGGGGATAATGACGGAAATCAGAGGGGCTTTTTTCATTTTTTTCTAAATAGTTCGGGGTGATTTGATAAATAATTGATCGTAAGTGTTACTGTTTCCTTAAGCGATTTTTTGGGTTTCCAGCCAAGTGATTTCAGTTTAGTGATATCCAAATGGACGAAATTATTATCCCCGGCCCAACCGCGTTTTCCTCCTAAATAATATTTCGGTAGACGGCATTTCAAGACAGTTAAGATGATGTTAACGATCTCATCGATGGTAAAAATTTCTTCGTGACCGACATTGTAAATATTTATTTGTTGTTTTGCTTTACTGATAACCTGGAAAAAAGCCCTTACTCCATCTTTGACATACAGCGAAGACTTTTTGGGGGAACCGTCGGAAAGCAATTCCAATTTTTCCGGTTTATCGCTGATTTTCTTCATCAGGTCAAAAATAATTCCGTGGGTATACCTTTCTCCGATAAAAGAAACCAGTCGGAAAATATACGCCTGCCAGCCGTAATAACCGGCGTACGCACGGATATAAGATTCGCAGGCTGCTTTAGTAGCTCCGTATAAAGAGGTCGGTTCAAAGGGGTAGGTTTCCGGCGTGGGATGTAAAGAAGCGTCACCGTACACGGAAGAAGTGGAAGTAAAAGCGATTTTCTTGACTTTATTTTTGAACATTGCCTCCAAGACGGACAGGGTTGATTCCAGGTTTTGCCGGTGGTCGACAGAATGATTTGTGTAGCCATTTCTGACGTCGGCATGGGCGGCCAAATGGAAAACAAAATCAATTTTTTTCATTGCATTAGTCAATAATTTATTGTCCAGCACGTTTCCTTTGATCAGCCGGAAGTTTGGATTATGCCGATGTTGTCGGATAAATATTTCTTTGCCGGTTGAGAAATTATCAAAAACCACTACCTGATGATTTTTATGGATCAGTTCGTCAACAATGTGACTGCCGATAAAACCGGCTCCGCCGGTTACCAGATATTTCATACTTTCCCTTTTTTGTTTAATTTATAAATTTTTTCCACAGTTTCTAAAACATATAAAGCTTCTTTAATACTATTGTCGGAAAAATCCTTTTTACGAATACGCCTTATAAACTCTGCGTTTTGCCGAACCCAAGACCGGTCGTCTTTTTCAAACTTGAGTTCTTCAACTTCAGGCGGACCCATTTCCGTTCTCATTTTATATAAAATTAAGGTTTCCGGACCGTAACTGCCCCCCAAACCGTTTATCTGGATTTTGGCCGTTTTTAGCATAATTTCCAGCACAAAGATATTTTTCCACTCGCAAGCGGTAGCCGAAAAATGCGAGATTTGCCTTTTTTGGTTGCGAAGGATGAAAAACCCTGCGTCTTCAAGTGGAGATCTCCAAAACATCCTTTGCGTATAGCCGATTACCTGAGATGAGGGGCCCAGAAAATAGTTTGAAAGGTCAATCAGGTGCGATCCCTGGTCAAGCAGTTCTCCGCCGCCTGAGATTTTCGGATTGAAGCGCCATTCTTTTTCATAACCGGGTCTTCCGCCGTGTCCATATCTGCCTCTGATGAAAAGAACCGGACCGAAAATTTTTGAATCGATAATTTCTTTAGCTTTCATAATTGCCGGGTGAAAGCGGTGGTTATAGCCGACTTGTACAACTACCGGATTTTTTCGGTAAGCGGAAATAACCTGTTGGAAATCTTTGATATTTTTCCCTCCCGGTTTTTCAATCAAAACATGTTTGCCTTTTGCAATTGCTTTTGAGGCAATCGGAGCAAGCAGGTTATTGGTGGTTGAAATAATTACTGCCTCAACTTGCGGATTGGAAATTGCTTTTTGCCAGTCAGTGGTGAAATTACAGGAATATTTTTGGGCAAACTGCTTGGCCCGGTCCGCGACAATATCGCAAACAACAGAGATTTTTACCGTTTTAGGCAAATTAGCGGCTCTTTTATAACCGATAAGACCGGCACCGATGATGGCGATATTCATACTGTGAAACCGATCGGATAATATTTGAATCCGAGAGAAGTAAATTTTTTATAATCCAAAAAATTTTTAGTATCGATAATATTCTCATTTTTCATAAGAGATTTCATTTCTTGAAGATTAATTTTTCTGAATTCCGGCCAATCAGTCATTAAAATTGTCAAGTCAAGATTTTGGAAAAAATCATTAAAAGATTGACAGATGGTTAGATATGGATAAGCAGAAAGAGCCGTCTTAATACTCGGGTCGTAAGCTCTGATGACAGACTGCTGTTTATGTAGATGTTTTACCAGATCCAGCGAAATTGACCGCCTGAGGGTGTTGGTACCGGGTTTGTAAGTCAGTCCTAAAATTCCGATTTGTTTATTACGCAAATCAGGCAAAATATTTTTTATTTTATGAAGCAGATAAGTTAGCCTGTTTTTATTTACCTTGTAAGCGGCTTTAAGCAGCAAGGGTTGATAATGATATTTATTGCCTATTTTAACCAATGACGCAATGTCACGACCTAAAGTCCCTCCGGCAAAACCAAGGCCGGGATTTATCGGCGCTTGGGGACTGATTCTTGCGTCTGATTTTAAGGCACTGATGACATCTTTAATATTTGCTCCGGTTATTTCGCACAAGTCACCGATTTCGCTGGCGAAACTGATATTTAAGGCGAGATATGAATTCAGGGCATGTTTGACCATTTCCGCGCTTTCCAAAGACATGGAGAAAACTGGACAGTTAAAAAAAGGAAAATCCTGGCGGAATTGGATTGCTGTTTTTTCGTTGCTTGTACCCAAGACTATTCTTTGGGGATGCAGGAAAGTTTCCAAACCTTTGCCCAAGCGCAAGTTTTCCGGAAAGTAAATCAATTCCAAAGTCTGATCTTTTGCTCTTAATTGGTTTCGAAGCTGTTGGGAAGTTCCTACCGGGATTTGGCTGGAGATGACGATGGTTGAATGTGGGGAAGAGTATTGTAAGGCGAGGTTAAACAGTTTGATAAATGGTTTTAAATTGACACGGTCATGACTGTCAACCGGTATGTCTAAACAAATAAAAATATATTTCTTATTCCTGATTGCCTCTGACGGATCGTTTGAGAAAAACAATAAATCGCCGGCAAACTTTTTGATGTTTTCTTCAAGACCCGGCTCGGTAATCGTTGGACGGTTGTTTTTTAGGCTCTCGATAGTTTTTTTATCCGCGTCAAATCCGGTTACCCGGTAGCCTGATTTTGCCAGTGAAACGGCATAAACCAGACCCAAATGCCATAAACCGAGGATACCGACCGCAGGCTTATCCGCCTTCGGCGGATTTCGCTTGCCGAAGTATTTGGAGATACTGCGGACAGAAGCCAATGACGCTTCATTTCTCGCGTTTTTCATAAAAAAGAGCGTTGTCTATCCGTCGAAGCCGGTATGTACTGTTTGATAATTTCTTTTCTTTATTTAACCGTTCGACAGAGTCCCATTTGGTGCTTAATAGCCTGCCGGTGAGGTGATTGGCATCATTTGAAGCTAAGAAAGCCGTCAGTTTAGCCACCGGTTCAAATCCCGTACCGCCCGTCTTTTTTTGTTTTAAGGCATTTTCGTACATTGTTTTGCCTGCCTTTTCCGGCCCGACTTTGAGAAGGTAATCGGTCATCGCGGTATTAACTGCTCCCGGAAAGACCGCATTGACTTGGATATTATTTTCTTCCAATTCCCGGGCAATCACTTCGGTAAATCCGGCAACGGCAGTTTTCGAAGTATAATAGGCGGAAAATCTTGGGCTGGAGTGGGGACTGCCGACGCCGCTGCCGCAAAGATTGATTATTTTTCCTTTTCCCTGTTTTTTCATGACCGGTATTACCAACTGAGAACAATAAACCATCCCCATAAGGTTTACCTCGATAGTTTTTTGCCATAAACAGAGGTCATTCTCTTCAAGCGGACCGATTGGTCCGTAAATACCGGCATTATTCACCAGGATATCTATCCTGCCCATCTTTTTTAAGGCAAATTTGACCATTTTTTTACATTGGTCATATTTCCCCACATCAGCACAAATACCATAGGCAGGATGACCGTTTTGATTAAGAGCAGTTAAGGCGGATTTTAATTCCTTGACGCTACGGGAGCAGACGGTGACAGAAGTTCCCTGACTGGAAAGTTTCTTGGCAATAGCAAGACCGATGCCTCTGGTACCTCCGGTGATAATGGCTTTAGAATTTTGGAGCATAAGGCTTATTTCCGTTTCTGGATTTCTTTCCAGGCTTCGTCAAACTGCTGGATGGTTTCGTTGGTCCGTTGGCTGAAAAGCATGGCCATAAGTTTATCCGGGGTCATTGTGACGATATTGGCTCCGGCGGCAAAAGCTTCACCGACCATTGAAGCGGTGCGGATGCTGCCGGCAATAATCCTGATATTTTCGTGATTACCTTCTTTCAAATAAGAGACGGCTGCCTGAACGATACTTTTCGGATCTTTATTTACTTCAGATTCCATACCGACTTTGGGAAACTTCGCCATGAAATCCGAGCGGCTCCGGTATTTGGCATGATCTTCAATAGTCCTGCCCCAAAAAAGACTGACGAAAGAGGTTTTTTTGCAGTGTCTGACGGCAGAAATCGCCAGAAGCATCTGTTCAAATGTCATAATCACTGTGGCATTGACGGCGATGTTAAGTTTCACAAGCTGATTGATGATGTTCAGACTTTTCAGGGTATCGGGAATAATCGGAACTTTTATGACGATATTATCTCCAAGACTGTATAAATTTTTCGCTTCTTTAATGATTTCCTTTTCGGAAAGTTGACTGTCCGACAGTTCGACTGAGACCGGTTTGTTTTTCATTTCCCGGCAGATTTGTTTGATGATCCGGCGGAAATTTCCCGGTTTAATACCGTCTTTAAGAAGGATATACTGGTTAGTGGTTACTCCGTCGATGACGCCGGTGGCGTTCCATTTATTGATTTCTTCAGGATCTGAAGAGTCGATAAAGATGGAACGGATGAACCTAGGTTGTTTTAGCATTCCTATATTATAATATATTCCTGTATGAAAGCGATTATTTTAGCCGGAGGGAAAGGGGAGAGGTTAAAATCCGTAACCCGGAGTCTTCCCAAACCGATGATAAGAGTCTGTGGTAAACCGGTCTTGGAGCACATAATCAAATTATTCAAAAAGAACGGCCTTACTGACTTAATCGTTTCTCTTTACTATCTGCCGGAAAAAATTACTTCGTATTTCGAAAGCGGCAGAAAATTCGGCGTTAACATAAGGTACATTTATGAGGATAAAAACAAACCTCTCGGTACAGCCGGTGCAATCATAAAGGCAAAAAAATTTATTGATAATACGTTTATTGTAGCCTACGGTGATATTTTAAGGGAATTGGATATCAAAAAGATGATAAATTACCATCGCAAAAATAAGGTATTGGCGACAATCGCCGTTTATCGTAATTCAAACCCAAACCCGAAAAGCGAAGTCCGGTTTGATAAGGACGGACTAATTACCGTCTTTCAGGAAAGACCGAATGCAGAAAAAATAAAAGGTAAAGTTATCTGGTCAAATGCTTCTTTTTATGTTTTTGAGCCGGGCATATTTGACTTTCTTCCTGAAAACCGTGCTTCCGATTTCGGAAAAGACATCTTTCCAAAAGTGATTGCTAGCGGGGGAAAAGTCATTGCTTATAGACAGAAAGGTTATTTATTTGACATTGGTGACCTGAAGAAACTGAAAAAGGCTAAAAATTACTTTTCGCAAAGAACCGGGGAATTAACGATTGCGTGAAGAATGATTGACTGGAATGACTCGGCATAGGCGGTCGTAAATTTTTCAACTAGCACCGGAATCATTATCGTCAGGTCAGCCGCTTTTTTGGTGTAACCTCCGTTTCGGCTGACGATCCCGATAACTTTAGTTTTCTTTTTCTTGGCATATTTGAGCGCTTTGACTATATTGACGCTGATGTTTTTTTCCAAGTTACCTCCGCCGACGGAGAGCACCATCAGAATGTCATTTTTATTTAGCCGGCTTACTTTCAACCAATTGGCAAAAATAGTCTGCCAACCGTCATCATTGGTTCTGGCGGTCAGTTCAGAGATGTTATCTGCCGCAGTGTAAGCCTCAATATTGCAGATTTTCCGGAAATCATTGACCGCATGTGAACAGTTGGCGGCACTGCCGCCGACACCGATTAAAAATAATCTTCCTTGATTTTTTTTGAGTTTTGCCAGGTATTTGATAGATTGGGAAATCGCCTTATGATCAATTTGGTTGATAAGGGAGGCAGCGCCCTGAAAATATTTCTCCAAATATTTATCGGTACGATAAATATCAGTCATGTTTATTGAGATAGCGGGCAGTTGCTCTTGTTCCTTTCCAGTCAAATTTTACTTTATGTTCTTTCAGCCCGGTTTTTGCCATTTTTTCCCGGAAACGGTTTTTATTTTTATTAACGTAAAAAACCAACCAGCCGCCTCCGCCGGCGCCCATGATTTTCCCACCCATTGCTCCGGCTTTCAGGGCTTCATTATACCACTCGTCGACTTTCGGAGAAGAAATTTTCCCTGAAAGACGTTTTTTGATGAGCCAATGTTGATGGAGAGTGGACCCAAAATCATCAAGTTGACAAAGAGTGAGGTATTTTTTTGCCAATAATCCAAGCGACTTAATTTCGTTTAAGGCGGAGATAATCTTACTGGACTTCAAATTGTCTAAAAGCCCCTTTTTCGCGTCATCCAGTACAATCGCCGCCTCTCTTTGAATGTTGGTTGAGAAAAATAGGAGGTTTTCTTCAAGTCGGGAAATCGTTTCCGACTTTAGTTTTAACGGTTCGTGAGTGACTCGACCGTTTTTATCGATTTCAAAATATTTTATCCCTCCGAGGGCAGTAATATACTGGTCTTGCGGGCCAACCGGTTTTTTCAGTTTTCTTATTTCGATATAAGCTGCTTTTTGAGCCAATTCTTCTTGAGTTACCGATTTTTTTTGAAAGCAATAAAGAGCATGAAGCATTCCGACCTCAAAAGCGCCTGAACCGCCAAGACCGCTTCCGGGTGGGACATCGGAAGAAAATTTGATTTCTAAATTCCTTTTCGTATTTGTCAGCTTCAGACACTGCGATATTATCGGATGAGTGGAGTAATTATTAGACGTTTTGGTACTGTCTGATATGTAAATATTGACATATTTATCGATGGCGGTGCTTATCCAAGCCCCGCCACAGAGACGGCTGTACCAAAGGACATCGGTCCCACCACCTGCTAAAGTGATCCTAAGGGGCGTTTTGGAATAAACGCTTCTGACTTTCATAAATTATGATTACGAGTGATTTCGGATTATAATATAGCATATGAATGGCAAAAGGATAACCTCGCGATTATTTTATTTTTTCTCTCTTTTAAATTTTATCGTTCGAAAAATAAGCAATAAGATGTCCGTATTCTTTTATTTACCCGCGCTTCTTCGCGGCCAGTCAAAAATTAAAATAACCTTGAAAAACAAAAAAACCTTCCAGATAAGGGATTTATACGATTTACTTGCATTAAAAGAAGTTTTTGCCGATGAAGATTATTTTCCGTTATTCAAAAATTTGAACCGGAAAACAACACTGGTTGATATAGGTACTTATATCGGTGATGTCGTTATTTATGCCCAACAGTTTAAAAATATTAAACAGATTATTTCTTTTGATCCGTCACCGGATAATTTTTGTCTGGCGGAGAGAAATATAGAAATAAATTCCGTTAAAAACACCACTTTAAGGCAATTGGCCGTATCAGACAGAAAAGGAGACAAATTCTTTTTCCTGCACAGGAATCGCGGCCAAAACGGTTTTTATAATCAGGAAAATACCTCAAAAAAAATCAAAGTCAGGACGATAACGCTGGCTGAAATTTCAGGGATGATTAAATATTCTTACGCGATACTGAAATGCGATTGTGAAGGTGCAGAGTATGATATTTTGACCAAAACGAAACCTCTTTATTTGAAGAATTTTAACCGGATTATTTTTGAGTATCATGATGGGAAAAAGGCTACTGAAATCATTTCAAGACTGCAGACGATCGGATTTAAAACAAGAATTAGAAGACATCCGGTTGAAGATGATTTAGGCATCGTTTTTGCGCAAAGAATATGAAATTAAGCATCGTTATTCCCTGCTTAAACGAAGAGACGACAATCAAAAAAGCCGTCCAAACGGCATATTTATCTGCCAGACGTTTATTAAGAAGTAATTTTGAAATTATTGTGGCTGATAACGGCAGCACGGATAGGAGCCTTCAAATACTGTCAAAAATAAAATATGTAAGATTGGTCCGCGTACCGGTAAAAGGATATGGAGCAGCTTTGCATTACGGAATATTGTCGGCCAAATATTCTTATGCCCTTTTTGCCGATGCGGATTTAAGCTACGATTTTGGTGAAATAGGAAAATTTCTACCTAAAATACATGAAAATTACGATCTGATTCTCGGTTCAAGGATACAGGGAAAAATTGAAACAGGAGCAATGCCATATCTACATCGTTTCTTGGGAACACCGGTTCTGACTTTTCTGATAAGATTGATATACGGGATAAAGACTACGGACTGTAATTCCGGGATGCGTGCGGTAAGGCAATCGTTTTACCGGAAACTGCGGATGAAAAACAGCGGTATGGAATGGGCTTCGGAACTCTTAATAAAAACAGCCGTCAACGGCGGAAAATACGTCGAGATTCCGATTAATTTTTACAAGGATAAAAGAGGAAGGTCTGCACATTTAAAAAGATGGGAGGACGGTTGGCGCCATTTGAAAGTAGTAGTCCTGCTCAAACCGGTTACTTTGCTTTTTATTGCTTTCCTTTTCATGTCCATTGGCATCGTATTTCTTAAAACTTCACTGTTTACCATGCTGGCAATGGGTTTATTGTCTGAATTTTTAGTCTTCTCGTATCTTGCCGCTAACAAGTTAGAGACTGCTATCGAAAGGAAAACAAATAAAGTTAATGAGTTTCTGGAAAAGATACCGATTGTTTTACTGGCGATTATAATGTCTTCTCTCGGTTTAATATTGCTTTTCCTGATTTCTGATGACCACCTTTTTACGAAGTATATTCTGTTATTTCAGATAGTAATCTTTGATTTATGGGTATTTTTTATTGAGACTATTAAAACGCACTTAATCAATACCTTACCGGAGAACATCTGATGCAATTATCTGATTTTTTTGCCACTTTAAATATTTACAACCTCAGTATTTTTTTCCTTTCATTTATTATCTTTGACGCGGCGGGAGTAAATGTCGCTTGTTTTATCAGACCAGGCAGTTATTTGAGATATATCTACTGGATATTCGGACTGGCTCTTTTTATTTTTGTTTGGTTTATTCTCCATTTTTTCATTCCCTTTTGGCCGGTTTATGTCTGGATTAGTTTAATCATCTTTGGTTTGCTTTCTTTACCCCTTTACCTGAAAAACAAAGGTCCGCTCACCTTAATTCAAGCCTTTATCCGTTTTCCATATCCTCTTCTTATAATCCCCCTGATATTTAAGCCAATTTATTTTTTAGTTAATTCCCCTCCTTTTTATACCGATGAAATGGCGTACCATTTTTATTCTCCAATACAATTGATGTTGGAAAATCAGTGGCCATTTTGGCCGGCAACAAGCGCGCCTTCTTTATATGCAATGATGCCCAAGACGCTTGATACGGCTTTTTTGATCATGTTTTCGATAACGAAGACTTACGCAACAGCCAGACTGCTGCATTTTCTGCTGGTTTTTTCTTCGTTTTACGTAATGGCCGGATATTGTTGGCAAAAAATCGGTAAATTGCCGGCTTTGATCTTTACTTTCTTGATGCCTCTTTTGACAGTTTCAACCTTTTGGGCTGCTTCAACGTGGGGTTACGTTGATGCTGGAGCATCCATCTTGGCGGTATTATTTTTGATAACTATAGCGGATTTTATAAATAAACCCGGCAAGCATGGATTATTCACTGCGGCAGTTATTGGCGGATTGGCTGTCAGCATAAAAAATACGACCGTTGCTTTTTTTGGGTCGGTTTCCGCCGTTTCCGCGATTTTATTTTTAATCATTTATCATCGAACTATTAGAAAAAAGATTTTCAACAAAACCTTATTAATCATTATGTCCTTAACCATTTTATTTTTTATTATTTCCGGCGGTTACTGGTACCTGAAGAATTTCCTTATAACGGGCAATCCGCTCTATCCTTTTGTTTTCCCGTGCTGGTATGGTTGGCCCTGCGGGAAAGCCAGAGGTTTTTTCCAGGCCTGGGCGATGGCTATTGATAAGGCTCATTTTGATGTTATTAAAAATATTCTTTTCCAAAACAATAGCTTCTTATTTTTTCTAACAGTTTCATCGGTGATTCTCGGTTATATTGGCGGTTTAATTACTAAAAATCGAATTATTAAATATTTGATCTTTATTATTACCGGGTCGGTAATATTGGAAATTATCATTTCAAAAAATATCACCGGTTTTGAACTGCGGTATTATTACCATTGGTTTTTATTAATTCCGATACTGCTGGTACTTCCGTTTGAGATTTTTTCAAAACTTAAAAATATCCCAATGGCGATCGTCTTCGTATACTTTATTTATTTTATCGCTTTTGGGTATTCTGCCGGTAATGTAGTTGGGAAAAATTTAATGCGGATTTATGAAGGTGATTTTGTCCCCGGATACATCAGAAATTACGCCATGCATAGAATCGGGCTTTCCGAATGGCTTGATTATTATTTTCCTAAACTGTCTGATTTTGTCAAATGGTGCGGTGAAAAAAGACCGCTGCAGGAAGTAGTCGTTTTGGATCCCGCCTTGACCTGGTTTTCATATGAAGGGATGATGCGGGTTTTTATGGTTAATTGCCGTTTAACCGGTGGTAGCGACAAGGCAAAGTTTATTATCGTTTCCGAAACCCCCTGTACTGATGGACAACCGTATCCAACAGACGAAAAAGATCCGGCAGTACAGGGACGACACAAGTTAAACCAGAAATTTGTCTGCGGCGGAAAAGAAATAGAAAAATATCTTTATGAGTATAATGTGGAGGAGAAGAAACAAATATGAATAATAACATCCATAAGGCATTGGTTGCCGGAACAAGGAATTTTGTACACAGGAATGATTTTCATAAAGTAGTTCTTGGTCTTTCCGGGGGGATTGACTCTTCGGTTACAGCAGTTATTGCAGTTGAAGCACTCGGTAAAAATAATGTTTTAGCGGTTATTATGCCGTCACCATATACGCAAAAAACAAGTATCAATGATGCACGGAAACTGGCAAAAAACTTAGGGATTAAAACGCTATATTTACCGATAAAAAGCATAATGAAAGTGTATAGTAAAACTTTGGCAAAAACATTTTCCGACTACCCCGAGGATGTGACTGAAGAAAATTTGCAGGCAAGGATAAGAAGCACACTGCTTATGGCACTATCCAATAAATTTCAAATGATGCTTTTGGCAACCGGCAATAAATCCGAGCTAGCAACCGGTTACTGCTCTCTTTACGGAGACTTGGCCGGCGGTTTGGCCCCAATTGGTGATCTATTAAAAACTCAGGTATATAGTCTGGCGGGATGGTTAAACAAAGAAAAAAATGATATTATTCCAATATCAATTCTGGAGAAAGCGCCTTCAGCGGAACTAAAGATGGGTCAGAAAGACATTGACATTTTGCCTCCATACGAAATCTTAGATAAGATACTTGAAAAATATCTCAGATGGGGAAAGACTGCAAACGATTTATCCAAGGAAGGATTTGACAGGGAGACTGTAACGAAAATGATTGAGATGGTGAAGAGATCGGCTTTTAAAAGAAAACAAGCTCCACCAAGTTTAAAAGTTTCCGATTGGCTTTTGGAGAAATAACATGAAAGAAATCATTATCAGACCAAAACCTAAGTGGCAGTTAGTGGACCTTGAAGAAATTTGGCGGTACCGTGAGCTTTTTTATATCTTTACCTGGCGGGATATAAAAATCCGTTACCGGCAAACGGTTTTAGGAGTCGTCTATGTTGTTTTTCAACCGGTGGTTAATATGATTATTTTTACCGTCTTTTTCGGTAATTTAGCCAAAATTCCCTCCGGAAATTTGCCTTATGCTCTTTTCGTTTTGATTGGTTTAGTTTTTTGGAATTTTTTCTCCGGAGCGTTGGCAAGAGCAAGTGACAGTATGGTTTCAAATGAGAGCATGATCAAGAAAGTTTATTTTCCGAAAATCATTCTCCCTCTTTCCGCGATCATTACCTTTCTGTTTGATTTTGTGATTAATTTTTTGTTGCTGTTGATATTTGCCGCTGCTTTAGGATACTTTCCAAATCTTTGGATTTTAGTTATTTTACCGCTTTCAGTTATTCTGACCAGTTGCACTATAGCCGGCGTCAGTCTCTTTCTATCTTCTTTAAATGTTAAATACCGTGATGTTCGTAATGTATTACCTTTCCTGATTCAGATTATCCTTTTTCTGACCCCGGTTATCTATCCATTATCCATTGTTTCCGACAGGAATAAGCATATAATGGCTTTAAATCCGATGACATCGGTTGTGGAAACGATGCGGATGGTTTTCCAGAAAAATCCGGTATTTAATCCTATTCTTATCTTAATCTCCGTTTTTTCAGCTTTATTTTTTCTTTACCTCGGCTTGTGGTATTTCCAAAAAACCGAGAGATATTTTGCTGATATCGTATGAAACCGATTATAGAAGTGAAACAATTATATAAAAAATATCGTATTGGCCGGATATTACCTTACTATACCTTAAGAGATAAGCTGGCAGAACTTTACCGTAAACCAGTCAATCTTTTTAAAAAGAAGAAAATGGGCAGTGACGGTCTTTTGGAAGATGAATTTTGGGCTTTGAAAGATGTTTCTTTCAGTGTAATGCCGGGAGAAGCTATAGGTATAATCGGCAGGAACGGAATGGGAAAAAGCACTTTGCTAAAAGTATTATGCAGGATTACCCCGCCGACAAGAGGAGAGATCAGACTGCGGGGGAGCGTGGCGAGTTTGCTTGAAATCGGGACCGGTTTCCAGCAGGAGTTAACGGGGAGGGAAAATATTTTTCTAAACGGGGCAATTTTGGGGATGAAGCAAAAGGAAATTAAAAGAAAATTCGAAGAAATTGTGTCTTTTTCCGAAGTAGAAAAGTTTTTAGATACTCCGGTAAAACATTATTCTTCAGGGATGTATATGCGTCTGGCTTTTGCCATTGCCGCCCATCTTGATCCGGAGATTTTGATTGTAGATGAGGTACTGGCTGTAGGGGATGCTTCTTTTCAAAAAAAATGTCTGGGGAAGATGGAAAATACGACTTATGAAGGCAGAACGGTTATTTTTGTCAGTCATAATATGGATGCGGTTTCTGAGCTTTGTGATAAGACTATACTAATGAGGAATGGTTCTGTAGCAGCTATCGGTGAAACTAATAAGATAGTAAGGCTCTATAAAAAGGAAAATCTTGACAGTTCTGCTAAGATACACTTATGAATTGGCGCAATCTAACGATACTAGTTACCGGCGGCACTGGTTCCTTCGGTAAGAAATTTACCGCAGTGATGTTGGAAAAATATCATCCGAAAAAGCTGATTATTTTTAGCCGTGACGAACTGAAACAGCACGAAATGAGAGTATCCGGTTTTGATCATCCAAGTCTTCGGTATTTTATCGGAGATGTCCGTGACAAAGAAAGATTGAATAGGGCCTTTTACGGAGTAGATATAGTCATCCACGCTGCAGCGCTTAAACAGGTTCCTGCCTGTGAATACAATCCGATTGAAGCGGTGATGACGAACGTAAATGGTGCCAGAAACGTCATTGACGCCGCGCTGGACAATAAAGTCCAAAAAATAATTGCCCTCAGCACGGATAAAGCCGTCAATCCGATCAATTTATATGGCGCGACTAAGCTGGTTTCGGAAAAATTATTTATTCAGGCGAATGCGTACAGTGGTGACCGGGATATCCGTTTCAGCTGCATTCGCTACGGGAATGTAATTGGCAGCCGCGGTAGCGTCATCCCCCTTTTTAGACAGCAGCAAAAAAACGGAAAAATCACTATAACTGATCCGCGAATGACCCGGTTTTGGATCACTTTAGAACAGGGAGTGGATTTTGTGACCGAATGCCTTGAAAAGATGAATGGCGGAGAAATTTTTATCCCGAAAATACCAAGTGCTAGCATTATGGATTTAGTGAAAGTGATTGCTCCTGAAAGTAGAATACAAATTGTAGGTATCCGGCCCGGTGAAAAAATTCACGAAGTTCTGATTTCGGAAAATGAAGCAATGCAGACAATAGAACTCCCGAAAATGTTTATAATCAAACCCTATCAACCATCATGGAAAGCAGTAAAGTATCCGAAAGGCAAAAAATTGTCTGACGGATTTCAATACACAAGTAAAGATAATCCCCGGCAATTATCGGTTCAGGATTTAAAGAAGCTAATTCCGGAATTGGAAGACAATGAGAAGTAAAAAAATCATCCCCTATAATCACCAATGGATTGATAAAGAAGATATTGAGGCAGTTATTAGAGTCTTGAAATCCGACTGGATTACTCAAGGACCGAAAATTGCCGAATTTGAAAAAGCTTTATGTGATTATACAAAGGCAAAATACGCAGTTGCAGTTTCCAGCGCGACTGCCGCTCTTCATCTGGCCTGTCTTGTCTGCGGTATAAAAGCCGGAGATGAGGTTATTACTTCGCCGATCACCTTCGTGGCTACCGCAAACGCGATAGTTTATTGCGGTGGGATACCGGTCTTTGCGGATGTTCAACCGGATACCGCTAATATAAACCCTAACGAGATAGAGAAGAAAATAAATAAAAGAATAAAGACAATTATTCCGGTTCATTTCGCCGGACATCCCTGTGATCTGGAAGAAATACATAAAATCGCCAAACAATACCATCTGACAGTGATAGAAGACGCTTCTCACGCTTTGGGAGCAGAATATAAAGGAGAGAAAATCGGGTCATGCCGATATTCAGATATGGCTGTATTCAGTTTCCATCCGGTTAAATCGATAACTACCGGCGAAGGCGGAGCGATTTTGACAAACAGAAGAGAGTTATATGACAGATTGATATTATTGCGCAGTCACGGCACAACCAAAAACATGAATAAATTTACAGATTATAATCCGCAGACTGACGGGGGATGGTATTACGAAATGCAGGAACTAGGTTATAACTACCGGATTACCGATATCCAATGCGCTTTGGGAATTAGTCAATTAAGTCGTCTTGATAAGATGATTTTACGTAGAAGAGAAATTGCCGGTCTTTACAATAAATTTCTATCTACTCTTGATAATTTTATCCTACCGGTTGAGAAGTCATATATAAAATCGGCTTGGCATTTATATGTACTTAAGTTAAAAGAAAAAGATTTAAGAAAATCGGTTTTTGAGAAATTAAGAAAAGCCGGTTTTGGAGTTCAGGTACATTATATTCCGGTATACCTGCAACCGTTTTATCGTAATAAATATGGTTATGAAAATGGTTTATGTCCTGAAGCAGAAAGTCATTATAAAAAAGTAATCAGTATACCTCTTTTTCCAAAAATGTCTGAAAAAGATGTTTTATATACCATTAAAAATTTAATAAAACTTATAAGCTAAAATAAAAATATGATAAAAAAAACAAAGCAACTTTCCAAATGGATTGGCCAGTTCGGTAAAAAATATACGGTACGCAACGCATGTTCATTAAAAACGCTTGATGCACTTTATATGAAAAATTACGGTGTTTCAAGGACAAAGTTAAATTATGAATTTTTGGATAAGTTAAGCAGAAATATACGAATTCTTGAAGTCGGTTCCAATATCGGAAATCAATTACAACTGTTACAGGTTATGGGTTTTAAGTATTTATATGGTATTGAACCAATGGAATATGCGGTTGAATTATCTAAAAAAAGAACAAAGGGGATCAATATTATTCAAGGAGATTCTTTTGATATTCCGTTTAAAGACGGATATTTTGATTTGGTTTTTACTTCCGGAGTGCTGATTCATATTAATCCAAAGAATATCTTAAAAGCAATTGAGGAAATTTCCCGGTGTACTAAAAAATATATTTGGGGTTTTGAATATTATTCTCAAAAATACCAACAAATAAATTATCACGAAGAATCGGAACTGCTTTGGAAAGCCGATTTCCCCCAAATGTATATAGACACTGTCCCAAATATAAATATTATCAAAATTAAAAAACTAAAATATTTATCAGATGATAATGAAGATATTATGTTTTTACTAAAAAAAAGCAAGAATAAATGAAAGTACTAATATTTGCCGAAGGAGGAAAAGAAATTGGATTTGGACATCTCTCAAGATGTATAGCTCTCTATGAAGCATTTGAAGAAAAAGGAGTAATTCCGGAGATTATTGCCAATGTTGATGAAGAAGATTACGAATTATTGAGAGGGAAAAAACATAAGGTTATAAATTGGGTAAAAGACAAGTATTTAATATTAAATAGCAACAATAAATCAGACATAGCAATAGTAGATTCTTATATAGCAGATATAAATTTCTATAATTATATTTCTGATCTTATAAGAATCGGTGTGTATATAGATGATAATCAAAGGATCGATTATCCTCGAGGAATTGTCATTAATCCCACAATACATGCGGAAAGATTTGATTATCCAAACAAAAAAAGCATTAAATATCTATTGGGATCTAAATATATGCCGCTTAGAAAAGAATTTTGGACGATTCCAAAGAAAAACGTTAACGAAAGCATAAAAAAAATCATGATAACTTTTGGTGGAAATGACATTAGAAGCCTTAGTCCAATTGTCTTAAAATTATTGGTAAGAGAATATCAAAATCTAGCTAAAGTAGTAGTAATCGGTAAAGGATATAGCAATATTGATGAAATAGAACGTATTAAGGATGATAATACAAATCTTATTTTCTTTCCCGATGCAGAAAAAATAAGTAAGATAATGTTAAATACAGATATCGCTATATCTGGAGGAGGGCAAACATTATTTGAGTTGGCCTGTATGGGTGTACCGACCATTGCAGTATGTTTGGCTCTAAATCAGGCAAACAACATAGAAGGATTTGAATCAGTTGGATTTATAAAATTTGCTGGTTGGTTTAATGATAAGGAACTGCATAAAAAAATAATTTCATCTATTAATAGTTTAAATTTTAGTAAAAGATCAAAAATGGTCCAAAAAGGTCAAAAAATAGTTGACGGTCGGGGGGCTCTAAGAATTATTTCTGAAATAATGGATAATATTAATTAAAAGATGGATCCAGTAATTCAAGCATGGTTACCATTGCGAAAGATGATATTATATTATTGGTATAAATATACTCTATTTATTATATTAGCCAGCGAAGAAGACAGCAAAGGTATATTTAATTTATCCAACGACGATTTAGTGAGGAATAATTCATTTAGTCCAGATAAAATTAAATGGAGAAATCATCAGAAATGGTTTCAGCAAAAACTTAGCAGTGAAAATTGTGAATATTTCATTGTTAAGTCAATGAACAAATTATTAGGACAGATCAGATTTGATATAGATAAAATTCACAAAGAAGCAGTGATAAATTTTAGTTTTGCGAAACAAATAAGAGGGTTAAACCTATCATCAGATATTGTAAATAGATCTATAGAAAAGATTATTAAATTACATAGTAATCTAAAAATAATTAAGGCATATATATTGGGGAATAATATTCCTTCAATAAAATGTTTTGAAAGGGCAGGGTTCTGTTATAAAAATCTAATTGTTATAAAAGAAAAAAAGGCAAAAGTTTACATAAGATATGTTTAAAAAATACTCGTTATTTATAGCTATTTTTTTTCTAATATTATATTTCTGTCCATATATTTTCCTTCAAGAAAATTCACACTTTTTTATCGGTGATAATTTAGACAGCGCAGTACCACAGCTAGTTATTCTAGCAAGAGGCAGTAAAATTTTTGAACTCAATTCCCAAATCAACACTAGTAAAATAATGAGTATAGTTCCCAGTGACAGTGTAGCCGATGGATTTAACATCATCATGATATGGCTTTTTAAATTTTTTAAACCTTTTACGGCTTATTTGATAAATGAAATTATGATTCATCTTATTGCCTTCTTTGGAATGTATTTACTGCTAAAAGATCATTTTATCAAAGATAAGCATTATCACTGGATCTGCGCCGGAGTTTCGTTATGTTTTGCCATATTGCCATTTTATACTGTTAATGCCCCAAGTATTGCTGGACAACCGATTTTGCTTTATGCATTTCTAAACATCTTAGAATATAAAAGTAATATTTGGAACTATATCATTATTTTCCTTTTTCCATTTTATTCTAATTTATTAATTGCGGGTTTTTTTATCATTTGCATACTAGGTTTTATTTTTATGGTTGATTGGATCAGTAGTAAACGATTAAATATATCTTATTTTACTGCCTTGGTGTTATTAACTTTTATTTATATTATTACAGAATATCATTCGATTTATGCAATACTTTTTGATAAGATTTTTGTATCTCATAGGACCGAATGGAATGTTACTTTATGGAGTTTGAATCTCAAAGGAGTTTTCACTTTAATAATTGGTGACTTACTTAATGGTCATTATCATGCTGTAAGTCTGCAAAGATGGATAGCTATTTTTATTTTACCTTTAGCAATTATTGCCGGTCTTAAAAAAAGATTCGATTTTAAATTACTTTCAATCCTTTTGATATCCATTTCCACGATCTCAATTTTTCACGGTGCATATAATTGGGATAAATTAATACCGTTAAAGGAGAAGATAATGATATTAAAAATTTATCAATTTGACCGTTTTTATCTGATGTTTCCCATATTATGGTACCTTGTATTTGCCATTTCTCTCTTGTTTATTGCTAAAGCTAAATTTAAGCTTTTCGGAATGGGAAAATACCTAGTTCTAATGATTATAAGTATTCAATTCCTGTTTATTCTTTTTAATAATCCAACTCATAAAAATTTTATAAAAAAGGATAATAAGTCATTTACTTACAGGGAATTTTATTCTGAGGATCTATTTAGGAAAATTAGAGACTATATAAATAAACCTCAAAAAGATTATAGAATTGTAAGTATTGGCATCTATCCTGCAATATCTCAATATAATGGTTTTTATAGTCTTGATGGATATTTAGCTAACTATTCTTTAGAATATAAACATAAATTTAGAAGAATTATTGAGAAAGAACTTAATAAAAATGAAACTCGGCAAAAATATTTTGATGACTGGGGAAATAGATACTATATTTTTGCTAGTGAGTTATCTAATTTTGAAAATACAAAATATGATAATGTACGTTTAAAGAATCTAGAGTTAAATACAGATTATTTGAAGAATTTGGAAGGAGAATATATATTTTCTGCAGTTGAGATTATAAATTATAAAGATAACAAGCTAGATTTTTTACACGTATTTGAAGATGGTATCTCGCCATGGCGGATATATTTATACAAACTGAGCTGATTAAAATCTTCTATGAAAACTATCAAAATTGGAGAGAAGACAATAGGAGAACAGAGTAGTACTTTTATTGTAGCAGAGCTTTCGGCTAATCATAGACAAAAATTTGATTTGACAGTAAAAACTATAAAGGCAATAAAAGAAGCAGGAGCAGATGCAGTAAAACTTCAGACGTATACTCCGGATACAATAACAATAGATTCAGACAATGAATTTTTTAAAATAAAGCAGGGTACCATCTGGGATGGGAAAACGCTATACGAACTATATAAGGAGGCTTATACCCCATGGGAATGGCAACCGAAATTAAAAAAGATAGCAGAAAAATTAGGATTGATATTTTTCTCGACGCCTTTTGACAAAACCGCCGTTGATTTTCTTGAGAAAATGGATGTTCCTATCTATAAGATAGCCTCTTTCGAAATTACGGATATTCCTCTCATTGAATACATCGCTACCAAAAATAAACCCGTATTAATATCAACAGGTGTTGCCTGTTTAAATGATATTAAAGAAGCAATTAATGCCTGTAAGAGAATGGGTAATAAGCAAATAGCCTTATTAAAGTGTACTTCAGCTTATCCTGCATCACTGGAAGAAATGAATCTCCTGACGATTCCCGATATGTTTAAAAAATTTAATACGGTTGTAGGATTATCTGACCATTCATTATCAGTATCAGCTTCTGTTGCGGCAGTAGGCTTGGGGGCAAAAATTATAGAAAAACATTTTATCCTGGATAGGAAATTAGGCGGACCGGATGCTGCTTTTTCGACCGAGCCAAGAGAATTCCGATTGCTGGTGCGATCAATAAGAGAGACAGAAAAAGCTTTAGGAAAAGTATCCTACACGCTTTCAGAAAAGGTAAAACTCAACAGGGATTTTGTCCGGTCATTATTTATCGTCAAAGATATGAAAAAAGATGATATTTTTACAGAGGAAAATGTAAAGTCAATAAGACCTGGTTTTGGTTTACCTCCAAAATACTATAATAAAATCCTGGGAAAGAGGATAAAAAATGATGCTGAAAGAGGAACACCGTTGAAAAATAGTATGATTTTGTAATATTTAAATATTATGAGTGAAAAATATCTGGCAATCATTCCCGCCCGCGGAGGAAGTAAGAGAATACGTGGAAAAAATATTAAGTTATTTCTGGGTGAACCAATAATTAAGTATTCAATCGATGTCGCTGTAAAATCAAACTGTTTTGATGAAATTATGGTATCCACGAAGGATCAGGAAATTGCCAAAATTGCCGAATCTTTCGGCGCAAAAGTACCATTTTTAAGATCAAAAGAAACTTCAGATGATTTTTCTACGACGGTTGAAGTGATACATGAAGTGTTAAAAGAATATAAAAAAAGAAAAATGGAGTTTGAATATTTTTGCTGTATCTATCCTACCGCTCCATTTATAACTCCTGAAAGATTAATCAAAGCGATGAAGATATTAAAGGAAACAAATGCCGATTCTGTATTACCTGTTGTTCGTTTCAGTTATCCTATCCAAAGAGCCCTTAAAATTGAAAATGGTTTTCTGAAAATGTTTTGGCCGGAAAATGAAAATAAAAGATCACAGGATTTAGAACCGGCCTATCACGATACCGGACAATTTTACTGGATGAAAACAAGCAGTTTTTTTACACAAAAAAGAATATTTGCAGTAAAAACCATCCCAATGGAACTATCTGACTCAGAAGTACAGGACATAGACGATCAGGAAGACTGGAAAATGGCGGAAATTAAATATAAAATTGTAAAAAACAGGATACTCTTATGAAAAAATATATAAAGTATTGTAAACGATGCATTATGCCGGAAACGAAACCTGATCTTTATATTGATGAGTCCGGAATTTGCAGTGCATGTCGCAATCTTGAACTTCGTAAAGAAATTAATTGGACTTTAAGGAAAAAAGAACTGTTAAAGATATTAGACCGCTATCGTTCTAAAAAGAAAAACAATTATGATTGTGTAATTCCGGTCAGTGGAGGGAAAGATAGTCATTTTCAGACGATCACTATGCTTGAACTGGGAATGAATCCTTTATGCGTTACTGCCACCACCGACAAACTATCTGATATTGGTAGACATAACATTGAAAACCTTAAAAAACTTGGAGTTGATTATATTGAAGTATCGGTAAATCCGGTTATCAGAAGGAAAATCAATCGTTTAGCCTTGACGCAAATTGGTGATATTTCTTGGCCTGAGCATGTTTCCATTTTTACAATCCCTATTCATATCGCAGTAAAATTTAATATTCCCTTAATAATTTGGGGTGAGAATTCTCAAAATGAATACGGAGGTCCGGCCGCTGCGGCTAAAAATAATGTTCTGACAAGACGTTGGTTGGAGGAATTTGGAGGAATGTTAGGATTAAGAGTAACTGATCTTGTTGGTCAAGAGGGTATTGAAGAAAAAGACTTGATCTTATATACCTATCCTTCAGATAGAGAATTGGACAGAGTTGGAGTTACAGGTCTATTTTTAGGGCACTATGTTCCGTGGGATGGCTATCATAATGCCCTTATTGCCCAAGCACATGGTTTTAGAACTTATCATAAAACAGTAGAAGGGTCTTTGGTTAATTATGAAAATTTAGATAATTACCAAACGGGGATTCATGATTATTTTAAGTTTCTTAAATATGCTTTTGGACGAGCCACTGATCTTGCCTGTCTTCATATAAGACGAGGAAGATTAACGCGTTCAGAAGGCTTAAAATTAACTATGATGCATGACGGTAAATTTCCTCGGATCTATTTAGGTTGTCCAATAGAGGATATTTTAAAAGATATCGATATGACTTTAGAGGAGTTCGTTAAAGTATGTGATCGTTTTACTAATAAAAAATTATTCCTTTGTGACCATAGAGGAAGTTTAATTAAGGATAGCGAAGGTAACCTGACGAAGATTAATGATGATAATGTAAAATAGTATGTATGAAAAATGTGGTAATAGTCGATTATGGAATGGGAAATGTGGACTCTGTGAAACGGGCTGTCGAAGAATGCGGGGGAAATCCTTTAATCTCTAGACGTCCTTTGGATTTTGAAAAAGCTTCCTGTATAATTCTTCCCGGTGTCGGGGCTTTTTCTGAAGCGATAAAGAATATCAAAAAATTCAGACTTGAAGAGCTACTTTCAAAACTAGTTTTAAAACAGGGCATACCTTTTCTTGGTATATGTTTAGGCATGCAAGTTCTGGCAGAGAAAGGATTTGAGGGGAAAGAAACTGCAGGATTGGGATGGATAGAGGGTAAGGTGAAAGAATTACAGCCCCGAAAGTCCAATGAGCGTATTCCTCATGTAGGTTGGAATGAAGTAATATTTGTTCAAGACTCTCCTTTGTTAAAAGGAATTCCTTCAGGCAAGGATTATTATTTTGTTCATAGTTATCATTTTGTCTGTCGAAATAAAAAAAATATTATTGCTTATACCTCTTATTGCGGAAAATTCATTTCAGCTATAAGTAAAGATAATATTTATGGTGTCCAGTTTCATCCGGAAAAAAGTCAAAATGCGGGTTTCCAACTGATTAAAAACTTTTTGTCTCTTTAATATTTATGTTGAAATTACGCGTTATACCAACTCTGCTTTATAAAGGAATGGGGCTTGTGAAGGGTGTTAAATTTGACAGTTGGAGGCCGGTCGGGAATCTAATGCAAGCCATCAAGGTATATAATATGCGTGAAGTAGACGAAGTGATTTTTCTTGATATCAGCGCTACAGAAGAAAAGCGTTCTCCGGATTTTGAATTAGTTGACGATTTTGCCGATGAATGTTTTATGCCGTTGGTTGTTGGAGGAGGTGTAAAAAGGCGTGAGGATGTAAGACGTCTGTTAGAAGTTGGTGCAGATAAAGTGGCAATTAATACTGCTGCTTTTCTTAATCCTCCATTAATCAGCGAAATAGCCAATAAATTCGGTTCACAGTGCATAGTTATTTCTATTGATGTACGAAAGAATAATTACAAATATGAAGTTTGTATCGAATCCGGTACAAAGTCTACGGGTGTTGATCCGGTAAAGTATGCCAAAAAAGTAGAAGAACTGGGAGCAGGAGAAATTTTATTGACCTCTATTGATCTTGATGGCACAATGAAAGGTTATGATATCCAGTTAACAAAAATGGTCTCTCAAGCGGTTACTATTCCCGTGATTGCTTCTGGTGGTGCAGGTTCCAATAGCCATATGTTGAGAGTGATAAAGGAAGGTGGCGCTTCGGCAGTAGCCGCTGCCAGTATCTTTCATTTTACCCAGCAGACTCCGATAGAAGCAAAACAATACCTTCGTCGTTTTGGGATAAAGACGAGGATATAACAACTAAAAGAATAAGAATAAAATGATTAAGATAAAGCAAATACTATGTCAAATATTAACATTATTCTTACCAAAGATAGCAGTTAATTCAGTTCGTTTTATTGTAAAAAAATTTGAAATAATATTATTTCTTAATAATAATACTCATATTCTAAAAAATATTGTACTTAAAGAAAAAGGTAAAAATAAACGCTGTTTTATTATCGGAAACGGACAATCATTAAATAAACAGGATATCTCTTTATTAAAAGACGAATGTATATTCGTGATGAACGATTTTTGGCAACATCCAGTAATATCTAATGACTGGCAACCCACTTATTATTGTTTAGCAGAACCTTTATATTTTAATGATAAAAGTGGTGATTTTAATCTGATTAAAAAGTTTTATAAGCATATTAATCAAAAAGTAAAGAGATGTATTTTTTTTGTTCCCTATCATGCTCAGAGTGTTATCGAGAAGTATAAGCTATTACCCATTGATAAGATCTATTATTTATTATTTAATGATTACTTATATGAACGAAAAGAAAACGGGATAGACTTATGCAAAATTCTTCCTAGTGCGCAGAGCGTTGCTCAGATGGCACTACAAACAGCAATATATATGGCTTATAGCCCTATTTATTTATTGGGATTTGATCATGATTGGTTAGTATATGGTGAAGTTCAAAAACATTTTCATAAAAATAAGAGCATAACTATCGATCCTATAAGACAAAACACAAAGAATAATTATGTATATAGGTATAAAGACGAAATGATTGCTTGTTTAAAGTTATGGCAAAAATATGAGGAATTATCGGATATTACTGATGAAAAAGGAATTAAAATATTTAATGCAACTGATGGTGGATATCTCGATGTCTTTCCCCGTGTAAAATATGAATCATTATTTAATAAATAAGTAAAAATGACAATTATCAATGGATAGATTTCATATTGTTGCTGCAAATTACAATAGACTTGATAGTTTTGTACATAATTTTCCAAAAATTAAGAATTTCAATAATAGTCTTGATAAAGTCTATATTCTTGACTGTTCTTCCAATAATAGAATCACTAATCAATTATTAATAGCTAACCGGTTGGCTAGATACGGCTTACATTGGAACAAAAATCTTTTTTTTATCAGAAGAAGAAATTGGAATTTGAATCATGGAGCCCATCTGGATTACATGAGACTTGTTCTTCAAGAAAAGATTTCTATTGCCGCATATATGATATTAATTCAGGAACATTATTTTGATTTAGATAATTATGTCAAAGAAGACACCATTCCTTCCCAAGCAACCTTTGATTTAGATATCATTGAAAATAAATTCAATAAATATAATATGATAGGTTGCATTTTCTATTCAAGAAATGGAATAAGAGTTTGTTTGTCTAATCCGATAAAAACAGAGAGGGATTATTTTTATGGAGATATTGAAACAATAAAAAGAAGGTATTCATATACTGGTTATTATTCAAAATATTATAAAGAAGTCAAACAAAATAAGAAAATTGAAGGAGCAAAAATACGCTGTTTTTGTGTAGATGGAGGGAATTATATTGTAAGATCTCGATTATATCTTGATTGGTTTAAAAAAAGAAAAAAAATGATGATTGATGGAGATGGTTCTTTTGGCTTTTGTCATGTATGGGAGACGAGATTGGGGAAGATACTTTATGACCAAAAAATAAAATGGGTAGATATGTTTAATAAGGTCGAATATTCCAGCTATAATGAGCTGATGGAACTTGAGAAAAAGAATCATAAAAGATATTCCCGATATTGGTATGATAATCGGGTTTGGTATTTTTTTTACGGTCGGGACCAGATAAGATATTTACCATTTCCATTTTTCGCAATGAACAAATATTTTTTCGGTAATTTTTTACAAAACATATTCAATTATGATAAAAATTTGAGATTGCGGTTTTTAAGTTATAAAAATGAAATAAAAAAAGTAGGAGGATATGAAAGATAGTAATAATAATTATTATATTAAAAAAGAATACAAGACAAACCATAAAATTATTTCAGGCGAAGATAAAATCCAGGATAGTCTGATTTTTCAGTGGGAAGTATATAAATACGCCCAAGAATTGATTAGGAAATACAATTTATTAAACATTTTAGATATTGGTTGCGGAATGGGAATGAAGCTGAAAAAAATGATATTGCCTTATTGCAGGGGTATTACAGGAGTTGATGTCTATAGCACAATAAAAAAATGCAGGAGAATTCATAAATTCGGAAAATGGTATGAATGTGATATAGATCACGATAATATCAACTTAAAACGGAATTTCGATATTATCATCGCCATTGATGTAATTGAACACTTGGAATATCCAGATAAATTATTATCGATTATAAAAAAACACTCCAATAAATATACTTTAATTATCATTTCAACACCAGATAGAAATATTCATTATGGTTTTGAGCACAATGGTTCTTCATTAAATAAAGCGCATGTCCGAGAATGGAATTTTGATGAATTTGAAAAATATATCAGAAGTAGCAATTTTAGAATAATAAATCATTTTCGTACCGATGTTCGAACCCCGATAAAAAGACAGCATTTCTGGGAAACACATAAATTAAAATATTGTCTTTATAAAATTTTCAGAAAACTCCAACATGGAAAAGGTGGTTGCCAAGTGATAGTAGCAAAAATTAATGAATGATAATGAAAAAAAGCTATGAGGATAGGAATTGTTCTGTTATTGGATGGTTTTGGTGGAGTCTATCAATATACTTTAAATTTACTTCAAGCCATTGGGAAATACAGAAAGCAAGGATTCGACGAATTTGTTTTATTTACTGATAATACCAATCACCACATAATAAAATCATTGGAGAGTAGTGGTTGGGAAATAGAGCCGCTAACGCCAATTTCTGGTATAAAAAAATTAGTTAAGAAAGTATTAAAAAAGATTGTCGATCTTAACAAAATCGATAAATTCTTATATCATTCACGAAAAAACACCTCATTAAGATTTATTCCTTACGATCCTGATGTAATCAGATATAAGCCTGAAAGGCAAAAATGGTTTAAGAGCTTTGGTATTAAACTGATGATTTATCCTACTGTACATCCGTTGTCTTTTGAAAGTAAGATACCTTTTATTACAGCTATTCACGATTTGCAGTATCTGCTTCAACCTGAATTTCTTGAGGTTTCGGCTAAAGGTGAATGGGAAAGAAGAGAATATGCTTACCGAAATTGTGCCCGTCATGCGATTACGATTTTGGTAGATTCAAAGATAGGTATGGAAGACGTTATTAGGAGTTACGGAAAATATGGCGTGGGAAAAGAAAAAATTAAAATATTGCCGTTCTTACCTGCGAATTATTTGACCACCCATAATTTGTTGAAAGAAAAACAAAGGATTTCCAAACTATTTCAATTACCTGATGATTATCTTTTTTATCCCGCTCAATTCTGGCCGCATAAAAACCACCTGCGGATAGTCAAAGCATTGGGATTATTGAAACAGGAAAAAAGATTGGATATTCCGATTGTCTTTTGCGGTTTACAGACCGGTGAAATCCGTAAAAAAACGTTTAATGAAGTAATGTCCGAAGCTGCTAAGTTAGCTGTTGATAAAAACATCTTTTATCTCGGGTATATAGAAGATGCATGTATGTCCGGACTTTATAGCGGAGCCAAAGCTCTAGTGATGCCTACCTTTTTTGGACCTACCAACATCCCGGTTTTGGAAGCATGGCAGTTTAACTGTCCGGTTCTGACTTCCGATATCCGCGGGATTAGGGAACAAGTTGGAGAGGCGGCAGTATTGGTTGACCCAAAATCCGTAGATGGTATTGCCCAAGGAATCTATCAATTATGGACTGATCAGAGATTACGGCAAAAACTGATTAAAAAGGGAAAACAGAGACTGAATTCGTACCAATTTAATGATTTTTATGACAGATTTGAGCGGATTTTGGATAAAACCAAAAAATTGGTAAAATAGCTTATGCCAAAAATCGAAAGGATAGGATCAGAAGGAAAAATATTGGTATATCTCATTACGGGAAAACAGAAAGTTACTAAAACCCAGTTTATTTCTCCGCAAACAGCCAATCTGCAGGTAGGTCATATCGTTTATCCGGCCGGAAGCAACATTCCCAAACATATCCATAAAAAAATTATCCGCCGGCTTGACCGGACCGAGGAGGTATTGATAGTTCAGAAGGGATCAAGCGAGTTTGATATTTATAACGATGAAAAAGAATTAATTGCCACCCGAAAAGTAAAAAGCGGAGACATCATCATCATTGCTGGTGGCGGCCACGGTTTCCGCGTCCTTAAGGATCTCGTCCTTCTGGAGATTAAACAGGGGCCTTATACAGGTATTGAAGAGAAAGAAAGATTTTAAGTAATTAATATGTTCTATCATCTTAGTAAGAAACTGAAAGAATGGATGAGGATAGTATTTCCTGATAATCGATCTGAGATACTGAACAATAAAATTTCTCAAATTCAATTATTCCTGTATTATCAGAAGTTAAAGAAAGAGAGGTTAACATTGCCTTCATTTGATACGGCAGGTTTTCGGGTGTATTCGCAAAACGATGAAGACGGCATTTTGCTTTATATATTTTCTCTGATTGGTATGGGTAATAAAAAATGCGTTGAACTGGCTTGCGGTACGCCAGTCGGAGCAAATACAACCAATCTAATCTGCAATTGGGGGTGGCAGGGACTGTTGATTGATGCCAACGAACATGCTATAAGAATTGCAGACGATTTCTATAAATCAAATAAAGATACATGGTTATATCCTCCGAAGCTGCTATCCAAATGGGTAACTAGACAAAACATTAATGATATTTTGCGCCAAAATAATTTTACTGGCGAAATAGATCTTTTAAGTCTTGATTTAGACGGGGTTGACTATTGGATTTGGAAAGAAATAAAAGTGATTAAACCAAGAGTTGTTATAGTTGAATATAATCAAATTTGGAGAGAGAATAAGTCTGTCACAATACCATATAAATCGGATTTTGATAGATTTAAAAATAATCCTTTATATTATGGAGCTTCTTTACTTGCTTTTGTCAAGCTTGCGGAAAAGAAAGGATACAGGTTAGTCGGGTGCAATAGGTATGGTTTTAATGCCTTTTTTGTCAATGAAAGCATCAATAAAAATTTATTGCCGGAAATTTCGGTTAATAAGTGTTTAAACCATCCCCGGGTAATTGAGCAAAGAAAGCTAAATTTATCAAAGCTCTCTAAAATGGATTGGATAAAAGTATAATTATTGATTTATTGATTTTAACTTTTTCATGCAAGTATTTGTTAACGAACCACTATTAAACGGGAACGAACAGAAATATTTGACCGAATGCATTAAGTCAGGCTGGATTTCTTCAGATGGGCCGTTTGTAGCCAAATTTGAGGAAGAAATGGCCAAGCGTTTGAAAAGGAAATATGCCATAGCCGTCTGTAACGGTTCGGCTGCTCTAGAGTTGGCAGTTACCGCTTTAGATATAGGCAAGGGTGATGAAGTAATTATGCCTGCCTTTACCATCATTTCCTGCGCCGCTGCCATTATTCGTTCCGGTGCCAAACCGGTTTTGGTCGACAGTGATCAGGAAACCTGGAACATGGATGTGGGACAGATTGAAAAGAAAATCACCAAAAAAACTAAAGCGATTATGGTTGTCCATATTTACGGTTTGCCGGTGGATATGGATCCGGTATTGGCATTGGCTAAGAAATACAATTTGAAGATTATCGAAGACGCAGCCCAAATGCACGGACAGGAATATAAGGGCCGTCCCTGCGGCAGTTTCGGCGATATCAGCACTTTAAGCTTTTATGCCAATAAGCATGTTACTTGTGGTGAAGGCGGGATGGTTTTGGTTAACGATAAAAAACTAGCGGACAGATGCCGGTCTTTGCGTAATCTCTGTTTTATCCCCGAAAAGCGGTTTGTCCATGAAGAATTAGGCTGGAATATGCGTCTTAGTAATCTTCAATCAGCCGTTGGATTGGCGCAGTTGGAGAAACTTGATGAAGCAATTGCCAGAAAGCGCTGGATGGGAAAAGAATATACCAAACGTTTAAAAGATATTAAATTATTACAATTACCTTTAACGCAAACTGTGTACGCTCAAAATATTTATTGGGTATACGGATTAGTCCTGAAAAAAAACGTTTCTTTTGACGGGAAAGGTATAATGAAAAAGCTGGCTGAATTGGGAGTAGGGACACGGCCGTTTTTCTGGCCGATGCACGAGCAACCGGTTCTGCGAAAAATGGGATTATTCGAACATGAAAAATATCCGGTGGCGGAAATGCTGGCAAGGAGAGGGTTTTATTTGCCTTCCGGTTTAGCATTGACGGAAAAGCAAATAAAGTATGTTAGTGATGCTGTCCATAAAATCCTATGAGTAAAGTTTTTGGCGGGATTTATTCCGATGTCTACGATCTTATCTACAAGGATAAGAATTACGATAGTGAGTGCGATCTTCTTGAGAGTATTTTTAAAAAATACAGTAATAAACCGGTAAAAAGTATTTTGGATCTGGGTTGCGGTACCGGTAACCATGCCATTCCTCTTGTTAAAAGAGGATATCAGGTGACCGGAATAGATCTTTCGGAGTCAATGCTTGAGCATGCCCGTACAAAAATCAGAAATATTAAGGAAAAAAAGCTTCTCAAACTCATTAAAGGTGACGTGCGTTCTTTTAAAGTAGCCCAAGATTTTGACGCGGCTATTATGATGTTTGCCGTTTTGGGGTATCAGCTGGAAAATAGCGATATTTCATCAACTCTGAAGTGCGTCAGGAAGCACCTGAAAAAAGACGGCATTTTTATTTTTGATGTCTGGTACGGACCGGCTGTCCTTCACGATAAACCTTCCCAGCGGATCAAGATATTCCCAACTCCAAAAGGACGGGTGCTTCGGATAGCTTCGGGAGATCTGGATATAATGAAGCATTTATGCACGGTACATTATTTGGTTTGGGAGATAGAAAAAAACAAAATTATGAAAGAAATTGAAGAACATCATACAATGAGATTTTTCTTTCTTAAAGAACTGGAATTTTTCCTTCAGGCTTTGGGACTAAAGATGCTTCATTGGGGCGCCTTTCCCGAAATCTCCTCATTACCAATCGAATCTACCTGGAACGTGATTGGTATAGCCAAAGCAGTATAATCGTCATGAAGACAATACGAATGCGTAGGTATTTTTAAACCCTGATATTCTTATATCCCTCTTATATTTATCAGCATACATTTTGATAGCGGCATGTATCTTATCATAGAGGATAGAATCAACATCCGAAGCGATTATGGTTAAATTTTTCTTCATTAAATCGGCTGGCGGATGTGATGAAAGAAAATTCATCAAATCCAGGATTGAATCCGCCGACTCGGAGGAAGCAAGGGAAAAATAAACATCGTTTAAACCGTAACTTTGATAATGATACTTAAAAGTCGGTATTACATTATATGAAAATAAATATACAGAAGTATCTCCCAACGGCACTTTGTTGATGATGTGTTTTACATAGATGTTTTCCCGCTCATGAGAGTAGACGCTTAGAATATTTATTATTATGGCTAAACTTATAGTTAAAGATATTGGAATTTTTATCCAATTATATTTTTTTATAAATAAGTGTAATAGGATAGCCAGATTGATAAGAAGTAGAGATCCATGAAATAAATTCCACCTGTTTGGGCCAATGGGAAAATATTTAAACAAAGATAAACAATTTATTTCCAACAGCAATAGAGAATAAAAAATAAGCGATATCTTAAAATTGCAATATTTTTTATTTATTGCTTTAAGCGCAGTAACAACCAATAGAGTAAAGAACAGAGAAATAATTAATCCGATGATAATAGAGTAAAGGGGGTTATATAGGCTATAGAAGAGGTTATGAGCGTATGCTGAGTAACCAAGTATGTAACAAAAAAAAGTAAAATACAGGTAAGCAAATTGAGTTATGACATTTGATAAGGAACCTAGAGTGCCGAGTTTATATTTATTTAAATACTCAAGACTAAAACCGCCCAATTGGTATTTTGTTTGTCCATAATAAATAATTCCTAAAACTAATATTATCGGGATAAGAAAGAGGAAAGTTGCTAAATAATTTCTTTTTTTACTTTGATAATCTTTTATGAAAATAAATATGCTGATTATCGGTAATAATAACCATTGATTATATTGGGTACTGATACCGATGATTGTAAAAATTATTAGTTTGATTAAGTTAGTAATATTTTTTCGGGTAAGAAGATACATCAGCAGGTAATAAAATATTGCTGTGGTAGAAAACATCCCCAATGAATATGCCCGTAATTCCTGTGCATAATCCACGAAAGAGAAAGATACTAGAGCTAACAGACTGATTGGAATCGAGACGGAACGATTTATATTCAATAGTTTCAGGCTTTTATAAATATAAATTACCGTTAATAGCCCAAAAATTCCAGGTAATATACGCAGCCATATGATTGAAGTATTTACGGATGACCATGAGCGTAAAATCAAACCGAACAATGGAGGATCAAGGTTATGTTCTCTGTTATTCAAAAACAATTGGAGAAGACCACCATCCCTAACATCAAGATTATAATGATTTTGACCTTTAGCTATCCAGAATTGTCCAGCCTCATCAAACCACAGGTCATGATCCAATCTTCCGAATCGAAGGTATAGACCGGTTATTGCAACAATAATAATAAATAAGGCTACCACTCTTTTCATTGTGGGATTTTGCCAAATGAGACCGTCTTAAAGTACAATATGAACAGGTAATTATATTATATGACACTCTCCCCGATAATCCTATTTGTCTATAAACGACTTTGGCATACTCAACAAACAATTGAAGCCTTACGGAAAAATGAGCTTGCCGGACAAAGCGATTTATATATTTATTCCGATTACCCTAGGGATGAAAAAGTTAGAGATCAGGTAGCCAAGGTCAGAAAATATCTGAGGAAAATAAAAGGATTTAAAAAAATACAAATTATCGAGCGGAACAGGCATTTTGGGCTGGCCAATTCAATAATTTCCGGTGTTACCGAAGTTATCAGCAAATACGGTAAAGTAATTGTGTTAGAAGACGATCTGGTAAGCTCTCCGAATTTTCTAGAATTTATGAATAAGGCGCTCGATTTTTATAAAAATGATAAAAGGATTTTTTCCATAGCGGGATATACTTATCCGGTTAAAATACCTAAAAATTATATGGAACAGGTTTATCTTTTTTACCGCTGTTGTTCTTGGGGTTGGGGAACTTGGGAAAACAAGTGGAATAAAGCTAATTGGGAAGTAAAAAATTATCAACAATTTAAAAATGACAAGGAAACAAGAAAAAGATTCAATCGGGGAGGAGATGATTTAAGTACGCTATTGGATTTCCAGATGAGAGGAAAAATCGATTCCTGGGCGATCCGCTGGTGTTATACGCTTTTTAAAAATAATGCTTATTGTTTATATCCGGTAACATCAAAAATCAGAAATATCGGTCAGGACGGCAGTGGTACTCATTTTACGCTTAGCAGAATCAGGACAAAGTTATATAAGAGCAGAAAAAAACTGATACTAAACAAGAATATTCAGATCAACGGAGAAATCATTGAAAGTTTAAACCGCTATTTCTGTTATAATTTACGGAGAAAAATTATTAATGTGATGAAAGATATTTATTATTTTTTTAACCTCAGAAACAACAATATTCTATGATTGGCGTAATTCCTTTTATCGAAAAATCTTCAGGCGGCAGTTATCAGTATAACCTGACCTTGCTGGAGGCATTGACCGGTTACCTCAAAGAGTATCGGTATCTTGTCTTGAGGAATGCGGAATTCCCGAAAACCCCGTCGACTGTTGATATAGATTTAGGCACGGGAACAGGTTGGCTGCTCAAGATTATAATGCTCATATATATCCATACCGGTATTAAGCTGGCTGATTTCAAAAAAACATTCAAGATAGAGCAATATGATAAGGATATAGATTTTATAGTTTCTCCGGTTGTTTCTCTAATCCCAAAATGTCTCGACAAACCCTATCTACTGACTATTCATGATTTGCAGCATAAATATTACCCTGAGTTTTTTTCTTTTAAAGATCGAATTGTAAGAGAATATATGTATAAAATATCCGCAAGGCATGCAAAACTGATTATTTGTTCTACGGAGCAGGTGAAAAAGGACATCCGAAGATATTTAAAAATACCTGAGGCTAAAATCAGAGTTATACCTTTTCCGCCGCCGTTTTACATAAGAAACTTTTCAACCGACAAGAAAATCTCTATCAAGATAAAGAAAAAATATGGACTTCCGGATAAATTTCTATTTTACCCTGCCCAGTTTTGGTATCATAAAAATCACCTGAATCTACTCCGGGCGCTTGGCTATTTAAAGAAAAAATTTCATGAAGATATTCCTCTTGTTCTTGTCGGTTCAAAAAAAAACAGTTATGAGTCAGTTATGAGAGAAGCGGAAAAGTTGAATATCAAAGATAATATTAATTATTTAGGTTATGTACCGGAAAAGGATATTCCTTATTTATATAAGTTTTCTTACGCGTTGGTTATGCCTTCATTATTTGAAGGGCTTAGTATACCTGTTTGGGAAGCTTTTTTCTTAGGCACACCTGTAGTTGCCTCCAATGCGTGTTCTACGCCTGAACAGGTAGAAGATGCAGGCTTGTTATTTAATCCCTATGATATAAAAGATATCGCTGATAAGATTCATCAAATATGGAGTAGCATGCAATTACGAAATTCACTTATTGAAAAGGGTTATAAACGCATAAAGAAACTGACGATACAAAATTACGCCAATAGATTAAAGGCAATAATAAAAGAAGTATTATGATAACGGATAATAAAATTTATAAATGCTCTGTTTGCCGAAATAAGATGGATCTATATCTTGATGACTTATTCGACGACCGTTATGGGGCTCCCGGTAGATATTCTATCTATAAATGTTTTTCTTGCGGTTTTAGTAGACTGTTTCCCATTCTTCCTAAACAGAAAATCGGTCGTTTTTACGCCAAATATTATCCGCTTGCTTTTCAAACGGCCGAATCCGTGCAAAATTCAGCAAAAACTCCAAAATATTTTTGGGATTGGTTTAACGGGACAAACAATACTGCCCACCGGTATATAAAACCGGGTAAAACCGTGCTGGATATTGGTTGCGGTTGCGGGGTATCTCTTCTTGAGATAGAGAAACTCGGCGGAAGTGCTTTTGGAGTTGAGCCGGACCCCAATGCTCAGAAAATCGCCAAAAAACTAAAACTTCATATTCATCAGGGATTTATCACGGACAACTTATTTCCCGGGATAAAATTTGATGATATAACCGCCAGCCAGGTGATTGAGCACGATCCGGATCCCAGAACTTTTTTATTATCAGCCGGAAAAAAACTTAAAGAGAATGGAAAAATCATTATGAGTTTTCCCAATGCCAATTCAGTATACAGGATGTTATTTGGCAGAAAATGGATTAATTGGCATGTGCCTTATCATTGTAATTTTTTTACGGAAAAATCATTTACCAGACTAGCTGAATTATCGGGATTCAAAATCAGGGAAATTAAAACGATTACCCCGAATTTATGGACCATTTTACAGGTTAGAATGCTTTTAGCTAAACCTGAAGAAGGCAAAGCCAATCCGGTATGGTCAGTAAAACCGCAAAGCAGTCAAACTCATCCGTCATTTGTATCGCTTCTGAAAAGGAAGTTTATGACCTCGATTATTATACTGGTGTCATTATTAATCATTCCTGTTAACCGGATTGTTGATCTCTTCGGACAGGGGGACAGCTTTTTGGTGATAATGGAGAAGAACTATGACAGATAAACCGACTGTTTACATCATTTGTGGTGTTCATAACGGACTGGACTATACAAAGAATTTTCTTTCGAGCGTCGCGAAACAATCTCATCCGAACATTATAACTATTATTATCGATGACGGTTCAACGGATGGAACCAATGAGTTTATCAGTCGGAGTTATCCAGAAATAATTCTGGTTAAAGGTGACGGTAATTTATGGTGGACAGGTGCCATACATGAAGGAGTCAGAAAAGCGCTGACAATAGCTAGTAAAAATGACTTTATTTTAACGGTTAATAATGACTGTATTTTAAGTGAGAATTCAATTTCGAATTTAGTAGCAACAAGTCTGGAAAATCAGCAGGCGATCGTTGGCTCATTAATTATCGATAAGAGCAATAAGACGCAGATCGCTGATGCCGGTGTTAAAATAGATTGGTTAAGAGGAAGATACATTAACTTGCCGCCAAAAAATACCGCTGATTTACCAAAAGATAAAACCGTTCAGGATGATATTGATACTTTATCCACTAAAGGGACGCTTTATCCGATTGAAGTCTTCAGAAAAATCGGCAACTTTGACAACAAACATTTGCCTCATTATATTTCCGATTACGAATTTGCCTGCCGGGCCAAAAGAAACGGTTTCCGACTTCTTCTAAGTTTTAATGCCAGAGTTTACAATGATATTACCCGAACCGGTTTTGGAGAAAATATTTCAGAGCCAATAAATTTCATCGAATTTTGGGAGCTGCTTTTTTCGCGGAGAAGCAGGTTAAATATTGTCGACCAATTCTGGTTTGTGACATTATGCTGTCCAAAAAAATATCTTTCAATAAATTATTTCTTAATAGTTTTAAAAATATGCTTTCTTTTATCTTTTGTTAAACCTTTTTTTTATATTCGAAAATTGATAATAAAGAATTAGATGAACAATAAAACTATTATTCTATTTTTTATCTCTATTTTTTCCTGCGCATTAAGCTGGTTGATTGTCGTTCCCCTCTGGCATACGCCGGATGAACAGGCGCATTTCGGGGAAGTAGCTTTTCTGGCGGAAAAAGGCCGTCTTCCCGGTGGGGATGACGCAAATGACTTGACGGAAGAAATTTATATATCGGAAGTCCTATTGGGAACAGTGAGAGACAAATCCGGCAATAATAAATTTACCTTCCACCCGGAATACCGGATAGAATATACGGATTCACTGGTTGGTAAATACGAAGCCAGTATTGCCGCTTTGACTAAAACTTCCGCCAAATTCAATTTCATCAAAAACGAAGCGGCCCGTTATCCCACCCTTTACTACTATCCAGCCAGCCTATTCTATCGCTTGTTTTACAACTCAGATCTTATAACCAGGGTATTTACGGTTCGTTTCTGGTCGCTTTCTCTTTTCCTGTTAAATATATTCACTATTTATCAGATCGGAAAATTAATTATTAAAGACGAAAAAAACTCAGTTATCTTAGCCGCTTTAGCAGGATTCCAGCCGATGATGGTTTTTGCCAATATTGGGGTGAACAGTGATGCTTTAGGCAACCTCTTTTTTTCTATTTTTCTTTATTTTAGTATACGATTGATTATTCACGGAATTAACATATTAAATGTTATTTTTATACTAGCGATTTCGATCCTGACAATAATAGCTAAACCGCAATTTATCATTATTTTTCCAATCTTCATAGGATCACTTCTTTTGTTATTCGTTCGAAATATAATAAAAAAAAGAAACAGAACGATTATATTTATATGTATCATATTAGGCACCTGTCTTTTCTATTTGTTATATAAAAACTGGCTAGGATCATTTTGGTTGGTTTCACCTTTTATTAAAAGCTTCAATTTCAGCAGTTTTCTTAAATATTCTTTGGAATATACGATTCCGCATACTTATCGAGAAGTAATGCCCTGGTATTGGGGAATTTATAACTGGTTGGGAGTGACTTATCCGCGTTTTGTTCATAGAATAATCAACTGGATCGTACTTATATCACTAGTCGGATTTATTTTCTGGTTGGTTAAGGTGATCAAAAATAAATTATGGAGGCAAAGAGAGATACAATGTGTTATTTTCTTGATTTCAACCGCATTATTATTCTTTTTCTCGATTTCACTTTATGATTGGTATTCCTGGTATACGGGTAACTATCCCTTAGGAGTCCAAGGAAGATACTTTTTTCCGTTAATATCGATACAAATGCTAATCGTTTTTCTTGGGCTGGAGTCACTTTTACCGGAAGGTTGGCAGAAAAAAATAAGTTTGACTAGTCTATCGGTATTAATGATGATGTTATTAAATCTATATGCTTTATATACGGTTTCCGCTTCTTATTATAAATTGCTCCCAATATCAGGATTTATTAATCAGGTTAGCCAATACAAGCCCTGGTTTATAAAGGGGTCGGTTATCCCCTTTGTTTTTGGTGTTTATTTTGTCAGTTTAATAATTTTTTTAAACCATTTGACTCGTAAGACAAAAGAGTTAGAATAAATTTAATGGGCAAAAAAACTTGGTTGTTGTTGCTGATCCTTCTTCTTGCCGGGTTTTTCCGTTTCTATAACCTTCAAAACTGGCTGTATTTCGGGATGGACCAGGAATACCAGGCTTTGATTGTCAGCAATATTGTTTCCGGAGCGCATTTCCCCTTAATCGGAGTCAATGCGGCTGATACAGGACTGTATCTCGGCCCATTTTTCAGTTATTTCGCCGCCATCCCCTTTGCTATAGCCCGCGGTA
>CAYGXQ010000009.1:44716-46251 GCA_964354025.1 uncultured Gammaproteobacteria bacterium | reverse complement strand
AATATGGTATTTTTTGCATCTTCAGCAACTTTACTAAGCACAAAGATCACCTCCTTTTACCCGTCGCTCATGTGCTCCTTGCAGCGTGTACGAATAGTACTGAAAAGCTGCAAGGTAAACATAGGCGGGCTTTTTATAATTTAAGAATATCGGGAAAATTTTTTATTGTCAAGAAGTTAAATTTATATAATCCAGCCGGGTTTTGCACAATTCCAAAACAAGCGGAAATTTCAGAAAGCCTGCTTCAGCGTTTAAATGTTTGCCGTTATTCACCATAATGACGGAACTGTTTAACCGCCGGACGAAATCGGTTGGATATTTTTTGTCAACATACGGATCATTGTTTGAACATAAAACAGTGGAATATAATAAATTTCATATCTTATCACTAATTACGTATTAGATTGTCATTGCGAGCAAAGCGAAGCAATCCCGTCCGAGATTGCCGCGGCTACTTCGTAGCCTCGCAATGACAAATACCTTACTTCAGACTCATTAATATCGCTCCTAAAGTAATAAGTACTGCACCCAGACCCGATTTCCAGGTCAGTTTATCACCCAGAAAGACAATCGCAAACAAAAGGACAAAAACGACGCTGAGACGGTCAATTGAAGCGACACCTGGAGCCGGACCGTTTTTGAGGGCGTTGAAATAAAACAACCAGGAAGCGGCTCCGGCAAGGCCGGAAAGGATGATAAAGAGGATGGTACTGCCGCCGAAATTATGGATTGATTCGAATTTTCCCATTGAAAGGGAAATGAGGAATAAAAAAGCGGCCATGATGATCGCTCTGACGGTGGTAGCCAGGGTGGTATCGACTTTAGCTACACCGATTTTGCCAAAAATGGCTACCAAGGCGGCGGAAACTGCAGACAGAAGAGCAAAAATAACCCATTGAGCCATATTAAATATTAATTATACGATATAAAGATGTACGTCGTTGACCGTCTTTTGTTCTTTCCAGTCGGGAAAAGTAAAAACGTTGGATATTATTCTGGATCCCGGTTTTAATTCTTTTTTTAATTTTATTCCCAGATCCTTCATGATCCGGCTGATCCCGTAGACGGTAACAACTTCGAAAGAGGATAAGTCTACCCGCCAAAATGTATTCCAGTGGATAAACGCCTTGCCTTTTAAATGGTTTTTCCAAATCAGCAGTCTGGAAAATAAGACCAAAAACAGGTTTATCTCGAAGCCGTGGGCCTCCGCACCTTTTTGCGCCATAGAGATAACCAATCTTCCGTCGCCCGAACCCAAATCAACGGTTTTCATGCCTTTTTTTATTCCTGCCAGTTTTATCATGATTTCCCTCCTCTTTTTATTTGTCGGAACATAAGGAGCTCCTTTCACCAGGGCTAGAATCATGAAAATTATCAGCAAAAAAAATAACAGATTAAGGAAGAGGAAAATTAATTCGATGAAAATGACTAAATAAACACCCATATTGACGAATCATATCATAATCACTTATGATACGGTTAAGTTATTCCTTCAGGGTAGAGTTATAAACTCAATCGGTGGTTACAAAGCCCAC
>CAYGXQ010000009.1:0-44616 GCA_964354025.1 uncultured Gammaproteobacteria bacterium | reverse complement strand
TAAGTTATTCCTTCAGGGTAGAGTTATAAACTCAATCGGTGGTTACAAAGCCCACAATCCGCCAGCTGGCGGAACGATCAAGATAAACTTGAGCCGACCGTGAAGTCGGGAAGAAAGAAGGAAAGATGAAAAAAACTTTTTTATCACCGCGGGTTATCGCTTTTTCCGCCTCTTTGGCCGCCTTTTCTGCTGTTTTGCAACTGATCCATCTTGGTTACCGCTCGCCGCAGTGGGGGATGTGGATCGACGTCGTTTCCGTCTCCTGGCTGATCGCCTTTTTTCTTTTCGGTGCCAAGTCTTCCTTGGCTGTCTCGGCTGTCGGAGCACTCGTCATTACCCTTTTTGCTCCCGATACCTGGCTGGGCGCTTCCATGAAATGGGTTGCCACTATTCCCGTTATTACCTGTTTATATCTATGGCTTCGGATCCGTAAAAAGAAACTGAATTTTTATCATCATTCCTATAAATTGATTATCCCAACCGCCATCGGCCTAATTATAAGGATTTTGATCGTCCTGCCGCTGAATTATTTCTATGCTATTCCCATCTGGACCGGCATGACCCCGGAAAAAGCATACGCTGTCATCCCCTGGTATATCATTGCCGGATTTAATACTGTCCAGGGAATACTGGATGTTGTTTTGGCCTGGCTGATCGTTTACCGCTTCCGCCTGTCGCGTTTTGCCGAAAATTCTTAAAAACCTTATTATGACCCATGGAATCTCCATTAGAAACGTCTCATTTTCCTACCCTGACCGGACTTTTTCTCTAAAAGATATTTCTCTTTATTTAGAAAAAGGCGGATTTCTAGGGATAACCGGCGTCAACGGCTCCGGCAAGAGCACGTTTTCATACCTTTTAAACGGCCTGATCCCGCATCTGGTCAAAGGGAAATTCGCCGGTGTAGTAACAGTCGACGGAATTTCAACTGTTAATAATAATGTCTCTTTTTGGGCAAAAAAAGTCGGTTTTCTTTTCCAAAATCCTGATTTTTCTCTTTTCAACCTGACGGTTGCCGAAGAACTGGAATTCGGGCTGAAAAATTTGAAAATGGATAAAATCGGAGAAAGAATAAAAAAAGTCCTCCACACTTTAGATCTTGACGGTTATGCCGGACGTGACCCGCAAACCCTTTCCTTTGGCCAGAAACAAAAAGTGGCTCTTGCCTGTATCTTGGCCTTGGAAACAGATTATCTGGTTCTGGACGAACCGATCGCCCAACTGGATTACAAAAGCTCAAAAGAACTATATGAAGTACTTGGAAAACTAAACAATTTGGGGAAAACAGTCGTTGTCGTTGAGCATGACACCGATTTCCTTTACCGCTACGCCAAAGAAGTGGCCATATTGGACCGGGGCAGTATCAGAAGTTTTGGCCCGACCCGAAAAGTCTTATCAGATAAAAAACTGCTTAATAAATTGGGCGTGAAAGTACCCTATGATTCATAAATTACTGATTCTTACCTGTTTGTGCTTCTCTTTTGCGGTCATCCTGATCAGAAATATTTATTTGACCAGTCTTCTTTCTTTGCTTATCACTCTGATTGCGATACTTTTAAAAACTCCAAGAAACCTGCTTAACCGGATAAAACCTCTTTTGGTAATCAGCCTGATGGTCATCGTTTTTCAGCTTTTATTTAATTACTCCGAACCGTTTGCTAACAGACTGATAACCGGTTTACTGACTGCGGAAAAAATCTACCTCCTCAGCCTGACTGTCTTTATATTTACCGCTTTGGTCTCTTTATCGAAGCTAATCGAAATGCTCTCTTTTTTGCCGCAACAGGTACGACTGATGCTGACGATTACTTTCTCCCTGATCCCGGTAATTACCAGTGAAGCGGACAGAATAAGCCTTGTCCAATCCTCCCGGGGACATAATTTCCGAAATATTAACATCTTCCGTAGTTTCCTGCCGATCGTCATCCCCCTTCTCCACCGAAGCTTAAGACGGGCAGAACAGATTTCGACCGTACTGATTACCAGAGGTTATGAATAAATGGTTTAAATCAAAAATCATTCCCGGGAAAAAAATCGGTAGCAGTTTGGGCTATCCGACTCTCAACTTGGATAATCCGGCCATCCTCAATAATCAGCAAAGGGGCGTTTATGCCTGCCGGGTGAAAATCGACAGTAAAACTTTCGGTGGCGCGCTTTTCTTCGGGCCAAAAATCGCTTTAGGAGAAAAAGAAGATACTTTGGAGATTTTTGTTTTTGATTTCCACCGGCAAATCTACGGCCGGACAGTAACTTTTGAGTTATTGGATTTCATCCGTTCGCCCCTTAATTTTGCCGATAAAGAGAAATTAAGAGAGCAGATAGAAAAAGATTGTAAGAAAATACAACAAATTCTCCTAAGTTTCCCTAAACATCCGTAATCTGATAAAATAAATTAGCTTTCTGCCGATATAGCTTAGTGGTAAAGCAGCGGTTTCGTAAACCGTCGACGACAGTTCGATTCTGTCTATCGGCTCCCCAGTCAGCTCAAGTACAAAAATAGATTAGGGTAAGCTAAGAAATTTTTAGCGGGAGATGGAGATGTTGGTGCCGCCTTCGGTATTACAGGCTTTCACTGTCACAATCCCGTTTGAATCAACCACCACAGAATAATTCGTCTTACCGGCCGATCCGCCGTTGGGATCAATGGGGATACTTTTTAGATATTTTACCAGCGGTGTACTCAAATCAAGACAGGGAGCGGTCACTACCGCGCAGCCGCCGCTTGAGATAGTACAACCGCTGCCGTCAGTCCCCAACTGCGCTTCCGCCATCCCGTTTGAAAGCCCGGTTGGCAATGATCCTTTATTATCGACAACAGATAGGTGAATGGCCGAGAGGATATTTTGGATATCAGTGTGGCGGCGCGCGTCACGGGTATCTTTGAACCGCTTCATCGGATCAAGCGCCACCAATACAACAACGGCTAAAATAGCCATAATCGCCACTACCAAAAGAATTTCGATCAAGGTAAATCCATATATATTATTTTTTTTCATATATTTCTTCTTATTATATCCAGTCTATCAAACGCAATGCCAATGTCAAGATTCACTCCAGCTTAATACATTTACGCTGTTTCCAACGCGTTTAACTGTCACCTGCAATTTCCTGACATACTGCGGCGGACCGGATAAGGTAGCAATAACGTCAATAGTTTTGTTGCTGCCTGCTCCGCTGACGGCTATCGTACACGAACCATTACCTACGCTTAACGTTCCGCCGCTATAAGAACCGGTATCCCGAAGACGGAGAAGCGCTTCCTCCACACAACTCTCGGCCACTTTTTTTGTTTCCTCTCCCCGGGCAAAAGTTAGTGACGAATTGGCTTCTCCAATCCCTAAAAGGGAAACGGAAACAGCGATCGCGAGTACCACCGCGGAAATAATTAATACACTGGTAAGAGCAATAAAACCAGAATTATAACTTTTCATTTTTTTACTGACAACAGCAGATATTTGGCGATGTACATTCATAAATTCTTCCTTCATTATGTCGAGGCCACCGGCAATTATTTGATCTGCGGCAGTCTCCGGAAGTGCCGTATTTCTGTTGGCAATACTGGTTGCAGTTCACCGGTGTCGGAGTCGGAGTCCGGGTAACGGTTGGCGTAGGTGTCCGGGTAGCAGTCGGAGTCGGAGTTCTTGTTAGAGTAGGCGTAGGAGTCTTTGTTGGTGTTGGCGTCGGCGTTCTGGTTACGGTAGGCGTCCTGGTTATGGTCGGAGTTCTGGTAGGAGTAATGGTCACTGTCGGTGTTGGCGTCAAAGAAGGCGTTACTGTTGGCGTAAGAGTCGGCGTGATAGTCGGAGTCGGCATCGGGGTAGGAGTACCGGTCGGTTCGGCAAAAACCATTTCCACCGAAACTGTTGAGCTGTCGGTCATGATATAAGTAACCGTTACTGTCGAATCGGCCATTGACCGGCTAAAACCAAAACGGTCAATCGGGACAGCTGGCGCTCCGGCGATAAGAGTAACGTTGCTGATATCAAGAATGTCACCGGAACTGGCCGATCCCGACCAGACCGTACTGCCGTTTATCTGGATATCGCTTAACTGGCTCAGTGCATTTCCGCCAATCCAGGAAACGGCAATTTTGTCGATGGTGATATTTTGCATGCCGGTATCTTCCAAAGTAGTACCTACAATTCTTTTATCATCAGCGACCAAATCAACGTTAGTCGTATCCATCAAAAGTGCCCGCGCCTGGTTAAATTGGCTGTTAAGTTCAATTGTGGAAGTCATCGCAACTTCAGATTGTATCTGTCCGCTGAATATCTGGTCTTTTTGCTTAACTGTAAGAGACACTTGGATATTTTTACTATTATTATTACCGGTGGTTAAATTAGTAAAATTGAAGCTGGTCACGTCTACCTGGTTGGAAGTCAGGTTATATGGTCCGCCTCCGCCGGTACTTATTCGTACCGTTCCTGAAGATAAATCAATGGTGGTCGTGGAACTGCTACCGTTGTCCAAAACCAGTTGGTTAGGAGAAAGGCTTTGGATATTTTTAGCTCTTCTGATCTCATAGGCAATCCGCGCCATTGCGCTTCGGGCATTCTGATCGACAATTTGATTTTGGTAGGCTTTTTCTTTACCGTAAATGACATTCCAGGAAAACGAAAGCATCCCTGTCATAAAAAGGCTTATCAGAATAATATAAATAAGAAACTCTATTAAAGTAAAACCTTTTTTCATGGTTTACAGCAGCAGGTTGCCCCGTGCGGATCGTTATTGCAATATCGGTTGCCTTTTGATTCGCCTGTCTCACCGTTGGCGGCACATTCAGGAGTACCTTTCCGGCAAATTCCTCCGGAATAATTAAGACTGATGCAAAAATTACTGCAGGCGGATGAGGAACCGGGATAAAGATATCTGCCTGTCTGCCAATTGGTCAGGTAAATAGTCTCAATCGCACTGCTTAATGCGGACGGCAGAAAATGCCAGGAGACTTCCGCGACGGCTTTTTTGGTATCCGGGTCAATGGTTCCCCCGGATGCGACAATGTCACCGCTGCCGTTTCTTTGGACGTCGGAAATAGTGATAACCCTGGTAAATTTCACTGAAGGATCTGTATCTGATGATCCAAGAAATTCCCAATAACCGTTGGTTTTGGATAGGCCGTGGGTGCTATTTGTTAAATAGTTCCAATTCTGATCACGGATTGATTTGACTGCTTCCAAACCTTCGGTGGCCAAATATGCGGCCTTTGTTTCCTCTTCAGCCAGTCTGGAAGCGACTAATGAACCGAGTACCGCGATGACCGCTCCGGTGGCAAAAATAACCAGCAGGGAAACGGCAATGATCACTTCTATCAATGATTGGCCGGTTTTAACCGGTAATTTATTTTTCATTTAATTCACATCCACTGTACCAACGGCATTAATGCTTACAGCAGTGCTTTCTCCCAGATTATTGGTCACGGTGAATATCCCTGTTGTATTGGGATTGCCGGTTAATTTACCAAAAACTATCTCGGCGTTGGTGACCGTAATGCCGTTTGGGATGTCATAAGTCTGGTTAAAGGAAGTCCCGGGAGAAACATAAGAGGCACCTTTAAACATGATAATTTTTGTCCCGTTTACATGCACTCCCCACTGGCTGTTTTCTTTACCTGATACGGTATTTAACTGCGCGGTACGAAGGACAGCCGTCAGTTCGCTGATTTTATTCTTATAATTGCTTCTGACGAGGAAATTTGAAGAAAAATAAATGGCGGTCACGCTGAGAATGACGATGAAGGAAATGATAAGAAGAAGCTCAATCAGGGAAAATCCCGGCTGGGAATGGTTAAATCTTTTCATTTTTGTCATTATCTGCCTATCGATCCGGTCAGCTGGTAAATGGGGCTGATGATAGCCAAAGCGACAAAACCAACGACCAGGCCGATGACGATAAGAAGAATCGGTTCAAGGATGGGAGAGATATTTTTAGTCGTATTGTCAATTTCCTCTTCGTAAAAATCCGCCAGATAGAGAAGAATATCTTCAAGCTTGCCGCTTTTTTCACCAACCGCCACCATCTTGATGATAATCAGGGGGAAAAGTTTTTTTTTGACAAAAAAAATATTTTATAACGGAAATCCTCCAATCCGCTGGCCAGCTGTTTGCCTTTCAGGATTTCTTCCTTGGTAAAAGTCAGCGCTTCCTTAAAGACCAGATAATTCATTGTCAGTGAAGTAATCTCCAGACTTCTTATGATGGGAATACCGCTTTTGAGCAAAGTACCGAGATTTCTGGTGAAGCGGACCAGTTGGCCGTTGAACAATAAGATTCCCAGGATGGGTATCCGTAAAACCATCAACTGCCAGATTTTTTTTATCGGCGTTATTCTTATAATCCCTGTGAGTCCGGCCAGAAGCAAAAGAATTCCTCCAATAAAAAACAGACCGTAATATTTCATGAAATTGGCAACAGCCAAAAGTATTCTTGTAGTTAAAGGCAACTCGATACTGAAGGCGTCAAAGAAATTTACCAGTTGCGGCAGGATAAACAGAGAAAGAAATCCGCCCATGATCAGCGTGGCGGACAGAACCACCGCCGGGTAAAGAAACGCTCCCTGGATTTTTTTCCTTAGATCATACTCTTTTGCCAGTTGCCCGGCTAAATATTCCAGGTTTTGTTCCAAAGTACCGGCTTCTTCGCCGACTTCGATCAATCCGAGATAAAATTGATCAAATACCTGCGGGTGTTTTCCCAATGACTTGGCCAGTGTTTGCCCGTTAAGGATATCTTTTAATATCTCGGACAAGATTTTTTTGAAAGACGGTGATTTCGTCCTGTCTATAAGAATTTCCAAAGCTTCCGAAGTGACTATCCCGCTTTTTATCATGACCGCCAGGTGTTTGGTAAAAAGGAGCTTTTCCAAAAAACTCACTCTCGGGGCAAATAGTGTTTGGGCAGTCAGACTCATATTATTCCTTTGTTACTCTTATCACTTCCTCAATCGAGGTAATCCCCTGGGTCACTTTATCCAAACCGTCGTCAATCATGGTTTTCATGCCGTTGGTTTTCGCGGTTTCCAATAAAACTCCAGCGTCCTTTTTAGTGACAACCGCTTTTTTCAGTTCTTCGCTGATTTCCATCACTTCAAATATGCCAATCCGGCCTTCATAGCCAGTTTGGTGGCAAAGAGGACAGCCTTTGCCTTTATAAATTCTGATCGTCTCCACTATACCGAAATGCGCATCAATCAGCGAAGCGGTGAGACTTTTTTCCAATTCCGTCCTTGTAATTTCCAGACTGAACCGGCATTTCAGGCAGATTTTCCGCACTAACCGCTGGGCAACGATAATATTTACAGTCGAGGCGATCAGAAACGGTTCTATCCCCATATCCATCAGTCGGGGAATTGAAGTGGCGGCATCATTGGTATGTAAAGTAGACAAAACCAGATGCCCGGTCATAGCGGAATTGACGGCGATCCCGGCTGTTTCTTCATCTCTTATCTCTCCGACTAAAATTATATTGGGATCCTGGCGGACGATAGACCGAAGCCCTGAAGCAAAAGTGAGATTGGTTTTGAGATTGACCTGGATCTGGGTCACCCCTTCGATATCATATTCCACCGGATCTTCGATGGTGGCTATGTTGACATCGCGGGTATTTAAAATTTTTAAGATGGCATACATGGTAGTAGTTTTGCCGCAGCCGGTCGGGCCCGTCGACAGGATCATCCCATAGGGTTTCTTGTAAGCCTTCTCTATCTTTGCCAGATCAGTCCCACAAATACCCAGATCGGTAAGAGAAAACTGTCTGGCACGGGCAGACAAAAGACGCAAAACCGCCGTCTCCCCTTTGGTGGAGGGAATGATCGAAACCCGGATATCGAGTTTCTCTCCCGACGGTCCGTCCGGTTTCATTACCTCCCATTGGATCTTGCCATCCTGGGCCGCCTGGTGTTCATCGGTCCGAAGATGCGAAAGAACTTTAATCCTGGTAATAATCTGCGGTTCCAACTGTTTTGGGAGCTTGATGATGTCATGAAGAATTCCGTCTATCCGAAAGCGTATCAGCGTCTCCAATCCATCCGGTTCTATATGGATATCGGAAGCTTTATTTTGATAAGCGTAATTGATGATCGTATCCACGATTTTGATGATCGGCGGATCCGCTTCCTGACCGACTTTAGTTTGGCGGACATTCTCGGCAATGATCGTCTCGAAAGCCTGACTGATTTCAGGCGTATATAAAGACAAGGCTTCTTCGATGTCTTTGTCGGTTGCTATGTAGACTGTCACCGGCATCCCGGCTTTCTTTCTGATAAACTCAAGCAAAGTCTTATTGGACGGATCGGCCATTGCCAGATGAAGCCCTCCTGCGTCTTTATTAAAAATAATAATCCGTTCTTTTCTAGCCACTACTTCAGGAATAAGAAAGAGAATTTCTTTGGGGATCGATTTTTCGGACAGTTTCACAAAAGGGATTTTTGTCAGTTCTGAAATTACCTTGCCGAGATGATCGTCAGAAATAAGTTTTTTTTCCAGCAGGATTTTCGGGAAAGGTATTTTTTGAGTAACACTCAAATTAAAAGCCTCACTGAGGGCTTCAACATCAATTACCTGCAAATCCTGCAGATATTTAAAGAGTATCTGATCGTCATTTAGCATAATAAACCAACCTGAGTTACGATTCCTAATTCAGGTTAAAGTAATGTCATTTTAAAATATTGTTTATTTTACTGATCAAATCATCAAGGGAAAGATCGGTTTTGATCACATAATCAGTCGCCCCTAAACTCATTCCCCGGTCAATATCTTCTTTCTGTCCCAAATTTGAGGCAATCAAAACCGGAATTTTGGCCAAAGCAGGGTCGGCTTTCAAATCAGCAAGCACGCTAAAGCCGTCTTTCACCGGCATAATCAAATCCAGCAGGATTAAATCCGGAGTGAAGGTTTTAAGCATTTCAAAAATCTCCTGTCCGTCAGCCGCGATTTTAACCTCAAAACCGTCTTTGCTTAATTTCACCTGATAGGCATGGCTTAAGAATTTATCGTCTTCGGCCACTAAAATTTTTGCCATATTTTTATCCTGAATTTTCTTTAATAAATTCTTTTACGATTTGAATAATTTCATCCAGAAAGTGATCGGCTTTAAGCAGGTATTTGTTGGCCCCCAAAGCCAGCATAGCGTCAACTTTATCCGGGCTGGCGGAATTGCTGACGACAATTACGGGAATTTTACTCCAAAGAGGATTGCTTTTTAGCTGTTTCATGAAACCTAAACCATCCATGTCCTTCAGGTGGTAATCCAGCCAAATCGCGTCCGGTAGTTCCGGCAGATTTTTCAAATAATCCAGCGCCTGCGCGCCGCTGGCACAACTTACCGGATCAACACCGCTAACAGTCAGTTTTTTAGTGATGGCCTGTAAAAGCAGGCTTTCATCTTCAACAACCATGATTTTAGGAAACTTTATAGACATATTAATTTTCTCCTTTCAATCTTCCCCTTTAAATTTTCAACTTTTTCCCTTTAGCTGTCAAGCGCCACATCTCCCATTCTGGCCTGACTGCCTTTCATCGGCAGGGTAAACCAAAAAGTCGTTCCTTTGCCTTCTTCACTTTTAAACCAGATTTTGCCGCCGGAAGATTCAACAACGGCTTTAGCCATATAAAGCCCTAAACCGGTACCTTCGGTTTCCAGTTTGACGATATTGTCGCCCCGGTAAAATTTCTGAAAAACCCGATGATAATCTTTTTTGGGAATACCATAACCCTTGTCGGAAACCTGGGAAATCAGCTCTTCGCCTTTACGGGAAATAAAAACAACAATCTCGCCGCCTGCCGGCGTGTATTTCAAAGCATTGCTCAAAAGGTTGCTGTAAACTTCCCTTACTAACTTTGGATCAATATTGATTTTGGGTATTTCACTGTGGACACTAACAATTAGACTCTGTTTTTTCTCATCAATTTTATTTTGCAGTTCTTTAATAACCTCATCAACCAATTCTTTCAAATCAGTTGGTTTAGGATCGATAACAATTCTGCCGGATTCGATACGGGAGATATTTAAAAGGGAGTTTACCAGAGAAATCATCCTTTCGTTGGAATCGGAAATATTATTGGCAAAGTCGCGTTGTTCGTCGTTCAGCGCTCCGGCATCACCGTTGATCAGCATTTCCGAGAACCACTTCATGGCCGAAAGGGGAGTCCGAAGCTGGTGGGAAGCCAGAGAAATAAACTCTGTTTTCATCTGATCGACTTCTTTATCATGGGTGATATCGCGAAAAACCATGATCACGCCGATAGTTTTCCCGGCCGCAACAACAGGCGAAGCTGTATATCCAACTGGAAATTTCTTTTTATTTTTAGGGGCAAAATAGTAGGTAGTAGTAGTAGTAGTAGTAGTAGTAGTAACTATTTTCTTACCGGTTGACAAAACTAAATGTACGGGTCTTTGTTCCGCCGGAATGGGATGACCCTTTTCATCTTCCATCACGAGCCAATCACTGATATGTTTACCGATGGCGTCTTTAGTACTCCAGTCAAGCATTTCTTCTGCCGAATGGCTCATATAGATAATTCGCCGTTCTTCGTCAGTAGCAATCATACCATCGCCCATATTGGTTAAAATAGCGGTCGTTTTATTTTTTTCAGCTTCAAAATCTTCCATGACGTTCATCATCGCGGTTCTGGCTTCTTCTAAATCCTCAACTTTATTTGTTAATTCTTCAGTCCTTTCAACTACTCTTTTTTCCAGCTCCGCATAAGACTCCTTTAGTTTTTGTGCTGTCTTCTTTTGCTCGGTAACATCTCTTGCCGCAGCAAAGACTCCGAGAATATTTTCTTTGTCATCTTTATAGACCGCAGCGTTGTAAAGAACATCTATCAGACTGCCGTCCTTATGCCGGATAGTTAATGGATAGTCTGAGACGAATCCTTTGGCAAATACCTGCTGATATCCTTCCCGGGCTTTTTCCGGTTTGGTGAAATAATTTGAGAAGTCGGTGCCAATAAGCCCTTCTCTGTTAACGCCGGTAACCTTGATTGTCGCCTCATTGACGTCGGTAATCTTACCTTCATGGCTAATGGTTACAAGCGGGTCGAGCGAGACCTCGATGAGAGAGCGAGCGTAGTCCGCTTGTTCTTGCTGATTTCGGCGATAAAACTCGGCCATCACGCTTATCAGTACACCCATAATAATGAATAGTACTGCCTCTACAGCGTCGGCCGGATTCTTGATACCAAATGCTCCGTATGGTCGTAAAAACCAATAGTTAACAATGAGCGCGGATACCGCAGTAGCTAATAAGCCCGGTCCTAATCCTCCCAACACTGCCGCAAATATTAAAAAGGGATAGAAGGTGATATAAGTGGCCAAGTCCGGCCCCGTAAAGTGTGTAATTGCTATGCGCAGAAGAAATCCAATACCCGTCATCCCCAACGCAACTCCGTAGGTTATAAAACGATTCTTTAATATTGCGGTATTCAACACAGGCATCTCTCAAGAAAAGAAACGGTTTTGACAATCTTGCAGATAATTTCCGAAAACTACTTTTCCAATTCCTTTATTCTTTCTTTAAGTTTGACCATCTCCAGTTCCCGGCCAACCATAAGTTTATTGGCTTTTTCGGAAGATTCGAGAGCCTTTTTTATTTCTCCTTCGGATGCTTCCAGTTTTTTAGTTTTTTCTTCCGCTTCCCGGGTGCGTTCTTTTACTTTATCTTCCAGTCCTTTATATAAATCTGCAAGTCTGATTGCCATGTCGTTAAAAGCTCTAACCAATAATCCGGTTTCATCCGTGGCCCTGAGATCTTCTTCGTTAAATTTAAAATCAAAATTGCCGCCGGCAATTTGTTTGGCTATTCTACTGAGGCGGGAAATCCTGCGGGTAACTGATCCGATCAGGAAATAAACAATTACTACCGTGAAGACGATGGCTATGACCAGGGAAAAAATGACAGTCAGGTTTAAAGTTCTGGATAGAGCCAGCAGGCTGGCGGCTGATTTTTCATAGATAACTGTTACAGAGCCGTTATATTTATAGCCGACAAAATTATCTACGTCCCGGAAATATCCTTCGCTTTTCCCGCCGGCTAAAGCAGATTTAATTTTCATAAGTTCGCTGACTTCGGCACCCGGCAGGTTTCCCAGAGACGAAATTTTTTCCTCTGTATTTAAAAACATGATGCCGTTTCTATCCAGCAATTCCACCTTGCTGCTACTGTCCTGCAGATCCCACAAATAACCGCGCAGATCGTTCAGATTCATTATGCCTTCCACGTAACCGAGAAGTTGTCCGGTGACGCCTTTTATAGGGACAATCAGTCCAAGAGCCGGTTCTTTACTGAATATTCCCATGAAAGCCGCGGAAAGATATGGAGCTTTTGTCTTTATGACGGCCTGGCAGTATTCCCGGTCAGAAAAATCCAGACCGACAATTATTGAGAAAGACTCTTCGTCGGAAGAGCGGGCAATGCATTTTGCTCCAATTATTTCGTGCAGGCGGATATTTTCTATAAATCCCGCTTCGGTAACTCCGGTCAGTTTGTCCTGAAGTTGTGCGTAAAGTACCGGATCTTTTTTATCCAAAGCCTCTATAATTTCCGGGTCATCTGCTATATTGGTAAGGCTGCTTTGTGCCCGGCCCAGAAAAAAATTAACCAATTGTGAAGAATAATTTATAGTATTCCTTATATCCGTGTAAGAATGTTCTGACAGTTTTTTGGTATTTTGCCGGTAAATAACCAGACCCATTCCCAAGCCGACCATCATGAGCGCACCGATGATTACCAGAAGCAGTTTTGTTTTAAGAGACATAGGAGCTAACAATTAATATTGAACATTTAACATAAAACATTTAACAAATCACAAATAACAATTATTAAACAGAGATAAAGTTATTCCGTTAATTCTCTTACAAACTGCGGGTTTAAAATTTCTGTGGAATCAACTGCCTTGGTAATCATTTTGTGATTTATAAGGTAGACATTAATCCTATTTACCCCGCCATGTAAAGACTCCAAACCCAAACCATACGAAAAGGCGGTCAGGTTATCTTCCAGATTCAGAATTTTATCTGTTTGGGCAAACGCGGCGATATCTGCCCTGGTGGAATTGTACCTAGCGGCAATAATGTCAAACGCATCATCGGGATTGCTTTTGATAAAACCTGTGGTTTTATTCCAGACGCCGACAAACGCTGCCATTTCCTTCGGGTGGGCATCAATAAATGACTGTTTAAAGGCGTCGCCGCTTGGTATAAGACCGGGAACTTCGGAGCTGTACCAGATAATGTGGCCGCCATTTTTTACCACTCCGTCCACATAGGGTTGATACGTCTCAATGGCATCAAACGACCCGCTGGCAAACGCCTCCGGAGACTTTTCATCCTGAACATCTACTATTTTAACTGAATCAACAGGAACGCCAGCTTGATTTAAAACAACTTCAAGAACATATTCTGAGTAAAAACCCTTGGCTACGCCAATTGTTTTACCCTTTAAATCAGCAACGCTGTTAATCTCTTTTTTGGCAACCAGCGCATCGGATCCAAATGAATCGTCTGCATCGATTACCATCACCAGCCCTGCTCCTTTGGCGTTAAAATTTACAAGATCAAAAAGAGTAAAACTATTGGTATCCAGCTTTCCGTCAACGGTATCCTGAAGTGATTGAATATAATTAGAGTTGACATCCACAGTAGTAACATTCAGCCCGGCTTCTTTGAACCATCCCTTTGCGTCGGCAATCGTCATCCAATAGACGCCCGGCCAGTTGGTTGTCGGCACACGCATGGTAATTGTGCTGTGCCAAGCCAGTTTTTTGGTCAAGGAATTACCAAACCGCAGCCAGATAAATCCCGTGACGGCAAGAGTGATTATGATAATGATAGGGATAATAATTTTTTTCAATAGTAATAGCTTTGACTTCTCGGGAGTAGCAGGTGGAGGAACGACAGGAGGGGTTGGCGAAAACGCAACGGGTTCCGTTTGAGTGTTTATAGGAATAACATATAAATCATGCTGGGCAGAAGCAGTCATTTATTTAATTATTAAATTTCCAACATTCCAAAGTCAATAGCTATTAGCGAAAGGCTCTTTTTTAGAAAATGTGCTATACTCTTTCCGAAAGTTTAATTAAATAAATATCATAAATATGCAGCAGTCAACTCACCGCCTGCGTTATCAGGAAAAAAAGATTTTCCGCCGGTTCCTATATTCTTTAATGTTTATCATTGCGATTGTCATTCTGGCTATCTATGCCGGGTTGCCGCTTCTGGCCAAAATCATCCTGGCTTTTTCGTCGTTAAAAAAAAACACTGTCTCTACGGCTAAAATTGAACAAACTTATCTCTTCCCCCCTGTCCTTGACCCGACATATGAGGCGACCAATTCCGCCAATATCATGGTTAGCGGCTTGGGAGATAAAGACACCACCGTAAAAATATTTGTCAACGGACGGGAAGTGGCTAAAGTTCTGGCAGACAGCGATGGCAAATTCTATGCCAAAAAAATCTCGCTTGAGGAAGGCCAAAACGAAATCTACGCCAAAAGTATCAAAGATAACAAAGAAAGCAGTTCATCAAGCGTGCTTTCGGTCATTTATAAGAAAAACCCGCCGACAGTGGAAATTACCAGCCCGAAAGACGGTGAAAGGATCTCTTCAGACAATAGAAATATTACTATAACCGGCCAGACTGAACCGGGCAACCGGATCACTGTCAACGACAGAATGGCTATCGTCAACTCTGAAGGAAAATTCAACCATTCGGTCAATCTGTCAGACGGGGAAAACAAGTTCAAGATCGTGGCTACCGACACCGCCGGCAATTCCACCACCATGGAATTCAAAGTCACCTATAGCCCTTAACAGATATCTAGTGTCATTCCGAGCGAAGGGATGCACCAGACGGTGCGTCCCGAAGTCGAGGAATCTTCCAACTTCCGGATCATGCAAGATCCCTCCACTCTCCTTCGACAAGCTCAGGATCGGTCGGGATGACATATCCTTAATCTTTATGATCAACTGCTACCACAATCCAAAACCAATACAAGATCCACGGGTAAAAAAATGAGTTGGTGAAAAGGCTATGGATCGAGATGGCTACCAATGTACCCTTAACTAATAAACCGCTATGAAGATATATCCGAACTAACAGTTTGATAAAAAGAAATAATCCTACTAAACCGGTGGTCGCCAGGACAAAAAGAAAACTGTTGTCCACTCCTGCCCCTGCGTGATTGTTTTGCCAATCATCAACGGGGATATCATACTGGCGCCTGGCATAGCGAAGCGTATTGAAACCGACACCAGTAAGAGGCTGTTTGGCAAATATGCTGACGGCTTCCTGCCAGTTTTTCACTCTCTCGGTGAAGGAAAAAGTCCGTTCCAGCCGGACGCCTATTCCCTCTGATCTTGGCAAAAGGAAAGCCCCGCCGGCTAAAATAATTATGAGAAGAATAAAATAGAAAATTTTCTTTTTGACCAGCGAATAAAATAAACTGACTCCAACCATTGCTAAATAACTGCTTCTGGAATAAGTAAAAAGCATAGTAACAAAGTTAAAAAGCGCTAAAAACACACCGGTCCGCCAGCTGGCGGATCTCGGTGTGAAGGAGTTAATCAAGACTATTAATGTCAATACTAAAATCAATCCGAAATAATTCGGGTCAAGGAATGTCGAAAAAATCCGCCCCAAATGCGGATCCCAACCGAGATAAAGTAAATTTCTTAAATTGGGATAAAGAAAATACTGCAGCCAGCCCAAAATTGCCAGAGAGGTTCCGCTGTAAACTAGTAGCTTAATAATTTTATTAGGTTGAATCTTTTTACTTTTGATGAGAAACGAAACCGTCAAATAGTAAGAAAAGTAAACTAATAACCTGACCGGATACATGGCCGAAATTCCCAGTTCAAGTAATGTCAACCTGATCGGAGTCAATAATAATGAAAGAAAACAGGCAAGAATAAAAAGCAGGAATCCTCCGCTTATTTTATCCCGGCGGATAAAGCGAATGGTTTCCGGAAAGTTGATTAACCGATAAATAATAAGTAATATCCCTGTCAAATCGCTCAAGTAGACATGAACACCGGGGAAAAATAGCGGCAGTTCCCCAAGAGGACCAAGAATAAATGCAATAAGAGATAAGTAAAAAATTACCATCATACTTTATTGTATATCTGTCATCCTGACCGAGCCAGTCTGACTGGCGAGTGGAGGGATCTTCCAACGGTGGAAGATTCCTCGGATCCGCCAGCTGGCGGACTCGGAATGACTATCTTTTCTAACAGGCTTCAAGATAATATTTTGCTCTTGCCAGAAACGAGTGAAAACTCATCATGACCGCCATGACCAATCCCGGAAAACCGTCCAGAAATCCTAATTTCCAAAGGTAATTTTGCAGGAATTTTCCCAATGGGAAAAAAACAATTTCCCACCCGTGAATTTTCCTCCCCTCCTCTTTCCAAGATTGTGCGACAATATCAGTATAACTGTTGATCTTCCCTAAAAATTCCTTTATCGTCGGATGCGGATAATGGTGAAGCGGATTTTCCAAAAGGGCTGTTGGGCCTTCTATTTCCCAAGTCTCATGTACACACCCTCGCCATCTGCCCGAATTTTTCTTTGCTAATCTCAGGAGTTTTATCTCTTCTGCTTCACCGTGCCTCAACCATCTGCCCATAAAACAATCTTCTCTTTTTAAATAATATCCAACACATTTTTTCGCTATAGCCTGCCTGCCGGCAAGGCAGGTGATATTTTGTGTTTTGGCTGTTATCTCCTTCCGCAGTTCACGACTAACTTCCTCATCGCTGTCAACGAAAAGCACCCACTCCTCCTTTGCCTTTTTCAACCCGTAATTTCGCTGCTGTGCAAAATCATTACTTAATCTCCTCCCAAATACTTTTATCTTATTATTAATACCTAATACCTGATACTTAATACCTGATACAATATTTAAATCTTCCACAACCACGATCTCTCCACACCACTCCACCGACTTCACGCACCTTTTCATCTTCTCATCCCAATTATCAGTAATGATGACTGCTGAAATCATAAATCTTATTGTCATCCCGACCGATCCTGAGTTTGTCGAAGGAGAGTGGAGGGATCTTCCATGTTCCGTTAGTTGGAAGATTCCTCGACTTCGGGACGCACCGTCTGGTGCATCCCTTCGCTCGGAATGACGATTTTGAGTAATATCTTTATAAATAATAACAAGCAATACATATACCCCACCGGCCTTTTATACCACGGAATCCATTTATTGATAAAAAGGAAATTGCTCTTCAGATGCATCAGCTTTTGTGAGACGGGTTTTTCTGTGCCTTCTTTAATATTATGAATAATTAAGGCTTTCGACTCAACTGTAACGCGAAACCCGGCCTTTTTTGCCCTCAGGCAGTAATCGACATCCTCAAAATACATAAAAAATCTTTCATCGAAAAAGCCGATTTTCTCAAAAACAGGTTTCCTGATTAACATACAGCACCCAGTGACGTAATCAATTTTATTTTTAATTCTTAATTCATAATTCCTGCCTTGCCGGCAGGCAGGCATAATTCTTGATTCAACGTGTCTCGTCCTTCCAAACCAATTCACCTTTCCGCCGAAGTCATTCATCCAAAGATTGTTTCTTTTGAACCGGAATACCGGCGCAACGATCTCCGCTTTATTTGCCCAAAGCCTGCCCAAAAATCCTTTGTCGAATTTAGTGTCCGGATTGATAAGTATGACAGCATCACAATTATCTTTGAGAGCCTTATGTATGCCCAAATTACAGCCGGCGGCGTATCCCAGATCCTGATTATTCCCTATCAATTTTATCTTTTGCTCTTGGTTTAATTGATTTAATTTTACCTTATCTTTCTCCTCCGAACCGTTGTCAACAACGACGACCTCCATTTGAACCTTTTCCGTCTTTTCTTTTAAAAGACTGTTTATCAATCCGAAAAGTTTTCCTTCGTAATAATTTATGATAATGACCGCTATTTTATGCATATTGATTGATAATCTTCAGTAATTTATCCGCGGATTTATCCCAACTGAAACTCTTCGCGCGATTTATACCTGCTTCTCGTATTTTACAACTTAATTTTTTATCCGACGCTATCTGATATATTTTCCTGCTGATATCCTCTGTGTCATAAGGATCGGCGTAAAGAACGGAATTCCCGGCAATTTCTTCAATCGCCGGAATATTGGAAGTCACAACCGGAAGTCCCGCAGACATTGCTTCGGCAATCGGCAGCCCGAAACCTTCAGCAAGGGAAGGCGACAAAAATATCTCCGCGCCGGAGTACAAAGAAGGCAGATCTCTATCGTCCACATAACCGAGGACTTGAATTTCATTATCTGACTTTATTTTTAATTCATTCGCACCGGCCAATACCAGCTGATATTTATTTTTCATTTTCCGGTTAAACATTTTGAAAGCAGTAATTATCCACTCGATATTTTTGAGCGGTTTAAGAGTGCCGACAAAAAGAATATAAGGCTTTTTTGTCTTTTTCCCCTTCCCCGGTTGAAAATTTTTACTGACGCCATGGTAGATTACTTCGATCTTATTTTCGGCGACTCCATACAGTTTAATCAAATCGCCTTTGGTAGCCTTTGAAACTGCGACAATCTTATCGCAGTGTTTTACCGCAAATTTAGTCTGTCTCGAAAGCCGCTTATAATTGTTGCCATAAGCTTGGGGAAATTTTTCGAATGCCAGATCATGGACAAAAATGACCGAGGGGAACGGAAGATAAAAAGGAAGCGCTTGTGAAAGACCCAGGAAAAGATCCGGTTTCTTCCTCAAAAATTCGGCTGATAAACGTGCGCTTAACCAAAAATTTTTGGGTTTCAAGACGAGATTCTCAATATTATTGCCGAATCTACCTAAAATATCTGGAGGGATTTTTTCAAAAGAATAAAGAAGATATTGGTTCTTTTTATCCTGATGAGTCAATGAAGATAAAATTTCGACGGCAAAACGCCAGACTCCTGTCTGCAGATGTTTATCACTTATCCCCAAACATCCGGTATCAACGCCAATAATCACGCCGACCTAACCTCCCTTGGAAAAAATCCAATATTCCTAAGACGCTAAAAAACTCGCCTTTTTTCAGATGTTCCCTCAAAGTTTTTGTCAACCGGATGGTCTCACGAAGCCTGACAAGAAACGGCGCGTTTCTCTGGATAAAAAGCAGATGGTTTCTGGCCATGTAATATTGCTGGGCCGGCGAATCACGGCCGTATGAGGATGATTCTTTATGGATGATAACTGCCTGCGGTACGTAAACGACCTTAAATCCCTTTTCTTTAACCCTTAAACAAAGATCGACGTCCTCGTAATACATGAAAAAGTCCTTGCCGAATAAACCGGCCTTTTCAAAAACGCCGGCCCTTACCATCATGGCCGTTCCGGTTATAAAATCCGGCTCTGTGACATCACTGTAATGGGTCAGAGTCCGGTCACCGATGCCGATCAAACCGCCGGAAAATCTTTTTTTGTCTATCACTCCTCCGGCTGACCAGATGGTTCCGTCATCTGCGAGGATTTTAGGCCCCGCAATGCCGACGTCTTCTCTTTTTTCCATGTAATCGAGCAATTTATTTATGGCTCCCTTGCGGATAACCGTGTCCGGGTTGAGAATGAAAATAAATTCTTTTTGCTTTTTGAGAAGATACAAGATGCCGTGGTTATTGCCACCGCCATATCCCAAATCCTCTTTTAAGCGGAGAATCTTCACCTGAGGATACTCTTCTTTGATCATCCTTATGGATCTGTCTTTGGAAGCGCAATCAACCACGACGACAGAGGAAATATATCCCTCTTTTTCAATGGACTTTAGACACTCCAGAATGACATTTTTGTTGTTCCAGTTAACAATAAGAATACTCAACTTATTACTTTGCATAGTTAGTTGACAAATTCCTATCTAACATTCCGATAATAATACCAAAATCGAAAACAATTTTAAAAATTAAGTAATTTAATGGAGCTTTCTGTTTCACTATTTTTATAATTCCATTTCTAACGGAATTAAATATTGAATAACTGAATAATTTATGAATAGACCACTTAAAGTCAGATGATCGACCTATCCATCGTGATGAAAAGAACACGTCAATTAATGTCTCTGGATTATAGTGATAACATATTGCATTAGTTACAGGTTTAGACTCTAATCCTTTTCTCAAGTATAACCTGTCATCTACATAACCTGATGAAGGATTAAATCTACTTGAAGAAATAAAAATATCTTTAATAATTGCTCTATAAATATTATGACTAGTATCAATTACTCTTGTATCAGTCATCGAATTTGAGTTAATATGTCCACATTTTGCCCAAATATTATCTATATTTGCTACATATTCTGAAGTCGTATATGTACCAATACAACTATTATTTAATATTGGATGAATTAGCTTTTTAATATAATTTTTGTCATACACCATATCTCCATCAGCAAATACTAGTATTTTACCCTTCGCAATTGATACAGCTTCATTTCTTGCTTTACCTGGACCCCCATGAGTTGTTGTAATCAATTTAACTTTATATTTCTTAAAAGAATTTACTATTTTTCGTGTTAAATCAATTGAACCATCATCAATTACTATTATTTCAGTATTTGAATATGACTGATTCAATAATGACTCTAAACAAATCCTAATATACTTATCTTCATTATAAGTAGGAAGAATAATACTCACTAGCTCGTTTTTACGCATAAGATCAATAACATTTAATCAAAGAATTGTAGCACCATAGGTGATTGATTGACAAATTTTTAAATAACTAATATCGTTAAAATAACGTGTTATGAAATTTATTTCTCATCTATCATTAACTTTTTCTATCTTTTTCATTATTTTATTTATCTTTCCAATCAATACTTATGCCTCTTTCATAGAATTTAAAAAATATGAATACAATCCTGTTTTTAAACTTGGGCCTAATACTACATGGGATAGTGTTCAAGTTAATAGTCCAAAAATAATTTTAGATGGTGATATATATAAAATGTGGTACACAGGAAGCAATGGAAATAAACGCGAGATAGGGTATGCATTTTCCTCTGATCTAATAAATTTTACACGGTCATCAGATAATCCAATAATCAAATGGAATGCTATTAACGAAGAAGATATTGGCGTAGAACATCCATATGTTATAAAAAATATATCTTTTGGGGGATATTCATATAAAATGTGGTTTAGTAATGCTGGGAAAGATCTTGGTACGTTTGAATTATTCTATTCTACATCTAACAATGGTATTAATTGGACTGGTATAACAAAACTTTCAGTTCTACCAGAAACAACAGAATGGGATAGTAATGGAAAATCGATGAGTGCTCCCTCAGTAATTTATAATAGTGATACCCAGAGTTATCAGCTATGGTATGTAGCAAAAGGTCCTTATAATAATAGTACTGTCTGGAGAATAGGATATGCTGAATCGCAAGATGGAATTAATTGGGTAAAAAATCCTTCTCCCGTCTTAGTCCCTGATCAATCTTGGGAAGGATATGTTGTAGCTAATCCACATATCATTCGAGATAATAGCGGAATATATTATATGTTTTATTATGGAGCGAATGATATAGGTTATGCAACATCATATGACGGAATAAATTGGGATAAGGGACTTAATAATATATTACTTTCACCAACAGCAAATGCATTTGATAACTATCGACTTTTACATCCTTATCTAATTAAACAGAATACTCTTGATCAATATTATTTATTTTATACGGGTGGACCAACATCAAACAATAGAGATTGGCAAATTGGTTTGGCGACGAGTGATAGTTTGCCGCCGCCGTTTCCGACTGCCACTGGCCGGCCGAGTCGGACTCCGACACCTACGACAACTGTTACACCGACCGTACCTGAAACTACCACTACTCCCACTATTACTCCAACCGTTACCCTCACTCCCACGACCACGGTAACTCCCACCCTTACTTCGACTCCCACCATAACCCAAACCCCGACAACCACACCTACTAAAAGTCCTACTCCTACAATTACCGTTACTGTGACAATAACCGTTACCAAGACACCGACGCCGACTCCTACCACCGGTACCAAACCATTTTCCCCGATTGTTATCTTGCCCGGCCTGGGCGCTTCCTGGAACGCGAAAGATATTTTCTCCTGTGATCTGGGCAGTTCGGCTAGTTGGAAAATGGCCCCTTACGTCAACCAATACAGCCGTCTCATCAATACCCTTTCCCAAAACGCGAAATTGAAAGAAGGCCGCGATTTTTATCTATATACTTATGACTGGCGCCAACCGCTCGACCGGCAGGGAGAACTTTTCAAAAAGTATCTTGATGATATTCTTAAAAATAAACAGGCCGAAACCAAAGTCAGGCTGATCGGCCACAGTCTTGGAGGATTGGTTATCAGAAGTTTTCTGGCCAATTTTCCAAACGACGACCGGGTGGAAAAGATTCTGACCGCCGGAACTCCCCATGAAGGCACAGTTTTAGCCTATCCTTTATGGGAAAAAGGTGAAGTCTGGTCTGACGACCGGCTGATGCAAATCGCCATCTCCCAAATCATCAACTATTGCCGGATTCGTCTGATCTCTTTCCCGCCAAAAACCAGCCGCCAGATTTTGCAGTCCATGGTCCCGTCAGTCAAAACCCTCCTGCCGATTAATAAGTTCCTGAAAAAAAATGATGTTCTATATCCTATTTCATCACCTGGTAATGTGAATGATTGGCTGCCTAACCATCCATTCTCAAATAATGTTACTTCAATGCTCAATACTTTATCCGGAAACAATAACCGGACTTTACAATATCTTAAAGTTACGCCGGCGACAGGGACCGATAAGACAAACGGCGATTGGACGGACGGCAAACCGGCCGGTAAAGAATATACAAAAAGCGGTGACGGAACGGTTTTGGGGATCAGCAGCCAAGTTATCGGAGCTAGCAACGAAACAATAAACGGCAATCACGGAGAAATTGTCTATAGTGATGAGGCAATTACCAGGATAATGCAATTTTTAGACTTGCCCAAGGTCAGTCCGGCCAAAGCAATAAGTGTCCCTGAAGAAACCAGCCAAAAATTATTGACAATATCTCTTGATCAACCGGCCAAAATGCAACTGACCGATCCGAAAAATAAGAAAGGAATAACCGAAGAGGAAAACATCATCGTCTCCTATAATCCGGAAATCGGACTGTACAAACTTTCTATCCTGCCAAATATTTCGGAAAATGCTTATCTAAACATTTCCCAAACAGACGGAATAAACAGCGAGTCGAAAACATACAAAATAAATCTCAGGAAAAATAAGGTGGCGGAGTATCTGCTCGTTTACCTGCCTTCTCAAACAACCGTTCCCAAACTTATTCCTCTTTAATATTTTATCGCCGGGATGATGCCGATTTCGGGGATTGGCCAGTAGCGGACAATTGCCCTGCCGATGATTGATTTTTGCTCAATCGGGCCGAACTCACGGGAATCGGAACTGTGCGGCCGGTTATCACCCATCACAAAATTCTGTCCTTCAGGCACGGTGATTTCCACCCCTTCCTGCATAAAACTGCCGGCGAAAAGCAGGGTATTGTCTTTCAGGTAATATTCATTAAGCTTTTTCTCGTTAACGTACACATAACCTGCCTCGACCTTTACCTTATCACCCGGCAGTCCAATGACTCTTTTGATGTAATCTACATCCGGATTTTTCGGAGCTTTAAAAATGATGACGTCGCCTCTTTTCGGCTCGGTGAACCGGTAGGATATCTTGTCAGTCAGGATATATTCGCTGTCATGAAAATTCGGCTCCATCGAACTGCCTTTGACCTCGTGAGGCTGGACTAAAAAAAGATAGACGACGACGAAAACGGATAAAGCCACGACAATCGTTTCCAGGAAATCCATGAAAAAGCTGATGATGCTTTTGCCGATTAGTGCAAAAATATTTTTCGGTTTTTCCGACGCTTCTTCTGCTTCATCTTTATCCGGTCTATGGCCGGAAACTACAACATTGGGTGTTTTCGATGCAATATCAGTGGCGACCGCCACTTTTATCTCCGGTTGTCTGTCCATAAGGTATGAAAATTATAGAATAGTCATTATGTGTATCGCAAGAAGCAACTTTGGTATAATAAGGGAAATTGAAGCGCGCATAGCTTATGTATTATGTATATGTCTTAAGAAGTATAAAAGATGGACGATTATATAATGGATACTCGAGTAACTTGAAGCAACGGTTCGAAGAACATAACAAAGGATTAGTGGAAGCTACAAGATATCGTAGACCATTTGAATTGATTTATTACGAAGCGTACAGAAATCAACAAGACGCGACTTCAAGAGAAAAATATTTTAAGACACAGTGGGGAAGAAACTATCTTAAAAAGGTATTAAAGAATTATTGGACCTGTAGCTCAGCGATTTACCCGTTCAAATTTTTTGATTGATTTACAGGAAACATTATATTGTCAGAGTCAGTTTATATTGTTAGATGAATATTAAATAATAGTGAAAAAATTTGTTCGGGTGAAGAGCGTTTAGAAATTATTGGACCTGTAGCTCAGCGGTAGAGCGTTCGCTTCACATGCGAAAGGTCAGAGGTTCAACACCTCTCAGGTCCACAAAGCATAGCTCAGCCGGTTTACCCGTTCAAATTTTTTGACTGATTTACAGGAAACATTATATTGTCAGAGACAGTTTATATTGTTAGATGAATATTAAATAATAGTGAAAAAATTTGTTCGGGTAAAGAGCGCTACGTTCACATCGTAGAAGTCCCTGGTTCAAATCCAGGTGCGCGCACCAAAATCAACTCATCAGTTTTTGGTGGGCACCTTTGATGGCGGAAGTCGTGACGTCCGGATGGCCTTTAAAAAGGATTCTTATCTGGCCGGAGACATTTGACTGGTCATATTTGACCGAAGCGTTCAATTTCGTCCCCAATTCCTTCGCCAGATTTTCCAGTTCCACTGTCTGGAACCTTTCCGGTCCTTTTCCACGAAACGGCATTTCTTTATCTTCTTTGATTTTTCTGGCCAGATCTTCAGCTCTTCGGACAGATGCCCCTTCTGTCAAAATGGTCTTATAGGCACCAATCATCAGTTTCGCATCAACTAATCCGGCAATAGCCCGGGCGTGTCCTTCAGTAATGTCTTCTGAAATAAGCCCGTCTTTGATGGCATCCGGAAGAGCCAGTAGCCGCAATGAATTGGAAACATAAGCCGGACTTTTACCGATTCTTTTGGAAATTTCCGTCACTGTTAAAGTAAACTCCTCAAGCAGCCTTTGCAGTCCCTGTGCCCTTTCAATCGGATTAAGATCTTCCCGCTGGACATTTTCTACCAGTGCCATCTCAAGCATCCCCTGAGTGCTGGTTTCTTTTACTACCACCGGTACGGTTTTGAGACCAACGATTTTGGAAGCCCGCCATCTACGCTCTCCGGCAATAATCTGATAACCGGCAGGAGTTTTCGCCACCACCAACGGCTCTAAAATACCATGCGTCTTGATCGACTCAACCAGATCGACCAGAGATTCTGATTTAATCAGGCTCCTCACCTGTAAAGGATTCGGTTGGAGCATGTTGATATCCAGATCAATTAGTTCACTATGGGAAGAAACATTATCCATATGAGTTTAAAAAAATATTTATAAAATTAATTTGAGGCAGGCCTGCCTGCGCAGGCAGGAATTACTTCAATAAAAGTTTTTCCGGAATTTTCTTTAAAGCTGACGACGCCATTCCGAACGGCATATATCGTATAATCACGGCCTATTCCAACGCCATTACCGGCATGAAATTTTGTCCCTCTCTGACGGACAATGATATTACCGCTGATCACTTTAGCCCCGCCAAAAACCTTCACGCCCAGACGCTTCCCGACTGAATCGCGGTTGCCTTTTGTTGTTCCTCCTGTTTTGATATGCGCCATAATATTATGAGATAAAAATTACTATAATCTTTTTTTTCACGGATGTCAAGTAAGTTTTCACGCTTTCTTTTTTCTTGTTTTAACCGGCTTATCCTCCTCTATTTCGATTTTTTCGATTAAGATCTTTGTGTAGATAGGCCGGAAACCGATAGTTCTTCGAAAATTGACTTTTGCCTTAAATTTACTGATCCTTATTTTCTCTCCTTTTTCCTCACCGATGATTTTCCCCTGGACTTTTCCTTTTTCCACCAAAGGCATTCCCACATAAGTTCTTTCATCAGACTTGAGCAAAAGAACTTCCGGAAAAAGATATTGGCTGTCTTTTGGGGTATTTAAGCGGTCAACTAAAATCTCCATCCCTTCAGTGATTTTATGTTGTTTACCTCCGGACTTGATTATCGCGTATTTCATAGGGCCTTATTATAGTAAAAATCTCACTTTATCACAAGTAGTTCCTGGTCTTTCTGCCGGGCAACCGATAAAACCAGACCGAGACCGATAAATGTGCTTATTACCGAACTGCCGCCATAGGAAAGGAGAGGAAGGGTGATGCCGGTAATGGGCAATAAACCCAAATTCATACCGATGTTGATCGCCACTTGAATAAAAATCTGGGAAAAAACACCGGTGCAGATCAGTTTTCCAAGCAAATCATCTGATTCAATCGCTATTTTCAATATCCGAAAAAGAAGTAACAGGTAAAGTACAATTACGATAAAACCGCCGATAAAGCCCAATTCTTCTCCCAAAGAGGCAAAAACGAAATCCGTATGATATTCCGGCAGGAACAAAAGTCTGCTTTGGGTTCCTCTTCCCAAACCCAAACCCAATAGCTGACCGCTGCCGATAGTGATCATTGCCTGCAAAGCGTTGTAACCGGCTCCGGAGGGATCACCATAAGGGTTGATAAAGGAAAACAAACGTGCTTTTTGATAAGGCTGCAAAAAAAACCAGGAAAAAGGCAGACTGGAAATCATCAGGAATAGTCCTGCCAGAATATAGGAAATTGGTAACCCGCCGGTAATGATCATAAAAATAAAAAAAGTCAGATAAACGATAAAATTTCCAAGATCCGGTTGGAGAAAAATCAGTATGACCACCGGCAGCAGACAGAGAATCAATTTAAGAAGATTGGTAATGGAACGGGGCTGATACCGGGATATCAATTGGGCAAAAAAAACGATTATCAGCGGTTTTATGACTTCAGAAGGCTGAATCATCCGCCAACCGGCAACACTGATCCAGCGTGAAGCACCTCTAACTACCGGACTGATAAGACTAACCAGAAGCAGCAAGATGGAAAAAACATAAATCAACCAGGAGAATTTAGTCCAAATCCGGAAATCGATTGAAGTAAAAATATAAAGAAGAAAGAGACCGATCAAAAAAAATAGCGCTTGGACCGCCAGAAGCTCTGGAGTAGTGCTGACAAGCAGGAATAAGCTTATTCCGCAAAGACCGGCAATCGGAAGACTGATGAAAGGATCCGCTAAAAACCAAAAAATCATGCCTTTGAGACCTGCAGAGTCTCGCCTCGGGTTATAGTCCGGGCCAATGTCTCTTTTTTAATCAGGCTTTCAAATTGTTTTGGCCAATCAGGACAAATAATGCTCACCCGGTCGGACAGACCGCAACCTGATTCTTTTCTTATTAATTGAATCTGCCTTACCAATTCTCTGGCTTTTCCTTCTTCCACTAATTGCGGTGTCAACGTCGTCTCCAATTCTATCTTTAATTCTCCATTCCCTGCCACCACTTCAATTTCTTTAATATTCAATTCATCTTTAATCAATTGTAATAACTCCGCTTTAATTTGTAATTTGTAATTTGTAATTTGTAATTTTTGTAATGGTTGTCTCACCTTCATCTTGGCTTCTTTTCTTTTGGCATGCCCTAACTCGCAAATCTTTCTAACTAATTCCATTTCTTCAATCAGTTCTGGCTGTTGATTACTGACTAATAACGACTGCTTCGGCCAATCAGACAGATGGACTGAATCTTCTCCTGTAAGATTACGGTAAATTTCTTCGGCGATAAATGGCGTAAATGGAGCCAGTAACTTTGTCAGGGTAATAAGAACTTCAAAAGTGGTCCTGTAAAATGAGTTTTTGTCTTCTCCATCAGACACTGTCGGACCAACCCGGTCGCGAGATCTTCGGATATACCAGGTAGATAAATCATAGACAAAATTTTGAATCGCTTCCGCGGCAATATTTACCTGGTAATTATCCAATGCCTCTGTCGCTATTTTTACTAACTTATATAATTTTAATAATATCCACTCATCCAGTATGTTCTTAGAGTGTGTTTGAGCATTTGGAACCATTGTCATTGCGAGGCCGCAGCCGAAGCAATCCCGTGATACTACAGAAATTCCAACGGGATCGCCACGCTCGTTCCTCGCTCGCGATGACATTATTTTTGACTTTTCAAACAGGCTCTTTGCCATCTCCCATCCGTCCAAATTGGCGTACGTTACGAAAAAATTATAGATATTCCAAAGCATCAGATGAAATTTCCGCCTGACTTCATCAGCTTTTTTGTAACCGAAGAGAAGGTTGTCAGACGGATTCTGCAAAACATACATCCAGCGCATCACGTCAACCCCGATTTTATCCGCTCCTTCGTTGAATTCGATGGCGTTGCCCCATGATTTATGCATCGGCCGGCCGTCTTCACCCAAAAGCGTGGCAAAACCAAGAACGGTCTTAAATGGCGGTTTATCCTCAAGTGCACTGGACATGGCGATCAGGGAATAAAACCAGTTTTTGAATTGTCCGGGGAAAGATTCGGTTATGAAGTCTGCCGGAAACCATTTCTCCCATCCCTTTTTGTCGGAAAGGTAAAGCGGCATTTCTTTTCTTCCTGAAACTTCTGTTGCCTGATTATTTTCGCTGATGGTCGAATAAGCCACAATCCCGGCATCCAGCCAGGGATTGCCTACGTCAGGAATTCTTTCCATCGTTCCTTTACACTTGGGGCATAAGATCTTTATCTCATCAACTTGAGGTTTATGGGGGGATTTTCCGGTGAAACTTTCCCAACCGCTGACGGCTTTTAATTTCAACTCTTCTTTTGAATCAATCACTTCGAAAGTATCACATTGCTTGCATTCCCAAATCGGCAGAGCCAGTCCCCAATAGCGGTTTTTCTTGCTGATTAGCCAGTCATGCATATTCTTTAACCAGTCCAATTCCCTCTCCAGTCCAAAATCCGGTATCCACTTTATCTTCTTCGCCACCCCAACCATCCGTTCTCTCAACGTTTTACAATCATTCTTTCCGCTTGACGCTTTACGCTTGACGCTTCTTCTATCCATGGATATATACCACTCATCCGCCACTTTCCAGACCAGTTCGGTTTTACAGCGCCAGCAAGCCGGATAACGATGAGCGTATGGAAAAATCTCAAACACACAGTCGTGACTCAGACTTTCTTTTTTCTCCAAAAAGTCCAAAATAATTCTCGGGTTTTTCTTGGCATTTTTACCGCTGAATTCTCCAAGGCCGGGCAAATAATCAGCGTTATCGGCAATGACCGGTATCATCGGCAAACCCAATTTTTTCCCCAGCCGGAAGTCTTCCTCACCGGCAGAGACAGCAGTATGCACTAAACCGGTGCCCTCTGTCATGGAAATTGGCATTATCATATCATCTGTCGCTATAACCGTATGGAATTTATCCTTATTTTCTTTTGCCGCTTTCGAAACGCTTTCTAAATGGTCAAAAGGCCCGCGATATTTCAGACCAACCAATTCTTCGCCTTTAACGGTTTTAACCGGCTCTTTTTCCCGGTTTTTAAATACTTTATCCGCCAGATTAGCTGCTAACCAATAATGATAATCTTCCTTGTCGGCAACCAAACTGTAATTTTGTTTACTATCTAGCGCAATGGCGATATTGGCCGGGATCGTCCAGGGAGTGGTAGTCCAAACCAATAAAAACTCTTTTTCCCTGCCAACAATAGGAAATTTCAAAACAATTGACTCGTGGGTGACTTCTTTATAATCTTCTGTGAGCATTTCGTGCTGGGAAATAGCAGTTTCGCACCTTGGGCACCAGGGAATTGATTCGTGGCCTTTGTATATCCAGCCGTTCTCATGGCAGACTTTCAAAAAGTGCCAGATCATGTAATTGTTGTTTTCGGAAAGGGTGAAATAGGAATTATCCCAATCCATGAAATATGCCAGACGTTTACTCTGCTCTGTCTGGATCTGACTGTATTTGCGGACTCTTTCCTTGCAAAGCTCGACAAACCTTGTGATGCTGGCTTTTTTGTCTCCGGGTACTAAATTTTCAATTTCTTTTTTGCCTTTTAAGCCCAATTCCTTCTCCACTTCCACTTCCACCCAAAGCCCCTGGCAGTCGAAACCGTTTTGGAAGCGCTCTTTCTCGCCTTTCAGGTTATGGTAACGCTGGAAAAGGTCTTTGTAAGTCCTGCCCCATGCATGATGGATACCCATCGGGTTATTGGCGGTGATTGGTCCGTCAAGAAAAGAAAAATATTTCGGGGACTGATCGTTTTTATGGAGGTACTTCTCCACAATCTCCTTTTCCTCCCAATAAGAAAGGATTTTTTTCTCATTTTCCGGAAAATTGATTTTCGGATCTACCGGTTTGAACATATCCGTATTATAGCAAAAAATCCTGACTCCTTGATATAATCATTATATTAATCTATAGTTAAAAAAGAATAATATGTCTCTCAAAGATAAATTCTATAAAATTTACGGAAACTTGCCTCTCGTTACCAGAGAGGAAATTATTCTATTTATTAATGGAGAAGGAATCTCATGGAAGGTAGCAAAACTATACATTGACCAGGATGTTCCTCTAGCCAAAGAAATTCTTGAAAAACTCGAAGCATTAAGAATAATATAAAATTATTAATTATCGCAGATATTATGAATTCAGTCACAGTTTCTCCCAAATTACAAGATGAAGAAATAAAACAGTTGGTTATTGAAAGACTGCGGCGAATTCCTAGCGGTAAAAAAGTTTCCATTGGAGCCGAAGGTGATTTTACAAGTGATGAGTTAATTAAATTGGTTGAAAAAAATGATAAAATCGGGGATAAAATAATCGATATGCAGCTTGAATATCTCCGTTCTCTTAAAAATCTTCTTAATCAATAAAGCCCATGTTAATTACCCGACCTAACCACGATAACACAACTAATTATCTTTACGAATGGTCAAAATATATTCTTGATTTCGCCCATAAATCAAAAGCTCATCTGGTTGATCTGGCCGGATCAAAGGTGACTAAAAGCAATTTTACCAGCTATGTTAAGAAGCTTAAACCGGGTTTTATTATGATTAACGGTCACGGTAATAACGATTCTGTTTGCGGCCAAAAAGACGAGGTTTTAGTTAAGAAAAATGAAAATGAAGACATCCTGAAGGATACCGTCGTATATGCCCGATCATGCAGTTCTGCATCCGGATTAGGAAAATCCTGTGCAAAAAAAGTAAATACCACTTATATCGGATATAGTGCTGATTATTTTTTCATGTTTGATGAAGATAAACTGTTCCATCCGCTCAAGGATAATACGGCAAAAATGTTTCTTGAACCGTCAAACTACATCACCATATATCTGCTAAAAGGATATACAGCTCGAGAAGCCGATGCGAAATCAAAAGATATGATTAAACAAAATATATTCAAGCTGCTGGCAAAGACAGAATCAAGTGAAGATCAAAGTATGCTGCCGCTGATGATGTGGAATTATAACCATCAGGTTTGTCTCGGAGACAGTAATGCTAAAGTGAAATAATGTCATATATTTTTTTTCTAGTGTTTCCCTTGCCTCAAAAAGGCGGGCTTGCCTCGCCGATTTGAATAATCAATGCTTCCCCTGCCTTAGGAATGCGGGAATGTCCCACTGGTCTTCTTCCTCATTCACGTCTGAACCGCCGGATATATTTTGCATCATCATGTCGCCTCTCACCTGCGTCACATTGGTCTTTGAGGATAATTCCTTCAGCCTTTTTTTGGTTTCGTCAAAACCGGTCGCCACCACCGTAATTTTCACCTGGTCAACCATCTGCTCGTCGATGGTCGCGCCAAAAATGATATTAGCGTCCGGATCAACCGAAGAAGCGATCAATTTGGCTGCCTCATCCACCTCACTCATGGTCAGATCGGAACCGCCGGTGATATTAAATAGCACTCCTTTGGCTCCGTCGACCGACAGATCCAAAAGAGGTGAAGAAACAGCCATTCTTGCCGCGGCGGCAGCCCGGTTCTCGCCTACTCCGGTACCAATACCCATCAAGGCCGATCCGGCATTACTCATAATCGTCCGCACATCGGCAAAATCGACATTGATCAGTCCCGGCATAGTGATGAGATCGGAAATCCCCGTCACTCCCTGACCCAAAACAGAATCGACTATCCTGAAGGCTTCCATTAAAGTCATCTTTTTATCAACCACATCCAAAATCCGCTGGTTGGGAATAATAATCAAAGTATCAACTTTTTCTTTGAGGTTGATTATTCCGTCTTCAGCCGCGATCATCCGCCTGGCGCCTTCAAAAGCAAACGGCTTGGTAACCACTGCCACAGTTAAAGCACCTGCTTCCTTGGCAATCTCGGCAATTATCGGCGTGGCTCCGGTACCGGTCCCTCCTCCTTCACCGCAGGTCAAAAAGACCATATCCGACTCAAGTAAGGCATTTTTAATTTTTTCCCGTGATTCTTCCGCCGCCTGTTTGCCGATTTCCGGATTACCGCCGGCTCCAAGACCGCGTGTCAGATCTTCACCGATTTGAATTTTGATGGAAGCCGAACAGGTCAAAAGGGCCTGGGCATCGGTATTGACACCGATAAAATCGACTCCTTGTACTTGGGAAGTATTTATCATTGAATTGATTGCATTGCATCCGCCGCCGCCGATTCCGATCACTTTTATTTTGGCAAATCTCGCCATATCCGGTTTTATTAACATACAGTAATCCTTTCCGGGCAGAAAGTTGAAAGTATTTAAGGAAGAAAAGATTTAATCAAATCGACTACTTTGCCGGCCATTCCGCCGACCGGAATTTTGCCGACAAATTTTCCGATTTTATTTAGAGAAAATTTCTCGCGCATCGTCGCTCCCATTTTCGTCGCATACAAAACCAAACCGACCGGCGAAGCGAAACTCGGGGCCATTATTTCATCAATCAAACCGGTGATATTTCCCGGGATGCCGATCCGAACCGGCATGGCTAAATTCCTGCGGGCGGTTTCCACAATACCCAAGGTTTCCGCCCCGCCGCCGCAAACCACCAAACCGGCCGGTGTAAGCCCTCCGAAACCGCTTTTTTTAATTTCCAGACCGACCATCGTAAATATTTCATTTAATCTCGGTTTCATAATCCCTTCAATCAGGGTTTTGCGGGAAACTTTGTTCAGGCCTTCCGGCAGATGTAAAGATGAAAGATCAATATCATCATGACCGCTGTCTTTTGTTTTTTCTTTTTTGATGGAAGGTATCTGTTCTTCCAGCTCAACCGGTTCAGGTAATTTTTTGTTGAGGAGCAATTTTATCTGTTCCGCGCTTTCAAGAGAAATCCGAAGACCGATCGCCAAATCGTTGGTGATGTTGCGGGCCCCTATCGGCAAGACTGAAGAATAAGAAAGGGCACCATCAACAAAAATACAAATATCGACTGTCCCGGCACCGATATCAGCCAAAACCACACCCAATTCCTTTTCCGTTTCGGTCAAAACCGCTGAAGCTGAAGCCAATCCGCCGAAGACAAAACCGTCTACGTCAATCCCAACCAGTGATGCGCATTTTTCCAGATTCCGAAGAGCCGTACTGCCGACGGTAATCAGATGGGTATTGACTTCCAACCGAACCCCTGTCATCCCGGCCGGGTCTTTTATCCCTTCCTGGGTATCGACGATAAATTCTCTCGGTAAAATATGCAAAATTTCCCGTGTCGCCGGCAGCGACACTGCTCTGGCCGCATCAATTGCCCTGGTTACGTCATCATGAGTAATTTCTTTCTGCGGTTCGGACACTGCCACGACTCCATGAGAATTTTGGGAACTGATATGCGCTCCGCCAATAGACAGAAATGCTGAGGACAAGGAATATCCGGCCATCCGCTCAGCCGCTTCCAGACTTTGAACAATGCTTTTAGTCGCATCTTCAATATCGACTATTTGGCCTTTTCTGATGCCGTGACTCGGATTATTGGCCACCCCGAGAATATTTAACAATCCGCTTTCAGGAATAGAAGCGATAATCGTCGTAATTTTTGAGGTACCTATATCAATGCCTGCAACAATCTGTTTATTCATATTCTAATGAGTAATATCTGAGGAATTATTTTTTTCATTTTCAAGTAATACGATTGGCTTATCAAACTGAAAATCAATTTTAGTAATGAATTTCCCTTCTATTCTAAACCTAGAAACGATTATTTGTAAAGAGGCGGCTAAATTGGGCAAATTTCCGGTCTGCGGAATTACGATTTCGGTCCCTTCGGGTAAATATGCAAACATCAGGGGTTTATCCTTATCTATCAATATTTTTGACAAATCAATCCCCTGTTTTTTGGATTGTTTTAAAAAAGTCAGGGCATTTATTATCCGCCAATCGGCATTATTAGTCAAATACAATTTCACTCCCATAAAACGGATTTCCGGCAATTCCCTCTTGGAACTTTCCTCAAAAGGCAGCAACCTGCCTTCCGTATCAATAAAAAAATTATCACTGTCACCGGAAACGATGGCAACGGGTTCACGCAACATTACATCAATCACCAATGAACGGGGGTATGACCTTCTGATTATCACCGACTTGATTTCCCCATTACGGTCAAGCAAATGTTGGTTTATTGTTTTGGCATCAAACCACAAAAGATTTTTACCGTTAAAAATTTCTAAACCGTTTGCTACTTTTTTTGGAGAGATGAAATAAACTTTTCTTAATCGGAAAAAGTTAATAAAAACGACCGCCAGCCAACAGGCGGCAATTAAAAATAATAAATAAAAAAAACGCCGGCTGATCCTTTGTCTGCTCATGGTTTACGCAATTTTATTATCTCTTCAATGGCGGCAACAATCTTGTCGGCTGAATCCGGTGGATATAACCCTCTGGCTTTTAGACGGCAATTTATATAATTCAACCGGTTATCCCACATATCAGTTATCTCCTCAATCAGTGTTTTTACAGAGAGTGAATTTTGCGGCAGGATTTTTACCAAACCGGTTTCAGTCAACATTTTGGCATTTGCCTGCTGTTCACCTCCGGCAGACCAGGGTAATGGGATCAGAATCGCCGGCGTGCCGCAGACGGCAATTTCCGCCACGGTATTTGCTCCGGCGCGACTGACGATTAAATCTGCTTTTCGGAAAATGGCACCGATATTATCAGGATTGATTTGTTTCACCGGAAAGTAATTTTTGCGAATAAACGCAGGAAGGGAGTTTTTTATACGAAGGGAGACCCTAAAATCATGACTTTTGTTTGTACTGCCGCACTGGTGTAAAATCCGGAATTTTTTTGACAATTGAGGTATCACTTTATGAATTACCGAATTGATTGACCGGGCCCCCTGACTGCCGCCGACAATACAAAGAACCGGCAACCTTAGATCACCGAAAGCAGTCAGTCTTTCATCCTTCTGATTGTGAAGAAAAATTGAGCTTCTGACAGGGTTACCGGTCACCACGATTACCCCGGAATCGGCAATATTTTTTGTATCCGGCCATGATAAAAGCACTCTGTCAGCGATTTTGGCGACGATTTTATTGGTTAATCCGAGAGTATGGGTCTGTTCATGAATGATAATTTTTTTACCCAGCAATTTTGCCGCCAGACAGACAGGCAGGGCGACATATCCTCCGAAAGAAATTACCAAAACCGGATTGTATTTTAATAAAAAGAATAAACTCTGTATCAATCCGACCGGAAATTTTATTAAAGATACAAAAGAATATCTGGTCAGGCTTCTCTGTAATCTCCCGGTAATCAAATTAAGATAAGGAATTTTCATTTTTTTAATGATATTCTCTTCAAAAGATCTTCCCGGATCACCCTCCTGGGATTGTTTCCTCCCGATATAAATAATTTCATACTTATTCTTATCCAATCCTTCCATCACTGCCAAAGCCGGTGATAAATGTCCTCCGCAAAAAAATATCTTTATTTTTTTATTCGACATAATTTTTTAACTGCTTTGCCTTTTGATATTAAGCATCAGTCCGATTGCTATAAAAGTAATCACCAGGTTTGATCCGCCATATGATATTAAAGGCAAAGGAACACCGGTCAAGGGAAAAATCGTCACCATTGATCCAAGGTTCACGATCGTCTGAAAAGCGATGAGGGTAAAAATTCCGCTGCCCAGTAAAAAACCCTGCTTGTCAGGAGCTTTCAGGGTAATCTTAAAAAGCTGGTAAAGGAAAAAAAGATAAATTAGGATAAACAACAAGGATCCGAAGAAACCGAATTCTTCCGCAATGATGGCGAAAATCGAATCTGTCGTTGCTTCCGGCAGAAACTGGTATTTCTGTCTTGAGGCGCCCAACCCAAGACCCCAAAAACCACCGGAAGAGAAAGATATCAGGATCTGCCGGATATGATAGGAAGCGCCTAAAGGATCAAAATTAGGATTAAAAAAAGTCGTCAGCCGTTGAAAACGATAAGGAGAAATTATCATCAGGATAAAAGTACCGACGCTGAGAACCGGAACCAGGAACAGGAAATGCCAAAAGGGGACACCGGAAATAAAATACATGACGATAAATATCGCCGTCAAAATCGAGGCCGTACCCAAATCCGGCTGTAGCATTACTAAACCGACGACCATCGTAAGCAATATAAAAAAAGCCAACAGCCTTTTTTTCTCAAATGAAGAAAACCAGGAAGAGAGATAAATAATTAAGGCCAATTTCGTTAATTCCGACGGCTGAAAACTGAAAAAATGGAAATTTACCCACCGGTGAGCGCCCAAGGTTTTTATGCCGATGCCGGGGATAAAAACGGCAATCATGCAAAGCAGTGCGCCAATAAGCAGGGGAACGGCTAACAGATAGTATTTTTTATAATTTATAAAGGAAACAATTATCATCCCGATACTCCCGATTACCAGCCATAATCCCTGATCTTTGAGAAAATGATATTTATCCTGGAAGTTTTGGAAGGCGGGGATATTGGATGATTCATAGATCATCAGTATCCCAAATAAAGACAGCGCCAGTGATAAACCGGCTAAAATAAAATTAAACCTTCTTTTTTGCCTGACAAGTTTAACCGGAGCCCTTTTCTTCATATTATTTTATGACAGGAAAGCAAGCCATAGGCCGAAAATAGCGAGGATAATACCGGCCAACCAGGCGCGAAACACGATTGTTGTTTCATTCCAACCATTTTTTTGCAGCCAAAGGTGCAAAGGAGCAACAGACATTATTTTCTTTCCCCGATATTTTTTGCTCAAGAGTTGAAATAAAGAAGTAGCAATTTCAATGACAAATAATCCGCCGATCACCGGCAAAGAAAACGTTTTTCCAAGTAAAAGTCCGATAACCGCAAAGGTGGCGCCAAATGACAAAGCGCCGACATCTCCTAAAAATATTCTTGCCGGATGGATATTGAAATAAAGAAAAGCAATAATCCCTCCAAGCCAAATAGCGATAAATAACGATAAAGTCGTGTCTAAAATTGAACGGGAAATTACCCAAAAAGCAGATAGGGCAATCATCAGTATCCCCCCGGCCAAACCGTCTAAACCGTCAGTGATGTTATAGGCATTGGCAAAAGCGATAACCACAAAAGAGGCAAAGAACAGATAAAAAATGCCTACATCTACCACTCCCAAAAAGGGGACATTGATTATGCTTATTTTCAGTTCAGTATATAACCAAAAGGCAATCAACACTGATAGGATTATTTCCAGCACTAACTTATGGATCAGGCGAAGACCGAAGAAACCGCTCTTTTTTCCTAAAAATACTTTTTTAATATCATCATATAAACCGATCAGGCCAAACGAAAGAAAAGTAAAAAGAAGGATTTTTATCTCGCTACCCGGCTTACTGTAAATTGAAGTAATCGGAACCCAGAAAAAATATAAAATCGGAAAAGAAATCAAAAATAAAATTGTCACGTTAACAATTGTTAAGAGCCCACCTCCGATTGGAGTGCCGGTTTTCTTCTGGTTATAATTATCAAATATCGGAGTCGGCCGGTTAAAAGCATCTTTGGTTTTTTGCTTCTGCCGCTGTATCTTAAAACGGTAGAGAAGATTGATATAAGGGATTAACGTCAATAAATTGACGATAAATGATACCAGCAATATTCCGATAAAATAACCCATACGATCAGAATAATATTATCCAAAAACGGGGGATAAAAATAATTAAAGCTACTATCACCGCTCCAATAGCCGACAAAAGCATCATGCCCGCGGCAACATCCTTGGCAATCTTTGCTTCTTCACGCCACTGGGAAGTAATCATATCAGTCACCGATTCAATTGCGGTATTAACCATCTCCGTCCCCATGCCGAAAACGATTGTTAATACCAGAATTGTCATTTCGACCGAAGTGATTTTGAGGATAAAACCGGCCGTTATCGCCAGTAATGAGAAAAAACCGTGGATCCGGAAATTCGGCTGAGTGGTAAAAGCCCAAAAAAGACCCCTGAAGGCATTTTTAAATGAAATATGATGATAGCGGATAAATTGCATAAATTGCCTTATGTTTACCTATTATATAACATTCAATAACCTTTCCGGAATTTTCTGACAGTGTCGAGAATATACGTCGCACAATATGTCAGGGAGAGGGGATAATCCTGGGTATGAAGATATTCTATTTTCCTTCCGCCGAAACCTTCCTTAAAAAGGGATAAGCCTTTCCACGGATGCCTCTTTTTCCCTTCCGGAGCTACCCCCCAAAAATTATAGACACTCTTCCCTCTTCTTTTTGCTTCCTTTATCACTTCCCACTGCAACAAATAATTGATGGGAATCTTCTGCTCTATTGAAGCGCTGTGATGATAGATTGCCTGATGATTATAGAATACGATTAAGGCGGCTGAAAGCAATTTATTCTGATAGTAACCCTGAAATAAGTTTATCTGGTTGTCCTTCAATAATTCGGTAAACTCTTCCCTGATGCCTTTATGGGGGACGAAGTTATGCCTGTCAGCCGTTTGGTTGTATAATTTCAAAAATTCTGCCAGGTCGGCGGTATTTTTGGATTGTTTGATTACTGCTCCTATTTTTTGGGCTTGTTTGATAAGGTACCTGGTGGTCTTGCGCATTCCGGCAAGCAATGATTCCTCTGTCTTGTCCAAATCCAAAATCCAGCAGTATTCCCCGTCCATGGCGTGAATTGGGGCATCTCTAAAGCCAAGGTTTTTGACCAATGACCTGTTTTCAGCTGAATTATCAATCAAAGGACTGATCCGGATAAATGAAACCTTTTGAACTTTTGCTAAGGTTTTTAAATAATCCAGGAAAAAATGTAAATATTCTGATTTCCAGGCGGAAAATACCGGACCGTGCCTTACATGTAAAAAAATCCCTCTTTTTGCTACTACTTTGATTACTTGAGCAATGCCAATCAATTTCTCATTTTCATATATTCCTAATCTCCATAAAATTTGTAATTTGTAATTTGAAATTTGTAATTTTTTTATTGTCTCTCCCCAATTCCACGACTGAAACAGGCTTTGAGGCGAATGAGCACTGATAAATTGTTCCCAGAGATTTTTATCGGTAATTTCCTGTATCTTCATGAAGTAATTCAATAATCCTTTTTAATTCGTCAGTTGTCAACCGCGGGTAAGTCGGTAAATTTACGGTAAGTTTGGCCGCTGTTTCGGCTTTCGGGCAGTTGCCTTTTACATAACCGATTTTTTGGAAATCTACATCTTTTGGATCAATGATGCTTTTATACCAATTGCCGAGAATTATTTTTCTTTTTTTTGCCTCAGATAGGATTTCTTTTGCAGATTCTGTCAAAATGTTAAATCTTAGATAGATGGCTCCAAAATTATTGCCGGGCAATTGGATTTTCTTATTATTTGCCAGGTTTTTAAAATAGAAATCAGCAATTTCCCGTCTTCTATTGTTCATTTGTTCAAGTTTCTTTAATTGATTGACCAAAAGCGCTGCCAGTGCATTTGGATATTTCCGCGGAAAGATTATTGGCCTGATCCCCCGTTTCTCTTCATCGTAAACAGGTTTTGAAAGCAGATGTGTTTTAAGCAACAAATATAAAATCAGTTTTCCTATAAATAAGTTGTACAAAGGCAAAATTATTGAAAAGGCAATCGGATGAAAAAGCTGCTGCAAAATCCAAAAGTAATTTGGGTATTTTAATTCTTTTTCTATCTTCTCCATTTTTGATTTTTGATCTCTGATCTTTGATCTTATCACTGCTGCTCCTCCAAACACTGAAGAAATCACTTTATCCCGTCCAAAACTGAAAAAGGCAGCATCCCCGAAGCTGCCGACTTTTTTACCCTGATAAGATGCTCCTATTGCATGAGAACAGTCTTCTATCAGTTTAATTTTATATTTTTGAGTAATTTTTTTGATCTTATCAAGATCAGCCGGAATACCAAAAGTGTGTTGAACAATTATTGCCTTCGTATTTGAGGTTATAAGTTTTTCCAATAATCTAAAATCAATATTTAATGACTCGTCGATATCGGCATAAACTGCTTTTGCCCCAACCCAAATAATCGGATCAGGGACGGCAACACAGGTAAAAGCCTGGATTATCACTTCATCTCCTTTACCTATCCCAAACGCCTGCAATATGGAGTAGAGGGAAGAGCGGCCGCTGTTAAAAAGAAAAACGTCGAAGACTTGGAAATTTTGCCTTAACCAATCCTTAATTTCATCCAACTGTTTCCCTTGTTTCCAGATCCACGGTTGGCATAAGATTTTAATAGCCTGACGCACGTCTTGACTGTCAGTATTTGGTGAAAGTCCAATGGCAATCGGATATTTAAATATCATTTATTATTTTCCCCGCTTCCTTTCCTTCAAAAACTACAACGCTGTCATAATCTGCAAACTTATTAATTATTTCAATCGCCGTTGCTTTATTCACTACATGGACTTTACGGACGTCTCCTCCTCCTTGGACTAGTCCCTTACAAAAGGCTTCTTTGAAATTCGGATTAGTCAAAAGATATAGATCGCATATTGGAGCGGCCGTTTTTCCCAGTTTTTGATGGATATCACTACCTTTTTCTCCCAACTCGATAAGAGGGGTAAGAACTAAAATCTTCTTTCCTTTATATAACTTCATGTATGACAGAGCGCAAAGTACGCCGCTGGGATTGGCATTGAAGGTATCATCAATCAGACTCAATCCCGAAGGATTTTTATATAATTTCATGGTTTTATCCGGAGGTTTTATTTTCGAGACGCCGCGTTTCACCGATTCCATATCCATCTTTAAAGTTAAAGCCATATAGATGGCTCCTAAAACATTCTCAATATTTTGCGCGCCTAAAAGATGGACATTCAGAGGATATTTTTTATTCTTGACGTCAAAGACAAATTCCAGATGATCTTTATAAACTTTAATTCCGCAGACATCTTTTGCGGTCCTGAATATTTCGACATTCTTTTGCTGTTTTTTGGCCCGTTTGGCCATCTCCAAACAATGGATATTGTTTCCGTTAATAACGACAGTGGCATACAAGGGTAAACTTTCTATCAATTCATATTTTGCCCTAATGGTATTTTCCAAAGAGCCGAAAAGTTCTATATGCTGCTCATCTATACCGGTAATCATCCCTATCTTCGGTTTCACCATGTCACAAATGGCTTTAATCTCTCCCTTTTTATACGCGCCCATCTCGACTACAAATATCTCATGATCAGGTTTTAATTCTTTTAAAATAAACTTTGCTATTCCTATATCTGTATTGGTAAATTCCGGCGTCTTGGCTACTTTAAATTTCTCACTTAAAATAGTTGCTAAAAATTCCTTAGTGGAAGTCTTTCCATAACTTCCGGTAATGCCAATTACAGTTAGTTTATGAAATTGTGCAATTTTCTTTTTTGCTAATAGCAAAATTATTTTTTTGATAGTTAAAGAAGGAACATTCAAGATAATAATGAATAAAGCTATTGATGGTGCAAGCAACTTATCAAGAAATGGTCCTACCATAAGCTGTTGGATAATATTACCGCTAACAAGTAATGGAGAAAATTGTAATATTAAAATTATTATTAATATAAAAACAACTTTAAATGTAAACTTGGGAATTCTCCATCTCTTTTTAATTAAATCCTTAAGACTAATTACCGCCTCAATTATCCAGATAATCCCAAATCCAAGATTCGCCCATAAGCTCAGAGTATCAAATAGAAAATCGTACTCAAACAATATTCCTGCCACGATAAATAATAAAAAAATCCATTTGAGAGATGCGGATGGTCCAAATATCAATTTTCTTCCTTGATTTGTTTTCAAATGAGAGACAAACCGATCAATTCTATATTCTTTTAATTGCCATAAGAATGTCTGGTATAAGACATTTCGGATTGTCCTGATAATGAAAGCAATCAACAGTAAATATATCAACACTTCCATATTAAAATTTCTCTATTTCTTCGGCAAATTTTTCCGGTTCCGTCCAAAGTACTCCATGCCGGGCGTTTGGGATGACCACCAGCTTGGACGATTTAACCGTCTGGAACATTCTTTGGGCTATTTTGACCGGTACAATTCTGTCTTCTTCCCCCCAAACAAGCAGAGTCGGTACCATGATCTGTTTCATAAATTCTTCCAACGGTTCTTTGGCAATGATCTTGAAAGATTCACGTAAATATCCGCTCGTTTGCGGATAATCCGAGGATCCGGCCAGGCGATATAAGACTTTTTTGGCGGAAGTTGTCAGTTTTGACAGGTGAAAAATGGAGAAAATAAATCGTCCGATTTTGCTGATTAGCAGAAAAAACTGGATTTTTATTCCCCGAACCGGGTTATATCCCGGTGTACCGGTTAAAATTAATTTATCTATCAACTCCGGATGTTTTGCGGCCAGTTTAATGGCTACCCTACCGCCGAAGGAATGGCCGATTAATATTAATCCGCTAATCTTTTGGGTTTTGAGGAAATCTTCAACGTATTTGACGTAGTCATCAAGTGTCATCACGCGGTTTAATGGGTTATTTTCGCCAAATCCCGGCAGCGGAGGAATATAGACTTGGTAATTTCTATCTTTAAGAACCTTTCTTAAAGGTTCATACTTATCACTTGTTAACCGCCAGCCGCAAAGAATAACAATGGGATTTTTTTTCATAAAAATTATTGTTTTTTATTTGACCGTGACGGATTTAGCGAGATTTCTGGGTTTATCAGGATCAATCCCCCGGGCAATTGCCAAAAAATATCCCAACAGTTGCCCGATCACCGCAGCGGGAATGATGGAGGCGGTACCGCAATCATCAAAAGGCAAAAATTCATCAAAAATTTCATGCGGTTTATAGGAGATGCCGATAATTTTTCCGCCTCTGGCTTTCATCTCCATGGCTCCGGCCAAACTGGCTCCGTATGTCTCGTCATTGGGAAGAAAAACAATGCAGGGAGTTCCTTTTTCAATTAGGGCAATCGCTCCATGCTTCAATTCTCCGGCGGCAAAGCCTTCCGCGTGAAGATATGACGCCTCTTTTATCTTCAAGGCCGTTTCCAAAGTCACCGGAAACGACAGTCCGCGGCCAATGATGTAAACATGTTCTTTTTTGATGAGTTCTTCTGCCAATTTGCGGATTGTTTTCAGGTTTGCTTCTTCCAAAACCTTATTAACGGCTTTATATGAAGTAAGCAGTGCTTTCTTTCCTTCGGCGCGATTTTCCGCCAGGGAATACGCCACCAGAATGAGGTAAGCTAGTTTTGCCGTAAAAGCTTTGGTGGAGACAACCGCTTTTTCCACTCCGGCGCCCAAAAGAAGCGGTGTGTCCGATATCCGGTAAAGAGTACTACCCAGGACATTGACCAGTGAACAGATTTTTGATTTTTTCTCCTTGGCTTTTTTAACCGCTTCAATGACGTCAATCGTTTCCCCGGATTGTGAAAGGGCAATTACCAGGCTTTTATCGGTCAGGAAATCAACCAGGTAGCCGAATTCGCTGCCGACGGCAAAATTGACGTGCCTTTTGGCGATTTTCGAAAAAAGGTAAGTCCCGGCCAAACAGGCATAAGCGGCCGTACCGCAACCGACCAAATAAGTACCGTATGATTGTTTAATCAGCTTATGAAGGGTTTTTACCTGTCCATCCGCGTGGTGAATAATCTCCTGGAGAACCTGCGGCTGGTCATAGATTTCCTTGAGCATAAAATGGGGGAAACGGCCTTTTTGGACATTACTCAATTTCCAGTTCAAGCTCGCAAATTGTACTGTTTTTTGCCGGTCCGTATCCAAACGAAAGACAGAAATCGCTTCCTTATCTATCATCACTAATTCATCATCTTCCATGAAATAAACTTGACGCGTGTAAGGAAAAAGGGCATGGGCATCGGAAGCAAGAAGGTTTTCACCCTTCCCTTTTCCGATCACCAAAGGAGAACCGTTTTTCACCGCCACGAAAGTATTCGTCTTCGAGTCCATAACAATGATTGCGCTTAAGCCGGTAAATCTTTTGAAGGCCATCCTGACTGATTCCCGGAAGGCGGTTTGGGGGTCTTTATGAACGGCGGTTAACTGCCGGTAACAATCTTCGATTAAATGAACCGCCACTTCGGTGTCTGTTTCAGAAATAAAGAGGTGG
>CAYGXQ010000008.1:13970-47534 GCA_964354025.1 uncultured Gammaproteobacteria bacterium | reverse complement strand
AGTCCCGGATATGCCCCATGGTCGCCTCTATCCGGTAATCTTTCCCCAAGAATCGGGATAATGTTCTAGCCTTGGTTGGTGACTCAACGATGATTAAATTTGACATATTCTGATAACAAACTATTTTACCTCTCTTGTCAAGAGAACGATTTTACCAAAGGTGCCATATCTGAGACACCTCTAAGGTGAAATGCTATTTGCACCTCTGGTAATCAGGCGCAAATTCCATATACGCCATTCCCGTATTGACTGATCAGTTTCTTCATTTCCATCACCGTCAGTATCCCGCCCAGCTTACCCGAAGGAATTTTGCTCTTAATAACTATTTCGTCAAAATGCAGGTTTTCGTTTTGTAAAAGTTTTATAATTATTAATTCTTCTTTGTTTAATGATTTTTGCATTTTTGAATTTGGCCCGCCTATCGGCGAGGCAGGAATTTTTAGTTCTTCCAATACATCTTGGGCTTCTGTCACTAATTTGGCTCCGTTTTTCAAAAGCATATTGCCCGCCCGTGACATCTCTGAAGTGATCGGTCCGGGAATGGCGAAAACTTCCCGTCCCTGTTCGGCGGCATTCCTTGCCGTGATCAAAGCGCCGCTGTCTTTGGCTCCTTCGGTGACAACTACGCCGAGTGACAGTCCGCTGATAATCCGGTTCCGAGCCGGAAACAATCCTTTTTCGGCATATCTCCCCGGCGGATATTCGGAAATTACCAGTCCGTATTTTTTGATAATTTTCCAGTAAAGAGTTGTATTGCTGGCCGGATGGATGATATCAACCCCGCAGCCTAAAACAGCAATTGTTTTTCCGCCGCAGGATATTGCCGTCTCATGGGCAACTGTGTCTACTCCGTAGGCCATCCCGGAAACAATTGTTAAACCGGCATAAACTAAGCCTTCCGTAATTCTTCTGGTGGCCTCTCTTCCGTAAGAAGTAATCATTCTTGTTCCCACCACTCCGATTGATTTTTCGATGTCCCAATTTTCCTCAAGATTGCCTCTAATATACAAAACAAAAGGGGCATCGGAGATTTCTTTGAGCAGTCTTGGGTATTCTTTGTCGGACAAAGTCAGTATCCAGATTTTTTTGGCAATGATTTCCTGATAATTTTTGTCTAAGGAAAAATTGCGGCGGAAGGCGGCAAATTTAGCGGTTAATTTTCCACCCAAACCGATTTTTATCAATTCTTTTTCCGATGTTTCCCAAGCGCATTTTGCCGTCTGGAAATAATCAAGCAACAGTTTGAAACGCAAAGGGCCGATGCCCGGAAAAGCGGAAAAACCCAGCCAGTATTTTTTCTCCTCTTCAGTCACTTTATTTAACTGTAAAGAAAATGCCGGAAAATGACAATGATTGACACTGACTCTATTTATGCTAAAATCATCAGTTATTATGAAACCTTCAAGCAAAAACATCCATCTGGCCGTCCATGAGAGTGACCCGGTTTTCGGTTCGGTGATCCCGCCGATTTACACTTCCTCGACTTTTATTTTCCCCACAGCCCGCGAAGGCGCCAAACGTTTCGCAGGAGTTTCCCATGGAATGATTTATTCCCGCTTCACCAATCCCACTGTGGAAGCTTTGGAGGTCCGACTGGCTGCTTTGGAGGAAGGCGAAAAAGCGATCGTCACTTCTTCCGGCATGTCCGCCATATCATTGGCTCTGTTGCATCTTTTAAAAACAGGCGATACAATCCTGGCCCATAAAGTTCTCTACGGCTGCACTTTCTCTCTGATAACCAATCTCTTGACCCGTTTCGGCATTAAGGTAAAAATGCTTGATTTCCGTGACCTTAACGCCGTAAAAAATGACATTGACCCGACCGTCAAAGTTATTTATTTTGAAAGCCCTACCAATCCTTTGCTTGAAATTATTGATATCAAAAAAATTAGCGCTTTGGCCAAAAAAAATAAAATCCTGACGGTTTTCGACAACACTTTCGCCCCGCCTCCCTGCCAATATCCCATCAGGCTTGGCATAGACGTGGTCGTTCACAGTTTGACAAAATATATCAACGGACACTCAGATGTTATCGGCGGCGCTGTCATCGGCGGGCAAAAAATCATCTCCCAAATGTACAGTAAAAGTTTCATCGATCTTGGGCCTTGCATCTCTCCTTTCAACGCGTATTTAGTTCTTCGCGGTATGACTACTCTGGAGGTCAGGATGAAAAAACAATCAGAATCAACAGAAAAAATCGCCCGCTTTTTGGATAGTCACCCCAAAATCCAAAAAGTCTATTATCCTAAACTTAGCAGCCATCCGCAACATCAACTGGCCAAACAACAAATGGCGCAGTTCGGCGGCGTTTTATCTTTTGAGGTCAAAGGCGGAAGGAGCGCGGGAGAAAAACTGGTCAATAGCGTAAAACTGATTGATCTGGCAGTTTCTTTGGGCGCGGTGGAAAGCCTGATTGAACACCCGGCTTCCATGACCCATGCCAAAATGGGAAAAGAAGAACTGGAAAAATCCGGCATCGGCGAATCATTGGTCAGGCTTTCGGTAGGACTGGAAGATACAGATGATTTGATTGCCGACCTCAAACAAGCCCTGGCCAAAATTTGACTTTCTTTTATTTCTTAAACCATTCCTCCAGGATTTTTTTGGCTATTGGTGCGGCAACAGTACTTCCCTCGCCTCCGCCTTCAACCAGTACCGTCACCGAAATCTGCGGATTGTAAACCGGCGCAAAGACGGTAAACCAGGCGTGAGTTTTGTTGTTTTTCAAGTCTCCATATTCTGCCGTTCCCGTTTTGCAGGCTACCGGAATCCCAATATAAGGCTTGGCGGAAACTGTTGATTCTTTTGCCTCAAAAAAATCCACATTGTCAGTTTTGATCTTTGCACTTTGCTCGTCTCGCTTCGCGGCCGAAGCGGGCACTTTAAAATCAAATAATGGGTATCCTGTCCCGCCGACTGAACAAGCCTCCTTCATCCCTTCACGGATTAACTCTATCGTCTCCTTCTTAATTTCTAAATCCCTACAAAGTTCGTTTTGATCTTTGATCTTTGATCTTTGATCTTTTGTTAAACGCGGCCGGCATAACTTCCCACCGTTGGCAATGACGTTTGTCCAAGTATTCACCTGTAAAGGCGTAGACAGTATGTCTCCCTGACCGATCGCGATATGATAGGTATTACCCAAATACCAGTCTTCTCCCCGTTCTTTTTTTCGCCACTGCGGATCGGGCATCAGTCCTTCCGCTTCTCCGTCAAGATCAATCCCGGTTTTTTTCCCCAATCCCATCTTTTTTGCCCAACCGGCAATCGTTTCAATGCCGGTTTTTTCTCCAATGGTATAGAAAAAAATATCGTTAGACCTTTTGATGGCACCCACAATATTCAACCAGCCTTCCTTTTTACCGTACTGATTAAAATACCAGTTGCCGAAAGAAAACTCGCCGACTTTGAGGATGCCAGTGTCTTCTATTTTCGTTTCCATATTGATTGTCCCGGATTCCAAAGCAGCCACGCTGGTTATGATCTTGAAAGTGGAACCGGGCGGATAAGTCCCGGTGATTGCCCGGTCAAAAAGAGGCTGGTCGGGATCCCCAAACATTTTTTGTATATTTTCTCCGCGGATGAAAAGGTTAGGGTCAAAAGAAGGTGAAGAATATAAAGCCAATATTTCACCGGTTTTGCTGTCAGAAACCACAATCGCCCCTTTTTTCCCGACGATGGCCTCTTGGGCAGCTTTTTGCAAATCCGAGTCCAAAGTCAGCGTCAGATTTTTGCCGGTTTTGGCCTCAACCTTGCCTAAAGTCCGTATTTTTTGCCCCAAGGCATCTACTTCAAACAACAGCTTGCCGTCAACTCCCCGCAAGGTTTCGTCATAATTTTTTTCGATGCCCATCTTTCCGACCAAATCACCCAGTACTAACTTTCCAAGTTCTTCCGCGCTGACCTCCGCGGTATATCCCAAGACATGGGCGAAAAGATCTTTAAAAACATAATCTCTGACGGCAATTTCTTGTATTTGCACTGATTGGGTCGCCGGCGGGTTTTCAAAAAAAATTTGTTTATCCGGCAAAACAAAGGCGGGAATATTACGGACCAACGGCACGCCTTTACGGTCATAAATAATCCCGCGCGGAGCATAAATTTTTTGCTCCTGCAAACGGTTTCCCTGCGCCAATTGCCGGAAACGGTTTCCCTGGATCACTGTCAGAAGAAAAAGTCTGGATAAAAGCAATCCGAGTCCGATAAATAAAATCCCCACGAATACCCAAACCCTGATATCCGGAGAATACTTGTCATTTCCTTCCGCTTCACGCATTCTCCGGAATCGCTGGCTTTTGATTATTTGTTCGGAAAAAACAGTCCCCAGTTGATGACGCATGTTTTGTTATAAGTGTCATTGCGAGTCCCGATTTAATCGGGACGCGGCAATCTCGGACGGGATTGCTTCGCTCCGCTCGCAATGACAGTCTTAATCGATATTAGTCACGTAACTTCTGCTATAAAGTTAATTTCTTCCTCCCTTTTGTGTTGTTTTGTACTTTTCCTAAAATCAGGAAAACTATTGCCCCGAAACCCACTCCCAACAGTAATTTTTCCCAATTCAGGTAACGGTAAATTAACAATAAATACAGACTGCAGGTAATTACTAAAAAAAGGACCGTATAAAAAAAATGATTGACGTTGATTTTTTCCTGATAACGCCTGACCGCCAAAAACACAAACAGAAAAAACAGGCTGCTTACACCAAGAATCCGGTGGGCAAAAAGATCAAGCAACAGTCCTGCCAAAAAAACCCAAAAGACTGTTTCTGACTCAAATAAGATGACCATCACCAGAATATAAGACAGCGTCAAAGGTAAAGGCAGGATGGTCGATTCGACCAATATCGTCAATAAACCTAAGCAAAGTGCAATTTTCATGTTGCGGAAATAATAAAAACCGTTTTTTCGCTTAACGCGTCTATGAGGGTTTCGACTTTTGCCTGCTTGTAAACCGCCTCATCGGTGGTAATTATATAGGTAACCCGGCCAATAATCAGATTGGGGGGCAAACCGTCCTCGCCGCTGGTCACTACCTGATCATCCAAAAACAGGGCTTCTTTCTGCAAAACCTTATCCAAAAGCAGGCTTTTTCCTGCCTGTCCGGCCAATATCCCTTTTGCCCCGCGGGAAGTTTTCACTGCGATTTGCATTTCATTATCGGTTAAAAGCATAATTGAGCTTCTTTTTTCGGAAACTGTGGTTATTCTCCCCAAAAGCACCAATCCGTCGACAACGGGCATGTTTTTGACTACTCCTTCCCGAATTCCCGCGGCCACTTCGAGGTAACGTGAGTTACTGATTACCGAAGCGGGAATATATTTATATGAAGGAGGCAAAGGGGCATCGAGCTGGATTCTCAATTTTTTATTTTCCTCCGTCAAAAGTTTTATCTGCAAATTAAATTCCTCGTTTTTTTTCGCGGCAACCTTCAAATCATCATACATCCGGTAAAACTGCCGGTATTGGCTTAGCACTTTTCGTAAGCTGCCAAAATCGGAAACGGCGGTAAATAAAGTTTGTTTAACCGGCATGATAATGTTATCCAAAGCGGATTTCACCGGAAGAAGCGATCCTGAATAGTCCAAAAGCAAAAGTACCAGGGAAATAAATATCAAAAAATAAATTAATCTGTCTTTCATTTCAGCCCGCCGGTGACTTTGACTTTTTCCAAAAGTCTTCGGTTATCCAAAAGTCTGGCCGCTCCGCGCACCACGCAAGTCAAAGGATCAGGCGCCACCCAAACCGGCATTTTAGCCGCTTCCGAGATGGCTTTGTCAATCCCGGGAAGCAGAGCTCCGCCTCCGGCTAAAGTAATACCCTGTTCAAGGACGTCACCGACTAATTCCGGCGGGATTTCCTCAACCGTCTCGTCAATCGCTTCAATGATCTGGTTGAAAACCGGCGACATTGCTTCCCGCAGTCCTGATGAAGTCAGCTTGACTGATTTCGGCAGGCCGTTTTCGAGATCCCGGCCGCGGACAACCGTATGTTTTTCCTCTTTGCCCGGGTAAGCGCTGCCTATGGCAATTTTGGCCCCTTCGGCAGACGGCAATCCCAATAAAAGCCCGTGTTTCATTCGTACATAAGTGACGATTGCCTCGTCAAATTCGTCTCCGGCAATCCTAAGCGACCGATTGATGACAATTCCGCCAAGGGAGATGACGGCAATTTCCGTCGTCCCGCCGCCGATATCCACAATCATACTTCCCCTGGCTTCTTCAATCGGCAGTTTGGCTCCAATGGCTGCCGCCATCGGTTCTTCGATAAGGTAAGCCACCCGGGCCCCGGCAGAAAGGGCGGCTTCCTGGACGGCTCTTCTTTCCACCTCGGTTACGCCGGAAGGAATACCGATGACCACTTTCGGTCGGGGAATTTTCGGTAGAAAAGAATAAGGGCTTTCATGGACCTGGCCGATAAAATATCGGAGCATTTCCTCAGTAGCGTCAAAATCGGCAATCACTCCGTCTTTAAGCGGGCGGAAAGCTTCAATTTGCCCCGGAGTCTTACCCATCATTTTTTTGGCTTCCATACCGATGGCCAATATCTGTTTGGTTTTTCTGTGCCGGGCGACAATCGACGGCTCACGGATGGCAATCCCTTTGTCTTTGACAAAAACCAGGGTATTAGCCGTACCCAGATCGATTGCAAGGTCATGTGAAAAAAGACCAAATAAAAAATTCAACATAATATGTGTTTGCTGTTATTGTAGCAAAGATCGAATTGGATTAGAATATATCTTAAAATGTACGGTAAAATCAACCGGATATCCCAAAGCGTCATCGAAAAGTCTTTCTACCTCCTTTTTTTTCTGGTGCCACTTATATTGACTCCTTATAATTTCGAGCTTTTCGAATACAACAAGATGATGTTGACTTACGGATTGACAGCGGTAATCGTCGGAGCATGGCTCATAAAAACGGTTGTCAACAAAAAAATTATTTTCCGCCGGACTCCCTTTGAAATCCCTCTCCTGCTTTTCCTTATCAGTCAAATCGCTTCAACTGTTTTTTCCATTGACAAACACGTTTCCCTTTTCGGTTATTACAGCCGCAGTAACGGCGGGCTGCTTTCGACAATTTCTTACCTCTCCCTATATTTTGCTTTTGTCAGTAATTTTCCTAAAGAAAAAATAAAAAAACTTTTGTTCTTCGTTCTTGGTTCCGGACTTATTGTTTCCATTTACGGCATCCTGGAACATTTCGGCATCGACAAAAATCTTTGGATGCAGGACGTCCAAAACCGCGTCTTCTCAACCCTCGGCCAACCGAATTGGTTAGCTGCGTATTTAGCGGTTTTGATACCGATAACGATAGGATTTTGTGTCATCCCGAGTCCGCCAGCTGGCGGATCCGAGGGATCTTCCAACCGGCGAAGATTCCTCCACTCATCCACTAACGTGGAATCGGTCAGAATGACGATATTATCAAATAGTTTAATTGTAATATTTTATTTAGCTCTTCTTTTCACCAAATCCCGTTCCGGTTTTATCGGCTTCTGGACCATCATGATATTTTTTTCCATTTTCTTAATTATTTATTACAGAAAAATATGGAAACTAATTTTAATTCTGAATTCTACATTCATAATTCTGAATTTTATTTTCGGTTGTCCGATTTCGCAACTTAACCGTTTTACTCTTCCGGAACTTATTAAATATAACAGTGTCCAAAAGCCAACGACCAATGACCAACGACTAAATTACGGCTCTTCCATCATCGACGTCGGTGTTACCGAATCAGGTGTCATCCGCCAAATTGTCTGGAAAGGCGCCCTCGATATTTTTAAAAAAAATCCCCTTTTCGGCACCGGCGTGGAGACTTTTGCCTTCGCCTACTACCGGTACCGACCCGTAGAACACAATATGACGAGCGAGTGGGATTTCCTTTACAACAAAGCCCACAATGAATACCTTAACTATTTGGCAACTACCGGGATATTCGGTCTTGGGAGTTATCTTTTGTTTATTGGAAGTTTTATCTGGTTTACGATAAAGAGTATCAGGTATCAGGTATTAGGTATTAGGTATCAGGATAAAAAAAATATACCTAATACTTACTACCTAATACTTAATACAGGTCTATTCTTCGCTTGGTTCTCCATCCTCATTACCAACTTCTTCGGCTTCTCCGTCGTTATCATCCAACTCCTTTTCTTTCTTATTCCGGCAATCTCATTTGTCCTGTCTGACAATCAAACTGATGATATAAAAAAAGAATCGGAAAAATCTATTAATAATTTTCAATTAGTAATTTCTTTAATATTTTTAATTCTTACTTCATGCTTCATAATTCAACTAATCCGTTATTGGTATGCCGATACCTTTTTTGCCACCGGCTCTCAGTATGCGAAGGCCGAGGATTTTTCCAGTTCTTATGAATTCATCAAAGAGGCAATCTTTTTAAACAGTGATGAACCTCTTTATTATGATGAGTTTTCATATTCCGCCGCCCAACTGGCAACCGCTTTTTCCCAGGACGGCAAGCAGGCAACCTTGGCCGCCCAACTTCTCCGCGAGGCCACTCTTTCGAGCGATATGACTATCCTCATTTCACCGGCCAATGTCAATTTCTGGAAAACCAGAACCAGGGTTTTCTATACCCTTTCGCAAATTGACGAAAAATATTTCGTCAACGCTAAGGAAGCGCTTGAAATGGCTTCAGAACTTTCGCCTTCAGACCCCAAAATATATTATAATCTGGCCATCATTGACGACAGGCTCGGCAAAACCCAGGAGGCTTTTTCTTTACTGGAAAAAGGCGCCAAGTTGAAACCGGACTTCCGGGATGTCTTTTTTGCCCTGGGAGTGATGTATGAGAAAAGCAATCAAAAAGTGAAAGCGCGGGAAAATTATAACTACATTTTGACAAAGATAAACCCGAATGATGAGGAAGTGAAGAAAAAGATGGAGGAGATGAAATGATCGTCACTATTCCAAATCAAGTTCTTATTTCACCGACCAAGCCGGTAGACAAAATCGACAAAAAAATCCTGCAGGTTATCGGGAAAATGAAGCGGGCATTGCTGTCCGCAAACAAACCCAAAGGTGTCGGATTGGCTGCACCGCAAATCGGTATCTCCCTCCGGATTTTTATTATTAAGCCGCAACCGGATAGTTTAATCGATGTCTTTATCAATCCGGAAATCATCTGGAAATCGGAAACCCTCGGAGAGATTGATAGACCGGCTTCCGGAAAAACTTCGGTTAAAAAAGACGACAAACTTGAGGGTTGTTTGTCTATCCCCAATGTCTGGGGACACCTCAAAAGATCAACTAAAGTCAAACTGGCATATACGGATATCAAAAACCAGCCCCGTGAAAAAGATTTTTCCGGCTTTCCGGCCACCATCATCCAGCATGAGATGGACCACCTGGACGGCATCCTTTTCCCCCAAAGGGTTTTGGAACAAAAAGAAAAACTTTACCAAATCGAGGAAAACGAAAAAGGGAAAGAAAAATTAATAGAAATAGAGATTTAGTATCATCCATTGTCATTGCGAGGAGCGAAGCGACGTGGCAATCTCTCGCGAATGCGAGTAATATGAATATAATTTTCTTTGGTTCATCTTCTTATTGCTTTCCAATATTACAAACTCTTAATAAGCAATTCTCCTTAAAAGGAATAATTACTAAACCAGATTCTCCTCCTTTTCAATTTGCGGAAGAAAATAAAATACCCGTTTTTACGCCAAACAATAAAGCGGAATTGGCAAATTTATCGGGAATGCTTATAGGTCTAAATCTCGACCTGGCGATTGTGGCTGACTACGGTTTGATAATTCCTAAAGAAATTTTTGAGATCCCGAAATATAAAACACTCAATATTCATTTTTCCAAATTGCCTAAATACCGCGGCCCATCGCCTGTCCAATACACTATCTTAAACGGCGACCGAAGCGCGTGGATTTCTTATATATTAATAAGTGAAAAAATGGATACCGGTGATATTCTTTTGCAGGAAGAATTTCCTCTAACAGGAAAAGAAACAACGGGAGATCTCTACCAAAAACTGTTTGTAATCGCCAGTCAGAAACTTCCTGAAGTAATTAATAATTATGTTTCCGATAAAATCACCCCAAAAAAGCAGGACGATAAAATGGCCACTTATACTAAGTTGTTAACAAGAGACGACGGATTCATCCCTTTTCCCATTCTCAAAGAGGCAATCAATGGAAAAACTCCAATTCAAATTGAACGCGCCCTGCGCGCCTTTTCCCCATGGCCCGGCCTATATACTAATGTAACAATTAAACAATTTAACAACCTGCCTGCCGGCAAGGCTGGTGAAACAATTAGTAAGAGGTTAAAAATCCTCAAACTCCATCTTGATCAAACGACCAAAGACCAACGACCAACGACCCGCATAATCATCGATCTCGTCCAACTTGAGGGTAAAAAACCCGTCTCATGGAAACAGTTCCTGGAAGGATATCCTGTTCTTCATTGATCACATTATGCCAAAAACCTTTGCTTCCTTTGCTTTCGGCTGCCGGGTAAACCAGGCGGAGAAAGAAGAAATCGATAAGCAACTATCGGCAACCGGTTTTCTTTATTCTACAACCAATCCCGATTTTTATATTATTAATTCCTGCGCCGTAACCCAGAAAGCCGAACGGGAAGTCCGGCAGTTTATTTACCAGACGAGGCGGAAGTTCCCCAAAACCAAAATCATCGTCACCGGCTGTGCCGCGACGAAGTGGATAAAAGAAAAAATCAAAATTCCACAGGTGGATTTAATGATCCGAAACCTGGATAAAGAAAAAATAGTGGAATTAATATTAAAGGCAATCCCGAAGGAGACAATTTCGGAATGCGGGATACCAATAAAAACATCCAAGTATGCAAAGACAGGATACTTTGCCCAAAACAACTACGACCAAAATAGACATAAGCAATGGAGAAATTCCGTCTCCGAGGGAGTGCCTTCTTTTGTACCAAAGAACAAATTTACCAACTCCGGACGGGTTTTTGTCAAAATCCAGGACGGATGCCAGCGGTTTTGCACCTACTGCATCGTCCCTTACCTTCGGGGGAAACCTAGATCAATAAGTATTAAGTATTTGGTATCAGGTATTAAGTATTATGAAAATACAATAAAAGAAATAATTTTAACCGCGATCAATACTGAATATTTCGGTCTGGAAAACAGAGAAACATTAACCCAATTAATTGATGTAATAATAAATAAAACCAAAATCCCCCGCCTCAGTTTCGGCTCCATCCATCCCTGGAGCCTGACTGATGAATTCTTCGATTATTATAAAAAAATTCTTCCCCTTGGCAGATTAGTTAACTTCTTTCATGTTCCTCTCCAATCCGGTTCCGATAAAAACTTGGCGCTCATGAAACGCGGTTATACGAGCAGTACACTAATGGAAAAGTTAAAACGTCTGCAAAAGATTAATCCTATGGCTTTCATCGGCACCGACGTCATCGTCGGTTTCCCCGGTGAAACGGAAGAAGATTTCCAAAAAACTTATCAATTCCTGAAAGATTCCCCCATCTCCCGCTTCCACATCTTCCGCTTTTCTCCCCGTGAAGGAACAGCCGCCTATTTTTTACGGAAAAAATATCGGGAACCGCCACCGCAAGAAAAAGAAAAAAGGGCCAAAATCTTGGTCCAACTTAATTGGCAAAAATACCGGAAATTCCTAGAAAAGCATCTCGGCCAAACCTTCCCCGCTTTATTTTTGGAAAAAAGAATTGACGGATATCAGGAAGCAATATTGTCTAACCAAATTCCGATATTTATAAAATCAAAAGAAAATCTGGCTGGAGAAATTAGAGAAGTATCGATAGAAAAAATAAGCGAAGAAAAATTATTCGGCAAAATTCTTATTGATTAACGAAAAACATCCCTCTTACGCTTAGGATTTAAATTTATGATGAATTTTCTAAGTATCTGCGTATGTCTTCTTTATCGCAATCTCTTATATGGGCCGCGTGATCATATCTGTATTTCCCTGGCCAAACCTTATGAGATACTATAGCGGTTTCTATTCTTAATCCTTTGGAAACAACACCCGGATTAGACTGTATATCATCGAGATATTGCATTACTTCCCTGACTCCCGGTGGAATAGTCGCAGATGAATAATCAGATTCATTTGAAGCCTGAATAAAGCCGGCGATTGCCGAGCGGAGATTAACTCCGGTATAGCTACACAGGGAAAATAAATGCTTACATAAATCATGATTCTCATATTGCGCTACGGTAAGAAATAATCGTCCCACCTCATTGCTTTCAGGTAAAATATGCTCACCATCACCGATATCATCACGATCATCGGCTGCTCTCCATTGAGGATTGTCAGGCGCATATGCAGGATCATATCTTTGAGCAATTCTCAAAAGGACAGCATCAATCCTGTCAAACATCAGGTCTCTGATTGTCAATGTACCGTCAGTAGATATTCTCTCATGTGTATTATTTATCGCCTGTCCCAAACGCTGAAGCTGACCAATCATTTGTTTTATATCTCCTGGCGGTCTTTGGGGAAATTGTAAATAACAGCGAGCCAGGTAATCAGTCATCGGATCACCAGCCAGTAATTCCTCCATCGCGTCGGTCGCTCTCACTAAGATCGGCAGTTGACGGTCGTCGGGTTTCCTTCTATCAGGTTCTATTAGAAGCTTAGGTGGTATTCCATTATCAAGAAGAGCGGTAAGTTGTCCCTTATTCAACTCGGAAAACCACCCGCTGATCTGAAGGAGATACAGTCGTCTATCCTCCAAAGGCATCAGATAAAGTAGAAAAGGTAAATTATCGGATAAAACTTCCAAAAGGTCACCCTGTATGTCTAAATCTTCGCTTATGATTTTATGTTTTTCTCTTCGAAGTTCTTCTTCTAAATGACATCTTGCTGTTTTACATCTCGAATTTATTAATGTCTGACAGGTCATACTGACATGATCGTTAGCCTCTTTGAATAAATTTCTCCTCTCTTCCAAGGATAATAAATCAACGTTATTTGGATCTGCTAATAAGGTTTTTCCTACCAGTGTCCGCAGATGATCTTGAACACACTCATGACCTTTAACATAACGAATTGATTCTTTTGAATGGTCTTGATAATCCCGATAAAGGGAGATAATCGTGTCGGTAAGTTGCTGATTTCGCTCAAATTGATCCGGTTGAGCCAATAAATCTGCCAGATGATCGGAGACTGCGGTAACGAGAGATCCGGTCACATCCGGTTGATCTTCATATGCGGCCTGAAGCCTGTCAGAGGTTAAAACCCACAACCACGGTTGTCCGGCCATCCCCGTATCCCAAGACTGTAAATGGCTAAAAACATCCCGAGGAGAACATCCCTGAAATTCCTCAAAAGCCAATTGTTTTTGTAGTGAACCGGCAGACAAAGGATGTATAAGTTGAGTTTCGACTGGTGCTGACATATTGCTGGCATATATACCATAAGTTATAGGATATTGTCAAAAAATAGGAAGCAGCGGTTCAAACGGAAGGCCGATGACGTTGGAGTTATTTCAGGCTTTTCGGGTTGAAAAATTTTAGATCCGGAATTTGGGCAAAATCCTTTTTGTTGTTTGTCGCCAGTTCCGCATTGAGGAATAATGCCGTTGAAGCGATCATCAGATCCGCTAAACCGGCAGAAGAGGCATACGTTTTACGTCTCAATATTTTGCCTAGCACTTCTGCAATGCTGTAATTGAAATCCTGAATTTTAAAAGTGGCAAGATAGCGTTTGGATTTTTCTTTCCCTTTATCAGTCTCATGTTCTTGGGCGGTCAGATATTCTGCAATGGCAATCGTGGGAACGATTAAACAATAATCCGGAGTATTTAAAAGTTTATCAACCCATTTGGCGAAACCGTGTACATTATCAATCAGTATATTGGTATCAAAAACAATATTCTTCTTCACCTGATGATTCCTCTCGACAAATCTTTGAGATATTTGCTTTCTTTCTTCTTCCAGGCGGGTGTATCAATGACAGACCAATATTTTCTTTTCGCTGACTTGGCGAAAACGCGTCTGACATCAGCTAAAATTTTTTTTATTTCTGCGGGCGACTTTCTGACTTCAGGAGGAGTTATATTAGCCACAACGTTTCCGTCTTTTTCTATGGTAAATTTTTCTCCTTTATAAGCAACCATGTTAAGAAGCTCAAAAAAATTATTTCTGGCTTCGGTGGCGGAAAGAACATTGTTCATAATGTTCATAGTGTACAAGATGTACACTATCTTGTCAATAGCGGTTAAACAATCAGCTTCATGGTCCGAAGGATGGGAAGGAGCGGTTCGAAGGGAAGGCCGATGACGTTGGTATAGCTGCCGTCGATTTTTATTACCAAATCCCAGGGTGTTTCGTTGAGAGCATAACAGGCAGCGTATTTTTCCAGTTTATATTTTCCAAGGTAACTCTCCACTTCCGCCTTGGACATTTTGCGCAAAGTGACTTTGGTCTCCATTTTCTTTTCCCATCTTTTAATTAGTTTACCAAACTCTATCAAAACAACGTTAATGGCGGTGACAAAAACATGCGTCCGGCCCATCAGGTTTTTAAGCATCTCACGGGCTTCATCGACATTTTTCACCTTACCGAACGTTTTCTTGCCGATGACGGCCATCGAATCGGCGGCGATGATCAGATATTTGTTTTCTTCCGAAAGGGCGTAGATATGCGGATGGTTTATCAGCTCGTCGGCCTTGGCTTTGGCCCGCAGTTCAATCATTTTTACCGGATTGGGGTGGATAATATTCTCCTCATCCACATGGGGAACGGCGACGTTAAACCAGACGCCCAGTTTCTCCAGAAGCATTCTTCTTCCGGCGGACTGGGAGGCAAGGATGACGTTTAACTGCGGTTCTTCCGGTTTCTTATTGCTGGTAAATTGCATAAATCAGGCTTTCCTGCCGACGATCGCATCGATGTTTAAGGTAGCCTTAGCCGCTTCTTTTTCTTTTTTGGTTTTTTCCGAAATTGCATCTGTTTTTAATGCTTTAATTTCCACTTGCGCTGTTTTTATGACTTTAGCCGCCGTTTTTGTCACCGGTTCAATGAATTTTTTCAGGTAATAATTGCCTATCCGGCCGTCCCTTTTGAGCTTTTTGATACAGCGGGTACAAAACCTTACTTGGATGGAAATTCCGTTGCGCAGCACCTTCAGTTTTTGCAGGTTGGGAAGAAAGAACCGCCTTAACCGGTTTTTAGCATGGGAAACCATGTGCCCGTAACCTCTACCTTTTGTACAATAATCACATTTGTATGACATATTATGTGGTATACTATATCAGAAATCAGCCTTTTTCACAAGATGCTTGATCTTCTTTTCGTCAATCCATTGGAATTTTTGGCCGTTGCCGGCCTCCTGATCATGGCTATTTCCATCCATGAGTTTTCTCATGCCTTTGCGGCAGACAGCCTTGGCGACCCGACTCCCAGACTTATGGGCAGGCTCACTCTCAATCCCCTGGCCCACCTTGACCCCATAGGTCTCCTCCTTCTTCTTTTTATCGGCTTCGGCTGGGGCAAACCGGTTCCTTTTGACCCTTTCAATCTTCGAAATCCCAAAAAAGACGCCGCCATCATCTCTTTTGCCGGAGCCTTCTCCAATCTCCTGATGGCCATTGCTTCCAGTTTGGTCCTGCAAATGATCGCCAGTCTTCCTTTATTCGGTTTAAACATCTTTCTAAGTGAAATATTGAAGACTTTTATTTATTTCAACGTCATCCTGGCTGTTTTTAACCTCCTGCCGGTCCATCCCCTTGATGGTTTCAAAGTCGTCGCCGGACTGCTCCCTCAAAAACTTTACCGTGACTGGATGGAACTGGAAAGATACGGGATGATTATTCTTCTTTTCCTGATCTTCCCTTTTTTCGGCTCCGCCCCGATATCAAAAATCATCTCCCCGGTCGTCAATTTCATTCTGTCGCTTCTGATTCCGGTAAAAACTGGAGGGATTATTTAGGTATCAGGTATCAGGTATCAGGTATCAGGTATCAGGTATCAGGTATCAGGTATCAGGAAGAAAGTATACGACATTTTATTATACTTAATACCTAATACCTAATACCTAATACAAATATGTTCTACACCCAGTCTGTCAAAACCGTTCTTAAAACTTTAGAAACTGACCCATCTCTCGGCCTTTCGAGCAAGGAAGCCCAAAAACGCTTTCAGAAATACGGTCCCAACACCTTGCCGATCAAAAAGAAGCCGTGGATTTTTTTTAAATTCATCGACCAATTCAGGGATTTCCTTATCCTTGTCCTTCTGGCTGCCACCCTCGTCTCTTTTCTTCTGGGCGAGTGGATCGATGCCATCGCCATTGCTTCCATTGTCCTCATCAATTCAATCATTGGCTTCGTACAGGAAATCCAGGCGGAAAAAACGCTGGAATCTTTGAAAGAAAAAGATATCCTTTATGCCCTGGTCATGAGAAACGGCAGTTTGGAAAAAATTCCAAGTCACGAAGTTGTACCCGGCGATATTGTCATTTTGGAAGAAGGCAGCCTAACTCCGGCCGATGTCCGGCTTTGCGAATCTTTTTCTCTCCGGGTAGACGAAAGCCTCTTAACCGGTGAATCCCATCCGTCGACCAAAAACTGGCAGGCACTTTTTTCTAAAGAAGTTCCTCTGGCAGATAGAGTCAATATGGTTTACAAAGATACGGTAGTAGTGGCCGGCCGGGGAAAAGCGATAGTCGTGGCTACCGGACAAAATACGGAATTAGGCAAAATTGCCTCATCCTTGGAAGAAACGATACCTCCCAAGACATTACTGACGGTTGAACTTGAAAAAGTCGGTACATTCCTCACGAAAATCATCGGCGTAATCGTCCTTTTTATGTTTTTGATCAATATCCTGAAAAATGTTCCTTTTGTCGAAAATTTACTTACTTCTATAGCTTTGGCGGTGGCGGCTATTCCGGAAGGACTGCCTGCCATCGTCACTATCGTTTTGTCTTTGGGCGTCAAAAGGCTGGCGGACAAAAAAACGATTGTCAAAAAACTGATGGCCGGAGAAACACTCGGGGCGGTGAAAATCATCGCTACCGACAAAACAGGAACGCTGACCCAAAACAAAATCAATGTCACCAATATCATTCTTCCAAACGGCGAGGAATTTTCGGTCGTTGGCGAAGGATATCTGCCTAAGGGTCTGTTTTTTGATAAAAACAAAAAAATCACCGAGCCGGATAAAAATCCGACGCTTATTTCCCTTCTTCGGATTGGAATTTTGGCCAGTAATGCCAAGGTCAATCATAACCAGGTGATCGGAGACACGACCGAAGGCGCTTTGGTAGTAGCCGCTCAGCGAGCCGGACTGAACGACCAGGAAATTAATTCGGCCCAACCGCGGCTTTTTGAAATCCCTTTTTCGGCCGACCGCAAAATGATGAGTGTGGCCGTCCAGATAGACGATACTTCCGACCATTTTCTCTACAGCAAAGGCGCGCCTGAGGTGATTCTTGGGAAATGCAATATGACCGCGATAGAAAAAAGGGCCATTTTAGACATAACCCATCAACTGGCCCAAAAAGGTCTGCGCAGTCTGGCAGTAGCCCAAAAAAAGTTAACCAACGCTGAAGTGAAAAACCTGCTCGAAAAAGACAAGTTGGAAGAAAAAGAAATGACATACCTGGGTCTTTTCGGCATGCAGGATCCTTTGCGTCCCGAGGTTAAAGAAGCCTTATCTCAAGCCAAATTGGCCGGCATCCGCACTATTATGATTACCGGCGATCATAAAATTACTGCTTTATCCATCGCCCGTGAAGCCGGGATTGTGGAGAAAAATGACACAGTTTTGACGGAAAACGAAGTCCAAAAATTGACTATCAACGAACTGGCCCGGGAAATCAAAAATGGAGTCAATGTCTTTGCCCGGATCTCGCCTCTCGGCAAGTTGAAAATCGTCCAGGCAATCAAAAGCCTTCCCAATACTCCGGTAGCCGTCACCGGCGACGGGGTAAATGATGCGGCTGCCCTTCAGGCGGCCAATATCGGCGTGGCCATGGGACAAACCGGTACCGATGTCACGCGGGAAGTGGCCGATGTCGTCATCACTGATGATAATTACGCCACGATCATCGACGCCGTCCGGGAAGGCCGGGTAATTTTTGCCAATCTGGTGAAATTCATCCGCTACCTAATTTCCTGCAACCTCTCGGAAGTGATTGTAGTTGCCTCGGCCGTCGTCTTCAGCCTGCCGCCGCCCCTTCTGCCGATCCAAATCCTTTGGATCAACCTGATCACTGACGGCCCGCCGGCTCTTGCTCTGGGAGTCGATCCACCGGAAAAGGATATCATGCGAAAGCCGCCGCGGGATCTCTCCACGCCGCTACTTCATCGTAAACGCTGGATGTATATGCTGATTGAGGGAAGTATGATCGGGCTGACCGTCTTTATCATTTATTTAATAGCGCTTAACAAATGGAATTACCAGATCGCCCAAACGATCACTTTTGCCTCGCTCTCCCTGGCCCAACTTGTTCATGCTTTTAACAACCGCAGTACCCGAAAATCGCTTTTTACTATTGGCGTTTTTACCAATAAAATCCTGGTAACCACCGTCTTCTTTTCCATTATTTTGCAAATCCTGGTTATCCACTCCGACCTCGGCCGGCTGGTTTTCAAGACCGTTCCTCTTGCTACCAACCAGTGGCTAATCATCGCCCTGGCCGCCATCTTTCCTTTTATCCTGGTAGAAATCAAAAAACAGCTGCGCTTCAGGATTTTGCCGTAATATGTTATATTTATAGTCATGAATACAGTCTTATCTGAATCTATCATTAATTCGTTGAAAAAAGCCTTTTCCCGAAATGGCGACATTTTGGCGGTCTATTTATTCGGCTCACAAATAACTGGTACGGCAAATAAAGAAAGTGATCTTGATATGGCGATCTTGGTCAATAACCGGGAAAAAATTTCCGAACGGGAAATACTTAGCTTTTTACAAAATAATCATATCAGTCTTCCGTTTGAAACGGATCTCTCTTGTGTTGATTTGGCATCCCCGCCGATTTTCCTATTTCAAATAATCAAAAACGGCACATGCATTTATGAAAAAAATCCGCTGGAAAGAGCCGATCTTGAGGCCAAAATCATGAATATCTACTATGATAACCGGCATTTGAGAGATATTTATAACCATTACCTGCAACAATCTCTCGCCCAAGGAACCTATGGCTATTGACCGCGAACTGATCCTGAAAAAACTTGATTTTTTGAAAGATTTTATCCGTCGGATCGAAAATATGGATTTCGATGAAACCGGTTTGGTTGAAAATGTCGATGTCCAGCATCTTCTTTCCTTCCGGCTGCAGCAGGCGGTCGAAACGGCCATAGATATCGCCACTCATCTCATCTCCGGCCTGACTCTTCCCAGACAGGAAACGGCTAAAGATGCTTTCGAACTTTTAGGGCGGGAAAAGATCATCCCGAAGGAATTGGCGAAAAACATGGCTCTGGCCGGCAATTTCAGGAACTTAGTCGTCCACGGCTATCAGAAAATTGACTTCAAAAGGCTTTATTATGACTACAAGGATGACCTCAATGACCTGCGCTTATTTGCTAAAGAGATAAACGAGTTCCTCAAGACAAAAACATAATTAAAAGTGGAAATCAAAAAACAGCTGAGATTCCGTATCTTTCCGTAAATAGCTTTACACAAACGATAAATTGACCTTATTAACTTTTTATCTTACAATGAAATTAAATTGTGGCAAAACTAATAAATTCCAAAAAGAAAAATTTTACCAGAAACAATCGATTAAAAAGCGCAAAAAGTTATTTCTATGATTTAAGTAAACTTATGTTAGCAACATTGGTCGTTGGCAGTCTTACTGTTCCGGAAAAATTTAATTTGATTATCTTTTCCGGAGGTCTTATTGGTGCTTTAACCTGTTATTTTATTGCCTATGTTTTTGAAGGGAAGGAGGAAATATGAATCTATATTTTTTGGGATCTATAATGGCGATAATTATTTTGGGAGTTTTTGTTTATTTTTCCTTAAACCGCCGATAATAAATCTTCGGCGCCATCTCCACCTATATCGTCTTTTTCAAATTAAGAGAATAATTGAAGCTTCTGCTAAGTAAATATCCTCTAATAATTGCCATTCGGCTGGAATTTTGGTACAATCTCCTGACTCTGAACATATAAGAATTGCCTTATAATGCTCAGGTTTTTTATAGATAATTTCCTCTTTTTTCGCAAGGTTCCTATTTGCGGAATTTTTGGCGAAAATGCTGAGGATTTATCGCTCTTTAAAAAGCTATCTATCTAGTCGTTCAACTCTCCAGGTTTAGAACGTGGAAAAATCCGTATGATTTTACTTTCGTTCTAGAGAGCAAAGAGGGAATAAATTTTATTTCTTCTTCGCTCTCTTATGCCTGGAAAGAGTCCAAAAACAAAGGTTAGGCCAGGCCCGTGCCGTTTCGTTCGCGTCTCGTCGTCCCGGGAAAGTTCAAGATTTATCTGAACAATCACAGGATGATGGAGACAGAGAGGAAAAGTATCGATCCAAAAAGACAGATTTTTGTCGCAACTGATTGACCCGCCAAAACTATTAGTCAAACAAGGAGTCTCTAATGAAACGCAAGTTCTTTACTCACTTGAGCATGCTAACGATCATCTGCGTGCTCTTATCCGCCTGCGGATCGGCCACTACGCCTGCGCCACCCGCTACTCAAGCGCCAGCCGCGCCGCCGCCGACCCAAGCACCTGCGTCACCGGCCGCTCGGCCAACCGCCACGGCCAAGCCACCCGTGCTAACAAAGGAAACAATACTCCAAAGGCTCGAATCCTACAAACCAGTCTTCTTGGTCATCCCGATCGCGATAACGTGGCCGACCAGCTGGAGGCCGACTCAGCCACCAAAAGTCACCGATGTGACCGCTTTTACGGATTGGATGAACGAAACCAACAATATGATTCAATGTCTTACAAATTTCGTTCTCCAAAACAAGAAGGTAGACGAAAAAACTTTAGCGGCCCTATGGTCGTCAGCGTTGGCACAAGCCGGAAAGACCCATCTTCAACGGGTCATTTTCGTCTACGTGATGTCGCTGTACGTCATTGCGACCGGCGAGGTGAGCCTCATTGCAGCTCCTTTGATCACCATCCAAAACGGCATCGAGATTGATCCGTGCTGGTTCATGAAGTATGACTCGAATAAAGGCTGGACAATTAACCTCAGGCCGGGCTGCACCGTTACCGACTAGATCGGATAGCCTCATCTCGGGGGATAGTACAATAAGCAGGAAACTGCTTGTTGATCCATTGCCGCTCCGCGGAAATCTGCAGTAATGCAGTTTTGCCAAAGATGGCAGTGGCCCCCGAGATGAAGTTTTTTTATAGAAGAATAATAACCGATTATCCCCTATTTACGCGAATATATAGAAAAAGAGTAAAAATTCCAAGAATAAGAGCAACTATTGCTAAGGGATTCATTCTTACCTCCTTTTTACAAATAAAAAGTACATTGCTAAAAATAATAAACTCGTCATGATTGCAGCAAAAAAATAGGTATTTTCGAAATTCCATTCAATCATACTTTTATCTCCTTTACTATAGATAGTGAAGAATAAAGCGCAACAAAAGTCATTACAATTCCCACGGATACAAAATAAATAAGCTCTAAATTTGATTTAGGTTTATTAAAAAACGGTGAAATGATTCCGGCTGTAAACCAGGCGGCCGCAATCATATTGGCGAAATCGGAAAGGGCTTTCCTCTGTGCCGGAGTCAGTTTTTTCATCAATTTATTCTATCACATCTCCCGTCAATCATGTCAATCATATCAATGGATCGAAGAAACAATAGATGTCAGTGGCCCCCGAGATGAAGTTTTTTAAATCGCGGCGAACAATCTAATCCCTTTTATTTTATTAAAATCCCGGACATTTCGCGTGGCCAATTGCAGATCGTGAACTACGGAAGTGGCAGCGATAATGGCATCCAGAAGATTAATCCCGTATTTGGCTTTTATCCCGCCGGCTTTCTGGGATATTTCTGTTTCCAAAGGCAAAATCTTCATTCCCGAAAATAAAACCTGCAATTCCTGTCTGGCGGAAGCATTCTCCCAAACGCTTTTTCCGGCGTAGAGCTCGGCATGAGTAATGATGGAAATACAAAGCTGATATCCGTCTTTAACTAAAGTCGCCAGGAGAGTTTCTTTTTTAGAAGGTTGGCGCAGGAAATCAATCACCACGGAAGAATCAAGCAGTAATTTTTTCATCTGAGATCTTTCTTAACTATTTCTTCAACTTCTTTTCTGTTTTTTTGAAACTCTTTGTAAGAAAACCAGTTCCCTTTTATTGCAGAAATTTTCTTATAATAATCTTTTTTATTTTCCTCAATTTCCACCGGCTCGGCAATAAGTTTTTTGCCCTGGATATATAACCTTAGCCAGAAATCATCACCGATGCCGAAAACATCCCTATACTCTTTAGGGATGGTTATCTGCCCATGGCTGAATGATTTAATAAATTTTACTGTGTCCATACTGAAATTCAGTATATACTGAATTTCATCTTTTTGCAAGTGCTAAGTTTTTGCCGGGGAGAAAATGATTTTATTCTTTTTTCGGTACCGTAATAATAATGCATGAATCCGGTAAATCTAAATGAACTTGTGTTTCTATATCACTTTTTATCCTCTCTCTCACCTCTCTTAAAACCTCTTGTACATCTACTCCCTCTTGAGTTGGTTCAACCAAGAATACCATTTCCGCGGCGATTCCTTGTCTGTTTGAACCACCGCCAACCATCTCACAAATATTGAAGCCTTGACTACGAAACACACCTGAACAGATATTATGCCAACCAGGTTTATCTTCTGGTACCAAAACTTCAATTCTTATCAGTTCTTTATACCGTATCTGCCCAAGCTTCTCTACTATACCCTCTATTACATGATCAGCAATTTCTCCAATACCGGCGGCAATTAAAAATTCTTCATAATCAGGATACCTTGATTTCAGCTCTTCATTTAATCCGCGGGCAATATTTAACCTTAAAGGAGTTTTATATCGCTCCCTAAACAGGGTAACAATTCTACGAAGGATCCTTTCCCTGGCTTCATCTAATATCATTTGTCTATATTCATCAGAAACCGGCCTTTCTCCCTTTATAATTTCTTTCAGCGCTTGAGTCACCGTCTGTGCCGCGCCATTATTGGCTTGCCGGAAAGCGTCCAACCAACTCGGTCTTACCTGTAAAACTGCTGAAGTAGTCACGATCAAATGATTATAATCTGTTACTTCTGCGCTTAAGTCTATCTCTTTATTCTCCCTTCTTACCTCCTGAATCCGAAGGAAATCTTCTATAGTTATTCCTGCTAAGGCAATAACATCCAGTACCGTACTGCCGCATTTTACGCCAATTTCTTTATAATCACCATCAATTTCCAAACTCACCTGAATCCGCTTTCCGGCTACCGCTTCTTGATATACAATACCTCTCGGCTCACCTCCCGGCATTAATTTACGCCATTCTTCAAGAGATGATTTAACTTCCTCAAATCGCGTTCTTGCAGCCGCCTGAAGTTCTGCGTCTACCCTGTCTGAAGCTTGAAAAACTTGGATAATTGAGGAGTGCTTTTTTAACCAATCTTCACGGGTTAAGAAAGAAAGATGGACCGGTGCAATACCGGTTTTTCTTTGTCGGGGAATTAAAACAACCTCCAACGGCTTTCCCAATCTTAAACTATCCTGTAACTGTAACCATGATTCTGGAGTAATATTTAAATAAGGACTTTGACCTAATACTTCTATATATTGCCATATTTCTTCTTTGCTTTCACCTAAAATATCCAGCTCAAACGGCAATTTTACTGCGGCGTCCTCAAGATTCTTTATACCGGCAACATTCTGCCATAAGTCAGCGTAATTTGGAGAACTAATCTGTGATTTATTTACAAATTCAGCGTGAGGAATTTTTAAAATATCTCTAATTCTATTCGTTGTTGAAAGCTGCATTTTTTCATCAAAAGCCGACACTTGCAACTCCAGGTTTTCAAATATTTCCGGTCTCTGTAATCCTAAAGATATTATCGCCATTTCTTCAGCCATTTCCCGCCAACCCAACATATAGGCAAGAGGTACATAAACCTCTAGTGTTTCACGGGTCGTTCTTAAAGCACTTACCTTATCTTTTCCGTACCTATCCCAAATCGAATGCAGGTTATGCAACCGTTCGGCAAAACGCACTATTGCCGCTAAAGGATTGTCGATAATCGCTTCATATAACCTCGCTTCCAGCTCCCGATCTCTTTCTTCATCAAGTCTGTCTTGTTCTTCTTGAGTATGACCAATTTTTTTGACAATACCGATTCTGTTTACTCCATCAGCTACATCTGTTCCAAAAATTTCCTGCAATAATTCATGGGTTATCCCGATCTCATAGCAATCTTCCACCGTATCATGAAGAAGCGCCATTTGAAGAGCTTCAGGAGGTAAATAATTTTCCGCCAAAATACCGGCGGCTCCAAGCGAATGCGAAGAGTAAGGTGATCCGTCATCCCTGATGAAACTTTCTTCTCCTTTTACCTCTCTAGCCAATGCGTAGGCTTTCATCATGCAAAGTCCTGTTTCGGTCACTTTCAACCATTCTTCCGGAGTAAGATAATCCAATTTATCGATAAATTGATCCCAAAATGGACGCTCTGCCGAGGTAACGTCATATTGGGAAGGTAATCTTAATTGTTCATGAATATCAGCCATATTATCAGAATAAGCCTATAGAATACTACTTTTGACGGGAAAGAGCAATAAATCAATGAATTTTGCTTCCGCAGTTGACGAAACCTGCTTATTCCCGTACAATACCTTTTCAAATGCATAAAACTATGACAAATCAAACTTTAACCATTACTTATATCCATCTCTGCCTTCCTGCCGGGAGGTTGTGGAAGTAAAAGTAAATTAATTTACAAACCCAAACCTCCTTCTCAAAACAGGAGGTTTTTTTGATGTATGGCAATTCAAACTCTAGAACAACAACCAAAAAGTTTACTCCCGCCGTCGCTTTTATTTTGTCCGAAAGTATTATCCGACGGATCACTTAGGCTTCGCTATGATCCTCAATATCTTCATGAACACCTTCTTGCCGAAAGAGGATTACCACAGGATGAAATATCTCAAGTAACTCAAAAAGCCCGTGACAGCGGAAAGTATTATCCTGAGTTTTTACAAAGATGGTTTCATAAAGAAACAACCCATATTCAGAACGTTCTGCAAACTGCCCGTGAAAGTCTTACTGACATTGATGATTTTGCTTCGAGGAAGGATAATATCAGAAAACCATGGACACGAAAATTGATATTGGATCTTTTCCCGGGATTTAAGTCTATTATCGATAACGGACGGGAAAAAGAACTCTTCCAAGATCTTTCTATCGAAGATTATATAGATACGAAAGCTATTCCTTTAGCAAAAGGATTTGTGGAGTGGTGTACGAATTTTATGCCGGATGATATCAGAAGTGAATTACTGCCAAGACATGAAATTTCAAACGCCCAATATCTTATGGATTTTATCCGCCAGTATAGGGGAGGATCAATAGTCTCCCCATCTTTAACTCGTAAACCAAATGGGGATCTTTATAATCCGGAATTAAATTATGATGTCGTCAACTGGATAAATTTAATTTATCTCGCCGTAGTTTCCCAAATGATAAAACCTGTATATGAATCGGATATACTCCATGAATTTAATAAAACCGTTACTGGATTATTTCCGGATACTGGAGAAATAATCCTTGGAGTTTGTATTGATCGAGATCGGGTAATCCAAAAATTTGGTATGCAACATGCCACTTCACTTGGAGGACAAGTTGATAAAGAAGGAAAATTCAAACAAGCCTATTCTCATACGCAACTATATCATACTAGAAAAACTAATGTAGGTCATGTTATTTTCCTAGAAAGAGAAAAGGAAGATTATGCCAGAATGCTTAAACTTATAAGAGGAAGATTTCCTCTATCTGATGCGATTGGAGGAAGGTTTGTTGTAGAAGATTCAGATCAAGTTAATGAATATATCGATAATATCAGAAGATTAATGCCTGAATGGAATATTACAGAAGAATCAGGCGTAACGGTTTCTCCCCAATCCCGATGGAAGGAAGGTAAAAAATTTAAGGTCAGATGGAATAAATATCCGGAATATGAATTTGAACTGGCGGTGTATTGGTTTAAGGAACATTCTTCAGGATTTGGCAATTGGGCTCAAAATTTATTTGGATACGAAGAAAATTTTTATCGCTATCGGATCCAACAACTTCTTGACGCTGTGTTACCAGTTCTTTTTCCAAAAAGCATTAGTGGTATTGACTGGAATTCGGAGGAAATAATAAATAAACTTTATCAACATGCGTATGATAAGACTCTCGCTTCAGCTTTATTGGAAATTCCTGAATAATAATAATTCGTTATTATTAATCACCACTTATATAAGCGATCGCGTGGATTAGTGGAGATTGGGAAAATGCTCTTTCAGATCATCCTGGCCTTCTATACTTTCGGCAACTATGTAAGTGACGTTTATCTCTACATGATAAATCTGGCGGAGAAATTCAATTTCATCGAAACAGGGATACGGATGCACCCAAACGCTTTTTTGCAGTTGATAAAAGCCCATTATTTTGAGAAAGCTTCGGAAGAGATCGCGGAGGTGCCGATATTTCTCCGGAATGTCAAAAATCACCAATCGCCACTTACGATCCCACGCTTTCGGTATCTTGACTACCAGCTCCTGCAGTTTGTACCGTAAAGCCCTTATCCGGCCACGGTCTGAAATCCGGACAACCGTCCGGCCGTTTTCTTCATAGATCTTCACCAGCTTTTGCTTTTCAAATCTTTTAAGATTCCGGTTAAACTCTCCCTGTTGGAATTTGTTTTTTCCTATCACAAACGGCGCCACGGCCATCGGCAAAGCGGGAATGGCGAAGGATAAGACGATCACAGTACCCGCGGCTAGAATCGTCAGAAGTTCCCGCGCCGGAATTTTGCTTTTCTCTTCTTTCACCAGTTTCTGCAACCAGTATTTTTTATCGGCGCTGAAGATTTTTTCCGCTTTTTCCCAATCAACATTTTTCAGATCCAAATCAATCCCGTATTTTGTTCTTCTTTTTCCCTTCTTTTTTCGAACCATTTTTCGAACCATATTCCGAATAATATTTCAAATAATTATATTTTAATATCATACCATATTCTCACGATCGTGAGAATATGGTATAAGGATTAATCTTGGAAAGATCATTCTGAAAATGAGATTTGGAAAGTTATATAGTTATGTAGTTTATGTTTGGAATTACAGAAACTAACTTAAACTGAATATGTTGGAATTATTGAAGAAGAAATAGAAGCCCTTACTTCCCTGCTTTTTGGCATTTAATGATGTCTAAACTGTTTATCCGGCCGTTGCTGTCAACGTCATATTGTTTGATCGTTGACCAGTTTGGAGAAGCGGTCGCCCCTCCGATGTAAGCTTCTACTTTTTTACAGAAAGAAGAAAGCATGCTGGTTGGCGAGGCAACCGGAATTGAAACTTTAGGAGTTGAAGGAGGTAAAGAAATTTTCGGCGTTCCTGAAGAAGTGGCCGGTATTGTCACCATGGAGTTCGGCGCGTTTGATATGGTTGGTATAACAGCCACAATATCTTTTTGGGGTGTAATCCCGATTGTGGAAAAAGTCCACGGCTGTAATTTACAGGTGGTATCTTTGGGCTTATTGGTGTCTTTATCTATCTCGCAACATTTACCGACGGAATCACAGCGCTGGCTGCCGATGTCTATGGCATACCAATACTGGGTATTTGCCGTCAGGATAGTCAAAGAAATATTATGACTTTTTTCCTTCACTTTATCAGACAGGGAAAGTGACAAGTTATCTTTTTGCGTACCATAGCGAAGTACTCCGAAATCTTTTTCTGAAAATTCCCATGCAACCAGAGCCGTACTGGAAGTGATTTGGGTAACTGATGATTTAACAATTGAAGAACTGGTAGCTTTGGCAAAATAACGGGAGGCCTGATTACCACCATAAATTGCCGCTGCCAGCGCGGCGAGCATCACGACAATGATCAGGGCGGTTTGACTGGCTTTTTGAAAAGCGGACAAATTCATATATTTATAAAATACCCAAAGCGCCTATAACCGTCAATAGGATCCCAATCCCTAAGACGGTAAAAGTGACTTCCACTACTCCTGATCTTGGTAATACGGAAATGGTCGGCTTGGGCGTGCTGGTCGGCCTTGGTATTGGCGTTTCAGTCGGTATTAGTTCACCGGCAGATGACGTTGGCGCAACTGTAGGTGTAAGGCCACCCGGAGTCGGACTGGCTGCCACATCTCCTCCTGATCCGATCGTCAGACTCAGAGGAGTTAATCCGGAACAATTAAGAATATCGGTTGAATCAGAAGCCTTATTTATATTTGAATCAGCTTCATTCCCTGCCGTACAGTCAAAAGAAAGACTGGTGGTACCGTTTGTCTTGGCAGTTAAGGACATAGTGGCAAATAGAGTATCGGCCGATGTGGTTTTTGCGTGAGCGACGCTTTCCTCCCAGCTGCTTACCAGGTATTTATTGTTTGTTCCGCCCAATGGATTGGCGGAAAAATAACTGAAAAAACTCCCCGTTACCGCCGAGTCCACCGAGACCGCGGCCGGGTTAAAAGTGATCAAGGCATCACCGTTTATCGCCTGCTGGCCGCCGGTATTTATCAGCACTTTCACCTGAAAAGCGCTACCGACGGATATTGTCTGTGAAGGATTAGCCAACTCTAACTTGAAGGTTTGAGCATAGGTCTCCTTCGCTCCTAAGGATAGGAAGGCAACAATTCCAAATATAAAAAAACCCAGAAATTTTTTCATCTTCAATTTCATTTTATTATCAAATTTACATCCGAAACAAGACCCAAAATATTCCTGCTTGTCCCTTTCTCCACCAGAGTCGTTGTGTTCGTCTTACCTTTCTTAAAATCGAATTTGATTACTGATGCTCCGGGCTTTATTGTTTTGAAAATAACGGAAAAAAAGACTACTGGTGAACCCGGTTTTTGTCCGTCACCTGCCGGATTGATGCCGGTAACCTTGAGTATTCCCAGTGAATTATCGACTGTTTTTCGCAGATAACTGGAAAAGAATTTTCCGGGAACAATTTCCTCTTCTATCTGAAGCAGTGTCGGGTCATACTTTATTATCACATCAGAACCAACTACCTCTTTCCCTGCTGCATCAAAAATCACTTCCGCATTAACAACGTCGCCTGATTGTACCGGATTTGGAGATAGTCCGATCAGGTACGACGGCTCTTTTGTCTGCGGTAATTCCGTTTCTTTAATAATTTTTTCAGCGTTTTTTTGAGCATTATCCCCCACTTTTTTCAGCATTAACGATCTTTGCCACCTCAAGGCAAAAAAAACCAATAAGAGGACGAATAAAATTCCCACCACCAGTAAGATCTTTTTCAGTTCCGTCGCTCCTTTTGAATTCATAATAAAAATACCTCCGTCTTATTCATCATCCGGCTTAGTTGATAAAGTATGGGCTACTTTGGCCACATCGTTCCCGTTCACAACTTCGTCATAATTTACATCAGCGACCGTCAAACTATCATTGTCTGTGGCGGCAATGCGGCTTTCTATCAAAGCGATATCAATGCTGTTTACGGTACAATCCTGCGATAAACTATTATTCGGATCAGGCAGATCACCAGGTTCAAGCGGTTGGTTCACCCAGTTAAATTCCTGTCCTAACGGTTGTCCGCTGTTTAAAAACATTTTTTCAATCATTTTCATGCTCCGGTGTTTTTCGCCTTTGAGTGATAATGAATATATTGTATTGCCGGTCGTTCCAACCAGAGGCAGCCAACCGTCTGCCGAAATAGCATTTTGATCTGTCCCTATTTGAAATGCTGCGCCGGATTTTAACTGGTAAACCTGATAATTGACTCCGTTAATATCTACATCACTTCCACCGTAGACCATTGGAATATCATGATAAACATATTCTCCTGCCTGTGTCTGGGTACAACTGTCAAAATCATCAGCAGTCGGCGGGTGTGATAACATAAGAGCAAGATCCGTAACTTTCAAACGCACCTTTATCTCCGGTTTTTTGTCCGATTCAAGCGCTATTTTGAATTTTATCTGAGGTGTATTCGGGTCGATTGTTGGCAAGGGTCCGCCTCCACCGATATTGATGGTCAAATCCTGTTTGGTCCCGATGTCTATACTTTCTCCGCTGCCAAAAGGGGTCGGAGTGACTGTCGTTCCTGAACCCAATCCACCGGATACAGTAAAAGTCACGCCGGTCCCGTTGTCGGCCATATCAACAGAAGTAACCGCATCCGGCACAGCGGTTCTTATAACTATAATTTTAGTTGTCACACCAGCGCTAACTGCTCTCACATCAAAACTGGCAAATAAGACCTGACTGCCGGAAGCAATCGGGATTGGGGTTGGAGTTGGCGGCAAAGGAGTTGGTGTCGGGACGCTCAAAGGTGTCTTACCATAGCAGGTGAAATAAATGCTGTTTCCCACAATCTTATCGGCATCATTGCTGGGATTGGAATTGGGGAAAAAGGTAGTATTACAGGTGGCATTTGAAGCTGTCAGATTGGTCAAAGTCAAGTCTACACCGGCGACTCGGACCAACTGGCTGGTGGCGCTGATATTTTTCAGATAGACTTTGACGTGAACAGTCTCACCAACCGTTAATTTCCTATCAGGCTTATCCGGAACATCAACAATTACGGCAATCTTCTGCGTCAGTGTCACCGTCGGAGTCACAGTCGGAGTGATTGTCGGTCCTGCACCAAGTCCACCGGATACAGTAAAAGTCACACCTGTACCATTATCGGCCATATCGACAGAAGTCGTAGCTTCAGGTACACTGGTACGAATAACATTAATAACCGTTGAACCGGTATTGATACCGTTGACGTCAAAACTGCCTAATATTACTTGACTGCCGGGGCTGATCGGTATGGGTGTCGGTGAAGGCAGATTGGCAAGCGGAGTTTTGCCATAACAGGATAAATAAATAATATTGCCGACTACATCTTTAGCGACGGAATTGGGAAATAAGGTGCTGTTGCAGTTTATGTTTGCAATAGTAAGATTGGTATTGCTTAATGACAAATCGACACCGGCCACTCTGACTAATTGGCTGCTTGTGCTGATATTTTTCAGATAAACTTTGACATTGGTTGTTCCGTTTAAGGCTAAAGTAGTTTTATCCGGAACGACGATAACGCCGATCTTTTGGCTGCCGGCCGGCGCGGCTGCTTTTTTCCTGATTTCCTGCGGCATCTTCACTAAATACAAAGTTGCCAACAAACCGAGCACGAGGAGGATAATAAAAATAATTCCTAATAATTGTACTTTCGTTAACTTCCTCATACTTTATCTCTTCTAAGGAGTTGATGTTCCAACAATTTGTAATAGATTATTGTCATCGATATATTTAATAACCGCCTGGCCGGCTGCTTTCGTACGGAAAGTGATATCTGCCAGCTTGGCTGAATTGGGTTTAAGTAGGTTCGCGCTTCTGGTGGAAACTTCCACCACCCGCAAGAAATTATAAGTGCCGTCGAAACTGCCTTCTTTGGTCACAATCGGTGCCTCGGTAAATGCTTCACTACTGCCAATGGCGGGAACAACCGAAACCGCTTCCAATTTGGCTTTATCATACAAAATCGTGAAATCCGCTCCGGAAATCCGTAAAGCGGCAACTGTCAATTGCACCGTTGCCATCACATGTATCTCGTTGTTAACCTCAGGATTGCTTGGGTTAACCGAAAGTAAAAGGTTGGCATTCCCCTGCTGAGCTCGTGGCCGGATATCCTGCCGTTTTTGCACCAAAATAATCACCAGAGGCAAAACAACAATCATCACCAATACAAAAAATGAGGCTATAATATGTTTTTTCGGAATATTTAATCCGTACATAAAAAACCCTTTAATATATTTGTATAATTTTTTTAATCGAATATCAAGGACTTTTATTTTTCCGCCAAATCTCAAAGTCATTCAGGTCTACGAAATAACTAGCGTTTTGGCCTTCAATACAGGAAAAATTGGCATTATTATTGACTGGCCGCGGTGGCGGTAACGTATCATATTGACTCTTCCAGATCAGAAAATCCGCCGAATCAATTTTACCGTCACAGTTGGCATCGCCGGTCAGTTTAGCATCGCTGATACATTCATTTAAACCGCTAATCACCGTCACCGGACAATATGGTCCTGTGGGAAAAGGAACCGGCAGTTGTTTGGAAAGTTTGGATACACCGGTAGTCGGATATGGCGATAAAGTCGGAGTCGGAGTTTTCGTCGGGGTGGCTGTCGATCCATAGGTCGGGGTCACTGACGGAGTTTTGGTCGGAGTGATTGAGGGTTGTCCGGTCATAGTTGGTGTAACGCTGACGCCTGAACTAACAGCTTCTAAGGCGGCCAAAGCGTCAACGGCGCCGTTTTTGGTTGAACCGGCCGCAATCGACTTGTTGGCAGTTGTTTCGATATAATTTTTCACTTGACTGTTGGATAGTGCCGGGTTCACTGATAACAATAATGAGGCTAAACCGGCCACTATCGGACTGGCTTGCGAAGTTCCCCATAAGTAACCATAACTGTTGCCGGCAGTATCCGGAGGGACAGTCGAAAGAATGCAGTTATAATTATCAACTCCCGGCGTACAATTTCCTCCGGGCGCGGCTACTGAAACCCAACTGCCGTGAGCAGAATAAGAAGCTAAAGTATTATCGACTTTCAAAGCCGCCACTGATAAGACATTTGGAGAATTGGCAGGATACATGACGGGATTGACTATGTGAGCGATAAAGTTGCCGTTTACATCCACCTGGTCGCAAGCATCAGTTTCGTCCGGAGCGGGAGTAATACCGGCAGGGTGCGGATTGTCACTCTTTCCGCAATTGCCGGCTGCAGCTATAACCAGCGTGTTTTTCCCCCAGGCATAATTTACCGCATCATTGAGTCCGGTTATTGCAGCGCTATCCAAGTTTTCCTGCATCTGGCCAAGGCTAACGTTAACTATTCTGCTCCCTTGATCGGCTGCCCAGCGGATGGCGTTGATCAAGTAACTGATATTCATATCACCGTCATCGTCCATCAGCCTGATCACCGTAATTTTGGTATTATAGCCTGAAGAAGCAATCCCGATGCTGTTATTTGTTCCGGCGGCAACTAAACCTGCGACATGCGTCCCGTGATAAGTTCCCATAAAATTATTTTCACTATTGGAAAAACTTAGCACTTCGGTACATGTCGCTTTGGCGCAGTCGACCTTTGTGGTAATTTTTTCGGCAAGATCTAAATGCGTCGTGTCAAAAGATCCGTCGATCACGGCCACTTTAACGTCACCGGAACCGGTTGTCACATCCCAGGCGCTTTTTCCCGTCCCTGCCAGTTTCATATTAAACATATTCCATTGCAGTCTTGGCTGGCCGGTTGGTTGACCGGGTATGGGTATCGGGGTGGCGGCAATCCCCGGATCATTAGGAATACTTAATAATTTTATACGGTAATTCGGGTAAGCATAAGCGACATTGGGATCCTTTTTTACATCAGTTAAGGT
>CAYGXQ010000008.1:12237-13870 GCA_964354025.1 uncultured Gammaproteobacteria bacterium | reverse complement strand
GGTAATTCGGGTAAGCATAAGCGACATTGGGATCCTTTTTTACATCAGTTAAGGTTTCATTTATATTTTTGTCTCCGATGGAAAAAACCATTGCTTTTGTCGACGAAAGGCCGTTTTTTACGGTGATATTTTTTTGTTTGGTAAGCGAAATCAGGTTTTTGGTTTTAGGTGATTCTTTGAAACCGACGATAATTTCCTTATTTGGCATCGGCAATGATGTGTGTCCTGTCGGAAAAGGACGTGAATTAATCGCGGCTTGTACCATCTTGGGGAAAGCAATAAATATCAATATTGCGCCAAAAATTGTAAGCGCTGATTTCAAAAAGATTTTCATGATAAGTTTTTTTCTCCGATTATTCTCCATTATAAATCTTTATTAACATCTCATGACACATCCCTTTTGCTATTTCCGGTGTCGGTGACGGACAAAACGGGCTGAATGTTCCCAACTGCTCTGTCCTGACTCCTGAAGGAGCAAGAAGGGTTGAACCGGCGCAGTAACCGCCGAGCGGCAATTTTGGCGGGCCCTGCATCATCTGATCCGGAGTCGGAGTCGGAGTTTTTGTCGGTACCTGCGTCGGCGTGGGCGTGGAAGGAATAACTGCCTGCAGACCGACAATATTCCCCAATAAAGTCAGAGTTTTATTAAACCAGCTGTTATTGTTTGTGGTGGTAGTACCGGCTACCTGTCCTGAAGTATTCAACAGACTGGCGGTTGTCCGCAGTCCGCAGGTGGAATCTGAAAACATAGCTTTGAGATAATAAGTGGAAAAACCGGCATCACCGAAAGGTACCGTCCAGTCCCAATCAGCGTAATACCAGTCGGTATAATATTTGCCGTCTTCAGTCACCGGTGTCGGATTGGCTGCTTTTACCACTTTTTCTTCACTCAGTCTTAAAACTCCGGATGTATAATCAGGAGGAGGTAAAGGAGTAATCGTCTGTTTTCCGTCGGTCCAGATATTAAAAACAATTTCGCGCACTTCCGCGTTGGAAGAGGTTTTCATCCATAAGCGAAATGTAACCGTCTCTCCCGGAGCAACCGTCGCGCTGAGGAGTTCTGTCCTGTCACAGTCGCAAAAAGGAGCCGGTGTCGGGGTAACAGTTGACGTCGGTGTCGGCGTTGCTGTAGACGTTGGTGTGTTTGTAACCGTCGGAGGTATTGGAGTCGGGGTCGCAGTCATTGTCGGTGTCGGTGTCAGAGTTGGTGTGATCGTGACTGTCGGTATCGGCGTATCCGTGGGGATAACCGGCGGATTACAACCGCCGATGACACATAATAAACCGTTACAGGGTGGAGATTTCCCGAGACAGTTATAGTCACCAAAACAAGTACAATCGATTGTCGGAGTTGGTGTCCGGGTGGAAGTCGGAGTCACCGTCGTTGTGGGGGTTGGAGTTTTGGTAATGGTTGGAGTCGGAGTAAAAGTAGCCTGTGGAACGGTTGGCGTCACTGTAATCGTCGGAGTGGATGTTTTGGTGGGAGTAACCGTAGTTGTCGGTGTTGAAACAGCCTGAGGAGTAGTCGGTGTCGGAGTCTTGGTAATAGTCGGAGTGGGTGTTTTGGTGATAGTTGGCGTTGGAGTTTTGGTAATGGTTGGAGTCGGAGTAAAAGTAGCCTGTGGAACGGTTG
>CAYGXQ010000008.1:0-12137 GCA_964354025.1 uncultured Gammaproteobacteria bacterium | reverse complement strand
GCGTCACTGTAATCGTCGGTGTTGGAGTTTTGGTAACCGTGGGTGTTGGAGTTTTTGTAATAGTTGGAGTCGGAGTATTGGTAACAGTCGGTGTAGGAGTGGCCGTAACGGTGGGAGTAATTGTGAGAGTTGGAGTCGGAGGAATATAAATTGAGTAACCAATATTGATGTTTGAAGGTGCATTATCCTCAACTTTAAATGAAATCTTAGAAAATATTCCGGGATAATAGGCATCCGAAACACCCTGAACACTATTATCGTAAAGATCACAAGACACGGGCCAGGCAAAATACGGAAGCATTGAGTTGTAAAAAGGTTTTACTCTGGCTTGGCAGTCAGCCTCAGTTCTTGGTTCACAAGTGCATTCACCCTGACTACAGCCGTGGCACCAGATACAATTGTCGTCGTATAAGACACTATCGCAGTGAACATTATATTGCGCGCAGGTTCCGCCTGCACCCGGTACAAGGCAGCAGCGTTGTTTGGTGTACCAGACATCATTTTTTGGTAATAGCGAACACATAAGAGGACTCTTAGTCGAACCGCTATCTCTCCGGCACCAATTTAGATTTATAAGCGGATCGCCATCGAGAGGAAGATAGGTGCCGGTACCATTGAGGTTGATACGTCCGCGGATCAAGGGTACCGCAAAGGCATTATCCGCTGAAGCGAAAAACAAAAAGGTAACGAATATAAAAAGCAGTAAGTTTTTAATAGATTTTAAGTGCATATTTTTCTTTCATTTTACCAAACCATTCATCATAAGTTCCTGATCCTCCGGTTTGAATTTTGGTGACTTGGCCGAAAGCATAAAATTCTTCGTCTTTCGTACGATGTAAAGTGTAAATGCCGGTTAACCCGTTTTCCGGTAATGCCCAAAGGTCAGCAGTCATTTCACGGATACAAGTATTACACATATCATCGGCTGAGGTGATTTTAAAATGAGCAATGGCATTGCCTTTATATGAACTGTCAATCTGGGCAATGACCGCGTCATTTTTAATCTTCTCGCCGGCTTCCTGAATAGTAATCGTTCCGGATTTCACCTCATTATATAAACTGTCAATCTTCTCCCGGGCGATTTGTTTGCTTTTTTCATAGCCCATGGCAGGGATTTTCATGTTTTTGGTCCAGACAGCGATTATGTAACCCTCCTTGCCGTTGATCTGATTGTCGAAGCCATTTTTTTGATCGTATTTTAATTGGCTGGCAGTTTGAGCCCGTTGGACAATGTCTAACCCTGAAGAATTGAAGATCTTTGGATCCGGAGTTATTTTACTCTCCTGAAGTAGTATTGATTCTTCCACGAAACTGTCTAACACCTCTTTTTTTAATTCTTCGTCATTCTTTTTACCGGCAGCCACTGCCAAAGCTATACGGGTATCGAGAATATTCTGATAGATATTTTCTTCGCCTACTTGAGCAACTGCCTTATTTGTGTTTATCGGTTCAGAAGTGACAGAAACTACCGGAGAAGGAACAGACAATACGGGCACCTGATTTTGATTACCTTTCGGTAATATCAATAATATAAATAGAAACAGAGCGCTTAAAACGATGAGCGCAACAAGGATTTTTATTTTCACAAGAAATATCCCTGACCCCAGTGTGACAAAAAGCAGCAGTTCAGTCAAGCACCCGTTGTCCGATAAAGGCAATTAAGGTAAAATAAAAAGGCTGACTCGCCTCCTTAGCTCAGTGGCCGAGCGACGGTTTTGTAAACCGCTGATGACAGTTCGATTCTGTCAGGAGGCTCCAGCCGGGATACCGAAGCGGTCAAACGGGGCAGTCTGTAAAACTGCTGGCTTACGCCTTCCTAGGTTCGAGTCCTAGTCCCGGCACCACGTAATAAATTTTGCATAGCAAAATTTAAACGTGGTTGGGACGTTTCCCGATTAGATCAGGATTACGTCCCACCATTTCGTTCTGAGGGTTCTATTTTCAGATAAGAAGAAAGAAGAATAACAAACCTGTTTAAAAGGGTAAAACAATTTCCGTACATAATCGGCGTCCAGAGAGAAATTCCAAAAAGCGTCGGTCTACCCCAAGACCAGGCTCCGAAATAAGTCCCTATCGCATCTATCGGACCTCCAAAAACAGCTGCAAGAATAAATATTATCAGACTCTGCCTGTTTTTCAACCAGGCTTGATGCAGTATGGCAACAATAGAAGTAATAATTAGTACTATAATTTCATCCTGCCAGAAATATCTCAGCAAAATTATATAAAAAATCATCAGGGAAAAACTGACTATTGTTTCTTTGCCTCGGCTGATTTTCACTTCTTGATCTTTTAAACGAAAAATAATAATAAATCGTTGCGCAAACTCCCTGCTGGCAAGAATCCCTATAATATAACTGGGAATCAAATATAGCGGTGAAGTTAAGAGTGTTTGTGTCGCATAAGTCCAGGCACCGTTACTGTTTACTCCCAGTTCCATTACCTGTACGATAGTACTCCCGATAATTACCGATGGCCAAAAATACTTTGGCTTAAAAAGTAGATAAAATACCAAAACATAAATTAAGCCGATTGATGTAATCAAATAATCATTTCGCCAAAAAGCATAAATCCAGACGGCATATGAAAGAACAAAGATAACTAAACAGAAAAGACTCGCTAAAGATTTTTTATCAAAAATATTTTTCATCATCTTATTTTATGACCGATCGTCATCACTAATAACCTTATTAAATATATTAATACCGCCGAGGCGAAGAGAGCAAAAAGGCCGTAAAAGGGCGAAAGATATTTCAGCCCTCCTTCCGTCCCTACATTTATATATATAAGGAAGACCCAAATCAGAAGATAGAGAAAAACCGGCAATTTTTCCTTTTTAATGACTAAAATACTTAATATGGTCAATCCAACCAAAAGTGGAATGAAAAGCGACCATTCGGAAGTATAGCTATGGATAGTTTCCGCAGTTGGCCACCAGGGCCGGAAACTGCCGGTGAAAATGGTTTGAAAAGCATTACCCAATACAATCGGATTGCCCATCCGCCACCGCACTACCCACCACTGGTATCTGATAAATGCCGGTAATGAATTTCTGGTGAAAAATTCCGCGTAAGAAAGCAAGTAGACAATGGCAATCGCCGGCAAACTCAAAAGATAGCCAAAGAATTGTTTTCGGCGGGCAAAAAACTGGTAAAGAGTAAGACAAAAGATAGCAATAAAAAAGAAAGGGAAGAATTTCACCGAAATACTAATCCCGAAAAAAAATGACGAGAGAACATACTGCCAAGAATTTTTCCCCTTGATGAAAAACAGCAAACCTAAAAGGAAAAAAAGGCCGCTCGGGAAATCAAGCATCGGTACTTTCAAGACCTGATGAAGATAGGGATCAAGACTTAAAATGAAAATTCCTAGAGCGGCAATCAGCTTATCCTTAAACAGAACAATTCCCAACCAATAAGTCACCACCAGATAAAAGACCGCGTAAAAAACATTGATCGCCAACTGGTTATGAAAGAGTAATATCGAAAGGCCTATCAGATATTTTCCCAAAGGCGGGTTTTCAAAATTTACCCTTGAGACCTCCCCGCCGTTTATATAATAATAGCCGGCGTAGGAATACAGGTCGTAATCGGAGATAACAAATTTTGCCTCACTGCCTTGGCTGTATTGGGAATTTTCGAAGCGTTCGGAAAAATACCGGTAGTCATAAGGAATTGTATAAACCAGCATGTTTTCGAAGATCCGGTAAAAAATAGAGGTTGCGGTTGCCAATAAAATGATTAAAATAAGGATATCTTTCTTAGTTTTCATGAATCAGATGTCATTGCGAGTCCCCCCTATAAGCGGGACGCGGCAATCTCGTATGTTGATCAGAAAATTGGTTGTAACCATCACCATTGTACTGCTTTTGTATATCTTTTTCCTGTTCTCGCCGGCTTCTTTTTCCGGTGAGGAAATAAGATTTGTCATCAATCCCGACACCAAACAGGAAGAAATCTATAACCGTCTGAAGAATGAAAAAATTATCAGAAGCACCAGACTGTTTACACTTCTTGCCGGGCTGATCCGTTTCCCGGGCACTGTGGAACCGGGCGCTTATAACTTATCCCGGCGGATGACTCTGTTTTCGGTGGCCGATACCCTGATGAACCACCCTTACCAGAAATGGATTACGCTTGTACCCGGCCTGCGGGTCGAACAGACGGCGGAGAAACTGAAAACCAAGTTCAACTGGGACCAGACGAGGGAAAAAGAATTTTTGGACAACGCCCGCGAAGGCTACATGTTTCCCGATACTTATCTTCTAAATGTCGACTATACCGGCAAGGAATTTGCCCAACGGTTAATAAATAATTTTAACGAAAAATTCGACGCCCAACTCCAAAAAGACCTGCTTGAGCAAAATATCAAAAGCGACACCGCCATCAAAATCGCTTCTTTGATCGAGCGGGAAAGCGGCGGAGATGAAGATAAGGCATTAATCGCCGGTATCATTTGGAACCGCCTTCTTAAGGACATGAAATTGCAGATTGATGCCGTCGCACAATATGCACTTGGAAAACCTTCGGATTGGTGGCCGCACGTCTCGCCGGCAGATTTGAAAAAAGACTCTCTATATAATACCTATTTATATAAGGGCCTGCCGCCGACTCCCATCTGCTCCCCGTCTTTAGCCTCGATCAAGGCTGTCGCCTATCCGCAGGAGACGGATTGCTTCTTCTATCTCCACGACCGCGGCAAAAACATCCACTGCAGCACTACCTACGAAGAACATTTGGAGAATATAGAAACCTACCTGAAATAACTATATACACCTTGCAAGGTTGAACCTTGTAAAGGGCTATAGAACAATCATCAAACCACCATAAATGCGAGCGATCGCGTGGATTAGTGGAGGTGAAAATATTCCTTATTAAAGTCTTAAGCTAAAGCAGCTATCCCATCCAATCTTCTTGCAGGTCTGCTTTGGGGTGGTAAAATGATTAAATCAGTACCATAAAGAGTACCTTCATTATTATCTGATAACGGAAAACATGCATTAGTCCATACTCCTCTTATATTAGCTGACAATAGACCACTCAACGCTTTAGAATCAAATGGATCTTGTCTGATTGCCTTCCCGATCCCTGTTTTTCTTGTTGCATGACCATAGCTCCTTACTATTCTAGATAAATCATGAGCCGCCTCTCTTCTTGTAAGAATACCTCTTTCAGCTAATAATTGTAGGTGATCAACTATTTGTTTAATTGGTACATCTACGTCTCTTCTTAATAAATGTCTTGCTGGACGATTTAACTCTTGCATTCTCTTTCCAGTTCTCAGTCCTGAAACAAATGTATCTAATTCTGCTAAAGACCATAATTCTAAACAATCATTATGTAATCTGGTTACTAACCAAACTCCTCTAGCCTTTTCCCTCGGAGGTTTAGTATGATCAATTAAGTCGACAGCACCGTGAAATGGTTGCCAGAAATCACTTGCCCGTCCTCTGTCGAATGCAACTCTACCTTCTTTGTCTACTCCTATACCGCCCATACCGTCTCCTCTCAATCTCAAATAAGTAGATCTTGGAATATCGACGGATGGTGATAGACCCCAAACATTAGGGCGTCTCATTAGTTCAGATTCAAATTTTGACATAATATTTAAGAGATCAAATAATACTAAATTTTTTTAAATCTACAGGAAATGCTTTATTTTGTCAATAATATGTATTGACAATAATATTACCTAATGCTTAAAATATGAGTCATGCTATTAGAATCAGGGGCAACATTTGGATTATTTGAAGGATTTGGAAACGCAGGCAGTGTACCTATAGATAAACGGATTCGACAAGGAATTCACAGTGGAATTATCTTTGCGGCAAACGCTGTTTCTACCAAACTACAAGCACTGCACATTCTACCTGCTATTGGAGATATATCAATGTATGACAAGGATTTTCCACCAAGAGCACCGAATTGAATTACCTTACTACAGAGTTCTTCCACAACAAACCTTCCGGGCATAATTATCGGCAGCTTGTCTGGTCAATTTATCGCCAAATATAAACGGATCTAAAAGCACCCCGCTTATTTTTCCTTTTTGATCCAGTTCTTTTTTGGCCGCCATTATCCTCATCCCAGCCCTCAAATGGCCATTAAGATATAAAATTGCTATCATAGATTTGTTTATATCAAAACTACCAGTTCCTAAATCATAAAATTGTTTATAATTTATTTCGTAAGGGTATCCTGCTGTATTTAAAGTAATCGGTAATAACCGAATTAAGGCCCTGCCATGTCCATCAACCCCTAAACAACCGTGTATCGAAAGCCAGTTTGCCGCAATTACAGAATAAGCATCATATACTTCAGGGATAGTATATTCCGGCAATTTTCCTTCTTTTCGGGCTGAGAGCCGGGAAAGAGTATCACATATTAATCCTAATCGTGTCCGAACCACTGCCGGTTTTAAAACTACAGCTACTTCTTCTGTTGTTATCCCTTCTCTGTGGGTATAATTTACTGTCCCATCGATAAAATCATTGCGTCTATTAATCGAATCAGAGTCAGGAAAAGCAGAAGCAATTCTTCCATACAGCTCTTGCCTGGTAACCATATGATTAACATCTAATAAATGAAATATCCTTGCGGGTCTTACTGCTAAACCAGATTCAATGTTCATAACGGCGATTTTATATAATAAAAGAACCATTTTCAACTTTTTCATAACAAAAGTTTGACAGTATAAACATAAGCGGATAAGATACGTATCTTACTTATGTCTCCTTTAGAATCTTTATATCAGACAAACATCAGGGAAAATTATAATGATGCACTATCAGCGGTTAAAACGGGGCTACTTCCCTCTCGTTGGAAAATAATAACAACACCACATAAAAAGGTTAAAACAACATACAGGACAGAAGGGTGTTTTATGTGTTTATATGATAAAGATTTTATCAGTTCTGATCCAAATAGTAGTTATTCCCGAATAAGAACAACGCCACAAGTGCTTCACGAAGCGGTGTTTGAAGCGGAGGCACTAGTCGAACATTTAACGCTGCTGGGCAGGATAACGGATGCCGGAAAAGTTATTTTCCTGCCGGGAAAAGAAAGAGCAGCTATCATCAGTCCAAAATTAGGTGATGAAGCTATCGAGTTGTGGGCAGACTGGGCGATTAAAGGAATGCCTTCTGATGAATGTCCTTTAACAATTTCACAATTCAATACACTAGCTGAAGCTTTAGATAATGCAACCCATGTAAACGGGGATGCGGGTTGGTATAACTTGCTTATTCATCCGGAATATGGACCATGTTTTGTCGATATCACCTCTTCAGCCGGTGAATATGAAAATAAAGTTCATATGCATTCAAATCTTGTAACAATAGCTCAAATGTTTATGTTTGATCAAAATCAGCTGCCATTAAATTTGAAAATTGTACAGACTCCTGAGGATTGGATTTATTTCAAAAGAGGATTTAAGGCTAATGCTGCTTATTATTTAATCGAAAAAGGTTTGGAGGGAAATAGACAACAGGATTTTATTAATTTCGGTATCGGAAAAGTGAGACAGATTAATATAAGAAATACTGTCATGTATGTTTTGGAGGGAAATAGTGAATTTTATGTCATTTTTCCGACGGAATTTGATGCTGAGAAAGAAGAAAGATTAATTGGTCAACTTGAAGCGGCCGGGGAATCATTTGCGGCTACTTGGGGTGATCCCGGTGGTTTTTACAGTGTTCAATTTAACAGAGGGTTTGCAGATAAGGAAGAAGCAATCCTCAGGCAGTCTTTTGATTCTTTTGATAATACTACTATCATGGATATTGTTTAATCGCAAAAGACAACATAAATACCTCCATTCCGCACAAAATCCCGCCTATATCGGCTGGGTTTATTGAAAAGTACCCCTTGCAAGGTTGAACCTTTCAAGACCTTTCAAGATAACTTAATCCTCCGCGATTAAGGGATAGAAATGGGCAACGGTGGCAAAAGCCAAAAGGGCAACCGCCCAACGGATAGGATGGATCCCGACCATCGGATAGGTCATCAGTATCCCGAAGCCCATTCCGGCAGCCACATGCACCCAGGCATTGTAGTTTGGATGAACCCGCAGGTACTTATGTACTTTGTCCCTGGCTCTTTGATATTGTTTATACATTATTTATCACCTCAATTCCTAATTTCAGCATAACACTCCCAAAAAATATTAGTCAATAGGAAAACAGGCTTTATTTTTTCAACCATTGAGTCGTCTCCGGATATTTTGTAAAATAGACCAATCTGAAATAGAGATAAAACTTGCCTGGATGGCTCAGTTCCACCAGAGGTGGATAAAGTCCGAGCGTTTACTATATTTGCCTGGATGGCTCAGTGGTAGAGCGAGTACTTGGTAAGTACTAGGTCGCGGGTCCGATTCCCGCTCCAGGCTCAAAATGAATCAATACCAAATCCTCAAAAACATAAGCGGAGAAAAAAGAATGATGCAGGCTTTCCTCCTTTCTGATTTCGTGAGATCCCTCGCCATCCAAAATATCAAAGATACCCACAAAGGTAAAATAACCCAAAAAATCATGAGAGACGAGTTGAAAAAAAGATTCTATGAAGACTGAAATATCTGGACAAAGGGATCTTCTCATCACGGTTGCCGGTTTATTGGAGAAACACGCAATTCCTTATATTCTTACTGGCAGTTTCGCTGTTTCCTATTATGGAATTCCCAGATCCACCCATGATATCGATTTTGTAATCGAGGTGTGTTCTTCTGTCATCCCAAAACTGAATAAATTCCTTACCGAGTTTGATGATTCTTTTTTAAAAGACGAAATAACCGCTGACACCACCAACTTAAATATTTATCATCTTGATTCCGGTATCAAACTGGATTTTTGGCTGGTCAAAGACGATGATTACAACAAAGAGAAATTTAGAAGAAAAAGACGGGTTATTATAAACAAACAGGCGATAAACCTGATTTCAGCGGAAGACCTGATCATCAATAAACTCTTATGGTGCGAAAAAGTCAGAAGTGATAAACATCTGAGTGATGTGGCCGGAATCATCAAAATCCAGGGTCAAAAGCTGGATTTGGAGTATATGAATAAAAAGCTCACCCAATTAGGACTGAAAAAGCTTCCCAATCTCCTCCCCGCAGATTTTGTGGGAAAATTAGGCTAAAAGCTTACCTCGTAATATATACTTTGGGCTCCATGCCAATTTTCAATCGTTTCTTTTTCATATTCTTTAATCTTAAATCCAAAATCAGTGAAAACTTTTATTATCGTTTCTTTGTGAGGAACATATCGCAATAACCAATGCTTACCGTCTGGCGTATCTACTGTATATTCGATATGTTCTAATTGTTTCTCAATACTACCTAATTTATCGTATGGTATTCCAAATTCTTTTAGCACTTGAAGCAATCTTTTTCTATATTCTTTATATTTTCCAGTATTATTGTCAGCAAAATCAACTAGAGCTTTACTTTTTTTATGCATCAATCTTTTCATTTCAAGAACCGTTTTGCATAAATCATTGTAATTTTTGACATGATGAAGATTCCTACCGACATTTAATATACAATCTATCGATCCTTTAGTTAAAAAATCAACTTTTTCCCAATTGATATAGTGAAATGCAACTAAACAGGCAGGGTCGTTTTTTTTCGCTTCTTCCAGATTACTTTGAGAAATATCTATTCCCTTTATTCCTCGGATACCTCTTTGTGCCAGTGCATTACATATCCTGCCCTGACCGCAACCAGCTTCTAAAATATGTTTATCTCTTGAATATTTACCAAATCTGTTTTTTTTCAAGAATGAATATATCAATTCTATATCGTGGCCTGTAGAAACGTTGATGTATTTTTGCTTATTAAGATGGACGTCACGATAAAAATCATCCAAACAGCCATAGAAAGGTACGGAAGAATCGGGATTAAATCCTAGCAGTATCCTACCTACTTTAATCAATCCACTTTGTACTTTTGGATTATCGGTTTTTTTAATAAGGTGTCTCACCGAATGATAAACATCTGCAAAAGATGTACTATCAATAAAGATGCCCAAAATTATTTTTACCTTGTCCAAATCATTTTGTTCACCAAGATACAGTAATATTTCTTCCTGATGTTTAGCAAATAATTGTTCTATCGGAAAATAATGATTTTTGGTATATTTATTCGATCCGGCACCATTTTTTAAAATGCGATATTTATAGTTTTTTCTCTGAAGATATATTTTGTCTATAATATCGGAGAGAGGGAAAAATATCTTATTCTTCATGGATAAAATTAATTTAAAATCATATCAACTGTTGTTCTTGCCAATATCTCCATCGTATCGAATACTTTAATTTTTTTGCGTTTGGGATTCAAAAGTTGCAAATCAGTACAAGCTAAGATAACAGCTTCCACATGGGACTCAACCATTCTATCGACTATGGATTCTAATATCTTTTTATCTTTTATAGAAGTAGTAGTTTTGACTATATTAAAAATAATCCTCGAAAGCTTTGATTGATCTGTACTCACCGGAAGAATGGGAATAATTCCATTTTTTCTTAAATTGTCTTGAAACATTTTACTTTTTAGCGTAAGAGAAGTCGCCAAAATACCTGCTTTCTTAATTTTGTTGTTTCGGATTATCCGGATCGTTTCCTCAATAATATCAATGACCGGTATCCGAACGGATTTTTTAATTTGGTCGATAAATACATGCATTGTATTACATGGCATTACGATAAAATCCGCACCGCCTTTTTCCAGTTTTTGAGCTGCTTCTATGAGATAAGGAAGATATCCTTCTTCTCCCTTAGTTTCTTTAATCATTTTTTCTTCGACCTTGTAATTTAACGGAATACTCCATAAAAGGATCGGCGGCTGATGAATCTTGTTCCTTTCATTGGTCAAAGACATTACTCTTAAATAAAATTCGGCGGTTGTTTGCCTGCTTAAACCACCGATTATCCCTGCAGTTCTCATGCAGGTATTATACCATTTATGTAATTTATATAAGTTATGGTAAAATCCTTGCTTGTATGGTTACAACAAGCGATCTATCCAGCCGGATTGATTTCCAAGGCCAAATCCCGAATATCATTCTTGGTGTCGGTCCCTGCCGAAGCGGAACGACAGCCATGCTTCGTGTATTTGCTGAAGCCGGGATAGATGCCTGGTCACAACCGATTAAAACAACGCTTAGAGATTTCCTGAATGGAAAACCAAATCCCTATGTTTTCACAGTTCCTGATAAGCCGGTAATATTTATCAAAGAAACATTAGGCGCTGATACCAGAGAGGAATCTACTCTAAATCCTCTGGCCGTACTTCTTGATGCCGGAGTACCGGCAGAAAAACTGCATGTGCTTGCCCTAACACGAGAACCACTTGCGACAGTCGATTCTTGGATAAGAGTGATCAAAAAATCTTCTCCTGAAGAATTAGTGGCCCATGCTCTACAAGCTATAACGACGACTGCACGAATAAAACAACAGGCTGACCGACTGGGAATTTCCACCAATTCGTTTGTTTATGAATCTTTAAGAGACAATCAACCATCATCTGTTATCGAAAAGCTTTTTAACCGACTCGGGCTTCCATTCTCTTCTTCAATTTTGGAAAATTGGCTAATTCAACCGCTGGAGCATCATCCACACCTTCACCTTATTCCTCAACTTGATGTCTACCAGACCCGCGAAGATGTTTATGGAAAATTGAGAAAATCCAACGGTTTAACATTTTTTCCTCCAAAAGAAGAAGAAATAGTCAAACAACTACATCCAGATTATTTTGTTTCAATGCATGATAATGGAATATTTGATGTATATAACCAATTACGGCTAGATTGTGCCTCACAATTGGACATAAGAATAGCTTCTTCTCAAGAATGGCATCGGGAAATGCTTACCCAAATTGAAAGCGATCAGACTCAAATTCGAAAAGAGAAAGAATAATATTATTTCCTGCAAAAAACTTGCTACCCCATATAGAACCTGAGTTTCCCAAAACACCAATTTTCCTCATAAGTTAGCTTCAGTTACTCGGATTTCAGGACACTAACAGGCACACTTTCATGGATTTACCAGTTGTTGTAGTATTATGATTGTCATTGCGAGTCCGATGCACATCGGACGAAGCAATCCCGTCCGGAAACAACACATGCCAAAATATTACTGCGTTTATAT
>CAYGXQ010000007.1:43763-51029 GCA_964354025.1 uncultured Gammaproteobacteria bacterium | reverse complement strand
AAAAGACTAACGACCAAAGTCCAACGACGACGATTATCGTCTTCTATCTTCCTCAACTTCTGGAATATCTGGGTTTTGGATTTTTAGGTATTGGCTTTCTTTATCTTCTTCTGACAAAACATCCAAAATCTTCATAATCCATCCTTACACGAAGTATTATTCATGTATACAAACATTGTAAGAAAATATAAACTATTTACATGCAAGTTCTTTATCATGATCATGTAAAAGCATTTATCAAGAAACTACAGAAACCCACCCAACCAAAAGTATTGCGAGGAATTGAGTTGATAGAACAGTATGGTCAATATCTAGCTATGCCTCATGTGAAAAAGATTACGAATCTTCTTTATGAGCTTCGTATTCGGGGAATACAAGAGGTACGCATTCTTTATTTTGTACAGGAAGAAACTGCCATTCTGATTCATGCCTTTGTCAAAAAAACCCAAAAAATTCCACGTCGAGAAATTGAAACCGCTGAAAAACGCTTACAGCTATTGACATGAGCATCACGTATATGTGATAATATTGCTATATGCATATAAAAAATCTTAAAAACTTCAAATCATTTTCTGAAATGAAAAGAGAACTTCTGGCTGATCCGGAGGTACGGAAATACTACGATGAATTAGGGCCGGAATATGAACTCATCCGATCGGTAATTGATAAGCGACTCAAGAAGAAAATGTCGCAAGAAGAGCTTGCTAAAAAAGTCGGAACCGGTCAATCTGCTATCTCCCGCCTTGAGGGAGGAGGATATAATCCTTCATTTAAATTCTTGCAGAAAGTTGCCCAGGCGCTTGGAGCCCAACTTAGCATCTCTTTACGTTAACATCCCGAAATGCTCTTGAGAGTATTATTTTTTATCTTCATCACGGATTTATCTTCTGGACGAGCGGGGCTTTCTATTGTTAACCAAAGCCAGAAACAGGAGAAATGCAACCAAAACAAGCATCATTCCGTAAAAGATCAAATATCCTTCATTTACGCTCATATTCTTGATTCTTTAGAAAGTATTAACGGAATAAAAATCCACAATATAAAGGATTCAGTAAAAATATTTTATATCCCATCAGAAATACAATAGTTTATATATTCACCGGTGTCAAATTATATTTAATTACAGTTTTTCTCCTGGAATATCTGGGGTTTTGATTGCTTCTCTTTGTGCCTCTGTTTATTTCTTTCCGCTTCTGGAGCGTTCACGAAGAGTAGGATAAGCGACAATAGCGATAGCCAAGGCAAGGATAGCCAAAGTGAGGTAGAAAAATCCAAGATTGTTGACATTGAAACTCATAATTTTGATCGTGAAAATAAAATACTTAATAACCAAAGCACTATACTTGTTGCTAATCCCCATAATACCATCGGTAAATTTGGTCTGTCAAGCGCAAAGGGGGTAATCGTTCAGGAGTTTCCAAAGAAAATGTCATTGCGAGCGTAGCGAAGCAATCCCGTCGGGATCGCCACGCCCCGACGTAACGTCGGGACTCGCGATGACAGAGTTTTATCAACTCCTGAACGGTTACCAAAGGGGATAACAATCGAAGCTAAAGCAACTTGGGCGATATCAGCACAGATCTCTGATAACCTATCTAACTGGCAATCTTTAAGCAGTGGTCTCACTGATTATGACCATAACACGAAAATCAGTTTACTGTCAAAATACAAGCGTTTATTCTAAGGATCACACCAGTCCGCTCCGCATAAAGAAGAACAAACACATATCCATTGACTAATATTCCAAACACACTTTTTACTCCAATCACATCCTATCCCAACAGCATTACATTGCGTTCCGCATAAGACAGATACGGGAGTCACTGTCGGCGTCACGGTAGGCGTTGGTGTTTCCCCTTCAGTCGGAATAACCGTAGGCGTAACAGTAATTGTCGGAGTCGGTGTTTCCGTTTCAGTTGGCGTTGGCGTCACAGTAGGCGTCGGTGTTTCCGTTTCAGTTGGCGTTGGCGTCTCTGTTGGTGTAGGCGTTTCTGTAATAGTCGGCGTTGGCGTCAATGTGGGAGTTATCGTTGGTGTGGACGTGGCAGTTAAAGTCGGAGTCAACGTCAATGTCGGAGTCGGTTTGATACTGATCGGAAAAGTTGGAAACAGTGGAATCTTTGGTAATTTGGGCAGCGTTGGCAACTTCGGTAGTTTCGGTAATTGAAAATTAAATTTAGCAGAAACTGAACTTGTTTGGAAAAAAAGAAATAAAAGACCCAAAAGCACTCCAAATAAAAAAGAGTTCCGACGCACTTTTAACTTCATATAATATTATGAGCAAAAAATATTATCCTTGTCAATATGGTATAATACCAGCTGTCTACGGAGGCCGGATAACCACCCCGCCTTTGGCGGGAAGGAAAGTCCAGACAGCAGAAGACAGGGGACTCGACGCAAGTCGTGAGTACGTACATGAAAATGTACGTGCCTGGTGTCCCGAAGGCGAAAGCTCGAGGGAACGATTCCTGAACTGACAGGATGAGAGAGTAACAGAGACGTAGCTGGAACTTAAAATCGAAAGATCATAGTTCCTTAAGTGAAACGTTTACAATCCCACTCGCTGCAATCTCCGAATGGACCGTTATCAGGATGTCTTCCCGAGGTCCGAAGTTTGAGAGCATCCCCCGCCTTTGGCGGGGGGCGGTAAGGTGACTAACATCATCAACCGAGAGAAATGGTTATTTAAACAGAATCTGGCTTACGAGCTTCCGTAGACTTTTTAGAACCTATTTGACAAGTGTCATTGCGAGGCCGCAGCCGAAGCAATCCCGTGATACTACAGTAATTCCGACGGGATCGCCACGCTCTCCGCCAGCTGGCGGATCGCTCGCGATGACATTTTTTTTGACTTTTCAAACAGGTTTTTAATTTCTTTGAGGTTGTCTTAAATATTCGGAAATAATTGTTTCAATTGTGACTACCACCGGAATGGCCAAAATCGCCCCGGTGATCCCAGCCAATTTTGCCCCGATTAAAAGCGAAAGCAAAGTCACCAGCGGCGGAACGCCGACAACTTTTTTCATCACCAGAGGAACAATTAGCTGGTTTTCCAACTGTTGTATAACAAAATATACGGCAATGGTAATCAGGGCATAAACCGGAGAAACCGTCAAAGCAATAATCACCGCCGGAATTGCCGAAATAATCGGTCCTATAGTCGGCACAATCTCCAATATACCGGCAATAATCGCCAGGGGTAAAACGTACGGAAGACCCAAAATAGTTAAACCAATAAAGGTAAAACTGCCAATTGTTACCATTAGAGTTATCTGTCCCCTGACCCAGGCTCCCAGTCTTTCCTCAATTTTCCTGATCACAATTAATATTCTTCTAGCAGCTATTTCTCCCAATAGATTTGACAGATGGATATCCAGATTTTTCCTTTCGATAACCAGATAAAAAGAGATGACAAATATTGTTACTAATGCAATAACGTCGCCAAATAAACCAACGGTAACTTTTAACAAATTTTGTCCGATCGGGGCAATTTGCCCGACAATCACCTGTTGATCAATATTTATAAAGGGGACAACCGTTGACAGGTATTCAGGAAGACTTTCCGTCAGGTATGCGGTTTGGGTAACCAGAGGCGGGATAAGGGCACTGCCGATGAAGGCGATAACAATAATAAAAAGAAGATAGACAATGATTACTGATAACGTTTTCGGTATCCGGCGCCTAATGAGACCTTCTACCAGCGGCCTCAAAGCGGACATGAGGATAAAAGAGACAAAGACCAGAAAAAGAATATCTTTTATCTGTACAAATAACCAAATGGCGATCAGAAATAGGACGGCAAAAATAATTGTTTTATAGGAAATCTCAATTTTGGTCGGCATATTTTCCATCAGTATACCATTTTTTTACCGTCTCCTCTATCCTCGACAAATAATCTTTATCAGTAATATCAAACCAATTAATTCTTTTTTCCTTCTTAAACCAGGTCATCTGTCTTCGGGCATAAGCGTGCTCAAGATATTTCCATTTATTTATTATTTTCTCATTGGAATTTCCTTTGTCCCAGATCCGATAACCCAGGGCAGTAAAAGACGGTAAGTTGAAATCGTAATTTGCATCTTTGAGCCTTTTAATTTCATTTATGGCTCCACTCCTATACCTCTCTTCTACCCGTTTGTCGATGAGTCGGTATAAAATATTGTTTTCAGCACTCAAACCGATAAACAAAATATCATTTTTTTCACTTAAATACTGTTTAGTATTTATAGTATCAGCACCATTTTTTATCGCTTGGACCACTTCAATTGCCCTGATTAAACGCCGGGGATTAAGGCGGTCTGAACGGTTCATCGCTTCCCATTTCCCCGCATCCGTTTGATGTAATAATGTTCCTAATTCTTCCCGGCTCATTTTATCTAATTTTTTCCGAAGAGAAAAGTTTGGAGGAATACGAATCAGGGATAAAGAGGAGGTCAAAGTTTTAATGTATAAACCTGTTCCTCCGACGACGATTGGCAGTTTATTATTCCTTCGCAAATATTCGATCACCTGATGGGCAAGGCTGGCATATTCTCCGGCATTAAAAGGATAATCAGGCTCCACAATATCAACCAACCAAACCGGTATCCCATCTTTTATCCGATAACCAATTTGGGATTTTGAACTTATTTGCATGTCATCCCGACCGACTACAAGCGGTTTACCCGCTTGTAGGAGTGGAGGGATCTTCTCTACTCCATTAGTTGGAAGATTCCTCGACTGCTCCGCCAACTGGCGGATCCGCTCGGAATGACACTTTTCATAAAATTTAGAATTTTCCGGTATATCCTTGCCCGTAATTACGTCCATCCCTTTATAAACCTGCCGGCTGTCGGCGGAAATAATTTCCCCGCCGAATTTTTTGGCCAGACGGATGCCTAAGGCGGTTTTTCCTGTTGCAGTGGGGCCGCAAATTACGAGGAGTTTATTCATGTGAAGATTTACCAGTCGATTATTCCTCCGATGTCCACAACGGTGAAACCTTTTCTTTCGAAAGGAATGAAATGATCTACAACTGCCAGATCATCCGGTTTTTTCACTAAGAGTTTAAAATAAAAAATATAACGGATTTCTGTTGTCGGAAGCGGTTCCACGATCCAAGGAGCAACTTCTTTTGCTTCTTTTTGATCTAATAAAGAAACAGAATAATAACTTGCTTGGGGTAAAGCGGACAACCAATAAATGGTGAAATCATCCTGCTCTTTTTCTGTAAAATTTAATTCTTCAGTAATCTTTACTAGCTCTACGTTAAGTCTGCTTTTCTCAATTAATTTTCCGGCTTTTGGCAAGATTGGTTTTGATGAGTTAATTCCGTATTGAACAGAATAATAAAGGTTGTTACGGTAATTGAACGTCCCGTCTTTATTTAATTTGAAAGAATAAAATGGTGAGTTGGCGACGGATAATTTTAAATCCATATTGTCTTCCGGATAAAAATAGATCGGGGTCGATACATAATGACCTAAATCAACAGGACAATTGGGATCTAAACTTTCAACCATTTTTTGCAGTCCCTCAGGCGATAGTCCGAAACCCTGGCGCATGGCATAACGGGCGAGCGTCTTGGCATAAATCCACTCATCCCGTCCGAATATTTTCTTGCTTACTTCATGGATTACATCCATTACCTTTTGGGTATTGGCATTTAAAGTATTTTCATCTTTAGTACAGCCTTCAGCTGGATCTGTGCAGTTTCTCAAATACTCTTTTATCTCTTTCTCCATGATTCCTTTATGTTTTTCTTCAAAATCCGGTCCACCCATCCATGCGATTTTATCTTCTGCTATTTGCAGTTTGCATTCGGCATCTGGGGTAACATTATATGTACCCGGAGCAGTAGGTGCCAGCGTAAACGTCCCGAGTTTCGGCGTATCATCAGCCAAAACCGGACTTTTCGGAATAATTATTGAACTAAAAATTAAACATAAGATATAAATTATTTTTTTCATATTCAATTAACGCCGATTATTTGGACGATATCATCTGAAATAATTTTCCTGTATTGGGTTGTCACCGGATTAAAAAGATAAATGCCGTCAAGTACCTGCATATAATTTGCGTTGATTCCGCCAAGATTGTCGGGAAGGATAGTTCTGAAACCGGACAAAGTCGTTCCGTCTTTAAACTGTTTCAGGAATACGCCGTTTGTGTTTGAGGAAAACAATAAGCTTTTTTTCGAAGCGGTATCGACGATACTGAATTGTTTTTGCGTCGCTTGTGTTTGGGAAGAAATGGTTGAAGTCCGGTATATAAGTTTCTGTCCGTCATGTCCGAAACATAAATTATCGAAAATTGTCTCATTTATATCGGAAACAAGAGTTGAAATCTCTCCTGTCTCCAGATTGAGAATTTTTATCTCGTTGGGATTTATCACCGCTTCCCGATTAATCGTATCTTTTTCCGAACGCGGAAGCAATTTGGTTTTTGCTTTTTGGTTATAGGCGGTATAAGCCAGATATCGGCCATCGGAAGAAATAACCGGGCTGGAAGAATATTCATCCAGTCCAAGACCGGCAACAGGTTTTAAGTCGCCATCGATTGAGACGGAAAACACTCCCCTATAAAGACCGGTCATTCTGGCGCTGTAGGAATCAAGATATATCCGATCAGTTGTTTTTGACCAGAAAATAGGGTATTTCACCTGATCGGAGACTTCTTCGGAAAATAACACCTTTTTGCTTTGGGGATCGTCAATCTTTTGATAGACAACCTGAGTAAGACCGCTTTTTACCTGTCCTTGGGACATTTCCCAAACAGCCAAAGCCGACTTATCGGGAGACAAAATATATGATTCTATCTGAAATCCATCTGTTGCCAAATAAACAGAACGGCGCAGACCGCTGTCTGCAAGGTAATAATAAATATTCAACCCCCTATCTAAGAAACCCAAATCGCCTATATAAAGGTAAGTATTGTCGGAAAGTGGGACGATTTGTTTGGCGTCTTCTTCGATCTTTCCCTGCAATTTGGCGTTATTGCCGTCAGGATCGATGGAATACAGTTCAACCGTATTTGCGCCCTTAGGATTTTCGATAGATTTGACAAAATATATCTTCTCTTTATCCGAAATTTTCTGCCCACTCCCGCCGGTACCAGGAGATTGAGTAATAGTACCCGTCCGGCCGGTTGGTCGAGTCTTTAACAGTTCCTGTCCTTTTTTTGATGATAACAATAAAGATATTATTATCAGGAAAACGAGAACTATGGTTCCGATTATCAAAATTTGCTTTTTACGAGTGGAAAAAAGATTTTTCAATTTTTCCATAA
>CAYGXQ010000007.1:0-43663 GCA_964354025.1 uncultured Gammaproteobacteria bacterium | reverse complement strand
CAGATTTGGCTTGTTAATCAGGTTTTCCAGGATTTGCCAGCGCCTTTTTTTCACTTGATGGGGAATATTGTCTTTCATTGTCTTGTGAGCTACGGTCATGGGCCGATCAGAATAGAGAGCGATGTAGGCTTTATTAAAACCGGCTTGTTTGGCTAAACTAACCGTATCTTGAAATTCTTCCTCAGTCTCACCGCAAAAACCGACAATTATGTCCGTACTTACTTTCAAATTCTTAATTTTTAATTTTAAATTTTTAATTAACATCAGGTATTCGTCGCACGTGTACCAGCGGTTCATCCGTTCCAGAACTGAATCGCTGCCTGACTGGACAGGCAGATGGATTTGTCTTGAAATTTTAGGATTATTGACAATTACTTCAATCAGCTCCTCGGAGAAATCCCAGGGATTGCTGGACATGAAATCAATTTCTTCAATCCCCTCAATCTTTCCGATGTCTTCAAGAAGATACGGAAAAAGGGTTGGGATTCTTAACCGACCTAAATGTTTAACCAATATTGGTTTGATCATTCGATTGTCACGTAACTTATAACCTCTAATTGTTTCATTTCCCATCACCAAGTCTGTTCCATACGAGTTTACATTCATCCCTAATAACGTTATCTTCTTGTAACCCTTTTTTGCCAGATCTTTGCATTCGGCAATAATTTCTTCATAAGGACGACTTACCTCCCTGCCTCTGGAATAAGGAACAACGCAATAGGTACAGAAATTATTACAGCCTGAGGAAATCGGCACTAACGCATGAAATTTATCCGCTCGCAGTTGCGGATAGCCAAAACCGATCTCTTCTATCGGTAAAAATTCATCCACCTGCGGCATTTTTTTCCGTAAAACTTTCATGAATTTGCCACTTTTATCCCGAACTGCCATGCCGACCATACAACCGGTCAATATGATTTTAGCTTTTGGTCTTTGGTCTTTGGTCTTTTGCAGATTATTAATCAATCCATAAACACGATTTTCGGCCATTTCCCGTACCATACAGGAATTTATGACAATATAATCAGCCTGATTGATACTGCGGGACTCAACCATCCCCTGGCCTCCTAGGTATGAAGTAATCCTTTCCGAATCCGCTTCATTTTGGGCGCAACCGAAGGTCTTGATAAAGTATTTTTGCGGCATACTGGTTGTAATTATACCAATTACTCGTTGACAATGGCGAAGGTTGTATGTTTTTATAGTATTATTATGAGATATAAAAAACCAATTATTATCCTTTCCTTATTTGGCCTGTTTTTCTTTTTCATTAGAACCGTTACGGTTTTGGCCGGTGAGATTCTTCCAAGAATATCAACCGTCTGCGAAAATAAGCTGGGGATAATCCTGTCGATCGATGACGGATTCAGCATCCTGAAAGAATGCCCGAAAGGATCCCGGAAAGCGCTTCTTATCGGTGAAAAGGGACCAAAAGGAGATAAAGGGGATAAAGGCGACCAGGGACCTAAGGGTGAATCCGGCATCACCACCCAATCTTTTTATTCAAAAACATATGGACCTACCGATGTCAATTATGATACGGGAACAGCGGTACATATGGAATGTGATCCCGGTGATATCGCCATCAGCGGCGGACTGTCAGATACGGTATCAAATCCTGGAGGTTATAATACAGACTGGAATACGGTGAAAAGCGGGCCTTCCACAACACAACAAAACGCCTGGGATATATTCGTAACTAATACAAATATACATGGAGGATCATTCACAGCGGTCGTTATCTGCTTAAAAATCCAATAAATTGCCAGCCGACCAGCCTCTACAAGCAGTATTTCACCAGATCAGACAGCGGTTTTCTCGCCGGTCTTTGCGGATCTTCATCAGGATAACCAATAATATTTAGCTTCTTTCTTTTCAAAGACTATTATAATATATAATAGGTATATGGAGGAAATTGTACTGATCGTCATCCGTTCGGTTACTGTCTATATATTCATCATTGTCGCTATCCGTCTGTTCGGGAAAAAGGAACTGTCCCAACTTTCGATTATCGACCTGGTTTTCATCCTTCTCATTAGTAATTCTGTCCAAAACGCCATGACCGGAGACAACTATACGTTAATCGGCGGATTGACGGCGGTCACTGCTCTTTTTTGTACCAACTGGATCTTGAAAAATCTGATCTTCCGCTCAAGGGGAATCAGTCAACTGATGCAGGGCAATCCTCTCATGCTTATTTATCACGGCAAAGTCATCCAAAAACATCTGAATGAAGCCCAAATTTCACTTGAGGAATTGGAGGCGGCGGTTCGGGAACATGGAGTGGAGAAAATCAGCGAAGTTGATTTGGCGGTTTTGGAAGTTGACGGCAACATCAGCGTGCTTTCCCGAAATTTTTCCAAGCAAACCGTAAAACGAAGACGCGTCCAAAAACAGTTATTACCGCTTAGTTAATTATTCCCGTCAGACCGCTTCCATGGTGGAAGGAGGTTTGGAAGCGATATTGTAAGTGACGCTGACTATTTCCGGAAATTGCGAAACAATTTTATCCGCCGACTTCGTCAGTACGGTAAAAGGCAGTTTTGTCGGATAAGCTTTCCGGGCATCAAAACTGTCCCAACACCTTATCTCTATCTGTAAACCGAAGGCTCTTTTCCCTTCCCTCATCCCGGTCACCCGGTCGTTATGCAAAATCGCCATGTATTGAAAAGCTCCGGTTTTCTTCAACTGATTTTCCACTACCGCCGTCACTTTCCGAACCAACTCAATTTTCTCCGGAGTAATATTACCGATAACCCTGGCAGAGAGGGCCGGTCCGGGAAAAGGCATTCTCTGGTAAACGGCAACCGGCAATCCCAGTGCTTTGGCTACCCGCCTGACGCCGTCTTTACGAAGTTCGATTAAAGGTTCAAGCATCCGGTAACCAAAAGCTTTTTGCGGATCAATTCCGATCTGGGCAAAAACATTATGCTGTCTTTTGATGCCGGCGACGGTTTCTTCAATATCGGTCAGAATCGTTCCCTGCAGCAAATATCTGGCCTGATGGGTTTTTACCAGTTTCTGAAATACTTCTTTGTAAAAAGTCTGAGTGATGGCTTCGCGCTTTTTTTCCGGATCAGTAAGACCGGCAAGAGCGGCAAAAAACTTTGATTTGGCGTCAATGACTTCAACTCTGACTCCAAGTTTTTTAAAAATGGCCACAACCTGCTCCGGTTCACCTTCTCTCATCAAACCGTTATTGATAAAATATGTTTTGAGTTGATCTCCCAAAGCCCTGTGTCCCAACATAGTGACGACGGAAGAATCGACTCCGCCGGAAAGAGCCGTCACTGCCAAATCATTTCCGACTGTCTTTTTAATCTCCGCCACTTTTGTTTTGATAAACGATGCAACTTGCATAGTTGTTCTCCTTTCGAGTAATTAAATAATAATTGTCATTCCGAGCGAAGTCGAGGAATCTTCCAACTCCCGGAACGCGGAAGATCCCTCCACTCGCCAGTCAGACTGGCTCGGTCGGGATGACAGATAATAAATTAACTTCTCTCGTTAAATATTATGTCTAAAACTTTCTCTGCGATTTCTGTTTTCGGCGCTTTGTTGATTTTTGCCAACAAACCTTTTTCCGAAATGATATAGACTTCATTATCATTGGCGGCAAAACCGATACCTTCACCTCCTACATCATTGGCAATAATGTAATCGGCTCCGCAATCTTCTAATTTTTCAAAAGCGGTTTTGATTATTTCTTTTTCCGGCAGTTTATAAACCGCTTTGAATCCGATGAGTTTTATTTTCCGGTTCCATTTTTTCACCTGGTTAATGATTTTCTTGGCCGGTTTTAAAGATATCTTAATCGACTGATTGCTGTCGATTTTCCGATTGATAAATTTCTCCGGGATAAAATCGGAAACGGCGGCCACGTGAAAAAGGCAATCGTAATCTTTAATATTCTTCTTAATTAATTGTTCAAGTTCCCAAGCGGTAGTAAACTTAGCTTCCTTAACCGGAAACCTTGGCATGACCGAAGAAACCGCATGGAGAAATAATACTTGTGCTCCCCGCCGCCAACAGGCATCAGACAGTGCCGCTCCCATTTTGCCGGTGCTTCTGTTGGTAATCACTCTGACGGCATCTATCAGCTCGGTTGTCCCTCCGGCAGTAATTATGATTTTTTTCCCTTTTAATTTTTTTGATTGTGATAATATTCTTTCAATCTCTCCCGCAATTTCTTCAACATCCGGCAGTCTGCCGACACCGACGGTCCCGCAAGCCAACCGTCCGCTTTCCGGCGGAAGGATATGGAAACCGCGCTTTTTTAATATTTGCGTATTTTCTTCCACCGCCGGATTTTTCCACATTTGGCTGTTCATCGAGGGACAGATCAAAACCGGAGAATGGCTTGCAAGGATCGTTGTGGTTAATAAGTCATCGGCCAAACCACCCGCAATTTTTCCGATGGCATCTGCCGTCGCCGGAGCGATAACGATAAGATCGGCTTTTGCTGCCAGCTCTATATGGTCTATTTTATAACTTCGAAAAACATCTTTGTATCGAAAATTAACGGGAATTACCCGGGGGCTAATTTTATGACCGGTCACTTTCTCAAAATCCCCCACCCCGAACATTTCAATCGCGTGCCGGGTCATCACTACTTGAACATCATATCTTTTTCTTTTAAGGATTTTTATCAGATCGAGCATCTTGTATCCGGCAATTCCGGCTGAGATACCGATAATAATGGAAGTATTTTCCATGCGGGTATAGTATATCAGAGAAATTAGTACTGTATTTCGTGAATGTCCCGGTACGCAAACATGACATGTGAAATTAACGAAATACAGTATTAGAAGAACTCCCGCAATTTTTGTTTTTTGAGAGTTCTTCTAAAATATTTTCCGCCAACTGGCGGATTTATAATTTATCTGACTGATTTCTTCAAAGCTTTTCCGGCGGTAAATCCCGGAGTCTTGCGAGCCGGAATATTAATCGGCGCACCTGTTTGCGGATTCCTTCCTTTTCTGGCGGCTCTTGAGCGGACCATAAAAGTTCCAAAACCGGTGACGACGGCTTTATCTCCTTTTTTAAGAGTTTCAGTGACGGCCCCAAAAACAGCGTTGACTGCTTCTTTGGCTGCCTTGGCGGTCAAACTGGCTTTTTTCGCGACATAAACGACTAAATCTGCTTTTGTCATTAAATAGTCACCTCCTCGGGGCAGAAGATTTGATAAAAAAGACTGGTCCGCCAGCTGGCGGATTGTTGTGGTAATCTAAAAATCAATGTATTAGATTTTTTTACTGTTGTCAAGCCCCAATCTAGCTATTAGTCGTTAGCTCTTGGTCTTTGGCTTACTCCTTTTTTGCTAGCGACTAACGACTAAAGACTAACAACCAATCTAGTGGACTGTTTCGTGGACGCGCAGTTCCCGGATAGCGGTGATTTTTATCTGTCCCGGAAAAGTTGGAAACTTTTTCTCAATTTCTTCGGCAATTTTTTTCGTGGTGACGGTTACCGCCGCATCATCCAGTTTGCCCGGATCAATAATCACCCGCAGTTCCCGTCCGGCCTGAAGAGCATAAGCTTTCTCTACCCCCGGAAAAGCTTTGGCGGTTTCTTCCAAAGTCCCCAGTCTTTTTACGTATTCACCGATATCCTCATACCGGGCTCCCGGACGGGCGCCGGAGATGGCATCGGCAATATAGACAATAATCGCCTCAACCGAGGTAAAGGGAACATCCTCATGATGAGAGGCAACACAATCGATCACCGCTTGAGGCATGCCGTTTTTACGAAGCAGTTCTACTCCTAATTGGATATGGGAACCTTCCTTATCGGTAATGACTTTACCGATGTCATGCAGGAGACAACCCAGTCTGACGACATTCACATCCGCTCCCAATTCATGGGCCAGGGCAATCCCGATTTTCGTTTCTTCCAAAGTATGGGCGATCATGTTTTGTCCGTAAGAAAACCGGTATTTGAAACGGCCAAGAAGCGAGACTTTATCCGCCGGCATATGATAGACGCCAACGGCATGACATAATTTTTCGCCTTCTGTAAACATTATTTTCTCTACTTCTTTTTCTGTCTGTTTCACCAATTCCTCAATCCTCACCGGCTGTATCCGGCCGTCACGGATAAGTTTCTCCAAAGTAACTCGGGCCACTTCCCGCCGGACGGAATCAAACGAAGAAAGTCTGATTACTCCTTCTTCATCCAAATCCACATCCACTCCGGTAGCCATCTCAAAGGCGCGGATATTGCGGCCTTCTTTACCGATGATCCGGCCCTTGAAATCCTCATCAGTGATTTTTATGGTGGAAACCGTAAATTCCGGCACATAATCGGTAGCACCATGGCACATGACGTCGACAATAATTTCGCGGGCTTTTTTCTCGCTTTCGGTGCGGGCAATCGTTTCGGCTTCTCTTATCTGTTTAGCAATATCGTCTTTCAGTTTGTCTTCCATAGCCGCCAAAATCAGTTGTTTGGCCTCTTCACGGGTCAGATGGGCGGCTTTTTCCAGTTTGGCAATCAACTCCATGCGGGTCTTTTCGATCTCAGCCAGTCTTTTCACCTGTTCATCTTCTTTACTCCTAAGCTGCTGTTCACGCTTGTCCAAAAAATCCACCCTTTTATCGATGCTTTCTTCTTTGGCCACCAGGCGGCTCTCAATGCTGATGGCTTCCTGACGGACTTTTCCCGCTTCGACTTCCGCTTCTCTTTTGATCCGGAAAGCTTCGTCTTTTGCTTCGATGATAATCGCTTTGGCTTCCTGCTGTAAAACGGAGGGCGCTTGGAAAACAGGTGCTGCCGCTTGAGGTGCAGAAGGTTTTACGGAAGGTTTTTTTGAAGAAGGTTGAATAGTTCCTTCTGCGTTTAACTGCTTTTCGATTGTTTCCAATCTGGTAAGTATTGTCTTGAGAACTGATAACATAAATTTTCTCCTTTCGGAAAAATTATAACTTACTCATGAAGAAAAGAGGAATGAAGGATAAACACGATTTATAATCGCGCTTCGGAAGATTGATGTCTGTAAATTTTTAGGTTATTTGGCATTTTTCTATCCTTAACATCCAAATTTACTTCATGAATGTCTTAATTGTATGCTTTTTCCCCCATAGAGTCAATTACCTTACTGATGATTGACCAGCTGAAACCGCGCCGCATAAGGAGATTGGCAATTTTAACTTCAGCTTCCTTCTTCGGTATTTGGGAAAATAAACGGCTTTTTTTGCTGATTAATGCCAAAGCCGATGCTAATTCCTGATCCTTCGAATTTTGATCCTGAACCAGGACTTTTTCGATGATTTCCGAAGGTATGCCTTTTTGCGCAAGTTCAATTTTTATCAAACGGTATCCTTTGACCCTTCGGCCTGATCTTTGTTCTTTCCACCAGAGGGCAAATTCTTCGTCATTGAGGAAATTTTTCTCCAGTAAATCGGTGATGACTTTTTCAGCTAAATTTTCCGGGAATTTCTTCTTAGTGCAATATGCGTCTAATTTCAGCTTTATCTCATGGCAACTGCGGGGACGAAATGAAAGTAGTTTAAAAGCGTAATCCCGTAATTTTGCATGTTGTTCTTCTTCATCCATGGTTATAGCTATTGGTCTTTAGTCTTTAGTCTTTAGTCTTTGGTCTTTAGTCTTTAGTCTTTAGTCTTTAGTCGTTAGCAATTGACAATAAACCAAAGACTAAGAGCTAACGACCAATAGCCAATTCAGTCGCTTTTCTCTTTGCCGACGACTTTTTCCTTCATCTGTCCGGCCCGGAAAGATTTCCAGACGGCATCAAGGATTTCTTTGGCTATTTTCGGGCTTTCTTTGAGATGGATCCGGACGGCTTCTTTACCCTGTCCAAGCATGGTTTCGCCGAAGCGGATGAAAGCGCCGCTTTTGGAAAGCACTCCCAATTCAAGACCAACATCAATCAGGCTGCCTTCTTTGGAAATGCCGGTCTCCAAAATATCAAATTCGGCCAACCGGAAAGGCGGGGCAACTTTGTTTTTGACAATCCTCACCCGGTGCCGGCTGCCGTAAGCTTTGTCACCGTCTTTGAGCGTCTCGATTTTTCTGGTATCCATCCGGATGGTGGCATAAAATTTCAGAGCCAGTCCTCCGGGAGTCGTCTCGGGATTGCCGAACATGATACCGATTTTTTGCCGCAACTGGTTGGTGAAAATGGTAATCGTTCTTGATTTGGAAATGGCTCCCGTCAGTTTCCGAAGAGCCTGGGACATCAGGCGGGCCTGCAAACCCATCATGGAATCACCCATCTCGCCTTCGATCTCCGCCCGCGGTACCAGAGCGGCGACTGAATCAATGACCACTAAATCAATGCCGCCTGAACGGATCAAAGTTTCGGCAATTTCCAAAGCCTGCTCGCCGGTATCGGGTTGGGAAACTAACAAATCGTCAAGTTTGACGCCGATTTTTTCCGCCCAGATGGAATCCAAAGCGTGTTCGGCGTCTATAAAGGCAGCTACCCCGCCTGCTTTTTGGACTTCGCTGATAATGGAAAGAGTTAAAGTGGTTTTGCCGGAAGCTTCCGGGCCGAAAATTTCAATGATTCTTCCTCTTGGTACGCCGCCGACACCAAGGGCCATATCAAGCGCCAGCGAACCGGTAGAAACAACGTCAAGGCCACCCCTAGCGGCGTTTTGGTCGCCCAGTTTCATGATTGAGCCGCGGCCGAATTGCTTCTCAATCTGCTCCATCGCCAACTTGACTGCCTGAAGTTTGGGATTAACAGTACTTGCGGGCATAATAAAATCCTTTCTTACGTCCACCGAAGTTGAACGAAGGCGGACAATGTTTTGGCAGGAAATTTATATCATTTTGGCACAAGGAGTGATAAAATACAAGATATCATATGGTCGTTAGTCGCTGGTCGTTAGTCATTAGTAAAAAGATATCAGAAGAGCTAACGACTAAAGTCTAAAGACTATATACGGGGATTGGCGCAGTTGGCTAGCGCGTTCGTATGGGGTACGAAAGGTCGGCAGTTCAAATCTGCCATCCCCGACCAGAGGAATTTAAAGGATTTTAGAGGAAGGTAAAGGAGATTAAGAAAGGTTTGAGGAAGACGAATAACAGACTCCGCGGGTGGTACCTAACTTTCTGATGAAATTACCTTCTATAAGTTTTTTCAAGTCATAGTGCAAAGTGCTTGCGGGAACTTGGACGAAGCGTCTTTTAAGAAAATCAAACGAAACCGTCCCGTGGTCTTTGATGATAGCCAATATTTCTTGCCTTCGGGGAAGAAGCAAATCTTGGGGTGTTTCTGTTTTGTATTCTTTAATATTATCTATCGCAATTTCCGCCTGTACTAACAAGGCTTCCAGAAAAAATTCGACAAAAGGGGTGATGTCCTTTTTTCCGATTGCCAAAAGATCGTAGTAAGTCTGACGGTGATCATCCAGATATTTTTCCAAACTGACCAGTCCCCGGAAATCATAACCGTCTTTTTTAAGCAAAAATGCGGCAATCAACCTCCCCACCCGGCCGTTGCCGTCTATAAAGGGATGAATTTTCTCAAAGAAAAAATGGGTTATCGCCGCATTTGCCGGAGATGATTCTTGAAAAGAATTAGCTAAAGAAACCAGGTCGTTTATCAGTCGGGGAATTTGCGTTTGTATTGGCGGCAGGTAAATAGCTACTCCGGCCTGATTAAAAATGGCCGACGGTTCTGTCCTGAAACTGCCCGCCTCCGGCGATATACCGTCCATTACTCGCCGGTGGAATTCTAAAATAAGATTTTTAGATAATTTTTCCTCAATTCTTCCGGCATAAATATGGCGAAATGAATTTGAGATGTTAAAAATCTCTTTCTTCGCCAGATTATCCGGTTGCCGGTTAAGATTTAGATGCTCAATATCCTCCAACTTCAACTTATTGCCTTCGATCCTAGCGGAAAAGAGGGAACTTTGAAGAAACGATCGGCGCCGCAGATTTTCTTCGATATGAGGCAGTTGCGGCAATAGATCGATAACTTTTCTCAAAACCTCCAGCTGCTGAAGGTATTTAATAATGATTGGGGTTTTGCGGTAAATGTAATTAATCTCCATAACTATCAAATCTTAGCAGATATTGGAAGATATTGGAAGATGTTAGAGGATATTAGAGGAAATTAAAGGAGTTTAAGGGAAATTAAAGGAGAATAGAGGATGTTAGAGGAGTTTAGAGGAAGTTAGGGGAAACTAATGACAGGTTTCGGCTTTGGTGAAGCCGGCATTACTGGCTTCTTCTTCAGTGCAAAACCAGTCTTCACCGATATCCTTTTCCACTATCGTAAATTCATATTGGGCGCAGCCGGGCAAGTAATATCTTTTGGCGCCGCTGTTTTTATCAAGATTGCCTTTTATACTGCAGTTGGGATTATCCGGATTTTCTTTTTGGTAACATAAAGGACTAAATATACCAAGACTTTTCTCCCTTGCCAGATTGGCTGTATCTTTTAGAATGGCTACTTTGGTAGTGCTATCGGAATGGTATCTGACCCAACCGCTTTCGAGCATCTTTAAATTGACTAAAGTATTGCCAGTATATATAAGTGCCATCGGCCGGCCGTAATTGTCAATTATCTGTTCCTGAACAGTAACTTTCTTTCCTTTTATCAGCCGGGTTAGCAGGTCTTTAGCCTGATTTCCGCCGCAATACTTAAGCTCCGGCGCATCCACATGGCGAAGCCTGACCCTGACATCATTTTCCAAAAGAATGGTGTCACCGTCTAAAACTTCCGACACTTTTTCACCGGCTTCCATGGATGTGGTTTTTTGATAAAGAAAAATATTTAGAATGACGGAGGGAATAAGGAGAAGAAAACCCAGAAAGCTTAACCATTTTCCGCTGAGACGAAACTTCATAGTGATCTTATTGTATAACTTTTTGATAGAGGAAGTTAAAGGAATTTAGAGGAAATTAGGGGAAATTAGAGGATAATAAATACCTTTCTTTTACATCTTGTTGATCCCTCTTCTACCGCCAACGGAGGTTGCCTTTTATTCTTGCCTGTTCGACCTGGTAATATTTCTTTTCGGATGATAATTTTTTCTCCAAAGATTCGACTAACCGGCGAAGGTGCCAATCGGTTTTATTGATAAGCTCGATAAAGATTTCGAAGGTGAGTTGGTTGGCCCGAAGATTATCAACCGGAGGATAGAGGAATTTAAAGGATTTTAGAGGATGGTTAGAGGAGCTTAAGTGACTCTGATAGTTGTTGATAACGGGATTTTTATCATCACGTCCTCTAAAATCCTCTAATTTCCTATAATTTCCTTTATTCAAAACTTCGTGCCAAACTTTCAAATCAATACCCAACTTAGCCAGGCCGGAATTTTTTTCTGATTTAATAAACCCGTCCTGGAGAGACCTTTGGATATCTCCTTTGACTTCTTTGAGACTCGCGTATGAAAAACCAAGATATGTCAGATATTCTGAAGTAGTCGGCCTGGCAAAACCTTCTTCGATATTGGCAACGACTGATCTGGCGGCGTCATCCAACTGGGCTTTCAGCCTGTATTCCGACTTAGGAAGTGACTTGGTGAAAATCCTGATAAGATATCGAAGAAGCGAGGCGTTGGACCAGGCCACCAGAAAAATATAGCCGTTGGAAGAGAGCCAGACGCGGGATCTGATTTGGGGTTTGACGGGAGTTTGCAGTTCCCGGAAAGTCTTTTGGATCAGCTCCTCGATAACTTTACGGTCGGGCATATTAATTGTATTATAAAGGAATCTAGAGGAATTTAGGGGAAATTAAAGGAAAGACTAAATAGATTTTAACGCTTGGGACTTTGCTTTTTGGCCCTTGCTTTTTGGGCGAAGCCGGCCAGATGGCGCTGTTTGGTCCGCGGGTCACGCATCAGATACCCTTTTTTCTTGAGAAGCGGACGGAATTTTTCGACATCGACTTTTATCAGGCTTCTGGAAAGACCGTGGATGAAAGCGCCTAATTGGCCCATGAGACCGCCGCCGGAAATGATAGCGGAAATGGCAAACCGGCCTTGGGTATTGGTGATTCTTAAAGGCTCAAGATATAATTTTGGGGCAATCTGGCCGGGAAAATAATTTTCGATCGGGCGACCATTGATCACAATCTCTCCTTTTTTAATCTCTTTCTCTTTCAAGACAACCTTATCTTCCGTCACGTAAAGCCTAACCCTGGCTGTCCCTTCCCGTCTTCTGCCGACTGCCTGATAAAAAGAGGGTTGTTTCATGGCTTTTTCGGCAACATTTTCTATTTTGGTTTTTGTCGTTTCTTTCTTTGTCATAATTTTTTAATTTTATCTTGATAAGGGTGTTTTTCGTCGGAATAGATATAAAGCCTTTTCAGCATTAAAGCCCGCAGCTTGTTTTTCGGCAGCATTCCGGAAACGGCCTCACGGATAATCCGAGTGGGATCTTTTCCTAAGACTTCAGCAAAAGTCTTTCTTTTCAAACCCCCGGGGTAACCTGAGAAATGCTGGTATTCTTTCTGTTTGCTTTTTTTACCGGACACTGACACCTTCGCCGCATTGACAACTACCGCGTAATCCCCGCAGTCCAAGTGCAGGACAAAGTACGGTTTATCCTTGCCGATAAGTTTCTGGGCAATAACCGTTGCCGCCCGGCCTAAAGTTTTACCCCCGACATCAAAAAAATGCCAGTCTCTTTTTATGTCTTTTATACTTGTCGGTTGCGTCAGTTTCATGCTTTTTTCTCCTTTTTATCCGCCGTTTCTTTCTTCTCCAGTTTCACCGGTTTTACCAATTCTTTTTTCTTCTCTTGGACCGTCCATTCCAAAAACACTTCTTCACTGCGATCACCCTGTCTCTGACCGATTCTTCTTATCCTCAAATACCCGCCGAATCTTTCCTTGAAAAGCGGCGCGATTTTGGTAATCAATTTATCGCTGATCTCTTTTTTGGTTAAAAAAGAGGTCAGCCGGCGAACACTGGAGGTGGTTCCCTCTTTTGCCTGAGTCACTAATTTCTCGGCCAACCCTCTAATCGCTTTGGCTTTGGCGACCGTCGTCTTTATCCGGCCGTGAATAATCAAAGAAGCAATCAGGCTTCTAAACAAAGCCTTCCGCTCTTTGATATCCCGATTCAAATGTCTGCCGAATACCTGGTGACGCATAAGTTTTTAAACTAGACGGTCAGGGCAATCCCTTTTTCCCTTAAAACATCTTCAATGCTGGTAATCGATTTGGTACCAAGATTTTTTATTTTGTATAATTCTTTCTTCGGTGTCCCCAAAAGCTGGCCAACTGTGTCTATGCCGCCGTTATGGAGAGCATTGACAATCCTGGTGGGTAGATCCAACTCTTCAAGAGTCATTTTCAGAATCTCTTCAGAGATTGTCGGTGTCACCGCTACACTTTCTGCCGTTTTGGCTTTGGGCTCATAAACCTGAAGGAAATAAGAAACTAAGGTCCTGGAGCCTTCTTTCATCGCTTCATATGGAGCAATCGTCCCATCTGTCCAGATTTCCAGAATTAGCTTATCCAGATTGGTCATCCGGCCGACCCGAGTCGCTTCAACTTTGTAGTTGACTCTGGTTACCGGACTGAAAAGGGTATCTACGATAATCGTTTCCAATTCCTTTTCTTTTTCTGATTCTTCAGCGGTGACATAACCGTATCCCGGTTCAACAGTCAGTTCCATATTTATCTTGGCTTTATTGGAAGTCAACTCTCCCAAGTAAAGGTCTTTATTTACCACTTCCGCTTCCGTCGCTTCCAAATCACCGGCGGTGATCTTTGTCGGCCCTCTTACGACCAATGTCGCTTTCGCCGGTTTATCACCGGTTAGCTTGAAACGGATTTTTTTGATATTCAAAATAAATTGGATAATATCTTCTTTAAGTCCGGGTAAAGTGGAAAAAGGGTGTTTCACGCCTTCAATTTTGACTTTGGTGACGGCTGACCCTTTAAGCGAAGTCAAAAGCACCCGTCTTAAACTGTTGCCGAGGGTATGGCCGTATCCCTGTTCCAACGGTTCGATTACAAACATACCGTAATTGGTTTCTTCGACTTCTTTTTTAACGGAAAATTTTGGCTCAATCATAAAAAACCTCCTTAACGTGAATAGAATTCAATAATAAGCTGTTCGTCTATGGCTTCGGTAATATCTTCTCTTTTAGGAAGACGGGTCACCTTGCCAAGCGGTCCTTTTCTTTCTATCCAGGCCGGCAAATTAAGATTTTTTTCTTCCAAGAGCTTTTTGACCGTCGGCATTTCCAGAGATTTCTGTTTGTAACCGACAACCATTCCCGCTTCGACTAAAAATGAGGGAATATTGACTCTTTTTCCGTCAACCAAAACATGGCCGTGTGAAATATATTGTCTGGCGGAGGCCCGGGTTGGCGCCAAATTTAATCTGTAAAATAGATTATCCAGCCTTTTTTCAAGCATAATCAAAAGAGCATCGCCGGTATTGCCTTTTTCCCGGGCGGCGATTTCAAAATACCGGCGGAATTGTCTTTCCAAAAGACCATACATTCTTTTCACTTTCTGTTTTTCCCGAAGCTGAAGACCATAATCCGAATTACGTCTTCTCTTGCCTTTCTGACCGTGCTGTCCAGGCAGGATTTTCATCCTTTTCAAAAGCTCTGTGTGGGCATGACTACCCGGGGTTTTTAACCCCAAGTCAAATGCTTCACGCCTAGCTAATCTGTTTTTAGGTCCTCTGTATCGAGCCATATTTTTGCTTTTGGTCTTTGGTCGCTGGTCTTTAGCTAACTGCTAACGACTAAAACAGCTAACGACTAATTTAAACTCTTCTCTTTTTCTTCGGCCGAACACCGTTATGCGGCATCGGCGTCACATCTGCAATCATGCTGATATTCAAACCAGCGCTCTTCAGCGCTCTAAGCGCTGCATCCCGACCGGCTCCCGGTCCTTTGATATAAACTTCTACGCTTCTTAAACCAAAATTACTGATGATTCTTCTGGCTACCTGATCTACCGCGCTGGTGGCCGCGAAAGGAGTTGACCTTCTAGTGCCTTTGAAACCGACATTACCCGAAGAACTCCAGCCTAAAGTGTCTCCCTTTTCATCGGTAATCGTGACGATCGTGTTATTGAAAGTTGAAGTAATAAACACTTTCCCTTTTTCTATCAGCTTAGTTGTTTTTCTTGTTTTCATATTATTTAGCTGGCGCCGGAGCCGTTTTATTCTGATCCAGTTTGGCTCTGATTTCTTTTTTTAAAGCTCCAACCGTCTGTCTTTTGCCTCTTTTTGTCCGGGCATTTGTACGTGTCCGTTGGCCCCGAACCGGCAATCCCCTGATATGCCGAAGACCTCTGTAACTGCCTATTTCTTTCAACCGTTTGATAGTATTGGCAATTTCCGTTTTTAAGTCTCCTTCTATTTTGTATTCCTTATCCAATACTTTTTGAATCCGGTTTCTCTCTTCTTCCGTCAGTTCCTTAATTCTTTTGGCTCCATCGACCTGGGCTTTCTCCAGTAATCCGATTACGTTACGCCTGCCTATCCCGTAAAGATAGGTTAAAGCAATGTCTGTCCTTTTATGATCCGGTAAATCAATTCCTGCGATTCTTGACATATATTTGGACTTTAGTCTTTGGTCGTTGGTCTTTAGCTAATTACTAGCGACTAACGACTAACAGCTAACGACCATCATCCCTGTCTCTGTTTATGCTTCGGATTATCACAAATTACATAAGTCTTTTGTCTTCGGACTACGATTTTACACTTATTGCACCTTTTTTTGACTGAAGAGTGTACTTTCATAATTTTCTTTAGCGAAGCCTATAAGTGATCCGGCCCTTTTCCTTGTCATACGGCGTCATTTCCAACCTTACCTGATCACCGGGCATAATTTTTATATAGTTTATCCGCATCTTCCCTGACAAATGGCAAAGAATCACTTTCCCGTCTGCCAACTGTACTCGAAATAAAGTATTCGGCAGAGCTTCGATCACTTTACCGATAACTTCAGTAGTTCCCTGATGAGCCATAAATTATTTTTTTGTCCTGCGCCCATACGGCGAAGGAGTCAAAACAAGACCACCGTGGATTGTCGCCGCCACGGTAGCTTCAAAAAGTCCTGATATTTTACCATCTTTTGTAACAATTGTCCATCCGTCATTTCCGCGATAGACCACTTCAGGACTTCCCATATTATATATTACTTCTACTGCTAAAACCATCCCCTCCCGGATAAGAGGAGTTTTTTCCCTTTTTTGATTCACAAAACCCGGTACCTCCGGTTCTTCATGCAGTTTTTTTCCAACACCGTGTCCGACCAGTGTCTGAACCACCGAATAGCCGGCCCCTTCTACTATATCTTCAATCTCTTTGGAGATGTCCCAGATATAATTTCCAATCTTCACTTTTGAAATAGCTCCCTCTAGTGCCTTCTGACCGGTTTCAAGGAACCGGTCAACTTCAGCTTTGTCTCCTTTTTGACCAATCTTTACCGTCCAGGCGGCATCCGAATGATAACCTTTGTAAAATACACCACAGTCCAAACCGACTACATCCCCTTCCCTGATAATGTAATTATTCGGAATACCATGAACAACTGCTTCATTGACGCAGGTGCAAAGTGTCCAATGGTATCCTTTTACTTTTTTAAAAGACGGTTCTCCTCCTTTTTGGATAATCTCTTTTTCCGCCCATGAGTCAAGCTGCAAAAGCGTCACCCCAACGGTTGTCTTTGATAATACAAATCGTAAAACCTCGGATAAAATCTGTCCGCTTTCTTTCATGATGTTTAACTCTTGGGGTGATTTCAGATGAGTCATGGGTTGATTTTTTTCAGCATATCCTCCAGCTTTTTAAATAAGTCCGCCTCGGTACCATTGTTTCCCAGGATGAAATCGGCTGATTTTCTCAAAGTGTATAGTCCCAACTGTGTTAATTCGCTCATGTCTCTTTTTTTGGCGTCTTCGTAAGTTAACGGCCTTTCCGGCCTGACTGATAAGCGTTGATATCGAATATCCTGCCCCGCCTCCAAAAAAATGATTTTGACGTCGGGAAGATTTTTTTGGAAATAATCCAACTCTTCACCGCTTCTCATACCGTCAATGACAACCATTGGTTGAACTTCCAAACATTTACTGACTTTTGCATAAGTTTTTTTTGCATAGATGTCCACCCCGTATTTTTTCCGAAGCGACTCTCTGACGCGTTTTTCATTCTCTTGTGAAAAAGGTAAATTTTCCTCTTTAAGAAAAGCATCAGTTAAGTCGCCCATCCGGATAACCGGGATTTTTTTCCGGCGGAAAAAACCGGCAGCGGTTGTTTTACCACTGCCAGGCAATCCGGTAAGAATGAGAACTGTCTTATTCATTTATTTCTTAAATTACGCAATTCTATGTCATTGCGAGTCCCCGTTATAAGCGGGACGCGGCAATCTCGGACGGGATTGCTTCTCCGCCAGCCGGCGGATCGCAATGACACTCTAAAATTTGAGTTTTGAAATAGTTCTTTTGAAGACTTCGTCCACTGTCCCCACTGCGTCAACGGTTACCAATAAACCTAACTTTTTAAAATAATCAGTCAGCTTTTCTTCTTCCATCCGGTAAGTCACCAGTCTTTTTTTAATCCTCTCCGGGGTGTCATGGGTCTCACTGCTTCCGGCAAAAAGCGGCCTTTTGCGCGCGACCAATCTTTTCATTGCCTCGCTGTCTGCAAGTTTCAGGTAAATCACTTTATCAATCGAGTAGCCGGCAAGCTGTATCTCTCTCAGAAGAAACTCAGCCTGACGGATATTTCTAGGGAAACCGTCAAGGAGGAAACCGTTTTTAGCCTCTTCGGTAGTCAATTTATTTCGCCAAAGCTCAAACATGCTTTCATCAGGCACGTATTTACCTTCGAGGAGTGCTTGACGGCAAATACTACCGACAACTGAATCGCTATTTTTTTCCGCAGCTTCACGAACCAAATCACCGGAGGTATAGATTGGCAAACCGAATTTCCCGGCCAGCAATTTTGCCTGTGTCCCTTTCCCTGATCCTTCCGGCCCGTAGATGATTAGGTGCATAGTGTTAGTCAGTTAGAAAATTACTATCTATGATTTTATGTCATTGCGAGTCCCCGTTATAAACGGGACGCGGCAATCTCGGACGGGATTGCTTCTCCGCCAGCCGGCGGATCGCAATGACAAGTTATTTAAGAAATCCTTCGTAACTTCTCATCACCAGTTGGGATTCCAGCTGTTTGACCGTTTCCAAAACAACGGAAACGACGATTAAAATGCTGGTTCCGCCAATAGTCAAAGAAGCGATCCCGGAAATCTGCTTTACAATGGCCGGCATGATAGCAATCCCTCCTAAAAATAAGGCTCCGGCCAAAGTAATCCTTGTCAAAATATAGTTTAAGTAAGCAGCTGTCGGACTGCCCGGCCTGATACCGGGGATAAAACCGCCGTATTTTTGGATTTCCGAGGAGATTTTTTGGGGATTGAAAGTAATAGCCGTATAAAAATAAGTAAAACCGATCACCAGCAGGAAATAAACGAAATTATAGACGAAACCGTCAGTTTTAAAGATGTTGACGATAAAACGGGCTACACCAACAATCATCGGATTGGGAATCTGCTCGACAAAACGTCCCAAGAGAGATGGCAATAAAACGATCGAAACGGCGAAGATGATCGGGATGACACCAGCCTGATTCAGCCTCAGAGGTAAATAAGTAGAAGAACCGCCATAGATTTTGTTCCCTCTGATTCTTTTGGCGTAGTTAACCGGCACCTGACGGACGGCTTCATTGATAAAAACAATGCCGGCCACCACCGCAAATCCGACAATTGCAAAAACTACCACATTCATCAATAATTCCTCATTGATAATCATCATTGTCTGTCCGAGAAAAACCGGCAACCGGCCAACGATTCCGGCAAAGATTAAAAGCGAGATGCCGTTGCCAACGCCAAACTCGGAAATCAGCTCCCCCAACCACATTAAAAGGACAGTTCCCGCCGTCATAGTGACAACTAGCGAAATCAGTTGCAAAGGATTCAAATTTCCCATAATTCCCTGACTGCGAAGAAGGGCATACATGCCAAGCGACTGTAAGGTGGCCAAGGGAATGGTGATAAACCGGGTATACTGGTTAATTTTTTCCCGGCCAAATTCACCTTCTTTCTGTAATTCCTCAAGTTTGGGGAAAACAATCGTCAAAAGCTGAAGGATAATTGAAGCGTTGATATAAGGATTAAGACCGATGGCCATGACCGAAAAATTGACCAGCGTCCCTCCGGAAAAAATATCCAAAAGTCCTAAAAATTCACTCTGGGAAAAAAGAGCCCGCAGTTTGACCAGATCAACTCCGGGTAAAGGAATATGGGCAAACAGCCGGAAAACGAAAAAGATGAAAGCAGTAATCAGTAATTTTTTCTTAAGTTCCGGAGTCTTGAAAGCCTGGACAATTGAACTAAGGTATTTGTTCATAAAGCCTTATTTTTCTACTTTGCCGCCGGCGGCGATGATTTTTTCTGCCGCCCTCTTTGAACACGGCAATTTAACTATCAAAGGAATAGTCAGCTCGCCATCGCCTAAGATTTTTATTCCATGATCTTTTGCGTTTTTGCTGACGATATTTTTCTTGATCAGGCTTTCCTTATCAACAACCGCATTGGCTGGGAAAACGTTAAGGTATTTGAGATTGACTGCCAAATCTTTAGCGCCGACTCTTTTGTTGCGGTACTTGCCCCGATAAAGAGGCAGGCGTCTGGTAAAAGAGACGCCGAATTCCTTAAGGCTCATCGATATTTTCCCCCGGGACCTTTGTCCTTTTGTTCCCCGGCCGGCGGTTTTACCTTTTCCGCTACCATGGCCCTGACCAAGCCGCTTTTTCAGATGGGAGGTAGTTTTTGTCAATTGGTTTAGTTTGATCATATGGTTTTTAATTTCGCAAGGGCAGCCAAAGTCGCATAGACATTGGAGGCCTTGTTATCCGTTCCCATAATCTTGGAAACAATATCTTTAATACCGGCGGCTTCAACCACCGCCCTGACCGGACCGCCGGCTCTGATGCCGGTTCCCGGAGGCGCCGGTTTGATCATGATTCTGGCTGCCCCTTTTTTTATCCTGACTTCATGCCGAATCGTTTTTTTCACCATGGGAACGGTTATCATATGTTTGCGGGCATATTGGACGCCTTTTCGAACCGCACTGGTCACGTCCCTCGCTTTCCCCAAACCGACACCCACTTTCCCTTTTTTGTCACCCACCACCACCAAAACCGAAAAACCGATTTTGTTACCCCCGGTAGTTTTAGTGGAAACCCGGTTTACCTGAATGATCTTTTCGACAAATTCTTCGTTTATCATAATGGATTATGACTTACGTAATTCTATGTCATTGCGAGTCCCCGTTATAAGTGGGACGCGGCAATCTCGGACGGGATTGCTTCGCTTCGCTCGCAACGACAATCCGAACAAAATTCATTGCGTAAGTTCTGATAGATAATATAATTAAAAAATTAATCCTCCCGCGCGGCTGCCTTCTGCTAAGGCTTTCACCCGGCCATGATAACGGTTGCTACCACGGTCAAAAACCACTTTTTTTATCTTTTTTTCAAGCGCTTTCTCAGCCAATAATTTTCCCACCATCCCGGCTTTCGCAATCTTGGTCATTTTTTTCTCTTTTCCTTCTACTACAGCTGTTTTTATCTCCTTTTCACTTACGGAAACCAAAGTTTTTCCTACCCGGTCATCGATAATCTGGGCATAAATCGCTTTATTTGACCGGTAGACGGAAAGCCGCAAAACATTTACTGTCCGGCGGATCTTTTTTCGGATTCTGATGACTCTCCGAAGCTTGGCGTTTTTTTGTCTGTTTTTCATATTTATTTGGCTCCGGCTCCGCCGACGGCTTTGGCGGCTTTACCTACTTTCTTTCTGATATGTTCACCCAAATATCTGATACCCTTGCCTTTATACGGTTCCGGCGGTTTCAGCCTTCGAACCGTTGCGGCAACTTCACCGACTAAATATTTATCAAAACCCGAAACAACCACTTTGTTTTCATTGACCGTGAAACTGATTCCTTTTGGCGCTGGCACTTTTACCGGATGCGCGTAACCCAAACTTAAAACCAGATCGTTTCCGTTAACTTGAGCCCGGTAACCGACACCGACTAATTCCAGCGTTTTGGTCCAGCCGGTTTTGACTCCGGTGACGGCGTTTTGGATCAGGCTCCGATAGAGTCCATGCAGATCGGCGGAATCTTTTGTCTTTGCCAAAACCGTCAGTTGGTTATCTTTGATATCAATCTTCAAACTGGCCGGCAAAGAAAAGGCAATCTGTCCTTTCGAACCGTTAACCGAGATTGTCCCTCCGTCGGAAGTGACGGTTATCCCTTGTTCTATCATGATTGGTTTTTTGCCTATGCGTGACATATTTTTTACCAGATTTTACAAATGACTTCCCCGCCCAAGCCTTTTTTTCTAGCCTCTTTATCCGTCATTATTCCGCTTGAGGTAGAAATAACCGCCATCCCGAAACCGCCAAGCACTCGAGGCGTTGCATCAGCCTTGACATATACCCGACGGCCCGGTTTGGAAACGATAATTATTTCTGTAACTTTCGGCTGTTTGTGATCATAAAGAAGATCAATACTGATTTGCGGAAATTTTTCCTTACTTTTGCCGACAGTCACTTTTCCAAGCCAACCATTGCTGTTTAAGATTTTCGCCAATGATTCCTTCATCTTCGAATGCGGAATGGTAACCTGGTTTTTTTTGGCCATGTAACCATTTTTAATCTGAATCAAAAAATCTGAAATTGGATCACTTGTCATAAATTTTCTTCCTTTCACCAGCTGGCTTTAATCACGCCAGGCAATTCTCCCCGGTGGGCCATTTCCCGGAAACATAACCGGCAAAGACCGAATTTCCGAAGGTATCCGCGACTGCGGCCGCAAAGCCGGCAGCGGTTTTTGTCCCGGACGGCAAACTTCTGTTTTTTCTGAAATTTAATGATATCTGATTGTTTCGCCATAAACGTCCTATTATACTATTAAGACTTGCTAAAAGGCATCCCCAAATTTTCCAGCAAATCTTTCGACTCTTGCGCATTTTTGGCTGTAGTAACGAAAGTTATCTCTAATCCTCTAATCTTATCAATCTGGCTGTATTCAATTTCCGGAAAAACGATCTGCTCGGAGAGTCCCAAAGTAAAATTTCCCGTCCCGTCAAAACCTTTTTGGGGAATACCCCGGAAATCGCGGAATCTCGGAAAAACAATTTTCACCAGTTTGTCATAAAAATCATGCATTCTTTTCCCTCTTAAAGTCACTTTCAGACCAATCGGCTCGCCTTTTCTAAGTTTAAAGGCGGAAATGTCATGCCTGGCATAAGTTATTTGCGGTTTCTGACCGCAAATATTGGCCAACTGCCCGCTCATAACTTCAATAACTTTTTTATTTTCCTGTGCTTCGCCGAGACCGATATTGATGGCGATTTTCACCAATTTCGGAACAGCCATCACGTTAACAATTTTTAATTTTGTCTGCAATTTTTTCACATCCATAATTTCTCCTTACATCTCCGCCTTGCATTTTCGGCAAATCCGGACTTTTTTCTCTTTCTTCATAATAAAACCGGCCCGGGTCGGAAGAGAGCACTTCGGACAAAACAGGGCAACTGCGCTTACAGATATCGGTTTACTTAATTCCACGATGCCCCCAGGCTGTTTTTCATCTTTTTTCTTCATGTGTCTTTTGTACTTGTTTAATCCTGGCAAAAGAATCTTTTTGTCCTGACCGACAATTTTTTCGATTTTGCCTTTTTTGCCTTTGTCTTTTCCGGCGGTGATGATTACCATATCGCCTTTTTTAAACTTTTTCATAAGTTAATAAACCTCGGGAGCCATTGAGATAATCTTATTAAAACCAAGGTCTTTCAACTCACGGGCTACGGGGCCAAAAATCCGGGTGCCTCTGGGATTTTTGTCTTTGGGATTGTCTATAATAACGACCGCGTTATCATCAAAACGGATATAGGAACCGTCCTTGCGGCGTCTCTCTTTCCGGCTCCGCACAATAACGGCTTTTACCACCTCATGGGTTTTAACCGTGCCTACCGGATCGGCTTTTTTAACGACACAGGTAACAATATCCCCGAGATAGGCAATCGGCCGATTACCATGACCGTAAACGGCAATAACCGAAAGCCTGTGAGCACCGGTATTGTCGGTCGCATTGACGATTGAGCGCAGTTGCATCATATTTTCCCTACTAAAAGGTAATGTTTTTCTTTCGAAATCGGCCGGCAGGATTTGATCTCAACTAAATCACCGGTCTTTATTTCCCCATTGTCATAATGCACCTTATACTTTTTGCTCCGCCTGATGATTTTCTTGTATAACGGATGCAAACGCTGCTTTCTAACTTCTACCACTAAAGTTTTGGCCATTTTGGTTGAAACGACTTTGCCGCTTATTTTTTTCATATTTTTTCTCCTTTTTTATTTGCCTGCAATTTGGATTTTTTCAGGTGAGTCAAAATCCGGGCGATCAGTTTCCTTTTTTCTCCAATAACGGAAACATTTTTCAGTTTACCGCAGACCAGATCTACCTTTAACTTGACAATCTCCTGTTTTGTTTCCGAAAGTATTCTCCTGATTTCGGCTTCTGACTTTACCAAAATTTCTGTTATCTTACTTTTTTTCATATTTTAGTTCCTTATAATAAATTTTGTGGAAACCGGTAGCTTGCTGCCGGCTGAACCCATGGCTTGTTTAGCTAAATCTTGCCCAATTCCGCCCATCTCAAAGATAATCCTTCCGGGGCGAACCACTGAAACATAATCGACGACGTCACCCTTACCGCCGCCCATCCGGACTTCCGGCGGCTTATCAGAAACCGGTTTGTCGGGAAAAATCCTGATCCAGACCCGGCCGCCTTTTTGAGTATATCTTGTTAAAACACGCCGGCCGGCTTCAATTTGGCGGGAAGATACCCAACCGGCAGATAAGGCCTTTAGCCCAAACTGCCCAAAAGCAATCATGCTGCCCCGGAGGGCTTTCCCTCTCATTGTTCCTCTGAATTGTTTGCGGAATTTCGCTCTTTTTGGCACTAACATAATTATTAGTTATTAGTCTTTAGTCTTTGGTCTTTAGCTAACTGCTAACGACAAACGACCAAAAGCTACTTACATATCCACACTTTTACGCCTATATAACCTGATTTCGTCAAAGACGGCAAAGCGGCATAATCAATTAACTCACGTATTGTCGAAAGCGGCATTGACCCTATTTTATATGTCTCCCGGCGGGAAATTTCGGCTCCGCCGATTCTGCCTGATAAAATGATTTTAACTCCTTTAGCTCCCGAAGCCATCACCTTTTCCATGGCGAAATTGACGACCCGCTTTTGCGGCAGGCGTTTCGCTAGCTGATCGGCCACCTGTGAAGCCATAAAATAAGCGGAAAGATTGGGTTCTTTTACCGGTTCTACCCGAAGATCCAGCTTCCAAACAGCTTTTTTCTCCAACTGGCCGCGGGACCGGCGGTGTTTGATAATCATGGTTTGGATATATTTCTTCAAGTCTTCCATCCCCGCTCCGCCGCGGCCGATAACCATACCGGGACGGACTACATGAATAATAACGTTTATTTTATTGATTGATCTTTCAATTTCGATTTTCGTTACCCCGGCCGGATGCATCTTAGCTAAAAGCGCTTTCCGGACAATACTGTCTTCCAAAACAAAATCCTTATATTTTCGCGCGTCGGCAAACCAGCGTGAATCCCAGGTGAAAACCGTACCCAACCTAAAACCTTTTGGATTTACTTTATGCCCCATATACTTAGTCTTTGGTCTTTAGTCGCTAGTCTTTAGCTAATTACTAACGACTAACGACCATCAGCTAACTGCCTCCAATATAACCTTAATATGACTGGTTCTTTTTTTTATTGAGTGAGCCATTCCCCGGGAAACCGGCTGCCATCTCTTAAACATCGGCCCTTTACCGATCTCTATCGTTTTTATCCTTAAGTTTGCCTCAACTGCCTTTTTATTATTGGTCGCATTTGCCATGGCAGATTTGACGGCTAAGATCAGCAGCCGTCCGGCTTTGTCGCTTTTTAGAGTCAATCGGCCGATTGCCTCCTGCGGTGATAAACCGTGCAAAACTTTTGCCCACTCCCGCAATTTCCGGGGAGAGGAACGCAAATAGCGAATATAAGAAATCACTTCCATAATTTTTATGTTTTCTCCAAAACTCTTTTGGTTACCTGACCGTGTCCGCGGAAGGTCCGTGTCGGTGAAAATTCACCCAAACGGTGTCCGACCATCGTTTCCGAAATAAAAATTTCAATAAAATTTTTGCCGTTGTGGACGGCAAAACGGTGATTCACAAATTCAGGCGGGATCTGACAGGCACGCGACCAGGTCTTAATCGGCATATTCTGACCGATTCTTTTTTGCTCCATGACTTTTTTTAACACTCTTTGATCGATATATGGTCCTTTTTTGGCACTTCGGCTCATAATTTTATTTCCTTCGTTTAAGAATAAATTTAGTATTGTATTTATTTTTCTTTCTTGTCTTCAAACCCCTCGCCGGCTTGCCCCAAGGAGTCTTTGGTTGCTTCATACCCTCTCCGCTTCGGCCTTCTCCTCCGCCGTGGGGATGGGAACGCGGATCTTGGGCGGTTCCCCGGACTGTCGGACGGATACCCATCAGTCTCGACCGGCCGGCTTTGCCGATCGGAGTCGTCTTCCATTCAACGTTGGCGAGTTGTCCTATTGTAGCAAAACAGCCTTCTGAAATCATGCGGGTTTCTCCTGAAGGCAATTTGACATGGGCGTAGCCCCCTTCTTTGGCTAAAACATGAGCGGCCGTTCCGGCTCCCCTGACCAACTGACCGCCCCGGTCTTTACTTAACGCCAAATTATGGATCGGTGTCCCGACAGGGATAGCAGAAAGCGGCAAGCTGTTTCCCGGCCTGGCTTCAACTTCCACCCCTGAAGAAATTATATCCCCGATATTTAATCCGAGAGGAGAAAGAATATAGCGTTTCTCTCCGTCTTGGTAAAAAATCAGGGCAATCTGAACATTCCTATTAGGATCATATTCAAAAGCGACTACTTTCCCCAAGACGTTCAGCTTGTCTCTTTTGAAATCAATCTCCCGGTAAAATCTTTTCTGCCGGCCACCCTGATGATGGGCGGTAATCCGGCCGATGTTGTTCCTGCCGGAATTTTTCGGCAATAGGTTTGATAAATGTTTTTCTCTAAAAGTTCTGGTTATCTGTCTCATTGTGTTTTCCCTACCTCAAATAATTCAATTTTTTCACCTTTTTGCAACCTGACAAAAGCTTTTTTCATATCCGGTGCTTTAATAATCTTTCTTTTTTTGCCGGCGGTTCTTTTTTTACCTTTAACAACCGTGGTTGTCACCCACTGGGCATGTACTTTAAACAATTGGTTAACGGCATTTTTTATCTCCGGTTTATTGGCTTTTTTATCCACCAAAAAGGTAAAGACTCCTCTGGCGGCATCTTTTAGTGATTTTTCGGTAATAACCGGTTTTTTAATAATAATTTTTTCTACCATAAGTTAAATTGATTTTTTAACAGGTTTTTTCTTTTTGACTGTTTTTGGCTTTTTTTGTTTTGACTGTTTTTTCGGTTTTGCTACTTTCTTAGGTTCTTTCTCTTTCTCTTCTTTATTGACAAATAATTTTGCTAATTCGCCGATTGTTTCTTTGGTCAAAAGCAGGTATTTGTGTTTAAGAATTTCGTAGGTATTTAACAAATTTGCCTGTCTGACCGTCAGGCATGATAAATTGCGGCCGGCCAAATAAAGATTTTCCATCTTTTGGGGAGTAACCAGCATCACTACCGCTTCCTTTTTTTCTTTTGGACCGGTCAGGTTCAGTTTTTGCAAAACGCTAAAGATTTCTTTTGTTTTTACCGGCAGTGTTTCCAAACCGGCAACCACTTTTAAACAATTATTAACTAATTTGTCAGTCAAAGCGCCAAAAAGGGCTTTCCTTTTCATTTTTTGCGGCAGACTCAAAGAATAATCGCGGGGATGCGGCCCGTGGGCAATACCGCCGCCGATAAAAATCGGCGCTTTGATGTCTCCGTGTCTGGCCCGGCCGGTCCCTTTTTGCCGGTAGATTTTCCGGGTTGATCCGATTACTTGGTTTCTGGTTTTCGTCGCGTGGGTTCCGGACCGCTGATTTGCCAGATAAACTCTCACTGTCTGGGCAAACAGAGCCGGACTCGCAGAAACGGCAAAGATTTCCGGCGGAAGCATGATTTTTCCCGCGACCGACCCTTGCAGATCATAAAGATATGTCTGTAATTTTCCGCTTGTTTTTTTGATAATTTCTGTCTTTCTTTTTGGCATATTTTTATTTCATTTTTCTAACAACCAACCGCGAATTCCTGCCCCCGGGTACCAAACCGGAAACGGTTAAGATATTTTTTTCCGTATCAATTGCGATTACTTTCAGATTTTTGATGGTCGTCTTCTGGTTACCCATCCGGCCGGCCATTCTTTTACCTTTATAAACTCTTCCCGGAGTGGTCGTCTGACCGATTGAACCCGGAGCACGCTCCCTGTCTGACTGGCCGTGGGTCCTCGGACCGCCTTTAAAATGATGGCGTTTCACCACGCCGGCAAAACCTTTCCCCTTGGAAGTCCCGGTTACCTGAACAATATCACCAGCCTTAAATATATCTTCTACTTTGATCAACTGACCGATTTTCGGAAGATTATTACTGATATCCGTATCCGTGATTATCTGTTCTGAATCCGTGTTAATCCGTATCTCTTTTAAAAAACGGGGTGGATTTTTTTCCAGCCCCGCTTTTTTCAAATGACCTTGTTCCGGTTTGGTAAAAAGGCTAATCCTTCTGGTGCCTAAACCGAGCTGCAGGGCATTGTAACCGTCCCGTTCCATCGTTTTGACGGAAACCACATGACAGTCACCGGTCTTGATATAAGTAACCGGTATCACTTCCCCCTCCGGGGTAAATGTCCGTGACTGGTTTATCTTTGTTCCGATAATCGCACCGATCATAAAAAAATGACCCCGCGGTAACGGCGGGGTAAAAACCTTTTACATTCATCCGCCTGAATTATGCTGGACCTGGTGATAAATTTTTCATTTTATAACCAGTTACATTTTTATCTCAATATCCACTCCGGCCGGCATTTCCAAATGCATCAAAGAATCAATCGTCTTGTCTGTTGGTTCTATAATATCAACCAATCTCTTGTGCACTTTCAGCATAAAATCTTCCCTACTGTCTTTATCCGTAAACGGTGAGCGCTGTACGGAAAAATGCTGTCGGTCGGTCGGCAGGGGTATTGGCCCCACAACACGGGCACCGGTCCTTATCGCCGTATCCAGAATTTTCTGGCATGAATCATCAATGATTCTGCCGTCATAAGCTTTTAAACGTACACGAATTCTACCTTTTGGCATTCGTTTCCTTTACTTTTTCTTTTACTTAAGAATTTTTGTGACTACTCCCGCTCCGACAGTATGTCCGCCTTCACGGACGGCAAACCTTTGCCCTTCTTCCAAAGCGACCGGCACAATCAATTTAGCCGTCATTTTGATACTGTCTCCCGGCATCACCATTTCTACCCCCTTAGGCAAAGTAATGTCGCCGGTAATATCGGTTGTCTTTATATAAAATTGTGGACGGTAACCGGTAAAAAACGGCGTATGACGGCCGCCTTCTTCCTTGGTCAGGACATAAATTTCCGCCTCAAATTCGGTGTGCGGAGTGATGCTGCCCGGTTTGGCAATCACCTGACCGCGCTCCACCTGGTCTTTCTCGACACCGCGAAGAAGCAAACCGACATTGTCTCCGGCAATTGCCTCGTCAAGAGATTTCCGGAACATCTCAACTCCGGTAATGACGGTTTTTTGGGTCGCTTTGATACCGACTATTTCCACTTCCCCGTTAACTTTCAGTTTTCCCCGCTCTACCCGGCCGGTCACCACGGTCCCTCGGCCTTTGATGGAAAAAACATCCTCAACCGGCATCAGAAACGGTTTTTCCGTGTCACGAACCGGTGTCGGAATATATTCGTCAATAGTTTTCATCAGTTCCTCAATCGATTTAACCGCTTCCGCATCTCCCTGCACAGCCTTCAGAGCACTGCCGCGGATGATGGGGATTTTATCTCCGGGGAAATGGTATTTCGTCAAAAGTTCCCGGACTTCCATCTCAACCAGATCCAGAAGTTCTTTATCCTGGACCATATCGACTTTGTTTAAGAAAACCACAATCGCCGGAACGTTAACCTGATGGGCAAGCAGAATGTGCTCCCGGGTTTGCGGCATCGGACCGTCCGGAGCCGAAACCACCAAAATCGCGCCATCCATCTGTGCCGCACCGGTAATCATGTTTTTGATGTAATCGGCATGTCCCGGAGCGTCTATGTGGGCATAATGCCTTTTTTCAGTTTCGTATTCGGAATGGTGGATATTTATGGTGACGCCTCTGGCTTTTTCCTCCGGAGCGTTATCTATCTCATCGTATTTGAGGGCTTTGGCCAATCCTTTTTGCGCCAAAACGTGGGTAATGGCTGAAGTTAAAGTGGTTTTGCCATGGTCGACATGACCAATGGTCCCTATGTTTAAATGCGGTTTATTTCTGTTAAAAACGGCGCTGGCCATATAATTTCTCCTTTAATTATAAAATTTATAAAAAAAATATTTCCCAAAGCAATTTATTTTGGGCAAGAGGATTATACAATATGAAAATGAGGCTTGCAAGAGGCTCGTTGACAAAAAGATTAACTTGCCTTAGCATGAAGATATGAACGTCTGGTTATGGATAAAGAAAAATAAACTGGCGGCTTTGCTGCTTCTTATTTTGGCGATTATCATCGGTAAATCACTGCTTGGCAATTTCCGCCAGGTTCAACCCTTAACCTCATACCGGGAATCGGCGCCGATGGCAATAAGTGATTCTTATAACAGTAATTCCGCAAAACAATATATGGCGCCGGGAATCGGCGGCGGGACGGATATTGCGCCCGCTCCTGAAGTGGCCGACCGGATGGTAATACAGGAATCACGGGTCTCTCTTTTGGTGAAAAATGTCCCGGAAACAACTGACAAAATCTCCGAATATGCCAGAAACGAGGGCGGCTACATGGTCACCAGCAATGTTTATAATAAGGAAGAAGCGCCCACCGGCAACATCACCATCCGTATCCCGTCAAAAAACATCCGCAAAGCGCTCGACTTTTTGGCTACCCTTTCGGTGAGAGTAGTTTCGGAAAACTTAAGCGGCGAGGATGTCACCGACCAGTATGTGGATATCGAAGCAAGATTGGCCACCCTCAACAAAACCAAGCTTAAATTTGAAGAAATCATGGAAAAAGCGGTAAAAGTCGAAGACATTCTCAATGTCCAACGGGAAATCATTAATATCCAAAGTCAGATAGATTCTCTTAAAGGCCAACAACAATATCTGGCCAAAAGTGCCCAGATGGCCAAAATCACCGTCTATCTCTCAACCGACGAATTGGCCCTGCCTTACGCCCCAAGTGAAGCCTGGCGGCCGGCTGTCATCTTCAAAACCGCCGTCCGTTCTCTGGTTGGTTTTGGAAGAAGCATAGCGTCAGCCGTCATCTGGATCGGCGTTTACTCCATCATTTGGATCCCGGCTCTATTGATCTTCTATTTCCTTCGGAAAAAGTTTTATCGAAAAGTTTAAGTGGTTTTTGGGGAATTCAGAGCATCTCCAGACTTGATGAAACAGTGGGATTATTTGTTTCTATAAAGGTTATTTTAACCTTCGGATAATCTTTCTTAAAAAGGGAAATAAATTCGCTGATCCACGAAGGAGTGAGGACTTTTACCCCGCTGAAGTCAATCTCTATCTTCTCCATTTTTCCAGGAAAAGAATAGGCTTTTGCCGCCAGATAAGCCTCTCTCCCGCTTGGACGGGAAATAAGAAGGATACCGAATTTGGATAATTCCAGCCGCATATCAGTATTTTAGCACGGCAAAACAACCGTGAAGATCATCTTTCGACCGGCTGACTGCCATATCGCCTTTTTCAATGCTTAATAATCCTTGACCGGAAATGAATCTTAACTTCCATTTTTTCTCTTTAATCAGTTTTGAAATATATTTCAGGCCGTTGCCTCTGTTTTCCGGAAACCGACCGGAAATGACCTTAGTAAAAGCGATTTTTAAAGCTTCAAGATCATTGGAAACCGAAGGAATAATATTCCTGATCGTAGCGTAAATCCCTTGTCCGCGATCTGCCAAAACAATGATTCTTTGCCCCAAATCATATCCGAAATATACTCCCGGTATATCAGACCATTTACCTAAATTATGGTCAAATGAATTATTGCCTATTTCTCCGGCAATTGACCCTATCAGATAGGCATCGTTTCCGCTTTCTTTTTCCATGAGAGAAAGCAAAACTTCAAGTCTGGCATTAAAAATATCCCTGGTCTGGCAATATCTTTCTTTGTCAGTATCGGGAGCATTATTCTCAGAAATCCAACCATATCCTTCGTCTTCCACATCTTTTTTCGTGCTTTTACTGTTTAACATATTCAATATCCGGAAATATTTTGAGTCAGTATTTATTTTATAATATACCATTTTCCCTTTTTTGAAAAATATAAAAAGATCTAATTTCTCCAATGTCTTTAATTCTCTCTGGATATTACCGGCAGAGGTATCAACCAAACCGGCAAGTTGTCTTATATAGTATTGCTCCTCCGGACGAGCAAGAAATAACTTAAATAATTTTCCCCTTATTTTCGAATCGGATATGTTCAAAATGTCCATGAAATGATTGTACTCTAAATTGAGTACGATGTCAAATTTTCGCGATTATCTTCTCGGCGAGGTTTTTGGAGACTTCCTTTATGTTACTACTATCAAATTTATCCTGATTGATTTCGAATATACCCAAAAACTGGTAAAATGGTTATCAGTTACTTGGAAGTTGAATAAAAAAACCATTTTTCATTAATAAAGTGATCGATCAAGCACCAAAAACATTTGGTTTTGAAGATACTGCGAGAGCTGATTTTCCACCACCAGAAGCGGTAGCACAAATACTGTCTCAAAGAGTATTTGATTTAAGCGGAGACGAAATCAGATATAGAAGTGATTTATCTTCAAAAGTCGGTCCTTGGAAAGATGAAATGCACTCTCCGCTTGCCCAACTATATTTTATCTTTAAAAGAGGATTAATACCACATTTTCAACCAGCTAGTTTTACAGGTGAATATAGGGAAACACCTTATCCAGGTGCATATACGAAGAAAACAGCAGAGGTACAAACGGAAGCCTTCCCCAGCGACATATTAGAATTGATTAATATGGATCCAGTTGCTGAAGCAACGAGCATCAAAAGTCTTGTGGCAGAAAAGATTATAAGCGCACAAAACATCTTATTGGCAGGCTGTATTAATGCGCCTGTTGCGTATAGGCTAGTCGAGGTTCTACATCAACAAGGATTTAGAGGAAATTTAGATATTTATGACATTTCCACCGCACCTTTGGCATTAATAGACGTTTATAGTGAAATATTTAAATGGCAAAAAAACTATGGCATCTCAGTGAAAACACAATTGGCCGATTTACGGATGCTCCAAAAGTATGAATATCGAAAATATCAGGTAATAATTGCTGATATTTTAGGACATTACCTCACCACACCAGAAGTCATAGATCATTTTTCAGCAGTTCCTTTATACATCCTTAGTGATAAGGGTATAATGCTCGTAAGAGACATGGAAGAAACAGTGTCTGTCGCCCCTGAACAACGAGTTGTTTCCGGTAATACCTCAATGGAGGTTACTCCAGAAGACATTGCGTTTCAAAAGTGGTTAAAACAATATTTCGGTCATGACATTCAACTCGACGCTGCCGTTAAGACAAGAACTAGTCTTTATCCCGATCCAAATCATGAACCACGGATGGGGTCGCTTAGAGAAATGTGGGATTATTCGATGGCACCTTTTATGAGATTACGATATGTTTTGAGTACTGTACCGAAAGGATCCAACCTAGCAAGACTTTTTCAAATTTTAGTATTTACCAGAGATAAAAAAACAGAAGTTGAAGAATTATTACCGGATTCGCCAACTACAGATGGGTCACTGCATGCGGTTTGTATTCAGTAAGTTAATCAGCGATTGGGAATGGTTATCTTCCTACTCTAACTTTTTTAAGCCTACCTTTATCATATTTGCCAGCTGCAATATCACCGGAACCATAGTGACATCCGGGCGTAAAGCGTTGGCGACCTTCGCAGCTTCTGGTTTTAATTTAAATAACCACCACAAGAGATTTTTATCGACTTTTGGCTGGCTTGGATATAAGGGCGAATCAAAACTCCAAGCCGTCCCTGCTAATCCTGTACTGACTTTATCAAGTCTAGTCTCCATGCATCTGTGATCTGAATGGCCACTCAAATCTGTCTTCATCCCATATTCAATTTTGGCACTATGGTTTTCAGATAAGACATCCTTATCTGGAAATTCCATCATAATTTCTTCTGTTGCTCTCCCTGCATCATCTATACTCACGGATCGAACCACGCTACTTTGAATAGCCTTGTTTTTTTCTGCAATTACAATACCTTCCAATAGTCCACGACCATAAACCAACTGAATCTCTTTATCTTTATGAGAATTACGTGCAATAAAAACTACTCTTTCGATATCTCCATCAGGTAAATATTTTGCCGATCCAACTATTTTTTTATTATCAACACCTAAGATCTTTCTAATCCACGCAGGAATTCCTGCCTGATCAATTCGCTTACTTATTATTCCTTCATCTTCAATTCTAAACGGCTCAATCTTCTCAGGAATTCCTAAACGGGATATAGATAGGGTATTTGCTATGGAATCAAAATTTTGTATTAATTGCTGAAAAGCAGAAGACCAGGAAGCTTCTTTGGAACCGGTAACCATCAACGGTACCATCTCAAGAGAATAAGAATTACCTCTTATGTTTTTAAATTCCAGTATTCTAGGAACCGAAAAAGAAGGAGGCGTTGGTGATTGTATTTCTGTTTGCATAAGTGACGAAATGATTATATTTTATTTTTGGGATCTACACAATCCAAAGCATTTGGGTAACAAATGGGAAATATACTGGGTTTTAAACGGTCTTTGCGATGATCTTTTCGGCGATGTTTTTGGGGACTTCCTCGTAGTGCGACGGCTCCATGTAATAATTGGCTCTTCCCTGGGAAAGACTGCGAAGGGTAGTGGCGTAACCGGAAAGCTCGGCCAGCGGCACCATGGCAATAATGATGGTGACGTTGCCTCTTTTTTCCGTGCCTAAAATCTGGGCGCGCTTGCTGGATAAATCACCGATGACCGTACCCATGAACTCATCGGGAGTGGTCACTTCCGCTTTCATTATCGGCTCAAGAAGAATAAGTCCTGCCTGTTTGACCGCGTTTTGGAAAGCCATGCTGCCGGCAATTTTGAAAGCAATATCTGAAGAATCGACATCATGGTAAGTGCCGTCAAATAAAGTGACTTTGATATCCACCACCGGATAACCGGCCAAAACGCCTTTATCCATCGCTTCCTTGACGCCTTTTTCCACTGATGGGATAAACTCGTTGGGAATGGAGCCGCCTTTGATCGCATCGACATACTCAAAACCGCTGCTTCGGGGAAGCGGCTCAACCCGCAGCCAACAGTGTCCGTATTGCCCGTGACCGCCGGTTTGCTTAATATATTTTCCTTCCGCCTCAGCCTTATTTTTAATTGTTTCTTTGTAAGCTACCTGCGGTGCACCAACATTGGCTCCGACGTTAAATTCCCGCTTCATCCGGTCCACTAAAACGTCAAGATGCAGCTCACCCATCCCCCAGATAATCGTCTGACCGGTCTCATAATTGGATTTGACCTTAAAAGTCGGATCTTCGTCGGACAGGCGCTGCAGTGCAAGTGACATTTTTTCCTGATCGGCTTTGGTTTTCGGTTCAATGGCCAAAGAAATAACCGGTTCCGGAAAAGTGATTTTTTCCAAAACGATCGGTTTATCTGTCGAAGAAAGAGTGTCACCGGTACTTGTGTCTTTCAAACCGACCATGGCCACAATTTCGCCGGCCAAGGCCTCGTCAATCTCCTCTCTTTGATTGGCATGCATCAGAAGCAACCGGCTGATTCTTTCCTGTTTATCTTTCACTGAATTCCAAGCATATGAACCGGAAGCAATTTTTCCGGAATAAATCCGCACATAAGTCAGCTTACCCACGTGCGGGTCAAGCTGGATTTTGAAAGCCAAAGCGGAGAAAGGCGCTTCTACTTTATTTTCCCGGGTTTCTCCCTGATTGGTTTTCGGATTGATCCCCTTCATCGGCGGCACCTCCAAAGGTGAAGGCAAGTAATCCACAATCGCATCCAGAAGCGGTTGGACGCCTTTATTCCGCAATGATGTCCCGCAGTAAATGGGAACTAATTTATAAGCGATGACGGCTTTCCTTAAGGTTTTTTTCAAATCTTCAAGGCTTGGCTCCTGACTGTTCAAGTATTTTTCCAAAAGGCTGTCATCCTGCTCGCAAATCTGTTCAATTAGAAGATGCCGGTATTTTTCCACCTCTTCTTTCATCTCCGGCGGAATTTCGTCTTTTACATCAAATTTGGCTCCGAGTTCTTCACCTCCCCAAATCATACTTTTACGAGTCAGTAAATCTACGATTCCGGTAAAGGTCTGTTCCTGGCCAATCGGCAAAGTCATAATGGCCGGATTGGCTCCCAGTCTTTCTTTAATCATCCCGACAGTCCGCAGGAAATTGGCACCCAATTTATCCATTTTATTGACGAAACAAATCCGCGGCACATTGTATTTATCGGCCTGATGCCAGACAGTTTCCGATTGCGATTGGACGCCTTCTTCAGCGTCCAAAACCGTCACTCCACCATCGAGCACCCGCAGACTTCTTTCTACTTCTGCTGTAAAGTCCACATGTCCAGGTGTATCAATAATATTGATTCTTATTCCTTTCCAAAAAGTAGTAGTGGCTGCGGAAGTAATCGTAATCCCCCTCTCTTTTTCCTGAGGCATCCAATCCATCTGGGTTGTCCCTTCATCAATATCGCCGATTTTATATGAACGGCCTGTATAGTACAGGATACGTTCTGTCGTGGTTGTTTTTCCCGCGTCAATATGGGCGATAATTCCGATATTACGGATTTTATCAAGAGGAACATTCCTGTTTTTAGTAACGGTTACGTTTGCTGCCATAAAAAATGGGGATTACCACCTGAAATGCGAGAAGGCTTTATTGGCTTCGGCATTACGATGCATTAAATCTCTTTTTTTAATTGCCTCTCCGGCATTATTAAAAGCGTCTGTCAATTCCGCCTCCAGTTTCTCGGCAAAAGTATGATATTGTTTATTGGAACGGTTGCGGGCGGCCTGGATCAGCCATCTGATCGACAAAGAAATCCGTCTTTCACCGCGGACTTCGCTTGGTACCTGGTAGGAAGCTCCTCCAACCCGCCTGGCTTTCACTTCCATCCGGGGAGCCACATTTTGAACGGCTGTTTGAAAAACATTCAAAGGATCGAGATTTTTACTTTTAATTGCCTCCATTGCGTTATAAACCTGTTTTTGGGCTGTCGATTTTTTACCGGCCCACATCACCTGGTTGATGAACCTGTTTAAAAGTTTATTTCCGTAAATCGGATCCGGTTCTACTGTTCTTTTTTTGATTTTTCCTGTTCGTGACATATTATTTAGTCTTTTGTCTTTTGTCGCTGGTCTTTAGCTAATTACTAATGACTAAAGTCTAACGACTAACGACCAATTATGCCGTTGCCGTTGCTACTGCAGGAGCCTGCCTTGCTACTCCTCCCGTTTCGCCTTTTTTAGTCCCGTATCTTGAGCGACCCTGTTTTCGTCCAACCACGCCGGTCATATCGAATTTTCCGCGGATAATATGATATTTGACTCCCGGCAAGTCTTTCACTCTTCCGCCTCTAATCATAACAATGGCGTGTTCCGTCAGTTCGTGCCCGATACCGGGAATATAAGCGGTCACTTCCTGTTTATTGGATAGTCTAACTCTGGCGACTTTTCTTAAAGCCGAATTCGGTTTTTTCGGCGTCATTGTTTTGACTAAAGTCACCACTCCGCGCTTGAAACAAGCCGGCAGCTGCTTCATCACTCTGTCTTTGGCGTTGAAATAACGCCGAAGGGCTGTGGCTTTCACTTTTTTGACCGTTTTTTTTCTTCCTCTTTTGACTAATTGATTTATCGTTGGCATAAAAAATTTAAGCGTCTCTAGACGCTATTTTTCGTTTCTATCTCTGCTCTTTCACTATTAACCGGAATAAGCCGGCCAATTATAACATTTTCCTTAAGACCCAACAAGTGATCTTCTTTACCTTGCAAAGCCGCTTCCGTCAAAACCGTTGTTGTTTCCTGGAAAGAAGCGGCTGATAACCATGACTCCGTGTATAAAGACGCCCGGGTAATTCCTAAAATCACTACCTGAGCCGTTGATGGTTCACCGCCTGAAGCCATAATATTGGCATTGATATCTTCAAAATATCTCCGGTCAACCAATTCTCCCGGCAAAAGGACAGTGTCTCCGGAAGTTTCCACCCTGACTTTGTCACTCATTTTCCGGATGATCACTTCAAAATGTTTGTCATGGATCGGGATTCCCTGTGATTCATAAACAGCCTGAATTTCGGACAAGAGGTATTGCTGGGTTTTCAAAAGATCCCTTATCTGCAAAATTTCTTTTATATCCAAAGGTCCTGAAGTAAATGGGGCACCGGCGGCGATTAAATCACCGGTTTTTACTTTCAATTCGGCGGTTTTTGGCACCGTGTAGATCCTTTCTTCGACCGGTTTTATCCCGACGCTTTTAACCGTGATTTGGAAACCGTTTTCTTCCTCAAGAACATCTACTTTACCGGCTATTTCGGCAATCGGCGAATATGATTTCGGTGTCCGAATTTCAAAAAGCTCCTCAACTCTTGGTAATCCTTGCGTCACGTCCAAGCCGACTATTCCTCCGGCATGACGCACCCGCATCGTCAGTTGAGTACCGGGTTCACCGATAGACTGGGCAGCAACAATACCTACTGGTGTGCCGATTTCAACGAATTTTTTCGAAGAAAGATCAAGTCCGTAACAAGCGCAACAGATGCCGTATTTCAGCTGACAGGTCAAAGGGGAACGGATTGTGACTTTTTCAACTTCCGAAAACAAACCCAGTTTGTCTTCGGAGATTAACTCGCCTTTTTTCATGATGATTTTTTTGGTTTTGGGATGTATTACGTCTACGGCCAAAATCCTCCCCATTATTCTTAACTCGAGAGTCGCCTGCCGGTTTTCACTGCGGAAGATCTCAATCCCTTTCTCGGTTTTACAATCGGCGCTTCTGATAATAGCGTCGTGAGCCACATCAATTAATCTCCTCGTCAAATATCCGGCATCGGCTGTCTTAAGGGCAGAATCAGTCAACCCTTTCCTTGAACCGCGGGTCGAAGTAACATATTCAAAGATGGATAAACCTTCACGGTAATTGGATTTGGTCGGCAGTTCAACGATATTTCCCAACGGATCAACAACCAATCCTTTTATGGCTGACAATTGTTTCAGTTGGTCTTTCGAAGCCCTGGCGCCGCCGGAATTAATGATTATTTTGACGGAGTTGTCCGCAGGCATGGTCAACCAGGTTTTATCAGCGACTTTTTCAGTTACATCGATCCAAATCTCATTCTCTAATCTTTTTCTCTCTTCGTTAGTAATCAAACCTCCCTGGTAATTGTTTTCCACTTCTTTTGCTTTATTTTCCGCTTCCTCAACCATCTTTCTTTTTTCCGGAATGATCAGATTATCAAAAACGGAAACGGATACCCCTCCGGCAATCGTTGCCCCGAAAAAGCCAAAATCCTTGAACCGGTCAATCAGATTGGCTACTTCTTCTTTCGGATACAAATCGAAGGCCCTCGTAATCAGTGATTTTATCGTTCCTGCTTTCACCGGCTCATTATGAAAACGCATCTCTGCCGGTAAAATATCGTTGAAAAGGATAATGCCGACGCTGGTCCTGATAATCTCACCATTGATAAATACTTTGATTGGTTGGCGGAGATTGATTTTCCTTATTTGATAAACAAAGACCGCTTCCGCCTCACTGGAAAACAACGGTAAATTGGCATCTTCGGTATTTTCTGTTCCCGGCGTGAAAGTTGTCAAATAATAACAACCCAGAGCTATTTCTTTGTTAGGTATGGTGATCGGCGTACCGTCCGAAGGTTTTAACAGATTGTTAAGCGGTAACATTAACCGTTTGGCTTCCTCCTGAGCGGAAGCGGATAACGGCACATGAACAGCCATCTGATCGCCGTCGAAATCAGCGTTATAACCGGCACAGACACAAGGATGGATCCGTATCGCAGATCCTTCTATCAGAATCGGGTAAAAGGCCTGAATGCCTAATTTATGCAAAGTTGGCGCCCGGTTAAGAAGAACCGGATGGTTCTTGGTTATTTCTTCCAAAATATCAAATACCTCTGCTTCTTTTTTCTCCAGAATATTTTTCGCATTTTTCACGTTCGGCGCCAAGCCTCTCACGATCAATTCGCGTAAAACAAAAGGCTTAAACAATTCCAAGGCCATCTCTTTTGGTAAACCGCACTGATAAAGCGCCAGTTCCGGACCAACGACGATGACTGACCGGCCGGAATAATCGACTCTTTTTCCCAAAAGATTCTGCCGGAAACGTCCCTGTTTACCCCGCAACATATCAGAAAGTGATCTTAAAACCTGACTGGCTGCTGTCCGACCGGTTGTTCTTTGACTGGCGTCGATCAGGGAATCAACCGCTTCCTGAAGCATCCTTTTCTCATTACGCAAAATTATTTCCGGAGCGCCAAGTTCAATCAGATGTTTTAAACGGTTGTTCCGGTTTATCACCCGCCGGTATAAATCGTTCAAATCAGAAGTCGCAAATTTTCCGCCCGTCAGTTGGACCATTGGACGGAGATCAGGCGGAATCACCGGCAGAATAGAAAGGATCATGCAGGCAGGATTGATACTGGCATTTTTCATCCCCTCGATTACCCGCAATCTTTTGGTGGCTTTTATCTTCCGCTGTCCGGAAGATCCCTGGGCTTCCTGACGAAGATCAGCTGCCAGACGTGCCAGATCCATTTTTTTCAAAACTTCAAGCAAACATTCTGCCCCCATCCCGACTTTAAAGAAAGAGCCAACATTGTATTCACGAAGTTTCAAATACTCATCTTCGGAAATTACGGCCAGAGGTTTTAATTTCCGAACCAAATCACTAATCGTATTTATAATTTCTTTCGCAGTCAGATCTTGAGTATTCTTATCTTCTTCCAGTCCTGTCAGTTGCTGTTTCTTTCTATAAACAAGCTCTTCCATTGCAAGATCACGAGTTTCCTTGTTTTTTATTTTCTCGAAAATATCCGTCTTCGCTTTGTCAAATTCTTTTTCGACGTCTTCAACCTTATCTTTAAATATTTTTTCTCTTTCTCCTTTTCTTTTTTCAAAAACCTGATTTAAAGATTCCTGGGCTTTTTTTTGCTCATCTTTATCAATGTTGGTAACCAAATAAGAAGCAAAATAAATAATATTTTCCAGTGCTTTAGGCGTAATATCCAATATTAATGATAATTTTGAGGGAGAGCCCTTGAAATACCAGACATGAGCCACCGAGGTAGCCAGTTTTATATGTCCCATCCGTTCACGCCGTACTTTACTCTGAGTAACTTCCACACCGCATTTATCACAAATAATCCCTCTGTATCTGATTCTTTTGTATTTTCCGCAGTAACATTCCCAATCTTTTGTTGGGCCGAAAATCCGTTCATCAAAAAGACCGTCTTTTTCCGGTTTTAAGGTCCGGTAATTAATGGTTTCCGGTTTGGTAATTTCTCCATACGACCAATTCAAAATATCCTGATCGGAAGCCAGGGTTATCTTAAGACCGGAAAAATCAACGATATTGCCAAAATTGCCTTTTTTATCCATAATTTTTATGATTCTCCTTTAACATTTTCATCTTCAACCGTGACCGCTGATACAACTGCTTCTTCTGTTTTTTCAACGATTTCCACTCCAGAGGCATTGGCTAAAACCTTAGCTTCTTTTTCAATCTTTTCCTCTGCCTTGGCTTCATCTTCATTTGCAAGGATTTTTTTAGCTGCCGTCACCGCCCCAATCGGTGTCACATGCAATCCCAAAGCCTGTAATTCTTTAACCAGCACCTTAAATGATTCCGGAATGGTCGATGCGGGAATATCACTCCCTTTGACAATGGCTTCAAAAGCCCTGGCTCTTCCAACCACATCATCGGACTTTATGGTCAACATCTCCTGTAAAGTGTGAGCAGCTCGATGGGCTTCCAGCGCCCAGACTTCCATTTCACCTAACCTTTGTCCTCCCATTTGGGCTTTCCCGCCAAGCGGCTGTTGAGTAACCAAGGAATACGGTCCCGTCGAACGGGCATGTGTCTTATCCTCCACCATGTGGATTAACTTCATAATATAGGCAATACCGATAACGACCAATTCACTGTATGCTTCACCGGTCCGACCGTCATACAAAATCGATTTGCCTGAAGATGGCAGGTTGTATTTTTTAAGTTCACTAACAATCCTGTCTTCAGAAATTGATTCAAAAACCGGGACGGCCACTTTGTAATGACCTTTAGCTGCCGCCCAACCAAGATGCGCTTCCAAAAGTTGCCCAAGATTCATTCTGGACAGAACCGATAATGGAGAAATAATGACATCGACCGGCGTCCCGTCTGGAAGATATGGCATATCAGAAGCGGGAACAATTTTACTGATGACGCCTTTATTGCCGTGCCGGCCAGCCAATTTGTCACCGACTACAACCTTACGTATCTGAGCGACTTTCACAATAATTTTCCTTATGGTACCCGGATGCAGTTCATCACCTTTTTCCCTGTCTAAAATTTTGACGTCGATAACCACTCCTTTTTCACCGTGAGGCATCCGAAGTGACGTGTCCCTGACTTCTCTGGCTTTTTCACCGAAAATCGCTCTCAGTAAACGTTCTTCAGCCGTCAGTTCAGTCTCGCCTTTTGGTGCAATTTTTCCGACTAAAATATCATTTGGCATAACCTCGGCTCCAATCACCACGATTCCATTTTCATCAAGATTGGCTAATGCTTCTTCACCAACGTTGGGAATGTCACGGGTCGTCTCTTCATGTCCGAGTTTAGTATCTACCACTTCGGTTTCATATTCTTCAATGCTTATGGAGGTCAAAACATCTTCTCTGACCAACCTGTTTGAAATAACGATCGCATCCTCATATCCCATTCCGTCAAAAGAAGCATAAGCAATCACTAGGTTTTGACCCAAAGCCAATTCGCCGTCTTGAGTAGCCGGTCCGTCAATCAGTGCTTGCCCCGAAACAACATTTTCTCCGGCTGAAACTAACGGATTTTGAGAAAAACAAGTGTTTTGTGAGGTTCTTTTGAATTTTTCAATCGGGTATTGGTATTCTTTACCGCTTTTACCTTTCAGGATAATTTTTGTTGCCTCAACCGCTGTCATTTTTCCGTCTTCCGGGGCATAAACTGTTCTTTTAAGAGCCAGAGGAATCAATGATTCCATTCCGGTACCGACAATTGGCGAAGAAGGCTGAATTAAAGGAACGGCCTGACATTGCATGTGTGTTCCCATCAGAGCACGATTGGCTTCATCATGGGCTATAAATGGGATTAAAGCCGCTGCCACCCCAACAACCTGACGGGGAATAATATCAATATAATTAACCTTATTGGTATCTGTTTCGATAAATTCACCCCGGTGACGGACAGGAACTCTATCTGCGGTTAGATATCCTTTCTCGTCAATTGGGACACCGGCATGGGTAATATACAGATCCTGTTCATCATCGGCGGTCAGAAAAGCAATCTCTTCCGTAACTTTGGGTTTTTTCGCTTTAGCGTCAAAAACTACTTTCCTATAGGGTGCTTCCAAAAAACCGTATTCATTAACTCTGGCGTAAAGGGCCATATAAGTCACCAAACCAATATTCGGCCCTTCCGGACTTCTAACCGGACAAATCCGACTATATTGGGAAGAGTTTATATCACGAATTGAAAAAGAGGCCCGTTCACGGGAAATTCCGCCGACACCCATCACTGTCAGTCTTCGCAGGTTATCAATTTCCGAAAGCGGATTGGTTTGATCGAGAATGGTAGAAAGCTGACTGGTCCTGAAGAAATCGTTTATGGAAGCGATAATCGGCCTGGCGTTGACGACCTGGCTCGGTGTCAATTCCATCTGAGTACCTGCCAAACTCATCCTCTCCTTAATTGATCTTTCAAGACGCATTAAACCGACTTTAAAAGCATTATTGGCGACCAGTTCGCCGACGCGTCTTACCCGGCGGTTGCCAAGATGGTCAATATCGTCTATATTTCCGGCACCGAGAGTCAAACCGATAAGATATTTGACAATCCCGACAATGTCTTCTTGGGTCAAAATCCAATTTTCAATTGTATTGGGAATACCTATCCCTAATTTTTTATTCATTTTATAACGTCCGACAGCTCCTAAACTGTATCGCCGACTGTTGAAAAAAAGATTCTTTAGAAGTTCCTGCGCGTTTTCCAAAACGGTCGGCTCTCCCGGACGCATCTTTCGGTAAATTTCAATCACCGCTTCTTCATGAGTTTTCGTCGGATCTTTCAAAATGGTATTGGCAAGATACGGACATTTTTTCTCAGATTCGGCAAAAAGAG
>CAYGXQ010000006.1:0-56696 GCA_964354025.1 uncultured Gammaproteobacteria bacterium | reverse complement strand
TTGCAAAATGCGGTGATTTCCGATGAAGATTTTGAGAAATTACGGCTTGGGGTGGCGAGATTAAACGATATTATCACCCCGCCCTCAACCAGTCTTTCTTATATGAAAGCCAGGGAAGCCAGGGCCGGATTGATTGCCGATGTTCATACGGCCGTCACCCAAACTAAAAAGGAAATTTTGTATGAGGCTACCGGTATCCCGAGTATTATTTATGTCAGCGTCAAAGATGCCAACGGGACGAGGCTGACCCGCGGCGTGGTTTACAGCTACTTCGAATTCACCCGGCCGTTTGGCGAAAGATTATCAGACAGCGATTGGCAGGCAGTAATCTATGAAAACAACACATCCTTCTCCATTCCTCAAACACCCAATTGGGTTAAAGCTTTGGAAAAGTAAAATCACTATCGGAATTATGGCGTTATTACTCGTTATTGGATTGGCCGCTTTTCCGATTTATTATTCTCAGCAGAAATTAAAAGATCATATTTCCACGCACGTTGCCTGTCCTTTCACTAAAGGTGTTTATGAAAAAGAGGGTCTTTCCCAAAAAGAAAAAATCTCAATCCGCGGACTGATCATTCCTCACCACCTGCTTGCCCGGGATTTGATTATAAATGCGTTAGCAATGGTTTCACCGAAGGCAAAAACCATTATTCTGATCGGTCCGAACCATCAAAATTACGGAAAAGCCGATTTGCAGGTTTCAGCTGGAGAATGGCAGACGCAGTTTGGAATTCTAGAACCGGATTCGTTATTGATTAATAAAATAAATAAGCAGGGATTGGCCAGTATTGAGGAAGATAACTTCGATACGGAGCATTCCATCTGCGGCCTGGTCAGTTTTCTCAAAATCTATTTTCCCCCGGCAAAAATTGTTCCGGTTATTGTCAAAAGCGGAACAACAAAAGAAGAAGTAAATAACCTGGCTGATTTTCTTTCAAAAAATTGTATGGATTGCTTAATGGTTGCCAGTGTGGATTTCTCCCATGAAGAAACACATAAAAAAGCACAGGAAAATGACACGATAAGCACGGGAATATTAGAGAGGTTAGATATTGGTAATATTAACAAGGTAACCGTAGATTCTCCGCCAACTTTATCAATTTTGCTGAATTATCTGAAAAAAGTTGGGGTGAAAGAGGGGAAACTGATAGAAACTTCCGACTCTTTTCTTATCTCCGGCCAATCTCCACAGTCAATTACCAGCTATATTACGATGATGTTTGAATGATTATTTATTATGAGCATTCCTCGAAGCTCTGTCGGGTATACTTTATTGTCATTCCGACCGATTCCACGATAGTGGATGAGTGGAGGAATCTTCCCCAGTTGGAAGATCCCTCGACTTCGCTCGGGATGACATAAGATCGAAACTTAACAACTCCGGGAATTACCAAGGATACAAAAATGATTTCAATCGGTAGTTTAAAATTCTATGTTACCATGTATCGATACATGGTAACATCAATAATATTAACGGTATTGTAATATTAATTAACAATCTCGGGAGTTGACAAGGGTACTCTGACGATTTAATCCAATAAAAATTACCAACCTCTGGAGTCAAAGATCTTGTTTTGACATTATAAATAATATATTCTTCTATATACTTATTATTATTTCCGAAAATGTCGGGGATAATAAAACTAAGCAACAATTTGAAACAGAAATATAAAAAATAATATGGCTAAAAAACAGGCAATAAAAAACACACAACCCAATACACAAATTACCATCTACGAAACAGATGACGGCAAGGCGCGGGTAGAAGTGCGCTTTGAAGATGAAAATGTGTGGTTGACTCAAGCGCAGATGTCAGAATTATTTGACAGAGATCAATCGGTCATTTCAAAACATATAAAAAACGTATTTAGCGAAGGAGAACTCGATGAAAAAAGCAATATGCAAAATTTGCATACTGCAATTTCAGACAAACCAATAGTTTTATATAGTCTTGATGTAATCATCTCTGTTGGGTATCGCGTCAAGTCCTTACGCGGTACACAATTTCGTATTTGGGCAACTGAGCATCTCAAAGAATACATGATCAAGGGATTCACCTTGGATGATATCCGTCTTAAACAAGGTGGGTACAGGTCTAGATATTTTGAAGAACTCCTACAGCGTATTCGCGATATTCGAAGCAGTGAGCGGATGCTGTATCAGAAAGTGACAGATATTTATGCAACGAGTATTGATTATCGTAAAGATTCAGAAAAAACAGAACTTTTTTTTAAGACGGTACAAAACAAGATGCATTTTGCTGTTACAGGTAAAACTGCAGCTGAGATCATAGCTGAACGCGCAAGTCACACAAAGCAGAATCTGGGAATGACGAACTTTCCGGGGGTGAATCCTATCAAACGTGATATTTATATAGCGAAAAACTATCTTGATGAGAAAGAGTTGGAACTTTTAAACCGCATTGTTGACGCCTATCTTTCCTTTGCCGAAATCCAAGCCCAGAGTGAAAAAGCAATGAAAATGGCTGATTGGATTAAGAAACTTGATGAATATCTAATCCTTATGGGTAAAGGAGTTCTTAAGCATGCAGGAAGTGTAAGCGCAGTAGATGCCGAGATGAAAGCAGAGATAGAGTTTACTTTCTATAAACGAGAGCTGGACAAAAAATTTATTTCCGATTTTGATCAAGTGACGAAAAAACTATTGGGGAAAGCTAAGAAATAATAAGAAGGGTATATATGAAAACTAGGAAACAAACAAAATTAGCAATTTTTGAAGGTCGGAAGATCCGTTGGAAGTGAGGTCATCACAAAATGTGACTAACTGAAAATGCAAGCGAGCGACGGCAAAATGCGTCAAACAGATGTAGCAGATACGGAAACCATGTTTCGGATTATTCAGTCAATTCCTTCACCATTTTGATAAATAAATGACTCAATCTCAAGCGCTTTCCATATTTAAAACCGGCGTGAATGTTTTCTTGACCGGTGAACCCGGGTCTGGAAAGACACATACAATCAATTGAAAGGGGACGGTTCTCTTTTAGCTATCATTTTGACAAAATCCCCCCGATAGACGAAGCTAGAACGTATAATAATCAAGACCTTAGTAACTCCGGAAGTTAATAAGGTTAGAACATTTTCCTCCTTACTTCCTTATGAAAATATCCATAAATAATCTATACTCAATATATATGAATGCTGGGAGCGAATCAGGAGCTGCTTTACGAGGTCCGTTACAAACACCTGAGCGACGGATTATGTCCGCTACGTATGAAAAACAGGAATGGCTTGATAAGTCTTTTATACCGGTATCCATTAAGGAAGCATTTGGCCCGTTGGCTAAAGAAACCGGGGTAGATATTTTTGCATTTTACTCACAGGATTACAATATCAAACCAACCCGAGAAGGTGTTCCGCAGGAGCCGGTTGTAACGCGATTATCCGAAGCAGGAACTGATTACGACGATGTGAGGCCTTATTTTATAGACCAAGAAGGTAGACGATATTACCGGTATATTGAAGCACGATATCACCCTGAGAAAAACATTGAAGATTGCAAGGATTTGTTATTTGTTGAAGAATTGCTTCCTGATGGGAAAATAGTATCAGTATTTGAATATAATGATCCCTATACTTTTCCTGTTGAAACTGCTGAAGGTAAAGCGAGAATATCATATAGAAAGTTGAGAGCATGTTACGCCGTTATTCCCGGTGAAAAGAGAGAAGAGGATAAAGCAGTAGAACTGACTTCTTTTTGGACAGGAGCTCAACTTAATAAAGAACCACGTAATTATAATAATTTTTCTGAAGAATATGTGAGGATGAAAAGGAAATTTCCCGAGGTAGGCGTAAAAAAAATTGTTGACGATACCAGAAGAGAAGATTTACCGGAAGAAAATCGGGCTATATCAATTGGTATAGTCAGTCAAGCACCAGATATGCCTTATTTTGATATAGTAGCCCAAATGAATCTATTAAAAGAGAAAGGAAGATTATTAATAACCGATTGTGAAGGGCCGGAAAAATGGTATGAATTGATTTATACTGCCGCAGCATTTTCTCAAAATGAGGGAGACAAGATGGAAGGACATATCAGGTCCGATTTACCCCTTGGTGTTATACGATCAATGCTCGGTGAAACTGGAGAGGTTGAAAATAATGCCATTGATCAGTTTCTTGCATCAGCAATCAGACAAGGAGCTGATTTACGAAATCTACTGCAAGAAACACGGGATTGGATTAGAAACAGATTGGCAGTTTCGCTTTACATTTTCAGAAAACTGCACAATGCTGGTATCCATTTTACATCTGACGGGGAATATCAAGGTATGATTACATGGGCACAAGGGAGGATGACGCAGCTTCAAGATAGAGATTCCAGATTAACAACCCCGTGAGTTGACAAGGTTCCATTTCGGTTAGTTTTGCTATACAGTATAATATCGATATTAAAAACTTTTAACTAAACATATGGACTTCATACCATTCCATAAATGTTTTCCGGAGATTGCCCTTAAGGAAACATATATTTTGACATTACTAAAGAACGATGCCAAAGTACCGGAGGGAGATTATTTTGTCATTGAAAATTATTGTCTGGATAAAACTTGTGATTGTTGTAAGGTCATGATTAACGTGATACCTAAAAATAGCAAGCACGATATTTTAGCTACTATTGGGTTTGGTTGGGAATCTCCGGAATTCTACCGGAAATGGGCATATGGAGATAAAGAGATAGCCGTCATAATGGAAGGAACACATGTGGAATTAGGAGGTATACAGTCAATATATACCCGGTTTTTTCTGGAACAGTTAAATCTTATCATTCTTCAGGATAAGGACTTCACCGCGATGATAAAGCGTCATTACCGTCTTTTTAAAAATATGCTGGAAAAACTTAAAATTACGGATTTTTGTCCCTGCGGTTGTGGGAGAAAATACAGAAGATATCACGATTACAGCAAATAAAATATGCCTGGACATCACAATTAACAATTTGCTGGATACGCCGGATAGGATTTTCTAGAATCGATGGATAACTAAGTTTTACGAAGTTTATAAAATAAAGATGTCAAATAAAAAAGAAATAGAAATAAGTGAGGAAGATTTGAAGATAATTCATGGGAATGATTATGAGTTATTTAGACAAAAAATCATTCCTAATTGTTATTGTGTCAAATGCAATTCACATTACCAATCAACAATTGTAAATTATAAAATATTTCTCAACGATTTAAACGATATTATCCTCAAGGGATTTTGTGAAATATGTGGACGTCCGGTTAATCGTTATGTAGAGACCGGTGAAGTTGAGGAATATAAGGAAAGGATAAATAAAGTTAGGAGGAAATATAAAATTAACTAAAATTGTTCTTTAATTGAAATTATATGATTTCTTTAAATACAGAAGAACGAAATATGATTCTTATCCAGGGATTGGATTTCTTTGCCGCTTCACTTTCCGGAATATTCATAACGGTTTTTTTGTTCATAAACAGCGATCTAAGAACAACCTTATTTTATATAATCATAATGAACCTGGCGTTTTTGTTCTTTTATATGGCTTCAGGATGGTCATTTAAAAAGATACAATCGGGAACTTTAATAAGAATCAGTTTGGGAACTTCTACTCTATTTTTCTTCTTTCTATTTCTATTAAAAGAAAATGCGATTCAATATCTTATTCCTCTTGCTATTCTTAGCGGTTCGAGCGGTGGGATTTACTGGGCAGCGTTTAATTTAAATCAGTACGCGTTTAGTAATAAAGAATCACGTATCAAATATTTCGGATGGTCTTCGGCCGTGTTAAATGCCTTTCAGGCGATTGCACCAATACTTGGTGGCGCAATAATTGCTGTAACCGGTAATCTTCTTTTGTTTGGCGTAAATGTAGGGTATTCCATATTGTTTTTAATAGTAAGTATGATTTTTTTATTAATGCTTTTCCTATTTAATAAATTACCGGAGCATAAGCTAATCTCTTTTTCATTAAAACACATAATTGAGCATAAGCGGTCAAAAGTCTGGATAAATGTATTATGTCAGCAATTTTTCTTTGGTATGTATGATGTAGTATATGGAACAATGTTAGGTATACTTATTTTTCTGATAGTAAAAGGAGAATTTCTACTTGGAACTGTTCAGACTCTAGGTTTTGCAGCGTGTGCAATCGGTAGTATTTTTGCCATTAAATTATTACATAAATATAGACAGGGATATTGGGTTGGTATATTAGGTCAATCAGTGGGAATTATCATATTCGCATTAAATCAAAATCTTATCGGAATCATTGTATATATCCTGTCGGGTTTAGTGACTCCTTTGTTAAACACCAAGTTATCAACCGTTACCTTCCATTCAATGGATATGGACAGTAGGCATATTAGTGAAAAATATTATCTTTTAGCAGAACAGGTATTTATCCTATTATCAGCCAGAATTCTCAGTAATATTTTTCTGTTTATCATTATTGGGTATGGTGATCAGATACTACTTGCCAAACAATTTCTTTTTATTCTTCCGATATTTCCTATTTTAATCGGTTTACTCCTTACTAAATATGACAAAGTTTCAAGTAATTTAAATGAAAACATTAACAACCCCATGAGTTGACAGGGTTACTCTGACGATTTAATACAGTAAAATCTTATTGTGTCTGTTTGCGTATTCTGATTTTTCCCGGAGAAAGAATAATAAGATTTCCAGGATAATCAGTAGGAATGACTTTCTTCAATAGATCAAGCACAATCAGATTAATTTGATTGGTAGACATTTCATTGGGAAATCGGAGAATGACAATTCCGTGCTAATTACCGCTTTCATACAAAAGCGAGGTTTTCCTCTTCAATAAGCTTTGCTGCATATCTTAAAGTATTAAGAACCTGTTTTTTCGTCAAGTCGTATTCCTTTATCACTTCCTCCACGGTCATTCCTCCGGCAATTTTTCCTATTACCAAATCAACTGGTATCCGCGTACCCAAAATAACAGGTTTTCAAAAACGGACTTTTGTATCTACGGTTATTCCCTCAAGAAGTTGCTGTTTCATGTTATTAGTATACCTGAAAAGTCAAAAAAAATCACCTGGAATCATATCCTTTCCTGCTTTTTGGCGGCGAGTTTTGAATCGGTGACGTTTCCGGTATTTAATACCTGTTTTGGCTCAATCAGGATAATGTGTGTTTCCTTCTTTGCCTCCGTCATGTGTTCGATCGGGTGGGGAATAATGATCAGTTCTCCCTCGTTTACAAAAAGATCTTTATCCCTGAAATGGATGATTAGTTGGCCTTTGACAACGAGAAAGAGTTCATCTTCATTTGCGTGGTGATGCCAAACAAATTTTCCTTTGACTTTGACCACCTGTACTTTATGGTCATTTAATTCCCCAATAATTTTTGGGCTCCAATATTTCTTAAAAAGAGACAGTTTCTCTTTTATATTGATGACTTTTACCTTACTGCTATCAATTTTCATTTCTTTATCTCCATTGGTCAATATTATACAACATCTATTAGAAATTCAACCAAAATTATCAATTATTAATCCCGGGAGTTGACAAGGTTACTCTGACGATTTAATCCAATAAGCTTGAAAAGCTTATTATTGGTCTTAATTCTATTCATTTCTTTCTCTTTTTGTCTTCAAAACCAGTCGATTGGTTTTCATTGTCGAAAATAAGATTAAATTTATCAAATATATCTTCTTTTCCGAGCAGAAATGGGGTTTTATCGTTATCAGTAAAAGAACAGTGTACCGGAAAAGATAATCCGCAAAAACCGATGATGATTTTACTTTCCCATGTTTTTACTAGATTATATCCTATTCCTTGTGACCGGCTTTCTTTAAGATTTTTTTTCTTTAAGCCCAACAAAAAAATCATATGATGCGGGAGAGTCAGATTATCGGCGCCCGTATCCATGATAAACGAGAAGGACCTTCTGCCGCGGACAGTATCAAGATATATGGAAACAATTGGATAAGGAATTTTACGATTTTCAATGAAACCGTATTGATAAGGAAATGTGAAAGACATGTTTTACATTAGGCGGCGGGACATACATTACCGTTTTGTTTTCATCTTCAATATTTTTTGCGTCAATTATTTCATATAGTTTGGATAAGTTATCTGCGAAGGCAAATACTTGGCCTTTTTCCAGAGATACCAAAGCATAGCCCCCATCCTTATATTTTTTCTGTAATTTGACTAAAAGATATTTATTTTTCATATAGCTACAGTGTATAGAAATATATTTAGTTGGTCAAGAGTAGTTTTTTTGATATTTGTTAAAGATGGCTATATTAACAACCCCGGGAGTTGACAAGGTTACACCTTTGATTATAGCGCTTGATAATAAAGACCTAAAAAGATATAGTAAGCTTTATGATTTCATCTTTTACCTCCGAATCAGTAGCATCAGGGCATCCTGACAAAATTTGCGATCAAGTATCAGATGCGATTGTTGATGAAGCGATCAGACAGTATCCAAAATCCAGAGTGGCGGTTGAGACGTTAGTGACAATCAACCGCATTGTCCTGGCGGGAGAAGTAACCTGTCCCAAAAAGCTGGATTATGAGAAACTTACACGCAAGGTTATCAGATCATTAGGCTATACCAAAGATATTTATAATTTTACTTACAAATCACCGGTTTCCATCTATATTCACCAGCAATCACCTGATATTTCTGTCGGTGTGGACAGCGGGGGCGCCGGCGATCAGGGAATGATGTTCGGATATGCCACGGATGAAACACCGGAATTTATGCCTTTGCCGGTTACTTTAGCGCACAAACTTGTGGAAAGACTGGATGAAATGCGTCAGTCAGCTAAACTTTCTTTTCTACGGCCTGACGGTAAAAGCGAAGTAAAAATTATTTATGAGAACGGCCGTCCAAAATCAGTTGAACACGTTATTATCGGCGTTCCGCATGACCCTAAAATTCCCAATGAGGAAGTTAAAATAAAATTGATTAAGTATGTAATACTTCCTGTTTTGACAAAATATAAATTAAAATTGCCGGATATTCATAAAATTATCGTAAACGGCACCGGTAAATGGGAAATCGGCGGACCGGCTTCAGATACAGGGGTAACCGGACGGAAAATTATTGTCGATAGTTATGGGGGGATGGGAAGGCATGGAGGAGGAGGTTTTTCCGGAAAAGATCCGACCAAAGTAGACAGAAGCGGAGCCTACGCCTGCAGGTATTTAGCCAAAAATATTGTAGCCCATAAACTAGCCTCAAAATGTGAAGTCAGGGTGGCCTATGTGATAGGACAAAGAGAACCAATTGACAAACAAATCGATTGTTTTGGCACGGAAAAGAAAAATTTTAAAATAATTTCTGATTTCGCGGATAATTTATTGAATTTTTCCGTAGGTGATATTCTGGAAAAATTAAATCTGCAGCGTCCGATTTACCAGGAAACTGCAAGATATGGACATTTTGGAAATAAAAACTATCCCTGGGAACAGATTGCCTGAATGTTGGTAGCGCGTACCGGAATCGAACCCCGAAAAATTGCTTCGCAATCCACGGGGCAGGCCGGTGATTTTTTTAGTACCCCCAGTCGGATTCGAACCGACGATCTATACCTTGAGAAGGTATCGTCCTAGGCCGCTAGACGATGGGGGCCTTTATTTAGCATTATATCGTAGCTATAGGATATTGACAATAAGTTTTCGAAAGAGTATATTTACTGGGTATTAAGAAGCAGAAATCTGCCTGATTTCTTCCCCAAGAACAATTAATAAAAAGGGGGATTTTTTTATTAAAAGATAAGCATATGACTGATCAACAAAAGATACTGGTGACCCGTGAAGGGTTGCAACAGCTTAAAGAGGAATATGACAATCTGGTGAATAAAAAGAGGCCGGAAGCCGTCAACCGGCTGGCGGTAGCCCGCGGCCAGGGCGATTTGACGGAAAACAGCGAATACACGGCCGCCAAACAGGATTTGGCTTTTATGGATGGCCGGATTGCCGAGCTTGAACAGGTTCTTCATGAAGCCAAGGTAATTACGGTTCATTCCAAAGCTAAAGTTGACGTTGGTTGTAAAGTCACTGTCCATATAAACGGCAAAAAAGAATCCTTCACCATTGTCGGTGAATGGGAGGCCGATCCCATGCAAAAGAAAATCTCCCACTCTTCACCTTTGGGTAAGGCATTGCTTGGCAAAAAGGTGGGCGAAAAAGTGGAAGTGGAAGCGCCGGCGGGGAAGATACACTACAAAATAATAAATATTGAGTAAATAAAAAAATTTAACAACAACCAAACCCCGCCAAGGCGGGGTTTTTGTTATAATAGAATTATGTTTTGGGCAAACAAAGTCGCTAAAGAGATCATTAAAAGCGGAAAATATCAGCCCTTTTGGGTGGATGACATGTTTACACCGAGCGGCTTTGCCCATACCGGTTCGCTTCGCGGGCCGTTGGTTCATGACCTGGTCTTTCGGGCGCTCTTGGCGGAAGGCGTTTCCGTGAAATCGACTTATGTTTTAAATGACTTTGATCCGATAGACGGACTCCCACCGGAACTGGCAGATAAATTCTCCCAATACTTGGGATATTCTCTTCGTTTGGCGCCTTCTCCGGAGGAGGGTTATAAGAGTTTCGGTGAGTATTTTACGGCTGATTTTCAGAAAGTTTTGCGTAGTCTGGGTGTGGCGGCACAGTTTTTTTCCTCGTGGGATATGTACCACGAAGGTAAATTCAACGGTGTCATCAGGGAAGCTTTGGACAGCGCCGAGAAAATCCAGGATATTTACCAAAAGGTCAGCGGCAGCAGGAAAAGGGAGAAGGGTTGGCTGCCGCTTCAGGTTACCTGCGAAAAATGCCAAAAATTAGGCACGACCAGAGTGCACGGATGGAACGGCAAAACCGTTAAATATACATGTGAACCGTCAATGGTCACTTGGGCTAAAGGTTGTGGTTATACCGGTGAGATGAGTCCATTTGACGGTAACGGTAAACTGCCGTGGAAAGTGGATTGGGCGGCGCATTGGAAAGTGATGGGAGTCACTGTTGAGGGAGCCGGTAAAGATCATTCCTCAGCCGGCGGTTCCAGGGATATTGCAAAAGCACTCTGTGAGGAGGTTTTTCATATTCCTAACCCATATAATCTACCTTATGAATTTTTCCTTATCGGCGGTAAAAAGATGTCCTCCTCAAAAGGCTTGGGATTGAAAGCGCGCGATTTGACCAAATTAATACCCGCGGAAATCGGCAGGTTTCTTTTTACCCGGACGGATTACCGTCAGGCAATCGAATTTGATCCGGTGGAGACGATGGCTATCCCTGATCTTTTTGACGAGTATGACCGCTGTTGGAACGCCTACATCACGGGTTCCGACGAAAACTTATCCAGCGCGTATGTTATGTCGCAAATTAATAAATTGCCGCCCAAAAAGCCGGTCTTTTTGCCCAGATTCCGCGATGTAGCCAATTATCTGCAGCTTGCCAATGTAGATCTGGTGCAGAAATTTACCGGGATTAAAGGGGAAAAATTACTACCCGCCGAATTGGATATTTTGCACGAAAGGGAAAAATACGCCAAAGTTTGGCTTGCGAATTTTGCTCCCTCCGATATTGTGTATGCGGTTAATAAAGATATTCCGGAAGAAGCAGGCAATTTAAACGCTCCACAGAAAGAATATTTATCCGGGGTTGGTATACTTTTGGAGAAAAAAGACTGGCAGGCAGGGGAGTTGCAGCAGGAACTTTATCAATTGTCCAAAAAAAAGAATATTCCGGTGAAAGAGGCCTTTGCCGCAATATACCTGTCTCTAATTGGAAAAACTCACGGGCCGAAAGCCGCCTGGTTTTTATTGGATCAGGATAAAAAATTTATTATAGAAAGGTTTAAAAATGTACAACAGACAACAGGCTCTTGATCTGCTTCATAAGCATATGCAAAATCAGAACTTGAGACGGCATTGTTATGCGGTGGAAGCAGTCATGAGAGCGCTTGCCAAGCATTTCAAGGAAGATGAGGAAGCCTGGGGGATCGCCGGACTTTTGCATGATGCCGATTACGAACTGACCAAAAATGACCCTTCAAAACATGTGGTGACAGTTGTTTCCTGGTTAAAAACAGAAGGCGTTGGTGAAAATATTATCAATGCCATTTATGCCCACGGATGGAAATATGTTGAAAGTTGTCCGGAACCGAAAAACAATATGGAATGGTCGCTTTACTGCTGTGATGAACTGACGGGACTGATTGTGGCAGTAACATTGGTTCGTCCCGACAAAAAGTTATTATCAGTAACCGTTGAGTCGGTCCAGAAAAAATGGAATAACAAAGGTTTTGCCGCCGGCGCTAGCCGGGAGCAAATTGCTCTTTGCGGGGAAAAACTGGGGATTAAACTGCCGGATTTTATCGGCATGGCCTTAAAAGCAATGCAAGGAGAAAGCCAAGAGTTGGGGTTATAAGATGAGCGATGTAAAAGTCTTCACAAAAATTCTTTCCAACGGATTTTCTGTTATAGTTGATGGAAAGACATACGAAACCGGTTACCCCCAAAAAGTTTGGCAGAATTTTCCTCAAGCCTTAAAGGAACAGTTGGCCGAGTCAGCCGCCTATTTTTTTACGGTTCATTTATCATTCTTTAAAAAAGGAACGATCAATTATTTATTTCCTCCACCACTGGCCAACAACCTATTTTTTCAGGGCTTGTTTTATTCCGTGCCGGAACTCAGCGTCAAAGATCCGGAAAAAGGGTATAAGTCTTCAAATCTTCTCAAAAATTTCTTTAACAGCGGCTACCAAATCTCTTTTTCCGGAGTATCGAAAGGATACTCCGCCCCGATCCCTAAAAGTGAACCAAAAACCGCAGTTATCCCTTTCAGTTTGGGCAAAGATAGTCTTTTGACCTATGCAATATGTCGCGAATTGGGTTATAAAATCCAAAACTATTATCTGGCAGAGCCTTCCTGCGCTTTTGAAAACATCAATAAAAGCCGATTGATTGGAGAGTTCGTAAAAGAATTCAGAAGCGAGGTTATTGTTTTTCCGCTTGAGCTTGGAAAGTTGCGGCAAAATAATGTCACCCAGTGGGGCTGGGATATGCTTCTTATGCAATATACGCTTCTCTTGCTCCCCTATGTTTATTTTTCCAAAACAGAATATTTTTTCTGGTCCAACGAGCAAAGTACTAATGAAGTTGTTTTTGACAGGGAAGGTTACCGGGTTAACGTCTCCTTTGAACAGAATTACGGTTGGACACAACAAATGAATAATCTGCTCCGAATGTTTTCTTTACCGACGGTACTCAGCAGCATATTGGAACCGCTTCAGGAAATAGTCATTTTATACATACTCCATAAACGCTATCCGCAGATAGGTAAATACCAGCTTTCCTGTCTTAACGAACACCGGAAAGCAGAGAAACAGAGATGGTGTTGTGCCTGTTATGAATGTGCCCGCGTTTATCTCTTTTTGAAAGCGCTGGGTGTCAAACCGGAGACGGTAGGATTTTCCGAAAATATGTTAAATACGAATGACATTAAATTATTTAGCATCCTTCACGAAAAATGGCCGGGCGACGAAGAAATAATCAAAGACAGCCATTATGCCGAACGGTTACTGGCTTTTTACCTTGCCTACAAAAGAGGAGTCAAGGGGAAAATTATGAAGGTTTTTAAGTCGAAGTATCTTCTTCATACGGAGAAAATAATAAGAAAAATTTACGCGAAATATTTCCGCATTTATCCATCTAAAACAATTCCGCAAGAATTATTGAAAAAAATCACGACCATCTATCAAAGTGAGTTAAGCAAGTTGAAAGAGGAACTTACACCATATCTTTGAGTTCGTTTTTGAAAATCCGCAAAATCTTTTCTTTTAGGTCATGAGGGACAGTTTTGCTGGAGTGCAGGCCGAAATATTTTTGCCGCAGCCTTTTTTCATTTTTTTTCGCAGAATTCAGATAATGTTTGACAAAAGACTGCATGACCGGTCCCTTATGGTTGTTTTTATAAGCTAAAAGAAAAGCTAAAATCTGTTCTTCGTGACCGGCAGCGCTTTGGTCGTAACCGAAATCTCTTACCCGATTGGAAGAGAAAATCGTATACAGGTGATGGTATTTGCCTTTTAACATATTGTGTCTGAAACCGACGGTTTTCGGATCAACGCCGTTGCCCAGAAGAAAGATATACATTCGGGCGCATTTGCTGCAGTTTTCGCACCAGCGGCCGTCGCTTTTCGGCTTTTTCGGCAGGTCACAGGAACTTTGGTATTTGCCGATTTGCGGATATCGCCGGTGGAGAATCCTCTCAATGGCAATTTCGTGGATCGGTTCAAGCAGCGAACCGATGGAAAGAGAGTTGCCGCCGATGATACTGGTCATCAGTGAATTTTGGAGAAGCCAGCTGTGCGACTGTTCAAAAACCGGATTACAGCGGAAACCATCTCCGTCAATGATCGAATCGTCGCAACTCTGCTCATTGGAAAAGAGGATATAACCGGCTTTTTTCGCATAAACATAAGGAAGAAGCATAAGAGAGTATTGGGTCAATTGCAGTTCCCAGCCAAACCAGCCGCCGGCCGGTTCACGCAATATTCCCAGGGTGTTTCTAAGGAATGAAATTTTGGTATGGAATTCTTTTTTAAAAGGTTCAGCCAGTAATTTTTTAGTAAATTCTTCGTAAGGAGAATAAGGCTCGGAGATGTAAACCGGATGGACTGTTACTCCCAGCTCTTTCGCCAGAGCAAAAGTTAAAAGACTGTCTTTGCCGAAAGTAAAAGGCATGACCGCGTGGTCGGACATACTGGTGCGGTTATACGGAGGGATATCGGTTTTTTTATTGGAATAGACAAACTCAACATCAAAAAGACGCCGGAGAAGGTCAGAAGTAATCCTTTTTTCTTTTTGCTTTTGCATGATTGCCGTTGATGGAAGAGCAAGAGACAAACCCTTAAAAAAGAAAGACTCTGAAAGCGGGACCGGCAGATTATATAACATCCGCTTCAATGATGTAAAAAGATAAGGTAGGTGGAAGGTTAGCCCGAAAGCGATATTTTGGGCCAGGATTTTGCGGTGGGTTTTAGGAAACCTTTGCCAAAGTCCGGGAGGATAACGCAAACGGATGGTTTTATTATTTATTTTAACCTGGATACCGTAATCTTGCGGTTGGGCGGAAATTTTGGCGACACCGTTGACTTTTATCGGCGGTAATTTGAGTTCCGGGGGGGTAACGTTTTCCAGCTCTGGGAAATTATTAATGGGCGTAGTCAAAAGGGCGGTTTCAGAATGGGTCATGTTTGATCAAAAAAACGTGCATAGTAATCATGATACGGTGTTTTGTAGTCTTGTCAAGCTATTTTTTTAGATAGATTATGGTGACAGTTTAATTACGAAATTAATAATTATATTAATATATTATTAGGACTGAAAAAATGTTATAAAAAGTGATACAATTATCTTCCGATGTTTAAATTTATCAGCAAATTATTTAACGCCAATGAAAAAGAACTGGATAAGATCAGGCCTTTAGTGGAACAAATAAATCAGCTGGAGGAGAAAATAAAAAAACTGAAGAATGATGAGTTTGTCCAAAAGACAGCCCAATTTAAGACTGATCTCCAAAAAGGCATGACTTTGGATGAACTTCTACCTGAAGCTTTTGCCCTGGTTCGGGAAGCTGCTTTTCGAACCATTGGTGAGCGGCATTTTGACGTTCAGTTGATTGCGGCGATAATCCTTCACCATGGAGCGGTTGCCGAGCAAAAAACCGGCGAAGGGAAAACTCTCTCCGCTATTCCCGCTTTATACCTGAATGCCTTGACTGGCCGGGGGACTCACCTAGTGACGGTAAACGATTACCTGGCTCGTCGTGACTGCGGTTGGATGGGGCCGATTTTCCATCTGTTGGGCATGAAGACATCTGCCATGATTTCCGACCAATCCTTCATATATGATCCGGAGTATGAAAACAAAGAAGTTTCCGACTGGCGACTAATGCACCTGAAGCCGATTCCTCGAAAAGAAGCTTATCTGGTTGATGTGACTTATGGCATTAATAGTGAATTCGGTTTTGATTATTTGCGCGATAACATGGTTTCCGAAAAATCCCAGCTGGTTCAGCGGGGTTTCCACTATGCGATTGTTGATGAAGTTGACTCAGTTTTGATTGATGAAGCCAGAACCCCACACATCATTTCTGCCCCGGATACCGAGCCGACCAAAAAATATTATGAATACTCAAATATTGTCGGTAAACTGAATAAGGAAACCGATTTTGTCGTTGATGAGAAAATGCATACCGCTCATCTGACTGAGCACGGAATTTTGAAAGTAGAGAAAATGCTCGGAGTGGAAAATCTTTATGAAAAAGACTTTGCCACCGTCCATCATATCGAAGCCGCTTTGAAAGCACAAACTCTATTTTACCGGGATAAAGAATATGTCGTTAAAGACGGACAGGTAGTCATTGTTGATGAGTTTACCGGCAGGATGCTTACAGGACGGCGTTTTTCCGAAGGTCTGCATCAGGCAATTGAGGCCAAGGAGAATGTATCTATTCAACAGGAATCAAGGACTTTGGCGACAGTCTCTCTGCAGAATTATTTCCGGATGTACGAAAAATTGGCCGGCATGACCGGGACGGCATCAACAGAAGCGGAAGAATTCCATAAGATTTACAACCTTGACGTCATGATGATTCCTACCCACCGGCCGATGATAAGGATTGATAAAGCTGATTTAGTTTATAAGACGATGCGGGCAAAATTTGCGGCGGTGGTTGAAGAAATAGCCGATTGCTACAAAAGGAAACAGCCGGTTTTAGTCGGAACGACATCGATTGAGAAAAACGAAATTCTTTCGGAATTCCTTAAGAGAAAAGGTGTTCCACACCAAATCTTAAATGCCAAGAACCATGAAAAGGAAGCCGTTATTATCACCAATGCCGGCAAACTTGGTGCAGTGACGGTAGCAACCAACATGGCCGGTCGGGGAGTCGATATTATTTTAGGAGGAGTCCCGCCAAGTAAGTATGAAAAAAGTGACCCGAATAAAAAATCTTTTGAAACACTGAAAAAAGAATGGCAGAAAAACCACGAAGATGTTATTAAAGCGGGAGGTTTACATGTCATCGGTACTGAAAGGCATGAATCCCGTCGGATAGATAACCAGCTTCGCGGTCGAAGCGGCCGGCAGGGTGATCCCGGCAGCAGCCGTTTTTTTGTGGCGCTTGATGATGAAATTATGAGGCTTTTTGGCGGCGACCAGGTAGCGCATCTGATGTCGATCTTTAAACTCCCGGAAAATGTGCCTTTGGAACACGGAATGGTTAGTCGGGCCATTGAGCAGGCGCAGGTGAAAGTGGAAGGTTTTCATTTTGACTCCCGTAAACATCTGGTGGAATATGATGATGTCATCAACAAACAACGGGAGATTATCTACAAGCTTCGTCGCGAAGTGGTTGCCGGAGAAGACCTGAAAAGTCTGGTGATGGAAAAATTGGAAAACCAGATCAGGATATTGGTTAATATTTATAGCGCCAGCGGTTTGACTGCCGGCGAGAAAGCGAAAATTCTTCAGGAATTGGTGACTATTATTCCTTTTGAACAGAATTCACAACAGCAGATTCTCCAAAATCTGGAGCAAAGGAAAAGCATAGATGAAGTGACCGAGTTTTTGTTGAAAGTTGTTAATGACACTTACCAGCAGAGGGAGAAACAGATGGGCGACCAGATTGCCAGGCAAATAGAAAAATGGGTAGTCTTGTCTGTCGTTGATAACTTATGGATGGATCATCTGGACGCCATCGATGACTTACGGGAGGGGATAGGACTTAGAGGTTACGGTCAGCTTGATCCGCTGGTTGAGTACAAACACGAAGCCTTCTCCATGTTTGAAAGGTTGGTGTCAGCCGTCGATAACGAAATAGTCCACCGGATTTTTAAAGTCCAGGTCCAGCTTTCTCCCAACCAGGCGCAGTCATTACCGCAGCAGGAGCAGACAACAATCACCCGGTCTGCCCAGCAGCAGATTAGTAAACAACAAACAACTAACAATAAACAACAAAACATTAAATTAGGCAGGAATGATCCCTGCTGGTGCGGAGCGACGAAACCTGATGGTACTCCCAAGAAGTTCAAGCACTGTCATTATCCACAAATGCCTAGTTAATAAATACTAAGTCAGCGGAGTCCTCCTAAAATCGCTCTTCGAACCGTGTACGAATCCGCCAACCGGCGGACTGAAAAGGTGAGAAGTAAGATTAGAAGCTATCTCAAAACGTTGTTTCATGTCATTGCGAGGACCCGCCAGCTGGCGGGGACGTGGCAATCCCGCTAACGAACGAGATTGCTTCGCTATACTGCGTTTCGCTCGCAATGACAAGCTGTATCCGTAGGTTTTGAGATGACTTCTAGATTGTAGAGAGTTTTGGTAGATAATGTATAATAAAAATAATGAAAAATATAATTCTACCAACATTATTGGTAATTATTTTCCTTTTAATCAGTCTAGGTACATTAGGTACATACAGATTCAAATTAACTCACCATGAAATAGTCTGTACTTCTGAGGCAAAGATTTGTCCTGATGGATCAACTATAGGCCGTACAGGAGATCATTGCGAATTCGCTCCTTGTCCGAAAATAAACAGTATAATTTCTGAGACAGAGGCAAGGATAATTGCCGAAAAATCATGCATCAAAGGGGGTGAAGCCTTAGGACCTGGTATTTATAACGGGAACTCCAAAACCTGGTGGTTTGACGCAAATCTGAATGCTACCCGCAATGGATGTAATCCGGCTTGTGTTGTGAGTGAGGAAACAAAAACAGCCGAGATCAACTGGCGTTGTACAGGGTTGTTAGAAAAGAAATAATTTTGAGAATTAATAATATAGAATATGGACACATACAATTGGTATTCGCAACTAATTAAACCATCATGGTCTCCACCATCTTGGCTTTTCGGGCCGGTATGGACGATTCTTTATACGATTATTGCTGTTAGTTTCGGTTCGGTATTTTATAGAGCTTTTTCAGGAAAACTACCATGGATAATTGTTATACCATTTATCCTGAACCTCATTTTTAATTTTGCTTTTACTCCGCTTCAGTTTGGTCTAAGGAATAATTTTCTTGCGGCAATTGATATATTAGCAGTCCTTCTGACCATTATCTGGGCTTTTGTTGTTATTTGGTCCCGTACCCGTTGGATAGTGTATGTGAATATCCCGTATTTGTTGTGGATTTCGTTTGCAACAGTATTACAAATAACAATTACTTATTTGAACAAATAATATGTTTATCAAACTCTATATAATTGCTCTTCCAGTATTTCTTGCTATCGATATGGTCTGGCTTGGGCTGGTTGCGAAAAATTTCTACGCTAAACAAATAGGATTCTTAATGAAAACCAACGTGAATTGGATAGCTGCTCTTATTTTTTACCTGTTATTTATCGTGGGGCTGATACTATTTGTTATAGAGCCGGCTTTGGATAAAAATTCCTGGCAAAATGCATTGATAATGGGAGTCTTATTCGGGCTTATTACCTATGCCACTTATGATTTGACAAACCTGGCGACCATCAAAGACTGGCCGGTTATTGTCACAATAGTTGACCTTATTTGGGGAATGTTTGTATCTGCTGCAGTTTCTGTTGCCACCTACTTTTTAGCTCTTAAGTTCGGATTATGAACTATTATCCCATTCTTGCTATAACCCTATTTTTTTACATGACCGGCTGGTTTATTCTTTCAATATTTAAGAAACGCAACGATATTGCAGATATTGCTTGGGGATTGGGATTTGTACTTATGGCTTGGTTGTCGTTTTTCCTGTCCGGTTTTTCTTTCAAAGCTCTTTTGATCAATAGTATGGTAACCGTCTGGGGACTGCGCCTTGCCTTACATATTTACAACCGTAATAAAAAAAGAGGGGAAGATTCAAGGTATTTGGAGTGTAGGAAAACATGGAAAAACTTTTACTTAAGAAGTTATTTGCAGATTTTCTTACTGCAAGGAACGTTTCTTTTTATGATTTCCCTTCCCGTAATGTTTATTAATAGTTCGATTTCAAGTGTTTTTGGAATTTTGGAAGTTGTTGGACTGCTTGTTTGGGGAATCGGGTTTTATTTTGAGACTACAGCTGACAGGCAGCTAAAAGAATTTATAAGTAACCCTGCAAATAAAGGTAAATTGATGGACAGAGGGCTTTGGCAGTATTCCCGTCACCCGAATTATTTCGGTGAAGTTACCCAATGGTGGGGAATATTTATCATTGCATTAACCATTCCGAACGGAATAATCACAATTGTTGGTCCATTAACAATTACGTATTTGATACTTTTTGTTTCCGGAATACCACTTTTGGAGAAAAAGTATTTGGGAAGAAAAGATTTTGAAGAATATAAAAAACGGACAAGCGTATTTTTCCCCTTACCTCCTAAAAAATAATGCTTAAAAACAAAATCTGTGACTGTCTATTACAAAAGGGAAGAATTAGAATGGGTTAGAGGTATGCTGCAAAGCCTATTATTTAGCTTCATATGGTACCCTATTTGACTGGCATTTCAAGAAATGCCACTATCCGCAATTAAGTTGATTGTTATCCGGTGATACCCCTAGTACTGTATTTCGTGAATGTTCCGGTGTCATTGATATCCTTTTGTCGCATAAGAACAACCTCTATACGTTAAGTGAAACAGGGAAACATACGAAATACAGTACTAGTCAAATTACTTCCACTTCATTTCCTGATGGAAAATATACTTTGAGATGAGGTGCAGATGGCTTTTGTGGATTAACCATTCGACAAAAAGCGACCAGCAGATACTAACAAGAAGTAAAACAAAAGTGTTGGAATTTGGGAATAAAAGATTTGTCAGAAAAAACCATTCTAAAATATTCGGAAAATATAAATAAACTTTTTCATTTCTCTTTACAATGCCGATAAATTGCCCGATACCCCGGAAGAGAAAAAGTATTAAACCAATCGTAAAAACCGGTTGTCCGCGTAAAAACAATAAAATAAAGAAATACCACCAGTAATCGAGAATTTTGTCGATGGTATTATATTGATACCAGCGGACACCTAAACGGTTAAACAGTAGTCCGTCAAAATAGTCAAGAATGATAGTTAGCAAGAAAGTCTGAAGCGGGTATGAAAATATCAGAAATGGTACGCCTATCCGGCACAAGAGGACAATAATTATAATAATTTTTAACACCAGTTTATTTTTCATGGTTGAGAGATAATTTTTTTAATTGAGTGAAGATATTTTTCCGCTGATTTTCTGCCTAAAGAAATAAGGTAATTCGCTTTCCGGTTAAAATTCAATATCGTCGGTGAGGGGTAACGGATTTGGATATCCAGATCAACCGGCCATTCGGATAACTCATAACGGGCATTGGAGGTTAATGATGAGTTAATTTGTTTATATAAAGCGCTTAATACCCCCTTAAAAGTGCCTTCGGTTAAGCCGGTCACATCAACCCCAATGATCTTTTTATAACCCAGTTCATGCAGATACTGTGCTCCGTAATAAACGGTAAAGCCTCCGTCACCCAGGATCAAACCGCGCCGTTTAACCGGTTGGAGCATGGGGTACATGCTGCAGGCGGCAACTAAAGCTGAAGCGATATCACCGGTTTTGAGTAAAACTGTCTCTTTTTTCGTCAGGTCGGACGTAAAAACCACCACCGGCGTTGGCAGTTGTTCGAACGTCTTATATGGGAGGAGTCCGCGGATCAGTTCCGTCAGCTTATGATGGTCAATCACTTCGAAGTGATGCCAATGGGTGTTTAAGATGCTGAACGTTTTTAACTTATTGATGAACCTGATTATCTCAGGAGTCGGGACTTCGGAAGCTAAAAGAACACTCAAAACCGCTCCTCCGCTTAAACCGGCATAGCAGGCCGGTTTGAGATGATGTTCTTTCAAAACATCGGCAAAGCCGGCATAGGCGATGGCGCTTAATCCTCCTCCGGACAAGCTGAGGGCGAAATCATATTGCTGACTCATATCTAAAACAAATTAATTATACTAAAATATCAATTATGTTTCCTATCCAATTAATCAATAAACAATTCCTGAAGAAATTTCGGGAGATTTTGAAGAAAAATAATTACACTTACGGGAATTTATTGCAGTCAGGTATTAATCCTTTTACCGTCGCCCTATATGATTTGCCGATTTTGGCATACCGTAATCCTCCTGAGACTTCCTTTGGTATTTTATTCCAACTTTTCTTTCTTGGTGATAAATTGGAGCAAAAAATTATCAAAAAATTATTTTCAACCAATGACATTGAAGCACTGATTAAGATAAAAATCCTGGAAAAAACTGGAGGTCATTTTTTCCGGTCCCTAGTTACAATAATTCCTTACCGATCATTTTATTTTGCTAGCGATTTCTTACTTAGGATAAATAATTTTCCAACAAGTAAAAAGAAATATGATGAACTTGTTTATCCGGTCAGTTTGGATTCGGTTACTCTTTTAGAAACGGCAGTTTGTAAGCCGGTCATATCCACCCTTGATTTAGGCTGCGGTTGCGGGATTTTAAGTCTGGTTGCCTCAAAATACAGCCGCTTCGTAATCGGGATTGATATCAATTCCCGGGCAATTAATTTTTCCCAATTTAACGCATTATTAAATAATATTTCCAATTGCCAATTTATCTGTGGTGATTTGTATCAACCGGTTGAAAACGGAAAATTTGACCTGATTTTAGCCAATCCTCCTTATGAAATCACTTTAGAAAAAACCTTTCTTTACAAAAACGGGGGAAGATACGGCTTTCAGATACTCCAAAAGATTGTAAATAGCGCCTCAAAGCACCTGAATAAAGGCGGTATCTGCCAAGTAATCAGCAGAGTTGGGGAATTTGCCGCTGATATGAAAGAAACGCTGATTAAAAAATGGATTTCTGATAAAAATATCCGTTTCACTTTCCAAGAACTGTCGAAAATGGATATTTACCAATATGCTTATGCCATCTCTACCGATAAATTGATTTTAGATGAGGAGGTGGCAGATTACCGTAAATATTCACAGAGTATCAAAAAACTCTTGGATCATTTCAACAAGATTCATTTGCAGAATGTCTTATTCGGAATCATCACTCTTCAAAAACTAAATTAAATTACTGATAAAAAGACTCTCAATATTTTCTCCATCTCCCACAGGTTTTCTGTACCGACTGAAATTCTGACAAAAGGCCGGCCAAAGTTTGTCCAAAGGGAAGTCAGATAGACTCTGGTTGTGTTCAGACCGAAGCTGGTGCCGGCAATCAGGTTTACTTTTTGTTTGCTCGCTTCCTTCATAACTTTCGCGATGAATTTCTTATAAACCCGCACACTGTTGCCTCGGCGAAACTGCAAATTGAAGAAGCTGCCCTTAAAAGGAAGATGTTTGTTCCATTTGTAACTGGGATGATTAGGTAATCCAGGATAGATAATCTTTTCGATCAGCTTACTTGGTTTTTGGTTGAGATGGGTTTGGATTTTATCAGCAAGATAAAAAGCATTCCTTTGGTGTCTGGCCAGTCTTTTTATCAGCAGTTTCCTGTTCGGTTTCGGCAGGGCATAAACACTGCTGTCGGTGATGTTGGTGCCGCTGTGTTTGCGGTATTCAAATATTTTTAATACTTCCGGCTGCCGGGCGATGATGATGCCGGCAGTTACCCGGTCCATGCCGAACTGGTAATATTTATTCAGACTTTCAAAGACGATCAGGTGTAGTTTGCCGCCCCAGCCGATTTTTCTCAAAGGCTGGTAGGAAGCAGCCAAACAGGTATTATCAATGACCAGGTAAGTTTCTTCCCGGACGTTTTTTCGGAGGATTTCAATTATCCTGTCCAAGTCAGGCGTGGGAAGCGAATAAGCATTACAGAGAGAGTCGAAGAAAATGACGCTGGGTTTTTCTTCATTAATTAATTTTATTATTTTGTCCGTATCGTCTTCTTCAACCTCAATGATTTTATCTTTCAGGCTGTTTACTAATATCTGCTTGTATTGGAAATAAGAATTTTTTCCAATCATTACTTTGTTTTTTATTTTTCCTTCTGACAGAAGAAAAACAAAAATAGTCGTAAAGGCTGTCATGCCGCTATTGGTCAGGTAAGCGTAATAACGGAATTTCAAAGGACAATCGACGTATTCCTGAAGAAATATTTTTTCAAAATTAAGCTCATCAAGATGAATATCTCTTTTATAATCATTGATCGTACCGATTATTTCCCCGGTTTGTTTGCCGGCCTGGGAATATTGGCTATGTAAATAAGAAGGTGACTGCCAATCAGTGGCTGTTGCCGTACTGCCCAGGAGATTTCGGGCAATTCTTATCAATTCAAAATAGGTGTTTTTGGTACTAGTTAATGAAGTAAGATTGTCAATTGTTTGATTACCGGTTTTTACCGTTTGGAGATACAAGCTTAATTCTTTTTGCAATTGACGGAATTTTTCCGTTTCCTCGGCGGTTTTTTTCTCGATTTGGGAATAAATTGCCGGCCGGAGATGCCTTTTTACTCTATTTAGTTGTTTTTGAAGGTCAGTTAAGTTATCCAGTGCTGATTGACAGAAAAAAATTAGTTCTTCAAAATCACGGGATAGATCCTGAAAAGAAACAGAAATAAGTTCCGGATCAATAATACTCATAGGATTTTAAACGACAACTTCATCGCCGTGATACTTTCGCAGTTTCGGGACCAGTATAGCGATTAAAGCAGTCGCTACCAAAGTACCGACTCCGCCAACCACCACGGAAGCCGGAGTTCCGACCAAGGCCGCCAATATTCCAGCTTCGGCTTCTCCCAACTGCGGCCCGCCCATGAAAAAGATCATATTGACGGAAATCATCCGGCCGCGCAGGTGGTCCGGGGTTTTCAACTGGCGGATCGTGTTTCTGATAATTGTACTGACGACATCACCCATGCCGGTCAAAGCCAAAAAGACCAGAGCCAAAGGGAAAGATTTGGTGATACCGAATAAAACGGTTGCCAGACCGTAAACAAAGACGGAAATAATCAGGATTCTGCCTTGATGGCGGATATGTCCGAGTGAAGAGACGAAAAGACCGGCCAGGATCGCACCCAGAGACGGAGCGGCGTATAAGATGCCTAATCCTTGCGGGCCGACTTTAAGGATATCCTTGGCAAAGACAGGCAGAAGGACGGTCGCCGAAGCAAAAAAAGTGGCAAAGAAATCCAGAAGCATAGTTGAGTAGATGATCGGGGAATTTTTGACAAAAGATAAACCCTCCCATATGGAAGCCAAGTTGAAGGAAACCGGTTTTTCCACGACTGTTTTTGTCGGATGGAGGCCGAAAAGGGCGATTATAGATGCAAGAAAACAGAGAGTATTAATGAGGTAGACTCCTTTTTCACCCATGCCGGCTATCATAAATCCGGCCAGGCTCGGTCCCAAAACAACGGCCGTCTGCCACATAATCGTATTGAGGCCGACGGCATTAATAAAATACTTTTTGGGAATAATTGAAGGAAGGATAGATTGCCTAGCCGGCGTATCAAATGAGGCAACGATTGCTCCCAAAGCTACTAAAATATAGATAATCAGCGGCGTAATCGTACCGTTTACGGTTGTTACAAAATACAGTAAGGCAATAAAAGTCAGGCAGATCTGGGAAATGATGAGTGTTATTTTGCGGTTAATGATATCAGCCACCATACCGCCAATTAAGGAAAACACGATAATCGGGATAAACCGGGATAGTCCGATTAAAGCCAGCGACCAAGTGGTATTAGTCATCTGGTAGATGTGCCAATTAAGGGTAACGGCCTGCATCTCCGCACCAATTCGGGAAATGAGGTAAGCGATAAAAAAAAGACGATAATTATGGAATTGCAGCGCTCTGAAAGGGGATAGCTTCGGTTTCATTTTCTAATTTTAACTGATTTAATTCACGATTTCCATAACCTATAGCGCTTGACAAGGTAAACTATAGGTGCTATAATCGCCAAAATCAATTATGAAAAAAACTTTTTTCATTTTTTTGGCAACATTTTTTCTATCTTTAGCCTCAAAAGCCACTAGAGTATCAGCCAGTGGCGGTTGCGTGCCGGTATATGGCGGCGGTGTCCAATGTCCCCAAGCAGCCCAGGTTTTACTGGATAAAAAAGTCATGAATCCGGCTACAGGAATCTTTGTCGACAACCTCGGTTTATCCGATCCCAAGTATCGGCCGACCGGCATTGTTACCTTCCGTCTTTTTATCAAAAATACCGGTGATGAGACGATTGATCGGGTGACGGTCGTTGACAAAATTCCCCAGTTTATTGATTTCATGTCCGGTCCGGGCAATTACGACAATTCTTCCCGAACTTTGACTTTTACCGTTGATAATCTTTATGGCGGTACGACAAGGACTTTTGACGTCAAAGCCAGAATTGTCCATCAGGCGGTCTTGCCGGCGGAAAAATCAGTCGTTTGTCCGGTAAATATCGCAGACGCGGATACTTCATTCCAAAAAGACCATGATGAAAGCCAGTTTTGCATCGAAAAGCCGCCAGTTGTTCCTTCAGTCCCGAAAGCCGGTCCCGAACATTGGATACTTTCCTTCGGTGGTTTGGCGACCGCTCTTTCAGTCGGTTTATTTTTCAGGAAAAAAGCCTACTCAGCCTAATAATATTGGTTTACATCCCCTGATTTTTCTCCTATACTAATACTGTATTTCGTTAATTTCGCGGCGTTATCAGTGCCGTGATAGATCAGTACAGAGGTTCGAAGAAAAATCTTTATACCGGAATATTCACGAAATACAGTACTAACTTCACTTAGGCGTTATGGTAAAAAGGATACTCCTTATTTTTTCTATTTTTATCTCGACAATTGTCTTAATTATTTCGTTAGTTCCTTATTTCAATTATTTTCTTATCCAAATCGGCGTCAAAAAAGAATCAATCATGATAGCCGGAACCGGCAGCATGTATCCGACTTTCCCCAAAGGAGTAGGAGCAAATGATTTAGTTAGAGCTCAGGAGATTGTCGCCTGGCCGCAGATGAAAAAATACCCCTCGGGATTATCTATTTTCGATAAACATCTTTTTGACTATACTTTGCAAAACGGTGATATCGTCGAATTCCAAAACAGAAAAACAGAAGGTTTATCCCGAGAAAAATACGGTGAAGATGCCGGTTTTGTAAAAAGAGTGATTGGTAAAGCCGGGGATACAATTGATCTTCGTGACGGTTTCGTTTCCGTCAACGGCAAACTCTTAACCGAACCGTATATTGCCAAAGCCCGTTCGACTTACGGCGGAGACTATCTGTCTGACTGCAAGAAAATGACCATTCCGCAGGGTTTTGTTTTTGTAATGGGTGATAACCGGAAAGCCAGTTTAGATTCGAGGTATGAGTTGGGATTGGTCAGTCTCAATGATATTCATTATGTAATTCCCTGGAAAGAGCAGGAAGAATATAAAAAGAGCTGGCGGGATACGATCGCTGATTTCTCTTTAGCCCATACCACTACTTTGGATCCTCAAAAATTTATCGGACTCTTAAATGCAAAAAGACTTGAACAAAAGCGGAAAGAGTATAAATACCAGTCTCTTTTGGATGCTTCCGCCAAAATCCGCGGAGAAGCAATGATCAAAAATGACGATTTTTCGCCGGATGCTACCCGAAGCGGAATGACTTTGGAAAAAGCCGTCAGACAATCAGGCTACCGTAATATCATTTTCGCCGAAGTCTACAGCCGCGGTTTTTACGAAGCGGACGAGCTTTTGGACAATCTCCTGGAATTTCCGGATACCCAAAAAATCCTTTTTTCCGATCAATACCAGGACATTGGATTGTCGGCAGTCTTGGGAGAGATAGACGGTTGTCCGGTGCAGGCGGTTGTTGTCCATTTCGGAGGCTACGTGCCGCCGAATTATTCCAAGGAGCAGACAGACAGTTGGCAAAGCTTGATTGAGAATTTAGAAAAAATATTGCCTTCCTGGGAGGCGCTTAAACAGGCAGACGGAGTTGATCAGTATAAATTAACGAACTTGGTGAACCTGCTGAACACCAGATTGAGTAACGCCAGAAGGATAAATACAAGGATGAAAGCCAATCAATGGTTGGATGACGAAGAGAAAAATATGGCGGAGAATGATAAAAACCTGGCCACGGAAGCGGAAAAACTGGTTACGGAATTAAATAAAAGATGAAGAATAAATATATCCCGATATTAATTTTTATTTTTCTTGCCTTAATTCTTTTCGGAAATACTTTATTTCCGCCTGAAGGGAAAATGATTTTCGGGATGGATATTTACGACGCTTATTTTTACTGGAAAAATTATTTAAGAGAAAGTATCCTCAACGGATTTATCCCTTTCTGGAATCCTTATAATTTTTCAGGGACTCCATTTTTGGCCCACCCGAACATCAATATTTTCTATCCGCCGAACTGGTTATTTGTCATTTTGCCATTAAACTACTCTTTCGCCTGGTATTTTTTTCTCCATATCGTGATTGCCGGAATAAATATGTACTGGTTGGCCAGGCAATATACCGGCCGGTTGGGAGCAACCGCCGCAGCGGTCATTTATTCCTTCAGCGGATTTTTTGCCGCCAGGATCTACAGCGGCCACCTGGAGTATGTTGATGCAGCTTCCTGGGTGCCTCTGGCTTTTGGCTGTACCCGAAACGCCTTACTTGGACCATCGAAGAAAAAAATATTATTGTCTGCTTTGGGCCTGACGGTTTTGCTTCTGGCAGGCAATGAGCTTTTTTTCCTGTTTACTTTGGAACTGATCACTTTATATATTTTGTTTTTGATACTTAACAGACGCATACAATTGCGACTGTCAGTTATCAGATATGCAAAAGTCTTACTGGTTTCCCTTTCAGTTGCTTTCGGATTGGCCGCTTGTGAAATATTACCGAGAATGGAATTTATCGTCCACTCAATCAGGTCAGGCGGTATTCCGTATTCGCTTGCCGGTGGGGGAGCAATATCTCCTTCCGGCCTTTGGCTTTTCATCAAGCCATTTTTTTTGGGTATGCCTTTCCGGGATAATTATTCTTACACCGGTCTCTGGCCGAATTTATTTGAATTTACCTATTATGTCGGGATAATCCCGATTATTGCTGCAGGCATATTATTACTTCTGACAATGGTTAATAAATTTAGGTTAGTTGTTAAATTTAAGATAAATAAAGAAATCTGGTTTTATCTTTTTTTGGTAATCCCTTTCTTTGTGTTTATCAGTTTAGGAAATAATCTCAAACCGAATATCCATGAGTTCTTTTGGCGCTTTACCCCGTTTTATAAAGGAATAAGGATTCCGGCCCGTCATCTTTTCGGTGTCGCTTTTGCCCTTTCTTTATCTTGCGGGATAATCATCGGAATTATTAAAAGCAAAATCCTGAAAGTATTATTGCTATTATTAATCACTTTTGATTTACTCCTTTTTAGCCGGAATTTCATCCGGTTGACTGATTTACCGACGGCAACTGAAGACAGCCGGTTAATTGATTATCTTAAAAAGGATACCGATGTTTACAGGATTCTGCCGGATTTTCCGGTTACTTCAACCGTCCGGCGTGATTTTGATTTCGGGGCGGCTTCGTTATACCGGATCCCTTCAACAAGCGATTATAATTCAATGGTTTTATCACGTTATTACAATTTTATCGATCTTTTAAATAAGGCTTCCGTACCTTCTATTCCTTATTACAATGTCGAGGTTCCGCCGCCTAATCCCAAATCATCATATATTAATTACTTAAATGTGAAATATATTCTTAGTGATAAGAATTCTGACGGATTATTGGGTGATACAAGCGGTAATTATCCTTTGCTTTTGGATGGGGAGAGGTACCGGCTTTACCGGAATAATAATTTTATACCACGTTTTTTCTTTGTCAGTCAGGCGCAGTTGTACCGGACAGATCAGGAATTGGGAAAAGCCCTGATAACCGATAAGGATTTGGCAAAAACCGTGTTATTGAAAAAAAACGATTTGATTGATGGTGAAAAATACGTTTTGGATTGCACACCAATCGAAAAAAATAAAGTCGAAATAGTTTCCTACTCGGCAAATTCTATATACTTACGGACGAATTCGTCCTGTAATGCCTTTCTTTCAAGCAGTGAAGTTTTTTATCCCGGTTGGCAGGTGAAGATAGACGGTCAAGAAAGAAAAATTTTATTGGGGAATTCCGCTTTTAGGGTAATTTATTTACCCAAAGGGCAACATTCCGTTGAGTATTATTTTTCCCCAAAAATCTATTTTTTCGGCTTATTTATAACACTATTCTCACTACTGTTGTTCTGGAAAATATATACCAGCGGCACTTCACGGGAGGTCAAGGAATAAACCGGTTTATTGCTTTTCAAATACGGATAAATATTATACCAGTTAAAAAAGGACTCCCGGTTTAAGATAACCGTATAATCGCTTTGCCGGTAAATAATGTCATTTGTTTTTGTCAGATTATCGTTATTTACTGTTGCGGCGAGATCATCTCTTAAATAAAGCTTGGCAATATCAGGAGCCATCGCGACAATAATTTTTGCGTTAGGGCGGGCATTTTGGTTTAAAAATGGCATCGCTTTCTTGTAGGCCGAAGCCCAAAATTCAATATCAAATTTGCCCTGGGCTCCTTTAATTCCCCCCAACCATTCGCTAAAATAGCTGGTTTGATAGGGATGCACGGAAAACACTTGAAAAATTAAATAACAGAAATAAACACCTGAAAATAATAATGGAAGATGGTGGATGTGAAATGCCCGATTAATTCTTTCTAAAAAATATCCAAAGCCTACTCCAGCGATGATGGAAAAAGGGAAAATGACTTCCATGAAATGGCGGATGTCATCAATGACGATCATTCCCGGTTTTAAAAACCGCAGTAATGGAATGACAAGCCAAAGAAAAAGGAAAAGATAATTACTATTTTCAGGCATCTTTTTTAAAAGGACATATAGGCCGATTAAGAAAAAAAATATTATCGGCACCGGGGTGACTGCCAGAAGCATTCCATACGGATAATGCCAGGGGATATTTTGGCCAGACATGTAAAGATTACCGTAGTATAAAACCGGCATCGCAGTGGTAGTGGTGACAGCAGATGAGACAAGGTCGATCAGTCTTTCCCAAGGATTTGACCAAAATAAAGACCAAAGCAGGTAAGAAAGAAGAGGAGCAAGAATCAGGTAAAGAAGAAAAAAATGACGTGACAATGAAGTCCGGTGTTGTATTTTCCTCCGGAAGAACCACCAGGCTAAACCGATCGGCAGTACGAAAAGAGCGTTAAATTTGGTATTAAAAGCAACCGCGAAGGAGATGGTTGCCAGAAACAATTTCTTTAGGTCAGGTTTCTCAATTAACCGCCAGCAAAAATATAAACTGAGGGTAAAAAAGACGGCTTGAGGGATATCTTTCATATTATTATGAAGGTGGCCGAAATAACGGGGGGTTAAAGCTAAAGTCAAAGCGGAAAACAAAGCAACTAAACTGCCGAAAAGCTTCTTGGCAAACAGATATATTACCGCGATACCAACAGTTCCTATGATAATACTGAAAAGATTGTAAGCCGCATCGAAGGAAAAAAGATGCAGGAATTTATAAAAAATAAGATAAGTGACAGTTGAAGGGATACTGCTGAGCGGCCCCCAGGATAACATGGTGAAATTTTTTATTGTCTGCGGAAGTCCTAGATGCCAGAGTCCGGCGTTAATCGCATAGGTAAAATCCCAGGTGACGCCATAATCATTTATTGTTGCCAGGCAAAGACAAAAATAGATGACGGTAATTATTATCGGGATCATTATTTTCTCAAACGAAGTTATGATAATATAAGCCTGATGAAGATTGCAATGATTTCCTATTGGTCTTGTCCTTTAACCCGTTTGGGGGTTTTACGCTCCGGAGGATTGAATGTTTATGTGCTTAACCTGGCTGACCAGTTGGGAAAAATGGGACATCAGGTTGATATTTTTACTTCTTCCCACCAGGAAAATGACGACAGGGTTATCAATGTCAATCCAAAAGTAAAGATAATCCATCTTCCCAGAGTAAAAAAAGATTTATATAAAGATGTCTCTCTCTTTGCCCAAAAAGTTATTGATTACATCAATAACAATCATCTTACATACGATATTCTCCACGGACATTACTTTTACTCAGGGTTAATCGGAAAATACCTTAAAGCAAAGCTTAACTTGCCGTTAGTAATTTCCTTTCACTCGCTTGGTTATACGAAAGATAAATTCGGCGGTATCAGGGACATTAGAAGGATCAAGGCAGAAAAAGATTTAATTAATATGGTCGATTTAGTGATTGCTTCCACCGAAATTGAGAAGCAGGACCTGATTGACGGTTATGCTTTACCAAAAGAAAAAATAAATATTGTTTCCCCGGGGGTAAACCATCATATCTTTCGAAAACACAGGCAAAGCAATTCCCGGGCAAAATTACATTTACCGCAAACAAAAAAAATCATTCTTTTTGTAGGCAGGATTGATCCGATCAAAGGTATCAGTTTCTTAATAGAAGCTGTGTATAAACTAGCAAATCAATATCTATCTTTTAAGAATAATTTTCGCATGCTTTTAATCGGCGGAGATGTAAACAGTCGGCAGTTTTGGCGAAACAGCGAAGTAAGAAAGATAAAAAAATTGATTGAGGACAAAAATTTGAGCTGTTGCGTTAAGTTCATCGGCAGTCAGCCTCATAATTTACTTCCTTGTTATTATTCCGCCAGTGATGTGGTAGCGATGCCTTCGAAATACGAGTCATTCGGTTTAGTGGTTTTGGAAGCGATGGCATGCGGAAGTGCTATTATTGCTTCACGTGCCGGCGGCCTGCAATACCTCGTGAAGGATAAAATCAACGGCCGATTGTTTGAAAGCGGTAATGTCGAACAGCTGAAGAATGTTCTCTGGGAACTTTTGAATGACTACAAACAGAGGAAAGTATTAGGGCAAAATGCCTTAAAATACAGTCAAAGTTTTTGCTGGGACAAACAGGCAAAAAAGATTATAAAAATATATCAAAATATTGTACAATTCTCTCAGAAAGATAAAAAATGACGGATAAATTGCGTAAAAGTTTGATAGTCGGATCAATAGCCTTGGGAATTGTTTTTTTCTGTTTAAGCGTTTTGGTTAATGCCGATACTTTCAGGGATATTGATTACCAGTCAATGCTTGGTCTGCAGCAGCATATCAGCAGGTTTTTTGATGTCCCCTTTTCCGTATTTACCGTTCTCGGTTCGACAGAAATATCATTGCTTGTTCTGATGTTGGTTTTTATCGGATTGGTAATTAAAAAAAAGAAACTATTTTTGGGTATCTTTCTTTTTTTTTCAATATACCTCATAGAACTGCTGGGCAAACTGGTGATTTTTCATCCCAGTCCGCCGGCAATGTTTCACCGTTATGCCTTAAACATCTATTTTCCGAGCCAATTTGTCGTAAACACCAGGTTTGCTTTTCCTTCCGGGCACATGGCCAGAAGTATTTTCCTGGTTATAGTCACTTTTTTTTTGTTTCTCAGAAGTAAAAACTTCCGTTACAGGAAAATATTGGCAGCCGGTTTTATTATTTTTACCTTAGTGATGTTCGTCAGCCGTGTTTATCTCGGTGAACATTGGTTGTCGGACGTAATTGGCGGTTTGCTTCTTGGCTCAGCGGTTGCCTGTCTTTCCTTAAGTTTTTGGTAAATATGGATAAATCAACTGAAGGCTTATACCGATTTATTAAGCAATATCTCAAGATTAATTTGGGAGAAATCAGCGTACCTTGTCCTTACTGGTCAAACAAAATTAAAAACGGTTTAGTGGTCATCCGCGGTTTCCAAAACGGGAAAGGAAAAGCAGAAGAGATTAAATCCGAACTTCAAAAAAGATTGCTGCCGGATAATTTAAACATAGATCTGTTTACACCTTTATATATCCAAAAATTTGCCAAGAAAGAGAGAATAGGTATTGACTGTTCCGGGTTGGCTTTCAGAGTTTTGGAAGAACTAGTCAGGTTGAGATATAAAAACTGTTCGGTTGATAACCTGACCCAAGTTTTTCCAGAAGGCATTAGCCGCGTGAATGTTAAAAAAATTACAGACATCAACTACTGTATAGAAATAAATGATTTGAAAGAGGTACAAACAGGCGACCTGATCAGGATGATGGGAGGCAAACATGTGGTGGTAATAATAAAATCAGAAAACAACTCGGTTACCTACATCCATTCGTCACACATAACGTCAACGCAAGGCGTCCATTTGGGTTTTATAACTTTAAAGGAAGATTTGCCTTTAGAGAAACAAAATTGGTTGGAGAAAACAAAAAGAGAAGAAAATTTCGGTCAAAGATATTATTATCCCCATAAAGGTGACGGCATCTATCGGTTAAAAATATTTTCCTGATATGGATAAATTTTTAGAAGAAATTAAAAATAAAAAAATTCATGTCGTCGGAGTAACCGGAGCCGAAGGAAGCAATATTCTCAGGTTTCTGGTGAAAAACGGAATCCAAAATATTACCGTCCATGACCTATTGCTGGAAAATTCACTGGAAAAAAGTTATAAGCTTTGGCACAAAGGTCTAACGGTTGACGAAAGGGATGAATATTTTCGACAATTTGAAAAAGACCTTTCTGAAACGGTTTTTTATTCAAAAGACAAATATCTTTATGGTATCCAGTCTGCTGAAATTATTTTTGTACCCCAATCATGGAGGCTTTATAAAAGTTATAACGCTCCTTTATGGGCAGTTAAAAATAAAAACATCCCTTTTTATTCTTTAACCAGACTGTATCTTGATTTAACCCCGGCAAAAATTATTGCCGTTACCGGTACGGTCGGAAAGGGAAGTGTAGCCAATATTATTTATCAGATACTTAAACTTCAACGACAAAATGTCTATTTTGCCGGGAACGAGACTTGGAAGGTTCAGGTTTTAGATCAATTCGACCGGATGACAAATAAAGATATTCTGATACTGGAAGTCTCGCACCGTCAACTCCAAGACGGAATTTCCCGCAGTCCTCATATCGGCGTAATCACTAACCTTTACCCAAACCATTTGGACGAAGTCACTTGGGAAGAGTATATAAAATTAAAAATATCCCTATTTGAAAAACAAAAAGAAGAAGACTATTCGGTGTTGAATTGGGATATTCCTCAGTTACGGGAAATTGGGGCTAGGTTAAAATCAAAAGTCAATTATTTCAGCGCTGCAAATAAAATTATGAATATAAAAAGTATTCAAGAATATTTTTCCAGACTTATGAATATAAAAAGTGATCAATATATGTCAAATATATTGGCTTCATCCACCGTTTTAAATATTCTTGGAATTGACTTACTAACTGTAATAAACAATATTCCAAAAGTTTTGACTTTACCGGCCCGATTGGAATTTCTTGGAGAAAAATCCGGTGTCGGATTTTATGATGATTTGAAAAGCACGACTCCCTGGGCAACAGAAGAAGCACTGAGAAAATTAGGGAAAAATACTATTTTAATTTTAGGAGGAAAGACCAAAGGGATTAATTACCGGGATTTCATTACGAAAATATTTGATATAACTAAAGAAGTAATTCTTTTGGAAAGCCAGTTATGTAAATTATTTCAAAAACAGTTACCGGAAAAACAATTAACTATTCTTAAGGATTTTAGACAGGCAATAGAGTTTGCTTATCAAAAAGCAGAAGAAGGAGATAATATCTTACTTTCTCCCGCGGCCGGATTTTTCTACACGGATTTTATCAAAGGAAAAAAATCATTAAGAAAAATAATCACTTCTCTTCCTCCAAAGGAGCAAGGGTAAGAGGGGAGAGGGAAATGACCTCTGATTCCGTACCGCATGATGAACATTCCATAATTTCACCAACGTTCAGCACGGCCTTTGCCGCAAATAGGGAATCGCATTCCGGACAGACAGCTTTATCAGTTGTTGATTTTTGTTTATCAGTCATACTGGTATAATTAAAGCATATTTTTTATGATTAGACAAGAAATAATTGGACAGACACAATTGAAACAAGTAGAGGGAATATACTTTAAGTGCGAATATGAAAATCCAACCGGTTCCCACAAAGACCGGGCTATGGCCTATCAGGTATCCAAACTTGAGGAAAAAGGGATAAAAAAAGCGGTGATTTCCTCTTCCGGTAATGCGGCCATTTCCGCTTCCCATTACTGCCGTTTGGCCGGTATCAAGTTAACAGTTTTTGTTTCCCCGAAAATCAAATCTCAAAAATTAAATCAGTTGAAAAAGCTTTCCTGTCAAATTATTTCAACTCTAAAACCCATCAGCAGTGCTTTTCAATTTGCCAAAACTAATCAGGCTTTTAATCTCAGGCAATCAAAGGATGAAAATGCCCTAATTGGCTATATGACATTACCTTGTGAGCTGATCGAAACAGGGATAAACATTGATGCAATTTTCCTTCCAGTCAGTAGCGGTGCGACAGTCTGCGGAATGGTCCGAGGTTATCAAAAAGCCGGAAAGAAATTGCCGGCCATCCATGTTGTGCAGACGGAAGCAGTTCATCCTTTGAGTTCTCTTTTTGATAAAAAATATTCTGAAACAAAAAACAGCCTGGCTGACGCAATTGTGGCCAAATATTCTCCCCTTTATGCGGAAATCATTGAATATGTCAAAAAAAGTAAAGGATTTGGGTGGGTCATTTCTGACCAGGAAATGATAGTTGCACAAAAATGGCTGCTGCAAAATGATTTGCACTGTTCATACGAGGGAGCCGCCGCTTTAGCCGCCCTTTGGAAAGCAGAAAAGCAGGGGATGAAATATCACCATCCGGTTTGCATTTTAACCGGAAAAAATTATGAATAATAATTTCGCCGATATATTTCCGGAAAGCATTTTCTTTGTTTCTCCCGACGTAAAAAGAGGTATGGGACCGGAGGATATCTTGCCTCACTACCACATTTTATGTTCTTACTCCGATCCGTTGATTCCAATTCTTCGCCGACAGGGAGCAAGAATCTTTTGTCTTGAAGAAATTAACCCTCGGGAATCAACTGAAACAAATAATACCGGGAAACTGCTTGAGAACCCGGCTGTTTTGGACTATATCCGTAAAAATTCTTCCGGCAAGCCGAATATCGCTTTTTTCAAGCCTTCAGTCAAAATAGATTCGATTTTACAAAAATACGGTTGGAGTGTTATGGGCAACAGTGCTTCTTTAAATGAACAGTTTGAAAATAAAGTCACTTTCTATAAATCGATCATGCAACTGATGCCGGAATATGCCTTACCGACCGTTTTCGGAATACTGGGAGAAAGGAATTATGAGGAACTGTCCAAGCAATTAGGGAAAAAGATAGTAATCCAATTCGGCCATGGTTGGGCCGGCAAGACGACTTATTTTATCGATAACAACAAGGATTTTTTGGCTGTGGCCGGAAAATTTCCGCAAACTTTGGTCAAAATAGGCAAACACATTCCGGATTGTTTTACGGTTTTGAATAACTGTTGTCTTTATGACCATCGGATTTTTGTCAGCCCGCCGGCAATACAGATAAGCAATATCTCCCAACTCTATTCAAAGCCAGGCGTGACGTGCGGCCGGCAGTGGCCGGTTAAGTTTTTAGATCAAAAACAGGTTGCCCAGATCCAATGGATCTCCCAAGAGGTTGGCCGGTGGATGGATAAGGCGGGTTTCAGAGGCTTCTTCGGTTTGGATTTTTTGGTAGAAAAAGTGTCCGGAAAAATTTATTTATCTGAAAATAACGCCCGATTGACGGCTTCATCATCCTTTTATGCCCGATTGGAAAGCGGGTTGGGAAGAATACCGCTTTTGATTTATCATTTGGCTTCATTTTTAGAAAAGACTATTCCTGTAAATGCAGATTTAAGCGACCGGATAATCGGTTCACAAATTACTCTCCGGCAAACTTCAGATAAACCGTTTGTTTCGAAACTTGAAGGTTATGGTGTCTATCAAATCCAAAAAGACAAACCGATACTGCTTCGCCGCGATTATTATCTGGAAAAACTGAAGGAAGATGAATTTATTTTTATGAAAAGATTTAAAAAAGAAACCGGAAGCGAAGATGAAGAAACCGGCAGGATTGAAACAAAGCGGGAAGTATTGGCAGACATTACAAGAATTCAACCGTGGATTAGTAATTTATTGGTAAATAGTATTTAGCCGCTTCTGATAAGATTATAAATCATTGCCAGTGAAGCCAACCCCATAAAGCTAAAAGTCAACCAGGCAATATTTCTCCCCCAAGGACTGCTTTTGTGTTTTCCGACGATCCTTTCGTCACTGGCCAGCTTGATAATGATGGCAATCAACGGCACAGCGACTATACAATTTACGATTGCCGCATAATAAAGAGCTTTGATGACATTAATTCCGATAAGATTCATAAGCACTCCGATAAAGGTAGCTAAACCAATGGTGAGATAAAAAGCTTTTGCTTCGGTAAATTTTTTCGCTAAGCCCTCTTTAAAACCAAAAGTGTCGGCAACCGCATAAGCTACTGCTCCGGCCAGAATCGGGACGGATTCAAAACCGATACCGATTATCCCGATTGTAAATAACAGATAGGCAAAGTTACCGGCCAGCGGTTGAAGGGCAAGGGCGGCCTCTTGGGGAGTTTCGATGTCAAAAATTCCGTTTTGATGAAGGGTAGCGGCCGTCGTGAGGACGATAAATAGAAAAATCAGATTGGAAAATCCCATGCCGATAAAAGTATCTTTTCGCATGTGTTTGATTTCATTTTCTATGACTATGGGCGATTCTTCAAAGTCACTGATTTTTCCTTCCTTTATCTGCTCTTCAACCTGTTCTGAAGTTTGCCAGAAAAATAAATATGGGGAAATTGATGTTCCAAGGCAGGCAACAATCGTCATGATATAGGCAAGGTCAAATTCTATGTGAGGTATGAACATGAAACGGATAATGGTCAATACCGGTTGCTTGACAATTATTGCCGTTAATCCGTAAACCAAAACAGAAAGAGCCATCCATTTCAGATATCGTGAATACTTATCGTAAGAAACGAATACCTCCAAACCGACAATTAGACAGGTGATAAGAACCAGCCAGAAAAAGACAGGCAGTCCGAATAGCATTTGGAGAGAGGCAGCCATAATTCCCAGATCAGCACCGATATTTATCGTATTGGCAATCACCAGCAATATGACTGCCGTATAAAGTAACTTTTTGGAATAATATTTTCTTATTGCGCCGGCTAAACCCATCCCGGAAACCATCCCAATCCGTCCGCACATCTCCTGGATTACATACATCATTGGCAAGAGAAAAATAGATAACCACGTCAGTTTATATCCAAACTGGGCTCCGGTAATGGAATAAGTGGCGATACCGGAAGGGTCGTCGTCAGCCGCGCCGGTGATGAAACCAGGTCCCAAACGTTCGAATTTACGTTTAATAAAGCGCCATGATTTGAGTAACATGGTATACTTTACAGTCTACTCCCGGAAAATTACAAAATTCAAGAGGAGATTTTTCTTTATCTTAAAATGTGAGATTATATAAATAATATGGAAGAACTTAAAAAAAGACTTGAGGAAATCATTGTTAAACTCAATATCGCTGAGAAAAAAGAAAAGATTGCCGCAATCGAAAAAGAATCAGCTGATCCTTTGTTTTGGACAGACCGTGAAAAATCGTCCGCCAAAATGAAAGAATTGACTTTTTTAACCAAACAAATAAAGAGTGTCGACAATATCAGGGAAAAGCTGGAAACGGGTAATCTTGCCGAAGCGGAAAAAGCAGTTGGGGAATTAGAATTTAACCTCTATTTCTCCGGGCCGCATGACAGCGACGGAGCAATACTTTCAATTCACGCAGGGCAAGGGGGGACTGAGGCAATGGATTGGACTCAGATGCTTCTTCGGATGTATCTCCGCTTTCTTGAAATAAAAGCCTGGTCCCATGAAATTATTGACAGTATTTCCGGAGATGAGGCCGGTTTAAAAAGTGTGACTGTCAATATCCCGGATAACCTGGCTTACGGGTTTCTAAAAGCGGAAGCCGGTGTCCACCGTCTGGTCAGGCAATCGCCTTTTAATGCCGATAAACTTCGGCAAACATCTTTTGCTTTAGTGGAGGTTTTACCGATCCTGGAAGACAACCAGGCAGTGGAAATCCGTGATGACGATCTGGAATGGGAATTTTACCGAAGCGGCGGCAAAGGCGGACAAAACGTCAATAAAGTTTCAACGGCAGTAAGACTGCGTCATAAACCGACCGGAATTGTTATTGAATGTCAGGAGGAACGCTACCAGGGACAAAACCGGGAAACTGCCTTAAAGATTCTCCGCGGCAAACTTTGGCGATTGATGGAAGAGCAAAAAGTAAAGCATCTTTCCGATCTTAAAGGTTCTTTCAAAATGGCCTCTTGGGGAAACCAAATCAGATCGTACGTTATACATCCTTATCATCTGGTGAAGGACACAAGGACCGGTTACGAAACTTCAGACAGCAAGGGTGTACTTGACGGACAAGTAGAACAGTTTATAATCGCCTACTTGAAAAAATTTACAACTGTCGTATAGTATAAGGTATATGAAATTCAACGAGAATGTGAAGATAAACTTCAATAAATCTTTTACCGCTTCTAAACCTCAAGTGCAAAATTTCGGAAAAACGTTCCAAAACGGTTCTTTTTTCCAAAATAAAATCCTGATTGGCGGATTAGTGATCGTCTTCGTCGGTATTTTAAGCGGTTATATGCTGCATGCAAGCGGGAAAGGTATTTCCCAAAAAACAACTTCACAAACAGGCGGAACAGATAATTCCCAAAAAGCTGCTTCTTCCGGTAATCAGGTTTTTTCCGATTCAACGGAAGGTACGCTTGAGGCCGGATCAATGGGCGGTGAAGGAACCCATAAGCTAGTACGTCTGGGCGGGGAATCCCAGACAGTCTATCTCACTTCATCGTTTATGGATTTAAGCAAATACGAAGGGAAAAAAGTCCGTGTTTGGGGACAAACTTTCGCGGCCAAAAAAGCCGGATGGTTGATGGATGTTGGCAAGGTAGAAGTATTAGAATAAGTTGTATCCTCTTATCTTTATGATCCTTTTTGAAGGTGTCAGCAAAAAATATCCAATTGATAATGTCGCTTTGGATAATATCAGTTTTAAAATCGGAAATGGCGAGTTTGTTTTTTTGATCGGCAATTCCGGAGCCGGGAAAACAACTATTCTTCGGTTGCTTATCAAAGACATACTACCGACCGGCGGTTCTATTTTTCTTGACGATTGGGAGATCAACCGTTTGCCCTCACGTCAATTACCATACCTGCGACGCAAAGTCAGTCTGGTGTTTCAGGATTTCAAGCTGCTGGTTGACCGGACAGTGGCGGAAAATATCGCCGTTACACTTGAAATTTTAGGAAAATCCGAGAACGAGGCTTGGGAAAGAATTCAAAATGTTTTAAAAATAGTAAAGCTGGAAAATAAAGGAAACTATTTTCCCGGACAGCTGTCTTTGGGCGAACAACAAAGGGTAGCCATCGGCCGGGCGATTGCCGGTGAAGCTAAGATTCTTCTGGCTGACGAACCGACCGGAAACCTGGATCCGAAAACATCTTGGGAAATCCTGAAAATTATCAGTGATATCAATAAGATGGGTACAACCGTAGTGATGGCGACACATAACGTGGATATCGTCAACAGTCTGAAAAAAAGAGTCATAATGCTTAAAGACGGCAAGATTATCAAAGATGAGAAAAAAAGCAGATATTAAAATATGACTTCCAAAGTAACTTTTTGGCAAAGAATGCGCCGGACACCGTATCAGGTGATTGCGGCGGTTTTCATGATTTTTATTACCCTTTTTGTGATGGGTTTCTTTCTCATTATGGCCGGCAGTTCTTCGGCGATACTTTCTTATTTTGAAAGCAAACCCCAACTGACCGTTTTTTTCAAGGATGAGAAAAACCAGGAGACGATCACAAAACTGGTTGAGAAGTTGAAGACTACCGGTAAATTATCCGGATCCAATTATATCTCCAAAGACCAGGCGCTTGCCATCTACCGTCAACAGAATAAAAACGATCCTCTTCTTTTGGAAATGGTGACGGCCGATATTTTACCCTCCTCTTTGGAAGTGACGGCGACAAATCCCCAATATCTGGCGGAACTGGCGGAAATTGTCAAAAAAGAACCGGGCGTCGATGAAGTAGTTTTTCAAAAAGACGTTGTGGATACGCTGATCTCCTGGACTTCAACGATCAGGAAGGTCGGTTTTGTCTTCATTTTTTTTCTTCTGTTTTCCACTTTTTTTATTCTGTTGACGAGTATCGGCATGAAAATTGCTTTCCGGAAAGAAGAAATAGAGATCCTGAAATTGGTTGGTGCAACACCCTGGTACATAAAAAAACCTTTTATTTCAGAAGGGATTGCCTATGGATTGTCCGGCGCGTTTTTATCTTTCATCTCTATTTGTCTGATCATGCTTTACCTTCAGCCTTTTGCCGCTTCTTTTTTGCGCGGGATACCTCAACTGGTTTTGTTTTCAGTTGGTAATTTTACCCTTTACCTCTGGCCGTTTTCTTTACCTCTATTTTTATTGCTTTTTGCCATCCTTCATCTTTGCGGCTTCGCAATTGGATTGGTTGGCAGTTTATTTGCCGTTTCACGGTACATGAAGTATTGATGTTATGTATGAGAAAATTCAGGCGATATTTAGTTTTTACCCTTTTTTTAATTAGCTTTTTATTTCCCCAAAAAACTTTAGCTTTATCCGAGTGTCCGAAAGATGATCCCTGTAAAGATAAAAGCGAAGTTTATGAAAAAGTTTCCTGTTATACCAATGTCGTCAATATCTGTTCGTCTCAACGGGAAAGCATGGCGGCACAAGTGGTTTACTTGAATACCAGAGTAGAACTGACAAATACCAAGATCCTGTCTGCCAAATTGAAGATAAAGCAGTTGGAGGACGAGATAGAACAGATTTCCGGAAAAATAGAAAACTTGGAAAGCTCCCTCACGAAAATTACCGGTATCTTTCTGGATAGGATTGTGGCGACATACAAATACGGCGGGATATCAAATATTGACCTTATCTTGACCAGCGACCGTTTTTCTGACTTTATTAATAGGTATAAATACGTCCAGACGGTTCAGGCGCATGATCGGAAACTTCTCTTCCAACTCCAAAACAGCAAGATAAATTTCCAGGACCAGAAAACCTTGCGTGAGGATAAGAGAAAAGAGTTGGACGCGGCAAAAAAACAGCTGGAGAAGGAAGAAGCCACTCTTGCCCAGCAGAAAAAAGAGAAACAGGTCTTTTTGGAAATCACCAAAAACAGCGAAAAAATTTATAAGCAAAATCTGGCGGCCGCCCAAAAAGAGGCGCAGGAAATCCAAAAAGCCGCCTCGATCTTATCTCTTGCCGGAGTATCCAAAAAAGTAAATAGGGGAGACGTTATCGGAGTGATGGGCAATACCGGTTTTTCAACCGGACCGCATCTTCATTTTGCCGTTTACAACCTGACGGAAAATGACCTGAACAAGTTCAATTTTGACGTGGGATACGAAAATCCTTTCAATAATTTAGTCTCCCGGCAACTGACTTTTATCAACAATTCCTGTGATGATGTAGGCAGCAGCATAAAAAAATCGATTGGCGGCGGTTCATGGGAATGGCCGATGGCAAATCCCTCAATTACCCAATGTTTCGGACATACGCCGGTTTCCAACGCTTATTACCGGTCGGGAATCCATAACGGCATCGATATGTTTGATGACGTCAATCCGCTGATCAAAGCCGTTGACGGAGGAAATGCTTATACCTATCGTGGCGGGCAGACCAACGGCAACGGCGTATTTATCTTCCACGACAAAGGCAAGATGACGTTGTATTGGCATTTGCAGTAATAAACAGGACTTACACAATCTCATGTCATTGCGAGTCCCGCCAGTCATGCGGGACGTGGCAATCTCGGATGGGATTGTTTCTTCGCCAGCTGGCGAATCGCAATGACAATCTAAATCAATATTTATTGTGTAACTACTGTAATAAAGTGAAACTAAAATATACTGTAATAGCAATTAGCCTGTTATTATTCCCCCTTTTTCATTCTTCCGTTTCAGCCGCCATGTCTTTAGATATAAAATCAGGACCGGAAAAAATAAATCTGGATGAGGAGGCGGAGATTGAAGTCGCGTTTTCGTCATCACAAAAGAAAACGATTTATTATCTGCAGACAGCATTTACCGTTTCCGGAAAAACGGCATATTTCGGTTATACCCAAAAAAACGACGGCAGTTGGCATAACTATAGTGAAAGTTTTGACAATTTTTTTCAAATTACCACAGATGAGGAAGGCAGTTGGAGCGGGAAACTGAAAGGGAAGCCGGATGTTCAGGACAATGATTTTAAAGGAAGCGGAGATTATTTAGTGAAAATCGGCCGTTTTACTTCAAGCGGTAAAAGCCATGACTGGTCAGATAACAGTTGGGATATAGAGATAATAGCTCCACCGGCAACATTGACTCCGACCAAAATTCCGACGGTTAAACCAACGGTTAAACCGACCAATACGCCGAAACCGATAATGACAAAAGAAGCGGTACAGAATAAAACCGTAACATCTGCAACAGTTGTTACTGTTCCAATAAAAACAATCTCGCAATTAAACCCTACTGATAGTATAAAAATGGAAGAGCAGAAAACGACAATTGCCGAAGATAAAACTGAAAATGTATTAGGCGAGGTAATTTCAGAAGCGACTGATCAGTCGGAAAAAAAGGCAATAGAAAATTTCGGTAATGGAATTCCGAAGTTTATAATTATCTTTCTGATAATAAGCGGAATAATCTTAATGATAGGAGCGGTCTTCCTAAGCATCCGACAGATAAATAAACAGTCGGGAAAATCAGATTTTTTTTCTTAGGAATTTCTTGAAAGGCAGGAAACCGTAGGCGTCCCAGGCGATTTGCCCGATTTGGTTTTTCTCGTCAGTATAGACTTCGATATAATTGACGTTTTTTGCCTTAAACCAGTTATCAGCTGCAAGTGATAGGATTTTGCCGACTCCTTTTTGCCGAAAAGCCGGATCCACGATCAGGTAGCCGATATGGCCGACATTTTTGGTCCGAAACCACGGATACAGATATTTGATAAAACCGGAGAGGAAACCGATAATTTTCTTTTCAGGCTCTGTTTCTTCAGCGACCATCAGAAGCGAATTGGGTTTGCTGATTTCTCCTTTAATCCAATTGCCGAAAAGTTCGTCGAAATTATCCTCTAACTGGTAATATTCCTGATCAAAAGACAGATGCATTTCCAAAAGCCGGCGGCCAAGGATAACCAATTGCGGTAAATCTTCAATAATCGCTTCTCTGGTATGCATAAATAGATAGTATACATTATAATAAAGAACAAAAATGGAATACACGACCAAAACCATTGAAGAAACCAAAAAACTGGGGGAGGGGCTCGGATCGAAACTTTGCGGGGGTGAAGTTATTTGCTTGTATGGAGAATTAGGGGCGGGGAAAACAGTCTTCACTTCCGGATTAATTAATTTTTTCCTGCCAAAAAAGAGAATCCTCTCCCCTACTTTTATTATTGTGCGACATTATCCGGTTATTGATCCCAAAATAAAAAACATTTACCACGCCGACTTGTACCGGATGACAAATGATGGTGAGATTGAGTCGACCGGACTGACGGAATTTATTAATAAACCTGATTCAATTGTTCTTGTTGAATGGGCCGAAAAAATGGGTAAACTGCTGCCTAAAGCAAGGATTGATGTGAAGTTTTTAATCACTGGCGAAAACGAAAGAAATATTTCCATCATAAAGTATGACTGATTTGACACAGGCGATAAAAATTATCAAAGAAGGCGGGATCGTCATTTTTCCCACAGATACGGCTTACGGAATCGGCTGCCGGATAGACAAGCCTGATTCCGTGGAAAGATTATTTAATATCCGAAAAAGGCCTGAAAGTCAGGCGACACCGGTTTTAGCCGATTCGTTTTCGATGGCGCAAAATTATTGGTACTCCCCTCTTCCGGATAAAATCCGTAAACTGGTTCAAAAGTACTGGCCGGGCGCCTTGACGATTATTTTCGATTGCAAACGCGAGAAAGTGCCGGCTTTGGTTCGGGGAAATGGTAAGACTTTGGGAATACGGATGCCTGATCATATTATTCCTTTGGAATTGATAAAGTCGGCAGGTGTACCGGTTCTCGGACCGTCGGCTAACTTCCACGGGCAGAAAACACCGTATAAATATGAGGATCTTGACCCGGAATTGATAAAGCTGGTTGATTATGTTGTAAAGGGAGAATGCCAAACGGGACACGTATCGACAGTTGTCGATTGTTCGGTCACACGGTGGAAGATCATTCGTCAAGGAGCCATTCACATTGATTATAAAATTACTCGTAGTCATTCCGACCGATTCCACGATAGTGGATGAGTGGAGGAATCTTCTCAAGTTGGAAGATCCCTCGGATCCGCCAGCTGGCGGACTCGGGATGACACACTAGTATGAAAAATAAAAATATTTCTCTCTATATCGACACGTCGGATAATAAGAAAGTGATTGTAAGTCTGGAAATGGATGATAAACGCAAGGAATTAATCCAAAAGACTGAAAGTTGGACTTCGCAGGTTTTATTGCCGATGATTGAGGAAATACTAAAACTTAATCATTTAACACCAAAAGACCTGACCGGTATCCGCGTCCATACCGGTCCCGGATCATATACCGGACTGCGGGTCGGAATAGCAGTAGCTAATACTTTAGGATGGTCTTTGGGGATTACGGTTAACGGTCAAAAAGAGGGTTTGGTGGAACCAGTGTATAAATAACATACTCTTCGGAACTATCCGCCTTCGCCTAAGGCTTCGGCGGATAACTCTCCCTAACGCCATTAATCTCCGGCTAAATCATCCAGAGCTTTCTGGCGAAGGAGAGTAAAATTGCCTATTGACAGCGTGAAAAAAATTGTTCTACTATGGATATAGAGTTTGCTGACCGCAAACGGAAGCAATCCTAAGATAGTCGAAGGATTGCTTTTATTTTTCACCATATAAGAACACCTGCCCGGTGGATTTTTCTGACCGGAAAAATAGTAACGAATACTGCCATATGAATTATTGTCTGCCCTCTGTCCAAAGGATGCACTCGATCCGCCAACTGGCGGATTCGAGTGTTTTTTTGTGCAGTAAGAGGACAAATTCTATTTTGAAAGGAGGTGAAAAGAAAATATGAAAAAAATTTTAGGAGCAGCAGTCGGCGTCGGCATGCTTTTAGCAACCGTCGTCCCAACTTTTGCAGCATATAACAAAAATACGGGACCAGGAAGTATCAATGTAAATGCTGATGTTAAACTGAATGTTGTAAGAGTAAGAACTGAAAATAATGCATTTGTGATGAATGAAGTAACTAGTGTTGTCAATTCAGGTGGTAATTCTGCGAACTTTAATACCAAGGCTGGAAACGTAAAATCTGGTGATGCTACGTCTTGTACATATATTTACAATAACGTCAACCAGAATAATACAGTGATTAAGATGTAATCAACTTCTGCTTGGGGGATAGCTGATATTCAGCTATCCCCCGGCAGGGATATTTCTTCACCAGTTGGACTCTGTTTTAAATAGAATTCGTCCTCTTTTGATCTACTTTGTTATGCTTACTTCATATTGACAGGCTAAGTTTCACATTATACTATCTGTTTGACTCTGCCCAAAGCTATCTGCTTTGGGTTTTTTTATCTCATTATGGCTAAAACCAAAAACAATCTCGACCCGGAAATACTGCTTCCGAAAATCAGTAACTTGAAAAATAAGGTGAGTGATTTTTTGAAGACCAGAAAAAAACTGGCGATCGGCATATTGGTTGTCATATTGATAATCGCAGCTGTCGGATATAATCAAAGCCGAAAAGCTTCGTCCAATGTCGTTAAAAGTAAATCGATCGTTACCAAAGTCGACAAAAGCTTTGATTTCGCCGCTTTAAACAATCAGGGTAAAGCAGCCTTTAACAATAAGATAAAACTGAAAATTGCCAGCGCGGAAAAGACCAGTCAGGTATTGGTGAAAGATCAGGTCTATACCGCCAAAAACAACAAATTATTTTTGATCGTTAACCTGGAGCTGAAGAATGATGCTACCTCCGCCTACAATATTTTGCCCGGTGACTTAGTCAGGTTGTCTTATAACGGGGACGAGGATAATAAATACGCACCCGACCTTCATAACAATCTGGTAAATGTGGCCGCCATATCAACCAAAACCGACAGAATCGGTTTCGTTATCCCGGATGACGCCAAGGATTATAAACTGATTGTTGGAGAGTTGGAGGGAAAGAAAGAAACCATTCCGGTCAATTTTCCCTCTTGACAAGAGTTACCATATTTAATTATATTGTTTTAAATTTATTTCTGCCCCCGAAATTACACTGCCTGAAAAATCTGTCCCAATAATCCAATGGTTGACTACTCAACCAAAAAAATCACTAAAGATCTGATTGAAGAAGTTAAAACCGCTCTGAAAAATGTCCGCGGTTGGGGTTCGGTGGAAATGATAGTCCAGGATCATAAAGTGACGCAGATAACGGAACGGAATATCAAAAAGACGAGTCACAGCATACTCGATCTTTAATTATTGTCTTACTGACCGCACACGGAGGTAAGTATTCGCCAAATGGCGAAACTTACCTCTTTTTTATTGAATTTTTGAATAATGAATTTTATGAATAATTTTGCAGACAAGACTTATTTTATCCTCGACAGAGGGCAGCAGTCTTGTACTTAGATAAAGGAAGGAGGTGAAAAGAAAAATGAAAAAATTTATTTCTATAGCAGGTTCGATGGCTATTTTAGCCGCGTCTGTTTTACCGGTTTTTGCCTTAGGCAATAATTGCGTAAACGAGACAACCGGACCTTTATCCGATAATTTTTGTACTGTTACCAATACCAACAAAGTCAAAGTGGAAAATAAAAATGATGCCGATATTACAAATATCGTTCATGTTTCCGCCAACACCGGCGAAAACAGCGCTTCCATGAATACTCTTGGAGGATCTGTGGTTTCCGGCAACGCATCAGTCAATGCTGGTATATCCAATACGGCTAACGTGAATACAACTTCCGTTTCCGGAGGACCGGCAGCATCAGGCAATGTTGGTAATAATAAGGTCACAGGACCGGATTCTCTTAATCAGATCGATATCGCAAATTCAAATGACGTGTTCGTTGAGAACGATAACGATGCGCGGGTTTTTAATAAAGTAGACGCATCTGTTGAATCCGGCGAAAATCGGGCAAACAAAAATACCGGTCCGGCTTATATCCATTCAGGTGATGCTGATTTGGCAGTCGGAGTAGTCAACCGGGTAAATGACAGCGCCACTGCAGTAGTCGGTGGAGCAGGTGGAACAGGCGGCAATCAGGCCACTAACCAAACCACCGGCCCGATGTCTGATAATTTTGTGACGATGACAAATGATTCAGACGTAACAGTTGACAATGACAACGATCTGGATGTGAAAAACAAAGTCTTCGCCCATGTAGATACCGGTGATAATTCCGCTTCCAAGAATACTCTTGGCGGAGAAATCAGATCCGGCAATGCAGTCGGTGATCTTGGTCTAGAGACAAAAGGGAACATCAATACGACCAGCGTCACTTCCGCAATGGGAGGATTTGCCAATGTCAGCGGTAACGCTGTTACCGGCCCAATGTCATTAAATCAGGAAACGTTAACTAATACACAGGACGTCGAAGTAGAAAATCACAATAAAGATGCGGATGTGAAGAATATTGACATTGATAATGTTGAGACAGGAGAAAACAGGGCAAACAAAAATACCGGTGGCGGTGAGGTACTGGCTGGAATGGCAGATTTGGTTAAAAGAATTTGTGTGTACGTAAACGATTCTTTTACCGTAATCAATTAATTATTTCTTTCCCGGGTGGGGATCTTTCCTAGGAAATAAGATCCCCACCGGGAAGAAATATATTTTTAGAATTAAGAATTTTGAATTAAGAATTGATAATGAGTAAATTTATTTTTAAAATCAAAAAATTACTGGCAATCTTTTTGATTGCTTCTCTTCTTTTCGGGAGAAGTGCTCCGTATTTACCGGCAATATATGCTCAGGAGAGCCCACCGTCCGCGCCGTCCGCTCCCACGGCTCCATCGGCGCCATCCTTTCCTTCCAATCCGCCGTCCGCTCCCACGGCTCCATCGGCGCCATCTGTGCCTTCGAATCCACCAGCTTCCAGTCCTCCGACCAACATACCAAGTCAGCCGACTAATACTCCGGCTACAACGACTGATACACCGGCCACACAGACAGAATCCCAGTCATCTGTCACTCCGACCGGAGAAATTACATCTTCAACGGATGCTTCACCGACACCGACTGTGGGAGACGGAACGACTTTGACTTCAACTGATGGGAGTGATGGGAGCGGGTCCGGCAGTATTGACGATCCGGCCAATATCGCCACCGGTCCGCTTTCCACCAACGTGGCAACGGAGAAAAACGAGAATTGGCAGGAAGTCCTTAACAAGAATTTGGCCGATCTGGAGAACAAAATCAGTGCCGCTTCTTCCACCGGCTTCAACTATGCTAACATGAATACCCTGGATGGCCAGGTTTTCACCGGCGATGCACAAACAACGGTCAATCTTTTGAATAAATTAAACAGCAATATTTCAGGTTTAGGCAGTTTTCAGGTTTATAATGTTTACGGGACGCAATTTAACGACATCGTCTTTAAATTTGCCGATAACAGCGCTTCAAACTCATTTAGCAGCGCTTCAGGGACGGTTTCCAAAAACGCCGTCACCGGACCTCTCTCCGAAAATTATACCGATGCTGCCAGCGGTTTCACGGTTAAAGAAGCCAACGGGAACGACGCGACGATTACCAATGACATAGATATTGCCGCCATCACCGGCGAAAACAGCGCTTCCTACAATACCGGCTCCGGGACGGTCAAAACCGGTGATGCTACGGTGCTTGGCAACATCATCAATTTAGCCAATACAAACCTGAATGTCGGCCAGTGGCTGATAGGAGTAGTCAATGTTTTCGGGACGATGGCCGGCAATATCGTTTTACCAAAAGATGAAAATACTCAAACAACCGTTACCGCTTCTTCAGGAGGTGGAGTTTTATCGGAAAATGCGGCCACTAGTCCGGGTTCGACAAACACAACTTCAGTAGATAACTCCAATATTGCCAGTTTTGAAAATGCCAATTCAGCCAATATTGACAGTAACGTCAGTGTCTCTGCCAATGCCGGAAATAATGACGCTTCCACCAATACCGGCGGCGGGTCGGTAACCACCGGATCTGCTGATACATCGGTAGCCAATTCCACAATCGCCAATACAAACGTCAATAACGAAGACGGTACGGTTTGGATGATTATCGTAAATGAAGCCGGCAAATGGGTTGGTCATATTATCGGAGCACCATGGGGGCAGACAAGCTTTTCCAACGGTATGCCGATCCAAAGTACGACCGGAGGAGTCTTAGCGGAAAATTCCGGAACCGGGCCGTTATCCACCAATAGCTCTTCTTACTCCAGCAGTTCGGATTCAGTTTTATCCAATACCAATACCGCAGGCATTACCAATAATATCAACGCCGCGGCCGATACCGGTAATAACGATGTCAAATACAATACCGGCAGCGGCAATATTGAGACGGGCGATGCCAAAGTCGGAGTTAATCTGGTCAATATGGTTAATACCAATGTGGTAGCCAAAAAATTTATAGCGGTTTTAGTCAATGTTCTGGGTACATTCCTCGGCGACGTCATCCCGCCTGACGAGCAGGCAAATTATCAGCCGAGTGCCAATATATTTGCTCTGGATGAAAATACGCAGGTACCGGAGGATACTCAAAATCCGTCTCCAGTCGTTGATACATTACCTTCTTCCACAGGAGGGACAGACAGCGTTGTTCAACAGACAACCGTTGATGGATATCAGGTTTCGTTTTCGGATACCGTATATATGGAAGATACAGGAGTTGATAATAATCAGGATGTTGCAGGACAGGTAAATACAATCCGGTATAATCAGCCTTCAAGAAGAATTGTCAGCGGCAAAAGATATTCGTATGCCTATCCGTCCCCTTATCCGCTTGTCACCCAAGCAAGCACGACCAAACGCGGAATTTTCTTCTCACCGGCTTTTGCTAAAGCCACAGAAACCAGCTTTGCCGGCATGCTTTTGGGCGGAGCGACTTTAAAAGTAAGTGAATCGTGGTTGTCGATTATTCCTTTTGCTTTCGTTTTTATGCTTCTTCGGAGAAGAAGAATCGATGTGACGAAATATTTAAACAGTTTATTAGAGATTGTATTATAAAACCCGAACAAATTTTTGATTTAAATTTGAACGGGTAAAGGAGGTGAAGAGAAGAGTGAAGAAAATTATTTTTATTTTGTTTTTAATGCTGGTTGCTTATACATATAATGTAGGCAATGTCAGGGTTTACGCTCAATTGGACAATCAGGATATTGGTGGAAACATCAGAGATATAGATCCGGCTGATGATCCGAGAACAGCTCGTGATAATCCGCCAAATTGTACGAATTGCGCAGGGGTAACGCCGAGTCCCACGACCGTTCAACCGACACCGACTACCGGTGGAGGAACTGGTGGTGTTCCAACCAGCGCGCCAACCCAAACACCGTCATCTGACAGCGGTTCATCTTCAAATAATGATGAAGATGCATGCGACGGCGATTCTTATACCGGACCATACTGCGGTTGGTCACCTGAGAAAGATAAACCAAGCAGTTCAGATGGAGGTGGATCTTCTTCTGAAGGATTAAGGGTAGGAGGGCCGTCTGTTTTAGGTTTATCTGACACTTCGGGTGATGATTTGAAGGTTTCTGATATAATGCTCCTGACAGGAGTATTATGTCTGCTACTTTACGTAAGGTCAAAAACAAGCCCGATCAGGTCACTTTGAAAAGAATCCTGAAGGATGAGAAAAAGCGTATCCGCCTGTTTCTTTTGATCAGCGGAATACTGCTTCTCACTTTGGGATTTTTTTCGTCACGGCCTCTTCCGAAACAAGTCCAAACGGATTCAAATATAGAAGTTTCTTCTTTCTCACAGGAACCCGTTGACGTGGATAAAACGTTATTGACTGCCAAAGCAAATAAATATCAGCCGAAAAACCCGCCGGTTAGGATAATTATCCCCGACTTGGATATCGATCTTCCGGTAAAAGAAGCCAAAGTGGTCAAAGGCTATTGGGAAGTTTTCCCCGACAGCGCCGGTTTTGGCAGCGGTTCAAGCTATCCCGACGAAACGGGCAATCAGGTGATTTTTGCCCATGCGCGAAAAGGTTTGTTTTTACCATTGAAAAGTGCCAAACTCGGTGAACTGGTTTATGTGATGACCAAAGATAAATGGTATTCGTATAAAATTGAGGAGATTAAAGATGTTGTTCCCACTAAGACAGAAGTAATCGCACCGACGGAAGAAGCTGTTTTGACTCTTTATACCTGCACCGGATTCTCCGACAGTAAAAGACTCATCGTTACCGCCAAAAAAATAAACCAGTAGATACTCTTGCGTAAACGGATTAATTTTGCCACAATGGATAGTGATGATAAAAAAAATCAGCAAATTCTTACGGCATTATTTTATTCCCCACGAATCCAATAATTACAAAGCCAAAAGCCTTCATTACTCGGCAATAGCGTTTTATATCGTCCTGCTTTTGCTGATGCAGGGAAGTCGTGGTTTTGTCAGACGGCTAGATCCGCGTATTTTAGGCTACGCTACCAACATCACTCTTGAAAGGATTTTGGAATTGGTGAATGGGAAACGTCTTGAGATCAATTTGCGGCCGTTGGTTCTTTCGCCGGAACTTAGCACCGCTGCCAACCAGAAAGCGGGGGACATGTTTGACAAAAACTATTGGGCTCATATTTCACCCACAGGTATAACTCCCTGGTATTTCATCACCCAGGCCGGTTATGAATACGTCTATGCCGGGGAAAACCTGGCCAAGAGTTTCGATACAGCCGATGATGTAGTTGAGGCTTGGATGAATTCACCGACCCATCGGGCGAATATCCTCAAACCTGAATATACGGAGATCGGTTTAGCCGTCATGAACGGAAAACTTAGCGGTGAAGAGACGACGCTGGTTGTTCAGGAATTTGGGACGAAGACGAAAGAGACGGCTACAACAGAGGGTACACAATTGGGAGAAACGGTCCCGGAGTCTCCATCCGCCCTTTCCGGCATCATCGAAAAGACGGATAAACCGCTAATTCCCTTCAAGCTGACCAAAACTTTTTCTTTCCTTCTGGCTGAATTTTTATTGATTGTCCTTTTTATCGACAGTATTTTTATCGTTAAAAACAAAACCTACAGGGTGAGCGGTCACAGTCTTGCCCATTTCATTTTTTTGGCGGCTTTGATCGGGGCTATGAGCATAACCGGCGCCGGAGTGATTTTATAAAACATGATGAAAAAACAACGAATTATTCACTTGATGCACTACCTGATCCTGGTAGTGTTATTGGGTATAGGACTGGTTCTTTTCTGGTTTTTTACCGGTCTGCCCAACAGACAATATGCCGTAGTGATTACGATTTCATTGCTATATTTCTTATGGGGGATATTTCACCACTTGGCGGAAGGTGATTTACACGGCCGGATTGTGGTAGAATATCTACTTATTGCCCTGATGGCCATAGTTTTACTTCGGGGCGTTATATACCGCTAAAATATCTATGAAAGGCATAATATTAGCCGGAGGACTGGGCACAAGGCTTTATCCTCTGACCTTCGCAACCAATAAGCATCTTTTGCCTGTTTATAACCGGCCGATGATTGTTTACCCGATCAATACTCTGGTAAAAGCAGGCATCACTGAGATTTTAATCGTCGTCAGCGGACCGCACGCCGGCCATTTTTTGCGGGTTTTGAAAAACGGTAAGGAATTGGGGGTAAAACATTTGGAATACGCCTATCAGGAAAAGCCTGACGGTGGAATAGCTGACGCTTTGCTTATGGCCGAGGATTTCTCGGACGGAGGCAATGTAACGGTAATTTTGGGCGACAACACGACAGATGCGGATATTAAAAAAGATATTATCGGTTTCCAGAACGGCGCTTTGATTTTTTTGAAAAGAATAGCTGATAAACAACAATTAAAAAGATTCGGAGTGGCAGTTTTTGATAAAAATGATAAGCAGCAAATCCTGACAATTGAAGAAAAACCACAGGATCCCAAGAGTGAATTTGCCGCGACCGGACTATATATTTATGACCGGCATGTTTTTGACTTTATCAGAAGCTGCACCCCTTCAAAAAGAGGCGAAATAGAGATTACCGATGTCAATAACCGGTATATTGAGAAAAAGAGTCTTTCGTGGACGGAACTCTCCGGTTTTTGGAGTGACTGCGGTACTTTTGAAACTCTTTATAAAGCCAACCGTTATTGGGCGGAGAAAGCATAAATATGAATTCCAAATTAATAAATGGTGTAATGATAAAGAAATTAATTAGACATAAGGATGAGAGAGGTTTTTTTGAGGAAATGATCCGCATAGATGACGATTTTTTCAAGGAGGGTTTCGGCCAGCTTTCCCATTCGTTCATGCGCCGGGGAGTGATAAAAGCCTGGCATATCCATAAAACTCAGATAGACTGGTGGTATGTGGCCCGGGGGACATTAAAAGTGGCTCTTTATGATAAAAGGGAAAATTCTCCCACTTACAAGATGCTGAATGAATTTATTCTCGGCGAGGAAGGGGAAAACGTGGTTTTGAAAATCCCCGGAGGTGTTGCCCATGGTTGTTTTGTCAAAAGCTCAACCAGCGAACTTTTTTACGTTACTTCCAAAACTTACAATCCTGAGGAGGAAGGACGGATCGGGTATGATGATCCGGAAATCGCATATAATTGGCTGATATGAGAAAAATTCTAGTCACCGGCGGTGCCGGCTTTATCGGCAGCAATTTCATAATCTATTGGCTTAAAAAATATCCCGGTGATTTTATCATCAATTTGGATAAGCTGACTTATGCCGGTAATTTGGATAATCTTAAAGAAATTGAGGGTAATCCGCACTATAAATTCGTCAAGGGGGATATTTCTGACGGTCAGTTGGTGAAAGAAGTGATGGAAGGGATTGATTACGTTGTTCATTTTGCCGCGGAAAGTCATGTGGACCGTTCAATTGTCGAACCGGCTCTTTTTATCAGAACCAATGTTTTAGGTACCCAGGTACTTTTGGAAGCGGCGCTGAAGTACAAGATCAAGAAATTCCACTATATTTCAACCGATGAAGTTTTCGGGTCACTGGATCTTGACCAACCGGATAAATTTTCTGAAAATACTCCATATAACCCGAGAAGCCCTTATGCGGCCAGCAAAGCGGCTTGTGACCATCTGGTGCGCGCTTATTATTATACTTACGGCTTTCCAATCACCATTTCGAACTGTTCCAACAATTTTGGACCTTTTCAGCATCCGGAAAAACTTATTCCCTTGACCATTACTAATATTTTAGAAAACAAAGAAGTACCAGTTTATGGAGACGGATTAAACGTCCGGGATTGGCTCTACGTGGAAGATCATTGTCGGGCCATTGATTTGATTCTTGAAAACGGGAAAATCGGCGAGACATATTGCGTTGGGGGATTAACGGAAGAGATAAATAACAAAGAGATTGTCAAAAAGATCATAAGGATTCTCAAAAAGGATGAGTCAATGATCAGGATGGTAAAAGACCGTCCGGGCCACGACCGGAAATACGCCATCGACTGGTCAAAAATCAAAAATGAGCTCG
>CAYGXQ010000005.1:0-75523 GCA_964354025.1 uncultured Gammaproteobacteria bacterium | reverse complement strand
AGAGTATAAATGGCATCTCTGTGGAAAGCCTGTATGATATTGCGGTGAACAAAGCCCAAACCATCGCTTTCCGTCCGAGATTACGGGATTTTATTGATTTGTATTGTATTTTGCGGGTGGAAAAGCAATGGAACTTTCAGGAATTACTGCATAGAAGTTTTGAGAAATTCGAGATGAAAGCCGATGCCCTGCAGATAGGCGAAAATTTATTGCTGGTGAAATCGCTAAAAGACATGCCTATTATGGTAAAGAAGATCAATTTGAGGGATGTAGAAGCTTTTTTCATCCGTGAAGCCGGAAAACTAAAAAAGGCCATCTGGTCCGATTCCCGGTAACTTCTTTGTCATTCCCGAGTGTAGCGAAGCAATCTTAAGATGTTACTGCTTCTTGACTATTAGTTTTATGTATGCTATTCTATGGTTTAGATATTAAAATATAGTAGGTAATATGCAGACTTTACCTTCACCAATCTACCGGCGGGATATTTCCGGCGAGATAGAAAAATATCTGGGTTCCGATAATATCATTGTTCTTCACGGCAGCCGCCAGGTAGGTAAGACTTATCTCCTGTATGCTCTTTCCCAAAAATTGCAAAAGGAGAAAAAACAGGTTCTTTTCCTTGATCTTGAAGACGCGCGTTTGGTCGAAATACTGGATAAAGGGGTTGATTCATTTTTAGACTATCTGAGAGGAGAGGGAATTGGATTTTCCCAAAAAAGCTATATTTTCATTGACGAGATCCAATATTTGTCCAATCCTTCCTCTTTTTTGAAGCTGATTGCTGATCATCAGAAACAGATTCAGCTGATTGTTTCCGGTTCATCCAGTTTTGCCATCAGGAAAAAATTTTCCGACTCTTTGGTTGGCCGGACAGTCAATTTCGAAATCTATAATTTGAGTTTCAGTGAATTATTAAGATTTAAAAAGATAGAGATTGATCTGGAAAAACTGTCTTCACCGGTGCACCTGGAGAAGGCGAGAGCGGCCTATCAGGAATATCTTCTTTATGGCGGTTATCCGAAAGTGGTCCTGGAAAATTCACTTGAAAAAAAAGAAAAATACCTTCTCCAGATAGTCCAAACTTATATAGAAAGAGATATCCGTGATCTGGCCGGGATAAAAAATCTCAAAAAGTTCAACCAACTGCTTCGTTTGTTAGCTTCACAAAGCGGCCAGCTTCTCAATATCGCTTCTTTGGCTGCCGTCAGTGGTTTGGCCCGAGAAACAGTCGAAAACTATCTTTTTATTTTAGAAAATACTTATATTATCAAACTTCTGCCTGTTTTTTCCCGAAGCGCCAAGGTGGAAGTGGTGAAAGCCCCGAAGATCTTTTTTTACGATACCGGGTTAATGCAAATCTTATGGTTGAGGAATTTGACCGGCAATATCCTGGGCGGCATGTTTGAAACCGGCCTTTTTGCCCAACTGGTGAAAAAATACGGCGCGGACAAGCTCTATTTCTGGCGGACCAAAAACCAGACGGAAGTGGATTTTATTTTGGAGGATAAAGGCAGGCTTGTTCCTTTTGAAGCGAAACTGTCTTTCCGCAATGCCAAAAACGGCGCTTTATCGTCTTTCCAAAACCGCTACCAAAGCGCGGACGGGAAAATCGTCGGATTATTCGGCCAAAAGACCAAAAACCACCACTTTTTCCCCTGGGAGATTTAATTTTTCAAATATCCTTTACTTAGATGCGCGTTTTGGACTAGTACTGTATTTCGTGAATTTTCCGGTATCTTGAGTAACCTATCGGCTTGATAGAACAACCCAGATGATAAATTCTTATATGGGAAACATACGAAATACAGTACTAGCGCACTTCAGTGGGCGCCATCAGTTCCCCTGAGTTCCCCTCGGTTCCTCTATTTTCCTCGGATTAGCGCACTTCAGTGCGCGTTCGTATTCTCAATATTCCTTCTACCCCTTCCCGGCGACGGTTTTTCGATCTTGACAAATACCCTATAATATTGTATCCTTCTATATTGAAAAGACCGCTTTTGCAAAACAAGCGTAAAAGATGGTCGATTCAATAGATATTCAACCATTTCATTCTGCAAAATCTCCACATATGGCGGAGGTTTTTTGCGGGGTGGAATAAAGAATTAATACTTTACTATTCTCAGGCAATTAAAGAGAAAGTTTACCCTGAGCATAGCGAAGGGCACCTTAACAATCTGTTGACTCAACTCTTTCTTGCTGATCCTGAGCATAGTCGAAGGAGAGGCTTTAGAGAGAGTTAGTCCGCCGACTAGTCCAACGTAGCCTTGGCGAAGTTGGAAGCGAAGTTTCGATTGTCCTGCCGTAGGCAGGGAAGCGAACCTGAGCGCAGGCGGACATAAAAATAAAAATACATCGCTTGAGAAAGCGAAAATCTTGCATGGAATGAAGGGGGATGGAAATACGGTTTATTTTATAGTATTATCAAAATATGAAGGCATTACTTTTTCCTCCATCTTCATATCTGAGAGTGTTATCAAATATATTGTCCAATCTGTCAGCCGGATTCCTTGGATTAATTATTCTTACTCCTGTTACTGAAATGAATCTATTTCAGATAGTCAAAAATATACTTTTTGCCTTTGTTTTTTATTTTATGGCAGTACAGATGGAGGAGGTGAAATGAAGCTATGAGTTATGTTGACATATATAATCAGGTCAGCAATAATGCTACAGTTTTTGCGCTTCTTTTTATCATCGCCATCTCTTTATGGATTTTGGCAGTCAGAAAACTTGAAAGGTTGAAAAAAAGCAGATGAATAATATATATCTATCTTGCGGAGTTGCAACGATAGTCGTCATACTTCTGTTTATTTTCATAAGGATCAACAACCGGCCTGAAAAGAAGAGATAATCCTTCTTTTATACCGTCAACTGACAACTGATAACTAATCTCCTTCTTCCTTCATTCCATGCAAGAATACTGATCCCCAAGGGGGGATCTCACGTCTGGTCGTCCAGAATGATCAAGGATGATCGAGACAGGAGGAAAAATATAGTTCTCGAAAACGGCTATATGCCGCGAAACCAACCGATTCGCCGAACAACTTGGAGCGCAAAAATAGGGAGGAAACCCATGAAGCGCATGATTATCCGGAAGATAGAAGAATTGGCCATGTTGGCGCTTGCGTTAACGTTGATCGCATCGCCAGTCTCCGCCGCGCCGCAGACGCCGCCGGTCAAACCGGTTACCGACGTCGTCGTCGCTGCGCAGCAGCTCGTGGCCGCCGCGCCGTCCAGCACCGTCGCCATCCCGCCCCAGTCAAATGGGACGTGCTATGTAACTCAGGGTACCAGATTTAGCTGGGGACATATCTACATTAATATTCCAGGTACTCTGGCTTCTCTCTGGAAACCGGGCGGGAAGGACGTGACAGATTCGGGCTTGTGGCTCAGAAACAACGTATTCAAGAATTACGTACCTCGCTACGAAAATAGCCAACTGATTTCTTTCTGGGTCGAAGTGACCAGATACAATGATCTCACGTATTCCTGCGAGGCGAAACGAGCGACCATCGTTAGTACCCGCTAGTAGGCGCGCCGTGATCGGAAAAATCGTCGTCGTTAGGGCTTCGCCCTAGCGACATAGTCCCGAGGGGATTTTCGAAGTGCCGCAGGCACTCAAATCCCGCTCGGGAAAGGAGTAAAGTCAACAGATCTATAAGGATTCCCCCGGTTGTCAGCTTTAGCTGACTTTTAGACGTCGAGAGACGTTTTTAAGCAGCATGACAGCACAACCGGGGGGATTTTTTTTGGGAAAAAATATTTCTATAATCAATAATAAGAAGATTTAGATTGTCTGCGGAGAAAGGACTTCTTCCATTTTTCCGATTCTGGTTTCGTGATCCTCGAGTTGGTCTTTATAACCGGAGATAACTTTTTGTTCCTCACGTACGGCTTTAATTTCTCCCATCAGTTCATCCATTTTCTTATAGAATTCCTCTTTGGTCGGAAGAAATTTTAGCTTTTCATTAAACTTACTCTCAAGTTTACTATCGAGCTTACTATCAATCAGTGCCTCTATTTTATCCAAGTCTTTTTTACTTAGCATAGGTAAAAATTATCGTAGCCCGTGAAAGTCTCTTTGTCAATAAAGAAAACACCAGTAATACTATTGTTCTACTTCTTTATATTAAATACCATTATTTTACATTAAAATGGGGCTTGACGGCTTGTGAAAAGTATAGGAAAGTTAAGTTGTGAACAGACGCCTGCGCCTACTTTTATCCTCTTCTATTTCTATTTTAGCCCTGATCAGTTTGTCTGCCCTTCGTCCGCCGACAGTGGCTGCCGGTTGCGGTGGCCCGTTTCCGCCGGCTCCGGCCAAAGTTTCAGCCGTTTCCGGTCCGGGTGGCGGGGAAGTCACCCTTTACTGGGACACCTCAGCTTATGCCAACCGGTATGCGGTCGCTTACGGCACTCAAAGCGGGAAATATGTTTACGGGGCAGATAATATCGGCGGAGAGAAAACCCGGTCATCTACTATCAAATCCCTTTCATCCGGCACCAGATATTATTTCCGCCTAGCCGCCGCCAATGGCTGTGCCTCAAGTCCGTTTTCGGCAGAAGTTTCCGCGGTCGCTACAGGCGGCGGGGCAGTTGTCAGTCAGCCGGTCAGTCAGGCATCAGTAGGCGGACCGTCAGTACCATCAGTACCAGTAGAAAAAGCACAAGTCCAACCAGTGGTTAGCTCCAAATTATCCGCTTATTCCGGCCCGGGAGTTGGCAATGTGACTTTAAGCTGGCCAAGTATGGATGGGGCGGATAATTACCATCTGGTTTACGGTAAACAGGCAAGTAATTATACTTATGGCGCTTTGAATATCGGTAAGATCAATAAATTCGTCGTAGGGAAGCTCAATCCCGGTAGTACATATTATTTTGCCTTAGTGCCGGTTTCAGGCGGACGGGCAATGTACACGACTGCACCGGTATCGGCACAGGCTTATGTGGCAGTAGAGATTGTGGAAACAACCCAAGAGGCCCTGGTTCAACCGCAGCCGATGGTCACCCAACCTCCGCAACCGCCGCCTTCTGAAATCTTCGCTCCTTCTCCGACGGAAGCGGTCGTCCAACCGGTGACGGAAGTGCCGCCGGGTACCGAAGGAATCCCGGGAGATACGACCGTTCCTCCAGTTCAATAAATTGAAAAAGATTATCGTTCTTGGTCTTCTTCTTATACTTTCTGCCGCTCTTTTTTACGAGAGTTATTATGATACTCCCACTTATGACGAACCGGCCAATATAGCCGCCGCTTATGCTTATGTTTACAAAAACGATTTCCGGATTTATCCTGACAATCCGCCGCTGGTAAAAATTTTGGCAGGGTTAGCTCTTTTTCCTCTTCGAAACTCGATTAAATTTCCTGAGAAATTAGAGACTTACACCAATCCGGAAAAATTTGACCTGTATGTTTTTGGCCGGGATTTTCTATATAAAAGCGGTAACGATGCACAAAAGATTATTTTGTTATCAAGACTGCCAAATATCGTTATTACAGTCGGTTTAGGACTGCTTCTGTATCTTTTTGCCAAAAAACTAAGCGGGCAAAATGCCGGCCTTTTAGCACTTCTTCTATATTCTCTTGACCCGAATGTCCGCGGCCACGGCCACATCCTCGCTTTTGACCTTCCGCTGGCTTTTATCATTGTTTTGATATTGTTTTTCACTATAAGTCACTTAAGTGACTTAGGTAACTTAAAATACTTTCTTTTGATCTCTTTCCTTTTTGCCCTCGGCTTCCTGACAAAATTCACCTTTCTCTTTTTTGCCGTCATCTATTTTTTCACGCTCTTTCTATACAAACGCCGGTTGGCGATTTATCTTTTCATTTCCTCGTTGCTGGTTTCTTTCGGTGCCCTCTGGCTGTTTGGCATTTTGACCAACTATAACAGAGTAACATTAGACTATGACAAACTTCCTCTTATTGCTTCAGCCAATGAACAATTGAAAAATAATATTATTTGGCAAACGATGAGAGAGTTGCCGGTGCCGTATTATTACAAAGAGGGGATCATGACGATGTATACCCATAGTCTGGCCGGCCAGCCGGCATATTTACTGGGAGAAGTCAGAAGCAGGAATGACTGGTTTCTCTATTTTCCGGTTAGTTTCCTCCTTAAAGTGCCGATCCCGACACAGATAATTATATATTTAGCCATGTTTTATACATTTATTATCTATCTAAGAACTCGTTTATTGTCATCCCGACCGAAGGAGCGAAGCGACGAGCGGAGGGATCTTCCAATGTTGGAAGATTCCTCGACTCCCTCGCAAAAAGCTCAGTCGCTCGGAATGACAGGGAGCACTTGGTTCTTCCTCATAGGTTTCTTTTTTCTTCTTTGTATGATGTTTTTTTCTCATATCAACAACGTCTTCCGCTATCTCTTCCCAACCTATGTCTTATGGATCCTTGGAGCAAGTCAGATTATTTTCGTAGCGGCAAAGCCGAAGGAGGCAATTTTTGCCGCATTATTTGTCTACCTTTTTCTCACCAGCTTCTTTTCTTTTCCCTACGACCTATCTTACACCAACGAATTGACCGGCATTCCGCCATATGGCTACAAGTATCTGTCGGATTCGGAAATTGACTGGGGGCAGGATTTGGGAAGGTTGGGGAAGTGGTTAAAAGAGAACAGTTTAGATAAAGAAACCATCACTTTGAGCTATTTGGGGACGGCCGATCCGGAGTATTACAGTATCAAATACCAACCGCTGCATTATGATATGCTTAATTCATTAAAAGGAACAGTCGCCATCAGCGCCGGCAATCTGGCTTTAAGCGATTGGCAGGTGACCGGGACTGCGGATTACAAACTGGGTTTAGTCAAAGCGCCGTTGGATTTTTTAAGAGCCAAAAAACCGGAAGCAGTGATAGGGAAGAGCATATTTGTGTATGAGTTTAAATAATTTTCAATTTGAATTGTCATTGCGAGCGAAGCGAAGCAATCCCATCCGAGATTGCCACGTCCCGCTTATAACGGGACTCGCAATGACATAGAATTCAAGGATATGCTTTCATTTGTTATTTTAATTACATTTTCTCTCTTGAATATCGCGCTTTCTCCCTCCTTCTCTCCCACCTGGGATTTTCCGGAACATCTTTCTGCCGGTCTGATCCGGCTGGGGATGGCGGCTAAACCGGCTGATTACCAGTATCTTCCTTACGGTTATATCAATGATGCCTTGCCGATTCTTTTTAGTCGTCTTTTCCCCGCCTCCTGGTTTCCTACTTCATACAACCTTTTTTCAGTAGTTATAGGTTGCATAGGGATCATTTTTTTCTATTGGCTGGTGAAAGACGGTTTCGGGAAAAAAGTAGCTCTTTTATCTTCTATAACTCTTTTCCTCCTGCCGCGGTTTATAGGTTATCTTCACGTAGATATCAAAGACAGCGTCATCGCCAGTTTTCTCATTATTACCGCTTTCTTTTTTAACCGGTATTTGACGAGGCGGAAAATTATTTATGCCATTTTCAGTGTTTTGTTTTACGCCTGCGCAGTAAATACGAAGATAACCGCTTTACAGTTTTATCCGGTTTTAGTCGTTTGGATGTTGTTTGACTTATTACATGAAAAGCACATGAATAAAAGTAAGGTAAAAAAGACACCTGATTATCACATGATAGGATACTTTTGCATTCTATTTCTCCTCTTATTTGTTCCTGTGTTGATCTTTTTTCTGCTTTGGCCGGCTTCAATAAATGATTTTATTACCGTTATCAAAAATGTCAACGCTTCAATTATCCGTTTGCCATATTCTGCTAACCCGTTTTACGCTTTAGAACAGTTATTCATCACAACACCTTTGCCTGTTTTAGCTTTTGTCCCTTTCGGGATATGGGTATGTTTGCATAAAAAAAATTCCCTGCCCTTTTTTCTCTGCTTTCTTTTCTTTTGGACCTTCATCAAATATCCGCTTCTCCGTCAGCCGGTGATTGATAATGTCCGTTATTTTTTGGAAGTCTTTTATCCGCTGGCCGTCTTTTTTGTCCTGGGAGTGGAATGGATCGGTAGAAAATATGCCCTAAGACACCTGGAAGGTGGCAAGCTGAGCTTGCGAAGCTCTGACTCCTTCCAGGTGGAGATATCTGGAAAGCGGCTGGCAGGCGGTATATACCTTGGTGTTTTCCTCTATCTTACTTGTCTCTTTATAGCTTATCATCCCTACCAGATAAATTACTATAACGCCCTGGCGGTGAACAGGGATCCGGATTTCTGGGCATCTTCTTACAAAGAGGCGATTGGTTATGTCAACCAAGTTGCGCCGAAGGGAGCGGTTGTTTCCTGCCGGATGGCCGATCTTCTGGCAAGATATTATTTGCGTCCTGATCTTTGGGAGAAGTTAAATACCAAACCGCCTGAAGAAAGCGAAGTGGTAGTGGTTTTGAACCGGCCGTCTCTTTTCCCCCTGTTCCGCTTGAGTGAATATTACGAGAGAAACAAACCGCGGAAGGTGATTACGGATAGAAGCGGTACTCCGCTGACTTTAATATATTATAAATAACTGTTTTTCCGCCAGATCTCAAAGTCCTGAAGGTCCACTCTGCCGTTATTGTTGAAATCAGCCGTATCCGAAGCCGGACAGCCATTGGTAAATCTTGCTCCGGTAAGAAAATCAGATTTCCAGATAGTGTAATCAGCACCGTTAATCACTTCGTTGCAGTCCGCGTCACCCTGGTTCTTTTTTACACAAGGGGTACATGATGCCGGAGGTGTGATGGTAGGAGTGACGGAGATTGGAGGCTGGGAGGGAGTCACGGTAGGAGAGATGTTTGGATTCGTGGTAGGGGAAGGGGTTACAGTGATATTGGCAGGTATGGTTGGAGTTGGTGTGAGACTGATTGATCCGGATGGTGTTGGAGTGACAGTTGGCAATTGATTAAGACAATCACAGGTATATTTGGCAGTACAGGAAGCAAATTTGGGTGCGCAATGGTCGTCTACCACCGCCCAAAGGTCGCATTGGCAATAAGGGGTTGGCGTAATCGTTGGGGAAATATTGGCCGGTGTGGTTGGGGTTGGAGTAGGGGTAAGAGAAATTGAGGAATTGCAACAACAGTACAGGTGAAGACCGGCGCACGAAGTGCAATTGATGACATCCACGCTGTAATTGCATGAACTGTTAAATGTACCTATTTTGAATCCATACCCACCATCACATACATTACCACATTGGCTGGAAGGGGTCTGCTCCTGACATATAGTATTACATGATTTCATATTTGGTATTGGATAAACATCTACCCAATTATAAGAAGACGAACTTCCCGGTGTTGGCGTTCTGGTAGGAGTAGGTGTATTTGTACGGCTTGGTGTAGGTGTCCGGGTAGGAGTGGGAGTTTGTGTTAAGGTTGATAAACACGCACCATCATAACAATCGTTCGGACATTCATAATTCACAGTTGAAAAAGTATATGCATCAGGGCAAATTCCTTCATTCAAATATCTTCCTGCAAGCACCGGTATTGTATTAGCTATTCCCGTAGTGGCGGTTTTGCACCAATCCGTGGGGATCTCAACGCCATTATGAGTTACTACTCCTTTTACATAGTAATTTAAACCTCCATCGGAATCGGTACAAGTACCTCTTATTGGCGTCGGTGTCGTTGTGACAGTCGGTGTGGCGGTGGGAGTTGGCGTCTGAACCGAACCGCAAGTGCCGATGACACAGGAAGTGCCTCCACAGGGAGGCGACTTGCCTATACAGTCATTTGTACCTGAACAGGAACAACTAACAGTCGGTGTCGGCGTTGCCGGCGGCGCCGTTTCACACCAGCAATTGGTCCATTCGACATGACGGCCTCCACAAAACATTGTTTTGTTGGCCCCCTGCTCCCTTATAACGTCGGAACAACTTGACGGAGGAGGAGCATTACAACCGTTTCCTCCAGTGTCCCATTGATATTTCAATCCATTCCTTGCCAAAGAATCATTGCCAACAGTGACGCAGTTGCCGCTGCCGCATATCTGATTGCAGGACTTGCCGGATGCTTCATTGACTTTAATACTTCTACTGCTGCAAGTACACTGATTCCAACGATTTTGATAACCTCCGCATGTTCCATATCCGGCCGTCATCAAATCTGTACAACTTGAAGGATACTCTGCGCAGGCACCATCACCATTTGGATCCCATTTATGCATATTGCTTGTACCAACACAATACCCTTCATTTCTACTGCAGACTGTATCGCAGGATATACCAGAAGCATAATTATAATACGTACCAACAAGAGCAAAAACGGGTTTCCCTGATTTGGTGATTGTGACGAGAAGGGCAGAAATGACAAAAAAAACAAAAACCGTGATATAAGAAATTATCTTTTTCACGTCTAATTCCAGACTACAGACTATTTGCCAGCCTGTCAATACAGAGTACACCTTAGAGGTGTCCCAGATAGGACACCTTTGGTAATTTAGCACCCCTGCGCTTTCCGAAATCCTTGAGATGCTGCTTCCTCTTCGGTGCAAAACCATTGGTCGCCGAAAGACTGATCAATGATTACTTCCGGGTAGTTGGGGCAATCCGGCAAGTGGTAAATTTTCTCTTCCGCCCTTATGTTTCCCTTAATCAAACAATCCGTTTCAGGAGTAGTTTGCCGGCAAGCCTCGCTCCAGATGCCGCGTTTCTCCCGTCTAGCCTTCTCCTGCGCTTGAGTGAGGATTTCTTTATAGGGGCTGGCGACGCTATTAAATCTTGCCAAACCTTCCATCACCATTGTTCCGTTTAGGAAGGGAGTCTTCAAAGATTCGCTTTTGACTATAAACCGTTGCCAAAGGTATTCCCGCCACTCATAGAGAGTAGGATGGAGGATGACATTAGCCAATATCCGGCCGTAATCGTCAGTTACTTCGTCTTTCAGGCGGACAAACCTGTTTGCCGCCAAGGCCTTCAATCGTTCCCGAGCCTCCGTCCCCATGCACCTTCCTTTCTCCGGCGCGTCAAGTCCTAATAGTCTTATTCTCCGCCCGTCGGAAAGTTCCAGACTATCTCCGTCGACAACCCTCGTCACCCGGCTTCTTTCGAGATTTTGGTAAATCAGGAAAATATTGAGAAAGATTGATATAATCAGGCAAACAAGAAGAAAGAGAGTCAGCCTCAAGCTAAACTTGGGCTTTAATAATTTTCCCATTGAAACCAGTGTACTACATTTCCGCATTAAGTTCCCCTAAGTTCCTCTAAATTCCTTTATTAAGGCTCGTCTCTTTTCTTCTATTCACAAAGAGGACGAATATTGTATACTTGAGAAAGTCACCCAGCGTGTCAGGATATATTATGAAATTTGCCATTGATCCGAGAACAGAAAGGAAATTCCCCAAGATCATCACCGATGATCCGCACTCTCTTGCTTTCCAGCTGCGGTGCGTCATCCGCCAGGCCGTAGGGGAGGTTTTGGGGGAAACAGGCGAAAAAATCCCTTTTTCCGCTATTTTTATCGAACATCCTATAAATAAAGGTTATGGGGACTATTCTTCTAATATCGCCATGATCATGGCTAAAAGACTAAAAATGAAGCCGATTGAGTTGGCGGAGAAGCTAAAACGAAAAATAGATGAATATATAGGACAAGATCAAACGATAGCAGTTAAAGCTGATAGTTATGTACCTTCGGATCTGACTATTTCTCCAAAAAGTATCCTGGAGAATGTATCAATTGCAGGCTGTGGCTTCTTAAATCTGGTTGTGGCTACCCCATGCATTATCAGTCAGATGGAGAGAGTGCTAGATATGAAATATCCGGTCATAACAGCCCAAATGACGGGAAAGAAAATTGCCGTTGAATATACAGACCCCAACCCTTTTAAGGAGTTTCACCTCGGGCATATGTATTCCAACTTCATCGGCGAGGCTATCGCCAGGCTGTTTGAAGCCTGCGGAGCAACCGTCTGGCGGGGAGATTTTTACGGAGATGTAGGGATGCATATCGCTAAAAGTCTATACGGACTTTTAGCTAAATTACAAATTACAAATGACAAATTACAAATTCTGAAAGGGAAAGAATATTTAGAAGAATTAAGAAAATACATTCACGAGCTTGGGAAGTTACCCATATCCGAAAGGCAGAAACTGCTTGGGGAAGGTTATGCTTTGGGGACGATAAAGTTTGATGAGGATAAGAAGGTTGCGGAAGAGGTTAAGGAGATCAATTCCCTTATTTACGTGGCCGCGCAGGAGATTTTGAAGAAAGACAAAGGCTGGCAGCCGATCATTGACTATAAACAGTATGTTCATGGTAAAGAAGACCGTCTGGAGGAGGTCAGGGAGGTCTACGGGGCAGGTTTGAAGTGGAGCCTGGAATATTTTGAGACGATCTACAAAAGGCTGGGAACGAAGTTCGACGGCTATTATCCGGAGTCGTGGGTGGGCGAGTACGGGATGAAGCTGGTGGAAAAGGGTTTGAAGCTGGGCGTTTTGGAAAAAAGCGAAGGGGGAGTCGTCTACCGGGGTGAACAGGACGGCCTGCATACCAGGGTTTTTGTCAATAAACTCGGTCTGCCTACCTATGAGGCTAAAGACTTGGGATTGGCTATGGCCAAATATCAAGATTTCAAATACGATTTATCAATTAATGTTTTCGGTAAAGAAATAGACGAATATTACAAAGTGGTGAAGGCGGCCATGAAAAAGATCGAGCCGGAATTGGGGGAGAAAGCCTATCACATCGCCCACGGCATGGTTAGGCTGCCGGAAGGCAAGATGTCTTCGCGCTCGGGCAACGTCATCACCTTCGAGTGGCTTCTGGAGGAGGCTAAAAAAAGAGTTTTGGAGATTATCGCAAAAACAGACAGAAAAGCAGAAGGGGGAACCGAAATTGGAGAAATCGCGGAAAAAGTGGCCCTCGGAGCCATCAGATACGCCCTTCTCAAAAACAACATCGGCAATGACATCGTCTTCGACTTCGGCAAGTCAGTTTCCTTCGAAGGCGACAGCGGGCCGTACCTCATGTATGCCTACGCGAGGTGTATGAGCGTGATGAGAAAAGCTGAGAAGGTATCAGGTATCAGGTATCAGGTATCAGGTATAAAAGAAGAAAACAAAAAAATACTTAATACCAAATACCTAATACCTAATACTGAAGAGTTATCACTTCTCCGTCTTTTCTACCGCTTCCCGGAGGTGGTCGCCGAGGCGGCCGCGGCTTTCTCGCCGCACCTTCTCTGTGCTTATCTTTTTGAGCTGGCGCAAAGCTACAGCCTCTTTTACCAGAAACACACGATATTGGAATCCGATTTCCGTCTGGTTCTGACTCAAACTACGGCAAACCTTATCAAAAGAGGTCTTTTCATCCTCGGGATCGAAACGGTAGAGAAGATGTAACCCTTTTTTCATTTGACAAACTCCTCTATTTTCTACTATAATAGAAAATATCCGTTATAAATTTTCATATAAATAGAAAATGAATAAAATAGAATATATCTGGAGGGAGCTTCTTTACCGGTCGATAGAGGAGAAAAATGCGGATTTCCGTCTTTCGGAACTGGCGGAGAAATTCGGCCTTTCTACTAGCATGGTTTCCCACGCTCTATATCCATTAAGAAAGGCCGGGATGGTTCAGGTGGGGAAAAACAATTCTAAAGTAGTTGATGCCTATAGATTACTCTTTTTTTGGGCCACCAGGCGGGACGTCGTCGGGGATATTGTTTATAAGACATATAATCCGATGACGGTTTTTGCCATTGAGGCTTCCATGCCCTCCGATGTTTTACCGACAGCTTATTCGGCCGTCAGATTTTATTCTTCCCAAATGCCGGCTGATTATGAAACGGTCTATTTTTATTCCCTAAATCCGCAAGAGATTATGGCTCGGTTTCCCCTAAACATAAAAAAAGAGGCTAATATTTATATTTTGAAGCAGGACCCGTTTCTTCGCGTTTATAAAAAGACCCCTCCGGCGCAGATTTTTGCCGATTTGTGGAATCTGCCGCAGTGGTATGGTAATGAATACAGAGAAGCAGTAATAAGTAGGATCAAAGGACAGTTAGGTTTATAAGTATGAAAATAAAAGAAGTAAAGGAAATAGGCGTAAACCCCCACTTTTTTTCCAAAAAGAGAAAAGAGATTCTGGAGAAATTGGGATAAGTCAACCAGCGTCGCGTAATAAATCATCGATTTAAACGCGACAGCCGCGTTGAACGTAAGATTTTGCAATGCAAAATCAACGTTCTTACGCGGCGGAGGGTACAGGATTCGAACCTGCAAGGGATTTCTCCCGCTAGTTTTCAAGACTAGTGCCATACCATTAGGCGAACCCTCCAGTTTTTCCCGCAGAGCGGGATTAATTCGAGTTACTATTCAAACGAGTGAGCCTACCGCCATAAACCACTAGTACTGTATTTCGTGAATATTACGGTATAAAGTTTTTTCTTTGAACCTTTGTACCGATCTATCATAACACTGATAATGCCGCGAAATTAACGAAATACAGTGCTAGGCGACCTCTCCATTTTATGCCAATTATATCATCAATTCACCAAACACGCTCGTTGTAGGTTCTATGTTGACTATGTATTGACATTGGATGTATAATTATTTATACTGAATTAGTGAAGAGAATTGAATACAGTAAAGAAAAAAATCTATTGTTGAAAAAGGAACGCGGGGTTTCTTTTGAAGCGGTTAAGAAGGCAATAAATAGGGGAAACATGTTAGCCATCGTTGATAATCCAAATCAGAAACGTTATCCGGGGCAGAAATTGTTTATTATAAAGATAGATAACTACGCTTATGCCGTACCGTTTACGGAAGATGAGGAAAAGATCTTTTTAAAGACGGCATTTCCCAGCAGAAAATATACAAAGTTATTTATTAAAAGGAAGGAGAAGACAGTATGAATTATAAGAAATTCGATCCGTTTGCCAATCTTAAACTTGATCCGGAAGAGAAGGAAATAAATGACGCCATAGAACGCGGAGAATATAAACAGGTAAAAAATATGGAGGCAGAAAAAGCAAGGATCACAAAAATCTTTCAATCAGCAGCCAAAAAAGACAAAAGGGTCAGTATTAGGTTAAATAGCCGTGATTTGGTTGCTATTAGGGCAAAAGCCGCGGAGAATATGCTGCCTTACCAGACATTAATTTCCACCCTCTTGCACCGTTTTGCCTTGGGTAAAATCAGAATTGAACTTTGAGGCGGGAGTGGACAATCTTCGGGGTTGATAATTGTAGAGAGAATAATGGGAAAGACAGCAAGCCGACAGGCGAAAAAGGATAAATTTGGTCCCGCGAAACGGGATTTTTATCGACTTTTTCAGCCGAATTCTTCCCCAAAAGGGCAGCTTTACACACCAAGTGTGGGTGTAACGCTGCATTCCCCAAAAGGGATCCCGCACATAAGTGCGGTGCGGGATTCCCGGGGGACCACACCTATTGGGGAGGGACGTGTATCAGCCAATTGTCGGTGACTATACGAAATTTTCCACCTCCCAGGTACAAGATATCGAACCATTGTCGTTCGAAATTGGTGACCCGATACTGATCCGGCCCAATCTCTTCAGTCACCAAGTTGGTTCCCTGGACATTAGTGCGCCCCTGGTGACCGGAATTAATCCAGACGTACTTCCAATTTCCGTCGATCAGGACGTTAAAAGGCTCGTCAATTTTGACGTCGAACAACTCGAGCCCTTGGCAAATATGGCCAAATTGGCCTGCCACAACGGTGAGATCGTAGATGTTCACAATGCCATCGCCGTTGACGTCCCCGTCAAAGCGCCCGTCGCTAGTCGTGGTGCCGAAATTGTCGGCGACGATGGCTAGGTCAAAGATATTCACAACGCCGTCGTTATTCACGTCGGCATCGCACGCCAGACTTTGGGCACACGTAGATTCCGACGTGACAAGGCTGGCAACGACGACCAAAACCAAGACAAGCAGACTCACGATTTGTCGCGTTCTCATTTTTTCCTCTTTCTCTTTTCGGATTTTTGTATAGCCGCATTCGGTGATTGCGACTTTTTAGTATCGTTGCGTTGTGGTTTAAATTTGGTGACCACACCCTTTCTCCTTTAAGGGGTAATATTACACGCAGAAAACCGAAGTAGGAGATAGTAAGTTTAGAACTTATATAAAAACCTTCTTCATTGTCATTGCGAGGAGCGTAGCGACGCGGCAATCTAAATTTATAAGAGATTGCTTCGCTTCACTTCGTTTTGCTCGCAATGACGGCATAAAGTATTACTACCTTCTATTCCGGTTTCCTGCGGTACGGCTTGCTGTCTTTTTAAAGAGCAAAAAAATAAGATATTCCACCAAGATCAGATCGCTTGAAGAACGGATTTGAGAGAATACCTTATAGTGATGAGGATTATACCATAAAAATCAAAAAAGATATAGGCCTATATATACAATCCACACAGGAAATCCATTACTGGAAAATCACATTCACGATGCTGGAGAGGATAGCGATGACGATGGAGGCGAGGATGGCCATGCCGAAGGAGGAGACATGGAATGGTTCGATCCTCAGAGTTGCCATTTATTAGAATTAATATGCTATAATTCCCTATATGTCAAAATCCAATAATTATTTACAATTTAAAATACTTTTAGAACAGGATGAAGATGGATATTATATTGCTTCAGTGCCTGAGTTACCCGGTTGTCATACCCAAGCCAAGACGCTGGAAAAAGTACGGGATAGGATAAAAGAGGCGATAGATTTGTATCTGGAAGTTCACAAGGAATTAAAGAAGGAAAAAATCAAGTCTCCGCAATCAATGATCAACTTCTTCGGGATAGAGGATATAAAAATCCAATATGCCTAAATTATCCCCAGTTAAGGCAATTAAATTGCTCAAAATACTGCATAAACTCGGATTTATTCCTGTAAGACAAAAAGGCAGTCATCTGATTCTTCAACATCCAGACGGAAGAGAAACAGTAGTACCTATGCATAAAGGAGAAGAAATAGGAAGAGGACTTTTGAGAAAAATATTAAGAGATATTAATTTAGACCCGGAAGAATATAAATTAATGACGTGATTAACAATATTTAATCCCCGAGATTGTCAATATATGTTATCATCTGTCCGGCCGGATAAGAAATAGCATATATTACTGGAAGATCACGTTGAGGATACTGGAGATGAGGGCGATGACGATGGCGGCGAGGATAGCGTTGCATTATGATAATTGGTTAAGTATAATTCTTACCGCCTGCCTCAATTAATACAAAATCCAAATATATGCATACAGAAACAATAGCTACCTCTAATGTGAGACATTCCCTAGACATTTCTCCTACTGCACCGCTTGACGCTGAAGGAATGAAGAAGCTTAAGCCTATTCTTAATATGGTTTGCGGGGTATTGGACAGATCATCACTTACCTTACGAGAAAATGGAGTAGATTATGATGAATTGCAAAGGCTAAGACAACATGGAATTTCTGCCGGAGAATGGATGACGATTCAGGGGAAAAGGAAAATGGATATGGTTGCTCAGTATGTCCATCTTGAACAGGTGTGTGAGATGACTTTGGGGATAAAAGCAGCTTTGATACAACATAAATTACCGGAGCGGATTTTATCCTACCAGCCGGGTACCGGATTTCCATTACCGAAAGAGGGTGAGGGATTGCGGAAAGTATTTGAACTGGCATATGGTGAGCAACCGCTTGCTTATCTGGCCAAACCTACTGTGGCCGGTCATACCGGAGGGAAAATGCATGTCTATGAAGTCACGGGAAAGCGTGGGAGTGGGAATAAAGCTACTGTTTTAGTCTGGGAAGGCCGGGAACATGATTATTCGATAGAAGGGTCTCCATGGCCACAACACAGTCTGGCTTTAGTGCCCAGAGTATTGAAAGGTTTGGGAGTAGAATCAGTTTTTACCACTTTCGCTTCAGGCATGGATGCGGTGGAAGGAGAAGGAATTGCCCGTCCCCAAATCGGAGATATAGGATATGTTGTCTTAAATGATGATCTAGTCGGCAGAATATCCAGAACAGATCCGGGTTGCGGTGACCAGACGCTGTTGGGTTCTGTTTTCGGGGGGCCATTCCAGACGGGTGCAGACAGGACATCTGATCAGAGTTTGATTAATTTATTTGAATCGTTAATTAATGCTAATGCCGCTTATCGGCCGGAAGACCCACAACCCTCAAGACATTTGGCGTTTCTTTTTGACTGTCATAAACCACCAAGTTTTGAGGATGCTGCTGATTGGGCTTTGGCAAGGGTAGTTGCACGGCAGATACAGGAATTAGAGGTTCAAACACCAGTTGAAGATAGAAGATTTCCAAATACGCCTATTGCGATAGCCCATGGTATGGGTACGGCTCCGGAACTTGCCGCCTATCACCAGATGTCCAAGCCTTCTTCAACTCCATTTGACAGACGATTGCCGTATTTAGCCATTGTGGCAGCCACAGATTTGGTTGATCCGAGAGCCGGAGGAGGAAGTTTTGAGGTTGATCACGGGAAAGTTATCCGGGCAGGACAGGAAAAATTAGCCGGATTTATCGGGCCGGTCATCTCTGAATATTTCAGAATACTCGCGGACTTATAATTTTATCTGGAAAAATTTGTTGGAGGACTGACAGACCACTCTCTTTCAGGTGGTGCAGGAGGGACAAATCTTAATAATTTATTCTTTTTGCCTTTCGGCCATGAGTCAATACCTATTAATTCATATACAGTCGGATACAATCCATATTCTTTAATCGCTTCATCATATCCTTGGTCCTGTCCGGGAATAGCTGCTAAGGCAGGAAACACTTCAAGTTTTTCAGATAGTTGGAAGCATTCAGCCTCTCTTCTTTGTATTTCAGCCATTAAATCAGGGATACCCAGACTATCTAATTTATTCTCTTGCGAGGCTTTTCCAATCATTTCAGAAGCAACACCGGATAAAAATTCAAAAGCCTCGAGTTTCACATGATAGGATTCAGTTTTTGGTCTTAAGGAATCAAGTAGTTGTTCTTTTTGGTGTTTCGGTAAACCATCTTTAAATGCTGATAAAAATGTTGTTTCCATATCAGATCGTTCACCCCAGAGATGACATTGGGCAAAAAGAAGCATTCTGTTTATCGGATGAATCCTTTCGACGAAATCATCTATGGGTTCTCTCCAGATACGGGACATATCAATGATATTTGAGACAATAGGATTGCGATAATCCGCTTCAATGTTTGCCATAAGAGTTGATATATTACTATTTATTAGATAATAGTGCAAACAAGAAAAAAAAGGGGGGGGTGGGATAATATCACAAAAAATTTACTGGAAGATCACGTTGAGGATACTGGAGATGAGGGCGATGACGATGGCGGCAATTATGGCCGTGCCGAAGGAGGAGACATGGAAGCCTCGGACGAAATTTGAGGCGATCATGAGGAGTATGGCGTTAATCACGAACATGAAAAGCCCCAGCGTCAGGATGGTCGCCGGCAGGGTAAAGAGGACGAGGATCGGCTTTAGAAGGACATTGAGAATCCCCAAAACGAGCGCCACCACAAAAGCAGTCAGATAGGAGTCTATTTTGAATCCCGGGACGAAATAAGTCGTCGCCATCAGGATAAAAGCCCGCAAAATCCACTCAGCCAGAAGTTTCATATATTTATAATATCATCTTTCCGGAGACTGTTGTCAAGTGCAGATTGTGTATTGACAGAGTCATTACAGATTATATAATATATATATGGTTCCGGGTATAGAATTCAGTTATGAGAAGAATCTGATTCTGAAAGCCACAAGAGGAGTTTGTTTCGATGATGTTATAGAGGCGATTGAGAGAGATCAAATAATAGATGATCTGAAGCATCCTAGAAAAGACAAGTACCCGAACCAGAGAATATTAGTCGTAAAGATAAAAAATTATATATATGCCGTACCGTATATCTTAAAAGACGATAAAAAGACTATATTTTTGAAAACAGTTTATCCCAGCAGAGTATTAACCGGAAAATATTTCCAGAAAGGAAAAAACAAACATGAAAAGAAAAAATAATCTCTCCATAAATATTCCCGTTTTATATAAAGAAGAATTGGAATTGGAAAAAGCGCTCGAAAACAATGAGTTCAAGAGCGTGCCTGATTTAGAGTCCACCAAAAAGTTATTTTCAGAAGCTGTAAAAAATTATAAAATCTTACAAGCGTCAAAAAGCATCACTTTGAGAGTAGATCAGGAAGATCTTTTCAAAGTAAAAGTAAAAGCCAAAAAAGAGAAAATACCTTACCAGACGCTTTTAAACATCCTGATTCATCAGTTTGTGGAAGGCAAGTCTAGAATATCTATTTGATAAAAAAACTTTTCTAAGTCCTCTCCAAACCTCCAAAAACAAGCATTTGTAAGTCAGTTATTCTCATACTTCAATATATAAAAGTATACATAATATAAATATGATATATAAGTTGCCCCTTGCATATAGTAACGATTAGTGGTAAAAATGGAGTTTGCATAAGAAACCAACCTGCCTAAGGTTGGTCTTTTGTTTGCTCTGCCCCAAAAAATCCTGACCCAAACAAGATAGGCGGTGATACTTAATGAAAAAAATTCTTTTAAGTTTAGTGCTTATCGGCGGTGTCGTCGCTTCCGGAGTCATGGCTACCAGGGCATATTTCTCAGATACTGAGACAAGTGCCGGCAATACCATCTCCGCAGGCACCATCGACATTTCTGTCGATAACGAAAATCCTTGGACAAAGACTTATACCTCTCAATGGACAGACTTCAAACCGGGAGTGGTACAGGAAATGACTTTTGTGGTCAAAAACGACGGTGAAAATCCGGTAGTGCTTCGAAAAATGATCGGAGGTTACCAGTTTGCAACCGGAGCTAAGTCCGAGCCGGAATGTGCTGCTGAAGTTGGAACATGGAACAACACAGACAAAACCTGTTCTGGTATGTCAGCCGAAGACAACGACCTTTCAAAGGTAGTTGTTTACAGCATGACGGTTACACCACAAGACGGTTCTGCAGTCGCAGTTATCCCGGAAAGCTGGGGTAAAACTTTGGCAGACGTGGGATCACTTTGGGTTCCGTTGGGAGCAGTTGAGCCTGGAAAGACTTTGGCTATCAAACAAACCTACCGTTTGAAGACTGACGCCGGCAACCAGTATCAGGGAGACACGATGACGTACAGCGTCAATCTATATGCCGAGCAGAAAGACGGTCCGGGACCGGTTACTGTCAATGGAGTCGTTTTGGATAACAAAGACGGCGGCCCGAACTGGTATTCAGTCGTTGACGGCAAGCTTGGATTCTTCAAATACGATAATTCAGGCAAAACATATTCAATGACGGCTTACGGTCTTGAGCCAAGCGCATCTTACAGGTTAACTTACCGGACAGGCAGCAACAATCCGGCTGATTTAGTCAGCGGAGTATCTGCAAGTGACGGTTCTTTGACCTTAAGCGGTTCTCATGATTTCGCCGGCGTATCCGGTGTTTTTGTCAACCTCACATACGGTGCAGATCTTTGGGGTGACAACGTGAAGAATCTGTGGGAAGGAAATCAGGTGAATTTTTAAGACATTTTAACTGGTTTTTCGGGAGTCGGAGCCAAGTATACCTATCTTACTCCGGTTTGCAAACGAAAAGTGCAGCAAAGCGGATTAGATAGGTAAATACTGAGAAACTCATTCGTAAAACTGAGTTATCGAAGTATACAAGTTCCGGCTTCCCATAAAGCCAGTTATTACTCTCCTTCGCCAGTCAATCTTAAGATTATTGAATGGCGTTAAGGAGAGTTATCCGCCGAAGCGAAGTTTCGACTGCGTGGCTGTAAGCCTCGAGGCGAACCTGAGCGAAGGCGGATAGCTATGCAACATGACCAAACTTAACTATATCAAAAACCTTTTTTATTACCTGGCCATTTTCGGGCTGGTGGTTATCTCGGCTGCCGCTTCTTTTTCCCTGATGCGGATTTCCGGCAATCTCAAACTGTTTGTGGTCCAGTCAGGCTCTATGGAGCCGGCGATCAAAACCGGTTCTTTGGTGGCTGTTATTCCGATGGAGAAATACAGAGAAAACGAAGTGATCACATTTTCTACTGATCCGGCGGGGGAGCCGTCAAAGAGTAAAACCATCATTTCCCACCGGATCGTTTCGGTTTTGGACCAGCCGGGCAGGATTTCTTATCAGGTCAAAGGCGACGCCAATAGAACTGTCGATCCGGAACCGGTTTTGCCTAAACAAATATTGGGGAAAGCGGTTTTCTCTATTCCCTTTTTGGGTTATCCGGTGGCCTTTGCCAAGACGCAGACCGGCTTGATTGTCCTGATCGTCATCCCGGCCACCCTGATTGTTTACGGCGAATTGCTAAACATCAAAAAGGAAATCGCCGGATTATGGCGTAAGTACAAGGAAAAAAGAAAAAATGCTTCCATCTACAATGGTTTTGTAAAATTGAGCGTCAAAGCCGCAGTTTTAATAGTCTTAATTTCTTTATTTCTGGTAAAAAGTAAGAATCTGGAGATTATTACCTGGGCCAGACAGTCAATTGCCGGCGGTTCTTCAGGATTTTATGACAGCGAAACTGCCAGTTTATCCATCTCCGCCGGCGTCTGGAGCAGTCCAGCAGTGAATTTTTCCCTTTCAGAAGACAAACAATCCGTCGCTTTTGAAGCCAAGGGAGTGAGCGGCTTCGACAATTTAAATTATGTGATTACTTATCAGGCGGGAGATTTACCAAGAGGGATCGGCCCGGCAGACATCGCCAATCCGGCTCATGAAGATACGATCAGCCGTGACAATTTGACTTTGGGAAGCTGTACTTCAGAGGGTCACTGTACCTATGATACGGATATCGGCAAGATCCATCTGAAAGTGACCTTATCCCAAACCGGAGAAGCGGATAAGATTATAGAAAAAGAGATTGCGTATGAATGATAAATTACAAATTACAAATTACAAATTTGGCATTTTGACATTTGTAATTTCATTTATAATTTATAATTTATCATTTATAATTTCTTCTTCTGTTTTCGCCGCGGATCTGACGGTTACTTGCGCCAGCGGCGGTTCCTGTACGCTTGCTCCCGTTGGCGGCATCGTCTTTAACGACAGCAAGTGGCTGCCCGGGCAGACCATCAGCCGGCAAATTTCAATTGCCAATAATAATTCCGGTGATGACTGCAACCTTTATCTGGAAGCCAAAAATGCTGATGATCCGGGAGGTTTGGCGAAAATGGTTTATACTGTCTTAAATGACGGTTCAAGCGATCTTTACGGACAGTCCGATGGGGGAAAGGCTGTATCTTCCAGAACGCTTCGCAACTTCTTTGACGCAGGCCGTTTTTACCTGACGGTCATTCCCGCTTCTGCGGTAAAAAATATCAACTGGCTGATCACTTTTGCCCCGGAAACCGGCAACGAGTATCAGGGAACAAAGATCGTTTTTGATACTGATCTCTCTTTTACCTGTGGAGTAGAACCGGTGCTTTCGCCCACACCGACGGTTACTCCCACCGAAGTTCCCGGGCCGACGGAAACGCCCGGTCCTGGGCCCTCACAGACGCCCACGCCGACGCCGTTGGGAGGGAGCGGTACAGCCACCAGCCAGGTTATCATCACTACAGTTATTAATCAGACAGATATAGACATCAATCAAGAAGATGAGGAAACACCGACTCCCACAGGAGAAGTTTTGGGAGGCGATACCGGGCCGATACTATCAGGCGGGGCTTATTGCAAAAACAGCTGGTGGTGGCCGCTGGTAGTTTTAGTACAGATTTATCTGATGGCCTTACTGATTAAAAACGCGCGGAAAGAAACGGTTATACCGACTCTGACGGGAAATTTGATTGTATCAACACTTTCAATTTATATAATACTGCAAATCCTCTGTTTCTGGACCTATGCCCTGTTGCCTTTTTGCGTCGGCGTCATCGGCTTTTATCTTCTCTATAAAAAAATCATCGTCTCCTTCGCCGGATCAAAACTCCTTTATAATTGATATTCCTTTAATAGGCGCGGATTAAAATCCGCTAATCCAAAAAACGGTATAGCGCACAAGTCTTGGAATAGCGCACAAGTCTTGGAATAGCGCACTTTAGTGCGCGTATATTTTGACATCATTCTTTCCTAATCGCTTCAATAGGTGATAAATTACTTGCCTTTTTAGCCGGGAACACTCCAAAGACCACACCGATGGTGGTGGAGACGCCGAGAGCCAAAAGAACTGATTTCAGGTCTATATAAGCCGGAAAGATCGGCTGGATAAGAGCTACTACCAGGTAGGATAAACTTAGTCCCATAATTCCGCCGATGATCGAGAGGATAACCGATTCGGCAACGAAAAGATAAAGGATATCATGATCGTTTGCTCCCACGGCTCTCCTGACTCCGATTTCCTGCACTCTTTCCGCTACCGAGACATACATGATATTCATCACCCCGACCCCGCCGACGACTAAAGAAATGGCGGCAATGCCGACTAAAACCATATTCAGCATATCGAAGATCGAGGAGAGGGTATTTAAAATTTCCTTCTGGTCAGTGACGGTGAAATCATCCTTGTCATACCTGTCCAAAAGGGTTTTATTGATGGCCAGTTTGGTTTCGTCAACCGTTTCTTTGTCTTTGGCCTGGACATAGAGGGCGTAATATTTTTTGGAAGGGTTGAAAGTCAAAGCCGCCTTTGAGGGGATGAAGACATGGTCATCCATGCCCTGTCCGCCCATGCCGCCGCCTTTGCTTTTTAAAACACCGATGACCTTAAAGGCCTGGTCTTCGACTTTGACGATTTTACCCACCGCCCTTTCTACCCCGCCGAGAATTTTCTCAGCCGGTTTACTTCCCAGGACGATCACCTTGCTCCCTTTGGTTACCGTGGCTTTGTCGAAAAGCTTGCCGTATTCGGCTTCAAAGTTCATGGCGATAAAAATATCTTCGGTTGAGGCGATCAATTCATAGGTGGCCGCGTTGCCGCCGGAGGAGATTTTGCTGTTTTTTACGAAGGCGGGGATGACGCGCAGGGCGGTTTTGATCTTTTTGAGGTTGATGACGTCTTTATCGTCAAACTTGCCGCTGGCGGTCATGGCGCTTTGGGCGTTGCTGGTCGAAAATTTTCCCGGCATGACCATAATCAGGTTTGAGCCGAGGCTGTTGAACTGGTCTTCGATGTATTTTTTCAAACCCAGACCAAAGGCGGTCAGAAGGACGACGGAAGCGATGCCGATCAAAATACCAAGGGAAGTAAGAAGGGTGCGGAGCTTGTTGCGCCTCAGGTCTTCCAAAGACGAGCGGAGGATGAAGGAAAAATATTTCATGACGCCTTTATTATAAAATATCAGGGGAAACATTGACAGTAATTTCGTGAGTATGACATACTGGTATTAAATAATATATTGGAATAGCGCAATTTATTGCGCGCTTGGCTTGTCCTGATCCGCCAGCTGGCGGACGAAGGACGCGGATTAAAATCCGCTAATCCAATAACGACTATGGTTAAATGGATAAATTTTTTTATTGTAACATTGTGCATTGGAACATTGTTTCATTGCATTGTTTCTCCCGTTCACGCTTCCTACACCGAATCTACTTACTATATTCATACCGACAATCTGGGATCGGTGATTGCTGTCTCGGATGAGAATGGAAATAATGTGGAATACAGTAAGTATGCGCCTTATGGAAAAGAAGCGTTAAGCGTAAAGCGTCAAGCGGAAAGTATAACTGAAAGAGAATATACAGGTCAAATTGCGGATAAGAATACCCAACTGGCATATTACAACGCCCGTTATTATGATCCTGTTTTATCCAGATTTATCTCGGCTGATAGCGTGAATGATCAGCTGAACAGATACTCCTATGTCGGCGGTAATCCAATCATGCGCAATGATCCGGGAGGAGATAGAGAAGAGGAAGGATGGGGAAGAATAGATAATGATACGGAATCCATAGAAGATTATCAATTAGGTTGGACTAAAGGTATACATGAAGGAATTTTTATTAAAGGTGGAATAAATCTCAGTTATAAAGAAAACGATATAACTATTACCGCAACTACAGTAAATATGCCGCAAAAAATGAAAGCGATAATGGAAAGCTATATTAGAGGTTTGCCGGAAGGGTTGAGAAATTATTCTAAATACACCCAGTCAATTTTTGCATATGATAATGCCGATATGGAGAGAATGATGGGACTGGGTATTGCTGCATTTGCCTATTCTAAGGTTCCGGTAATAGGAATAAATGCAGATGTATTCTCATATAAGCCATCTCTACAACAAAATACATTCGCCCATGAATATGCCCATAATACTCAACAAATGGTGATGACCGGATATTTTGGCGCCAAAGGGATAAAAACAGCCGAAGATTACCACCGCTATAGGGGAGAAGTCATGTCCATATTATCAACGGTGAAGAAAATGTATGCTGATAAATTTAGCGAAGTGCTTGTACCATCATGGAGTGCGGAGAATAAAAAATACGGTGGTGATTTATCAGTAAGACTTGCACCAAAATTCCAAACAAGTATGCCAAGTGATGCCTATGCTTTTTCTGCTCCTGATTACAGTGAATTTGAAGCTGAAGGAAGAGCCGCCTATGATAGTTCATTTGGTTTTCTTTCTTATACAGGATATAAATTTCCATTTTGGGAAGATGCGTGGAAGCCGCTAAATAACTTTTATGATTATCTTTATGAAGAAATGACACCATCCAATCATAGTTCTAGGGTAAACCGCAGATAAAATTTCCAAATGAAGTAGTTTATTTCCCTTATTATATACGATCTTATTTTCCTCTAGATTCTTTGCGGCCTGCCGGATGTCCACTCGTACACCTTCCAGGTGTACCGGCTTGACACCTTATGAAGTTTATCTTGTCACCTTTTTCCCTATCAGTTCCGCCTGCTTCCGGAAAAAATCTTTGAGTGGCCAGTCTCTTGATGAAATTAACGATTTTTTCCTTATCAAAGGCATCATCACTGAAAAGATCCAGATCATCAGAATAGCGGTGCTGAAGATGAAATGCCGAAAGAGCGGTCCCGCCCGTGAGATAGAATCGGGAAGCCAGGTTTTTTTCCTTCTTTATCTCATCTATTACGATCTTTTGTTTTCCGGTGAGGACAGATATTTTCCCCATATCAGAAGTTCCAGAAGCTTTTTGGCACTCGGGAACAGATGCAATTTATCCCAATTTTTTTTAACTTGTGAAAGACTGATCTTTTCTCTCTTGTCGGGACCGAAATTGATCATCCGTTCAAGGATAAGGAGCCTGCCTTGCTCTGTCTTTTTAAGTTCGTTGATATCGTAGTCCCAGATATGAGCCATAGTGATTATTATTGTAGCAGAGAAGGGAAGTATAGACAAACCCGGTTTGACAGTTCTTCCGTTTTCATGCCACAATGGCATTAGATTACAAATTGGAATAGCGCAATTTATTGCGCGTTAATTTGCGCGGATTAAAATCCGCTAATCCATATGGATAAATTGCTACATTGTTTCATTGTTATATTCATTGGATTATTGGGTTATTTGTTTATTGGATTATTCATTTCTCCGGTCTACGCCGCTTACACCGAAACCACCTACTATATCCATCAGGATCATCTGGGGTCAGTGATAGCTGTCTCAGATGATAAAGGAAACAATGTCTCACAAACCAAGTATTCTCCATATGGAAATGAACTTACAACCTACAACTTACAACCTACAACTGAAAGAGAATATACAGGTCAAATTGCGGATAAGAACACCCAACTGGCATATTATAACGCGAGGTACTATGACCCAGTTTTATCCAGATTTATTTCGGCTGATAGCGTCCGCCAGCTGGCGGACCAGCTGAACAGATACTCCTATGTGGGTGGTAATCCGATCATGATGAATGATCCGGGAGGACAAAGGGCAGATGAAGGTATAGATTTACAATTTGAATCTTATGTAAAGGATACAAATGAATCATTCCAATTAGCACAAAAAATTTCTAAAAAATATGGTGTTTCCTTTGCTTATAATGTAGACCAGGAAATAAAAGAAGAAGATATAAATAATCCGGATAGATGGCCAGGTTATAAAAATAATCCATACTATCGAAGTATGTGGGCATGGCGTACAAATGAAATTAAATCGATTGAAAAAAGCATCGAAAGAATAATATATATAACCCATAATCCAAATATCCTGAAGGGATTGTATATTAATCGAACAGATATAGGCGAAAATTATTTAAATAATAGTTTCGAAAGAGAAGGTGAATATTTCCCTTCATCAGTTTTTTTGGATCCACGAACATTTACACTACCTCAATGGCAGCAGGAACACGAGTTTGTTCATGAAGCAACGCATTATCTTATGTTGAAGAATTTTAATGAAGAAAGCTACCAAGAAGCAGCAACAAAAGATTCTGTATATTGGGAAAATATTTATGGTAAGTTGGCGATTCCTCCCAAATCGAATAAACAAAAGAGTGGACCGCAAGAAGATTATGGTTCTTATTATATTGATAATTCCATTTCTGATTACCAACAAGACATAAAGGAAAGTGCGGCCTGCCAACTTACAGGTTGGTTTATGCCAGAGATACATCAAGGACAATCATGGATTTTTAGTTATAGTGGGAGAAATGATGTTTGGCGTAAATGGGTCGCGAATATTGGTACAGCAGAAAAATATAATCTTCATTATCCCAATTTAACCAAGTTATGGATAAATACATTGGTGACTCCATAACATAAACATGACAATATTGGAAAAAATAGAAAAAGAAATAGGGGTCCTTTGAGAGATTGCCACCACCTTCCGGAAATGAAGTTATTTCGTCACTTTTTCCTCAATCAGTTCGGCCTGCTTCACTTTTTTTATCTGCTATCCCGGGATTGACTTTGTAGCACAATGTGTTACAATGTTGATAACTTATGATCGTGGTAAAGAGACTGATTTGGGATGATTGGAATAGAAAGCACATGAATCATCATGGAATTACACAGGAAGATATTGAAGAAGTTTGTCACGGAAAACATAAAGTCAGGGAAAGTTACCGGAAAAGGATTCTTATCACCGGTAAGACAAAGAGAGGTAAGCAACTCGCTATTGTATTATCACCTGAAGATCGGAATCTGCGACCTTACAGTAACGGAACATATTATGTTATTACAGCATTTATAAAGGAGGTTAAATCATGAATAAAGTCAAACCATCTATGCCTGATATATCGGTATTTAAGAACCGCACAAAAGAAGCTGATTATTGGGAAAAACACTTTGATAAAGCGTGGGATAATGGTAAATCCGCAAAAGTTAAGTTTGCGAGAAACCTGTCAGAAACACTCAACATCCGTCTGGACGCTGATACTCTGAATGACGTCAGAAATCAGGCAAAAAAGAAAGGTTTAGGCCCGACACAACTTATCCGGATGTGGGTTATGGAGAAAATTGGCGATAAACATCCTCAACTGGCAGGAGTATGAACTTCTTCGTTGCCTTTTCTTCGTCGGCTGCCGGATGGCTTCAAACGCGATTTTATTTGGAAGAGCAGACTTTAGTCTGCGTTCGCTTATAGAAGTTGACATTTATCCAAATATTCTATAATATAGAAAGTTAGAATTGCAGAAAATTATGCAGACTATTCCTTTTGAAGAAATCATCAAAGTCCAGCCTAAGGGACTTCTGACCATCCCTAAAAAACTGCGGGATGAGATTGGTTTGGAGGAAAGAGGATTGGTGAGGGTGAGGAAAGACCGGGGAAGACTGATATTGGAGCCGGTCAGGACTCTTTCTTATCCGGTAAGAAGTTATTCCGGTAAAGAAATAAACGGGTTTCTGGCGCTTGACCGGGAAGACTCGAAAATCTTAAAGAAAAAACATTTATTATAATGAGACGACACAGTCATGCTCCGGTAGTTTTTTTCAATGCTTCGGTGATTCTGGCGGGACTTCATTCTCCTTCAGGCGGGTCGGGAAAACTGCTGTCGTGGGTGAAGAAGGGGAAGATCAGCGGTTTGATCAGCGAGATTATTCTTGATGAAGTATGCCGCCGGGCGCCGAAGATAAAACAGACACCCCAAAAGGCAAAAACAGAAGTCACGAAGATATTTTCCAAAATAGCCGAAGCGCCCGAGCAATCAATTATTTCCTTATTCGACAAAATAGTTATCGACAGGGGAGATTCCCATGTTTTGGCTTCCTGCAGTGAAAATGAAGCAGATTATTTGGTGACTTTGGATAAAAAACATTTATTGATCCTGCGGAAAAAGATCAGGGATTTCCACATCGTTTCCCCGAAGGAATTGATCGAAAAATTGACACCCCTTCTGTCTTCGTGACATACTGTTAATAAATTACAAATTATAAATTATAAATGCTAAATTAAATGTTTAAATTACTAAATTCTAAATTTTGCATTCTGTCATTTGTAATTTCATTTGTAATTTATAATTTATCATTTATCATTGCTCATCCTGTTCACGCTTCCTACACCGAATCTACTTACTATATTCATACCGACAATCTGGGATCAGTGATTGCTGTCTCGGATGATAAAGGAAACAATATCTCCCAATCCAAATATTCTCCCTACGGTTCCCCAAATTCCTCAAATCCCGCCACTGAACGTGCCTACACTGGTCAAATTAAAGATGATAAAACAACTCTTTCTTACTATAACGCCCGCTACTACGATCCTGTTCTTTCCCGTTTCGTTTCCGCGGACTCCGTCCGCCAGCTGGCGGACTCGCCAAACCGGTTTGCCTACGTCGAAGGAAATCCCATTATAAGAAATGATCCTTCAGGAAATTGGGAATGTGCTTATGGAGAAGAGGAAAACTGCAGAAAAAGAAATAATACCGGACAGGGTATATGGGTAGGTAAAGAAGCGCAGGAATCTTATCCTAAATTTTTTGAGAGAACAGGAAGCAAAGGAGCAGCAATTACTGGAAAGGATGCCTTGGTGAGCGCCGCGGTGATCCTAGGCAGTGCAACATTAAGCAGTTTTAAATTTTGGTACAACATTAGTAGTGGCCGGATTGGCAGCAAGTATACTAAGCAGTTGTGCTCCAGCACCACCAGCAGAAGAACCAATAAAATATTTTGCAAAATCATGTGATGTTGGTGATCATCCAGTGAGAAGCGGGAAAACCGATAGTGGGCTTATAGCCTGTGGGGGAGGATCTTCTACTTCTTCTCCGAGCACTCCGGTACAACAAGCAGGACAACAAATCGTACAGGCAGGTCAAACAGCGGGTGGTGCAATACAAGACGCAGGTAATCAGCTTGGACAAACAGCAGAGATAATAAAGAACTTCAAAGAGGCAGGAATAAATTGCTTGAATGGGAATAATACAGTTGCAAATTGTAAATCAGTTATATCTAAGGTGGAAGGCATAGAGGGAAAGCCCCTTAAGCGGGAAGAAAAAGATGGAATTTATCAATTTTTTAGAAATGAATGTGGAAAAAAGTACGGTGCTACCTCACCAAATTGTACATGGTTAAATGATTAAGGAGAATAATAAACAAATAGTACAAATAGGGGACATAGTACAAATAGGGGACAGTCCTTTGAGATGTTGATATAACCTCCTCAATATTACCTATTTGACAATTATGCTTTTTTGTGATAAAAGCATAAGTGATAGTTATATATGTCGCCTGATATTTTATCCTTATACCAGAAAAATCCCTGGTGGGGAGAGAAAGAGCTGATTTTGGCTGACGATAAGCTTAAAGAAGTCGCCGGCCGCAAATTTCAGTTCATCCACCCTCTTCTTTCCGCTTTTCCGGAAAACGAGCCGGGTGTCATGACTTTGCGCGGACCTAGACAAATAGGTAAAACCACTCTCTCAAAGCAGATAATAAAAAAACTTCTTCTGGAGGATAAAGTCAATCCCAAAGGCATTTTTTATTATTCCCTGAACACGGTTTCTTCCTTTCTTGAGCTTTCTGATATCATCAATGCGTATTTTCAGGAATTTGGAGAAACGGCTGATTTTCACTATGTTTTTCTGGATGAAATCTCGTTTGTAAAAGAATGGCAAAGAACAATCAAGGATTTCGCGGAAAGCCAGTGGGGCAAAAAAACGCTTTTCTTCCTGACCGGCTCATCAACCGTTGATTTGAAGTTTTCCTCAGAAAGGCTTCCCGGCAGGCGGGGCAATATCAAAGAAAAAGACATTGTTTTTCTGCCTTTATTGTTTAAGGATTTCGCGAAGATGGTTTATCCTGAAAGCAGGGATTGGCAAAAGGGCCGGGAAAAGCTGCATCTGCCGAAATTAAAAGCCCTTTTTAAAGATTATCTTCTTACCGGCGGCTTCCCGGCAGTCATCAACGAATTTTACGAGAAAGGATTTATCAGCTCGGAGATTGCCGATATTTACACTTCCTGGGTGATAGGCGACTTGCATAAGTTCGGCAAACAGGAAAAAACCGCCGATTTGATTTTTGCCAAAATGATCAGCTCGCTGACGACACCGGTTTCATATTACGAATTAGCCAAAAATGCCGGTCTGTCCTCTTATGTGAGCGCGGTTGAATATGTTGATCTTCTGACTCAAATGTTTTCCGTTTTCAACCTGGATTATTTTGAACTGGCGCAAAGGAAGGCTGATTATAAGAAAAACCACAAGTTTTATTTTAATGACACGTTTATCCTCATGAGCTTTTTAGCGAAGATTGAAAACATGCGCGATGAACAGTATTCGTTTACCAGGAAAAAACTGACTGAACCGGTTTTTCTTTCACATTTAGTTGAAAATCTGACAGCGATGCATTTATGGCGTATCTTCCCAAATCTTTATTACGGCCGGTTAAAAGACAGAGAGATTGATTTTATCGGTAGGGATAAACAGAAACTGTCTTATTTTGAGGTAAAATTCCAAAACCGCGTTAATCCTGCCGAGTTTTCCTGGTTTATGGATAAATTTCCTAAAGAAAAGCTTACTGTTGTTACGAAAAATGATTATCTGCAGAGGAAAAACCTTTGTTTAATACCCGTTGAGCTATTTTTATTTTCTATGAACCTATAGGGGACGGTCCTTCGAGAGATTGTCATCACCTTCCGGAAATGAAGTGGTTGCTTATTCATATCTTATCGCCTCAATCGGAGACAGATCAGACGCTCTTTTTGCCGGAAACACGCCGAAGATGATGCCGATCCCCGAAGAGACGCCGATGGCGATGGCGACGGCGGTGGTGTCCACATAAGCCGGGAAAAACGGTTGGATGAGAAGGACAACCAGAAAAGATAATCCCAGTCCCATCAGCCCGCCGATGAGAGAGAGGATGACCGCTTCCAAAATAAATTGCATTAGCACATCCCGGCCGGTTGCTCCCATAGCCCGTCGGATACCGATTTCCCTGGTTCTTTCAATGACTGAGACATACATGATATTCATGATGCCGATACCTCCCACCACCAGGGAGATTGCGGCGATAGCTATCAAAACTGTATTTAGGATGGCAAAGATTGAGGCGACGGCGTTTAAGATCTCCGTCTGTTCGACAACGGAAAAGTCGTCTTCTTTGTAGGTTTTCAAAAGAGCGGTTTTCAGGTCGTCTTTTACCTGCGGGATGGCTTCTTCGTTGTTTGCTTTGATGAGGATGGTATAGAATTGCTTTTCCGGATTAAAAGCCAGGGCAGATTTATAAGGCATATAGACGAAAGTGTCAAAGTCGGGCCCGCCGAAGCCGCCGCCGCCTTTACTTTTTAAGATGCCGCCAACAGTGAAAGCCTGTTTTTCGATCTTGACGATTTTGCCGAGGGCATCATCGCTACTGCCAAAAACTTTTTCCGCCAGTTTCGGCCCGATGACCAGTTTTTTGCTCCTTTTCTCGACATCGTTTTTATCAAAAAAGCTTCCGTATTCGACTTCAAGATTGCGGATAGGGAAGATGTCTGCGGTGGTGGCGTAAAGAGTACCGGTTTCCGACTTTCCTTCGCCTGAAACGGTTACCGATTTGGTGTAAACAGGGACGACATAAGCGGTATTTTTCACTTTCCTGATAGCCAAAATATCTTTTTCGTCAAAGCGGATGCCACCGATGCCGCCGCCCCCTGAGCTGAAACTGCCGCCTTCCAGTATTTTCCCCGGCATGATGATGATAAGGTTGGTGCCTAAGGATTCAAACTGGTTTTTGATATATTGTTTTAGCCCTAAGCCAAAAGAGATGAGAAGGACGACGGAAGAAACTCCGATGAGGATGCCGAGAGAAGTCAGAAAAGTCCTGATTTTGTTCCTTCTGAAATCCTCAAGAGCGGATTTGAAGATGAAGATAAAGTAAGTCATAAATTAGCGTCTAGCGTCTAGAAGCTAGCGTCTAGTCATGCTATTCTATGTCATTGCGAGGCCAGTCTGACTGGCCGTGGCAATCTCGGACGGGATTGCTTCTCCCTCGATCCGCCAGCTGGCGGACTCGGGATCGCAATGACAATCTAAATCAATATTCATTGCATAACTACTGTCATTAACTAAACGCTAAACGCTAGAAGCTAAACGCTAATTATCAACGATCTCCCCATCCAGCACATGGATGTGAGTTTTAGCCCTTTCGGCGATGTGGTTGTCGTGGGTGACCATGACGATGGTGATTTTGTCGTGGCCGTTTAGCTCCTTCAAAAGAGCAAGGATTTTTTCACCGGTTTTGGAGTCTAAGTTTCCGGTCGGCTCATCAGCCAGGATAAGTTTCGGCTTATTGATGAGAGCCCGGGCGATGGCGACGCGCTGCTGCTGACCGCCTGATAGCTTGTTGGGGTATGATTTGGCTTTGGAGTCTATTTCAAAGCGTTTCATCAGCTCCATGGCTCTTTGCTGGGGGACAAAATCCAGTTTTTTGCGGCAGTAAATTGTCGGCAGGAGAATATTTTCAGCTACCGTCAGTTTATTTATCAGGTTAAACTGCTGGAAAACAAAGCCGACAAATTCGTTGCGGAGTTTGGATAGGTCGTCGTCGGTGATTTTAGAAACATCTTTACCGTCAATGGTGATTTTTCCGCTTGAGGGATTATCCAAAAGGCCGATGATGTGCATGAGGGTGGATTTGCCGCAGCCGGATGGCCCGACGATGGCCGTAAAATCGCCGTCTGAGATTTTTAAATTGATGTCTTTAAGGGCGACGAAAACATCCCCGTCAAGCTTGTATTCTTTATGGATGTGTTGGAGTTGTATCATGAATTTAGCGTTTAGCTTCTAGCGTTTAGCGTTTAGTTTTTCTTAACTAGACGCTAGTATCTAGACGCTAGACGCTCTTATATTTTCTTATGTTTATAGAGTGTGGTATTTAATCGAAAACAATCGTTCCTTCCGTCACGCCTTTCGTAATCTCGATACTGCTGTCCGTCTCCATGCCGGTTTCCACGTAAACTTTTTCCGTCTGGCCGTTTTTCTTTATTTGGACATATTTTTTTGATTTATCATCTTTGACAAATTTTGTCGGCAGGTATAAGGCGTCTTCTTTTCTTTTGGTGACAAAGCTCAAATCACCGGCCATGCCCAACCGGTATTTGTAGCCGGTATTGTCGCCGTCAAAAAGAAACTTCACCGCGTAGACAGTGCCGGTTTCGCCGCTTTTGGGGTTAAAAGAGATGTTCTTGATCGTTCCGCTGAAGGTTGATTCCGGATAAGCATCGAGAGTCAGTTCGCCGGGCTTGCCGTCGAAGAGTTCGGTCACTTCCGTCTGGTCGGCCAGGGCAGAAAAATAGACCGTCTTGGGATTGACGATGTCAAATTCCGCCTGGGTAGCGGTGACATTCACCCCGGCGTAAGGGGAAGCCACCCGGGTGACTATCCCTTCGATCGGGGTAAACATATTGGCCAGTTCGATGGCCAGGTTTTTGATCTCAACATCGGTCACCGTATTATTCAGGTCAAACTGGGTTTGTTCCTTGATCCGCTTGATTTTGTCGGTAATGAACGTGTCTTTATAATCATCTCTGGTCTGCTCGAAATCCCATCTTTCGCTCATGTAGGTATTGAGGTATTTATCGAGGTTCATTTTCATCTCGCGCTGATCCAGCGAGGCGATACTTTGATACTTTTTGACGTAGTCGCCTTCCTTGACCCCTACCCAGGCCAGTCTGCCGGAGGTTTGGAAACGGAGAGTTACTTTCTCGTCGGCTTCAACTTGGCCTGAAATGGTCAGTATTTCCTCAAGCGTGCCTCTTTTGACTTTGACGGAGTCGACTTTCTTGCCGTTTTTGGCCGCGAAGAAATTACGGTAGCAGAGAAAGCCGCCGAAAACCAGGAGGGCGATGATGAGGATCAACTTATAGCGTTTTTTGAGAAAAGTAATCATATATTAGTAGTTACGCGGTTATCTGTCATTGCGATCCCGACTTAGTCGGGAGAAGCAATCTCAGAAATTTTATTTTACCATTTTTCTCTTTATTTTACCATTGGATTTTTATACATTGACATGATATTTTTCACTTGTTAAGATGACCTCATGCTGACCAAAGATGATCTGAAAGATGTTTTTCGTGAGCAATGGGAAAGAATAAGAGAAGCATTTAGCCATCTTCCTACCAAAGAAGAATTCTTCGCTAAAATGGATGAACTCATGAAAGAAGTTAAGGACTTCCGTGAGGAGCAGAAGGTCTTAGTAGGACAACTCTCCGAGCACTCAGATACTCTTGATGACCACGAAACCCGCCTCGGAAAAGTAGAGAAGACGTTGGCAATTTCTTCAAACTGATTACCCTTTAAAGGTTCAACCTTGCAAGGTAGCTAAAACTTGGTTAAACAGATCCAGTTTCCGGATATTATTTTCATCTATCAGAAACGGTCTTAATTTTTGTTTCAGTGTCGCAAGCATTCCTTTTTCTTTCTCAAATTTCTGTTTAGCTAAATTGACGGCATCTTTATCCATTTTATTCTTTTTCATAAAAGTTTTATCAAGCGTTGCTCCATGAGAAACAAGCCAGGTAATATCGTAAAGATCTCTTGGTTGCGTCTGCGTCCGGCTAAGATAGGCGTGAAGTTTCTGTACCAGCAGCTGTTCAAGGGGAATTGTCAGGCAATTGACCAGGTAGCCGTATCGGTTTAATAGCTTTATCTCTTTTTTTTCCGCCAACCAATATTTTTCAAAATCCAGCTTGATGCTTAAATTTTCTTCTATATTTTTGCTGATATTAAGCGGAAAAAGGACATGTTTGAAGCGAAGTTCATAATAGACTTTTTTGTCAGTCACGTTTTTATAGAGAGAAGTTTCGATATTTTCTTTAACCAGATTTTTACAGATACGTTTAATCAGTAGATCAACGCAACCGGAGGAAATATTTTGCACGTCAAAATCCAAATCTTCGGAAAACCTGTCGAGATCATAAAGTAGCCGAAGAGATGTCCCTCCGATAAAAAGAATATTCAGAGATTCTTTTTCCTGATAGATTTGCTCGAGTATTTTGCATTGGAGGTATTCGCGCAATATAGCCCGCTTTTTAGTGGGAGGTAGGCTGTAACGACCGGCAAATTCCAGAATTTGGTTAAAAGAGTCAATAAGGTAATTCATAATTGCGGCAACCATTTTGGGAAAATGGTTCTGTATCTTCGGTATTGGGCCAGATTAATTTCTTTCAGATTTAATCTCAAGCTATCCAATCTTTTTATCTTGCGGATGTAAAAGTAGTCCAGCAGGGCTTTTTCTTTTTTGGCAAGATTAAAATATCCTTCGCTGTCGGTTGATTTCAGTTTGGAAAAGCCAAAATAGAGGACAGGTTTGATCTTCGTGTAATAAAAATTGCCAAAGGCATTAGTGAGATTCTTGGTTGTGGTCAGGGTGATCGAAGTGATAGCCTGTGGTACGTCTGGGATAATTCCGTAATAGTTCAGAGCCGTTTCAAGACTGATATAAGAAGGCTGATAAAGCCGGCTTGCCAATTCAAATTCGTCTACCGTTTCAGGTTCAAAACAGTAAAGCCCTCTTTTGATGCCGATGATCAGTTTTTTGGTGCTGAAGCGGTTAAGCTGGGTTTTGACCAGCTCCGGATTATCTTCCGGGAATAGCTTCACGACGTCCAGGTAGGTGAAGATGTTGGCTTTTATCCGCTTTCGCAGTTCAAGAAATGTCATTTACAGATAATATACAAAAAAGTATATTATTTGTCAACAAGAAGATCTCTCTTTTTTTCTCTATTTTCTCTTCTTCCCCGCCGGAAAGGGGAGAGGGGAGTTGATGTACTTTGTTACATTGACAGGTATTTTTTCACTTGCTAAGATGATTCTATGCTTACGCAAAAAAATCTCGATGAAATAGAAAAATTAACCAGAAATATTGTCAAGGAAGAGATAAAACATCTTCCCACTAAAGATGAGTTCTATGAAAGTATGGGTAAGGTAATGGGTGAATTAAAAGCCATTCGTGAGGAACAGGAAGTTTCTACTGGTAAGCTCTCCGAACACTCCGATACTCTTGAAGATCACGAAACCCGCCTCTGCAAGATAGAAAAAGTGCTGGAAATTCCCTCAAACTGATTACGGTTTTCCCCGCCGGAAAGGGAGGAGGGGAAGTTATTCAAGTATCTTTTTTGTTCTATGCTATAATATGGAAAATGACTAAGATTAATCAGATAAAGCAGCAAATTGTTTCAGATCTTATACCTCTTAAGCCCCAAAAGATTATTCTCTTTGGATCATTATCAAACGGCAGATTTATTGATGGAAAAAGCGATGTTGATCTTTTAATCATAAAAAATACTTACCAAAAATTATCTGACCGTTTTTGCGATGCTAGACTGGCGCTCTCTTTAGATTATCCTTATGATATTTTTGTACTGACTCAAAAAGAGCTGGATGAGAGATTGAAAAAGAGTTTCTTTTTCAGGGAAATATTAAGCAAAGGAGAAGTGATCTATGAAGGGAAATAATAATAAAGAGTGGCAAATCTGGCTTGATAAAAGTGAAGATGATCTTAAGTGGACTGAGTTAAATATAAAATATCCAGACAAGATATCCTGATATTTCAGAATTGGATAAATATACAAGAGATGAAGCGGAAGAAGCTTATGAAATCGCCAAAGAAATCGTTAATTTCATCTCCAAAAAATTGAAATAATTTTTTCCCCCCGCCGGAAAGAGGGAGGGGGATTGTTCTTCGGTAAAAAAGAATGCTACAATAGATCCAATTCTTATGAAAAGACCTTATTTTCTTTGGGATTATGATCTGTCCGAAGATCAGGTTCGGTCTATCCTTCACGGGAAAAATGAGACGGAGAAGATCTGGCTGATGGGAAGAATATTAACGCACGCCAGGTACGATGATGTCTGGAAATACGTCACCGTTGAAGATATTGTCACAAACTTTAGCAAACTTCGTATGGATACGCAATTAAAAAACACATGGGAGCAAGCGTTAAGCGTATGGGGATACCATGTTTAATTTTAAAAATAATCCGGTATTACTTCCGCATCAGGTAGAAATACTTAAACTTTTCTTTTCTTATCCGATTAGCCGGCAGTTTTTCTTGACAGGGGGAACCGCCCTCGCGGCTTTTTATTTAGGTCACAGGAAAAGTCAAGATTTTGACTTTTTTTCTCTTGATGAATATAACACGGAAGTTTTGTCAGATGTATTAAAAGAGATTGCCGATAAGACTAATTCTCTCGTTTCCATAAAAGTTCAGACAAAAACATATAATGAAGTTTACCTTCAGGAGAAAAATAACCGCTGGATTCAAAGAATCGATTTCGTACATGAACAACCGAGGCATTTTGGAGAGATTGTCACTATTGAAGGAGTAAGAGTGGATTCGCTTATTAATATTGCCTCCAATAAGATACTGGCTGTTTTCGGCAGACTGGAACCGAAAGATTATATAGATTTATATATGATTTTTAAAAAAACTGATTTATCTTTTGACAAGATGTTTGAACTGTCCAGGCAAAAAGATACAGGTTTATCTGAATTTCATTTTGTCAATTGCATGGCAGATACAAGACAGATGAACATTATTCCTGAATTAAAAATACCGTTAAATAAAACTGACTTTGTGAAATTCTATGAAAATCTTTCCCGCAAACTACTTCTTCGGATTAAGCCAAAAGAATAATCTTCCCCGCTGGAGAGGGGGAGGGGTTGTTATTACAGTTATTACATCTGAATACCCAAGGTGCAAATAGAGATTCACCTCTAAGGTGTACTTTGTATTTCACTCGGAAAAGAAACATTCACATAGTTTAGGGGAAATATCTCCAAGAGTCTGGATGATAAGAGATTTTGTTTCATCAGCCTGTTTTTCTAAGATATTTTTCATACGTAAAAGACCTAAAGAGAAAGTGATAAAAGAAATATCAGCGCCGATTGACATAGATTTTAAAAAACCCGGATCAGGTGTAAATATCATACCAACACCGCCGGCAAGAATTCCCACACTTGCCCAAACCATCGCAGCTTGATGAGCGATTGCGGCGTAATCCATAGTTTCTGCGTAATCAGCCTGCATCATGGAAAAATCCATATTTACCAATCTCAAAAGAGACACATCGGCGTTTACAAACTTTCTGGAAGCAATAGGAAAAAGAGCCGGTTTTTGTACCATTTCTATGATTTTTGGTTGTGTTTTTAATTCCCAGGGATGTTTGTAATTATGTAAGACTTGATCTTCCGGACGAAACAAACCGCAGTTTTCAAGACCATATAAAAAATGGAGTTGCGGTGTCAGGCCGGAAGTCTGGGGTTTAAGTCCGGTTACCATCCAGGCGCAACAAACAGGGCCTTCTTTTCCATCTAGACCAATCTGCAGGATATCGCCAATTTGGAGAAAGTCCTCAGGATTATCTTTAGGAAAGTCCATATCAACAGGTGAAAAATTCCGTTCGACCAGATTCATAAGGGAAAGTTCCCGGACAGGATCGGGATGAAAAGTCTCATGCCTTCTATGGGTAACTAATTCGTGTAATGCCCTCATAAGGCCCATATTTTACACGGTAAAGTCAAAAATAGCGAAGAATGGAAAAAATACTGGCTGAAAAAAGGGTTTTAATCTGAATACCCAAGGTGCAAATAGAGATTTAGCTCTAAGGTGCACTTTTCGAATAATTTCTGTAACGGCTTGCCAGACGGGCAAATTGGACGCATTTCACTCTTTGGGCCTTTCTTTCCAGCGCCTGGATTTTATCAATTATTTCCGTCTGTTTCACGGTAGGATTATCACTCCAGCTACCTTTTTGAAGAAAATCAGCCACTGTCGCGTCATCTCTTTCAAGACTAGCGGTATCTTCACTGAAAGAGCCTGATTTTAAAAGAATTCCGGCGTATCGTCGCAGTCCCGGTGAAAGATGACTTTCCTGAGTGAATAAAGATAAATCTCCGTCAGTATATCGCTGAAGTACTGTTCGTGCTCCTTCAGATTCCGAAGCTAAGGAAGGAAAGAGTGATGCTGTCTCGTTAGGGGAAAGACTGACTCCGAAAGTTGTTGCCGGAGACGGACCGCCGCTTCTTAAAGATAAAGTGGGGTGGGAAAATGCTGCCTGTTCTGCTGCTTCCGCGATCAGTTGCGCCGGTGTTTGGATAGTTCCCAGGCTTACAAATTCTTGACCGAAGTAAGGACCACTACTTAGAAAAGGTAAAAATTGTTCTTCAGTAATATCTTTATTATCCGTTAAATGTAAAAGGAGAATCTGGGAGGCTCTGGTCAGATCCATATCTACCCTGAAAGCGAGAGTTGCCTCTTCAGTAAACTTGTCCGGAAAAAAATCCCGAAGCACACCTAAAACCCGGCCGGCCGGATAATTTGAATCAGCTTCGGCAGAATAAGGACTGTTAGTTTTAAACCATTCCCGAAGGGCAGGGAGCAGCTCTTTTGTGATTCCGGCTATTTTGGGATCTTCTGACTCAAGACCCAGCGCTGTCTGGATAAACCTTTCGATATCAACATCGCCGGAAAATAGTATCAGACGCGCCAAAAGTTCAGGAGTAAGGCCGCCGGCGGTAGAATTATTATCGAGAAGAAATTGTCTGGCGTCAGCCGGATTACGGAGCACATCTTCTCTGATCTCTTCAGCCGGACCAGCTTTAGATCGTTGGGGAGAAGCTATCAAGGACTTAATCGATTCAAGTTGTGCTGCTGTTTGCGCGGGTCGGGGATTTAAAGAGTTAAGCAGTTGGGAAAGAGTCAGGAATACTCTTTTTTCTTCTTCAGTCAAAATGTTATCTATTTTTGTTTCCAAACCGTATTTGGTGTTGCCAAATCCAAAAGATGCTCTAACCAGAGTATTTAGCGCGAACGTACTGGAAAGCGGATGTTGTTGGTCCAATAACCCCTCTCTTTGTTCTGTGTCAAAAACATCCGGCCAGAAACGGGCCATTATCTGCAATTCCTCTACATCCGGTTTGATCCCGAACAGTCTTTCCCGAAGTTTTTGCAGGTCGCCGGCGACCACTCGGGCCATCAATTCACCGGCGGAGCGAAAAGGCATGACTGGTTTAAGCTCAATTATTGGTTTAGACGCTCCGTGAGGTTCTTCAGGAGCTAAAGATGCCATAGTAAATCCAGTGTAGAAAGCGAAAGATTGATTGTCAATAACCTTGCAAGGTTCAACCTTGCAAGGTACTCTCTTGACATTTGACTGAATTTTGTTTAAAATACGTAATTATTATGGCGGAAATTAAACAATATTTCGGAAGAACCGCTGAGAAAATAGTCGAGCACTATTTGTCACAAAACTACATTGTAGCAGTTTTAGGAGCCAGACAGACAGGCAAGACTACGCTGGTAAAAAACTTTGCCAAAAAGAGCAAACTCAAGACATTTTATTTTCTTTTCGATGATATCCTTTTGCAAAACCAAGTTAAAAGTGATTTCTATTTCCTGCAAAAACAGATAGAGTCCCAACTGGGTACTACTTTTGAACGTCTGGAAAGCGAAATTTTAGTCGTGATTGATGAAGCGCAAAAAGCACCTGATGTTTTTGACTTAGTAAAGATCTGGCATGATACGATTGGGGAAAAGATTAAAGTGATTCTTTCCGGTTCCGCGTCTTTGGAAATCCAGAAAAAAACCGCCGAATCAATGGCAGGGCGGGCGCAATATGTCTATCTCCAACCGCTTTCAATCGGAGAAATATTGTCAAGTAAATTAAACCTGACATTACCTTCGCTTTTCCCCGGGAAACTCGATAATTTAAATGAGGATTTTTTGCGGGAGAAAAACGCCTTGCTTTTTAAGTATAAAAGAGAAATCCAACTTATCCGCGACGAACTTTTAGTTTATGGCGCTCTACCCGGCATCTGGCAGAAGGACGATAAAAACAGCAAATTTGAGCTCCTAAAAAGCGCGGTTACCACCTATTTGGAAAAAGATATCCGCCAGGCGGGTCTGGTCCATGAATTATCAAATTTCCAAAAGACTCTGCAGATTTTCAGCCTGAATGCCGGAGGGATATTAAATTATGAGAACTATTCCCGGCAAACGCAGATTAACGTGAAAACAGTCAAAAATTACCGGCAGATCCTGGAAAATACTTTTGTACTGCAGACGTTGACCCCTGATATTGATCCTTACTCCCAAATAGTCAAAAGCCCGAAGTGCTATTTATTTGATACAGGAATAACCAATTTCCTGGCAGGCCGGGAAACACTTCTGAATGTTTTAGACTCACGTTCAAGCGGCGGAATTTTTGAGACAATCATCCTAAACAGTTTTTTGGCTTTCGCTAAAAATGAAATTTTTGAGCCTCATGTCCATTATTTCCGCAACTATGCCGGACGGGAAATTGATTTAATCATCCGCTGGGGTGAAAACGAAAGAATTCCTGTTGAGATGACGATGTCTGAAAGAGTTGAGAAAGAAAAAATCAATAATTTAAGGTTCTACGCGAAAACACAAAAAGGAATAAAAGCAGGAGTGGTCGTATACAATGGAGATTTGCAATTTATCAAGGCAGACGGTTTACCGGTTTATCTTATCCCCTGGTGGCTGTGGGGATAAATCGGGCAAACTGCCACTTGACAGGGGTTGAAAAAATATCCTAAGCTGGAAACAGGCAATCTTTTTTGCCCAAAAATCTATTGAAGGAGGATTTTATGAGATCAGCAGATGCACCACCACCAGCACCAGGAAATACAGCAGATTTAGGTAGACAATTAAATACTTTATTACCACCAACTGCCCCGGCCGCGAAACCTGCCGCGCCAGCGGCACCTCCTTCTCCCGCGGTTTCCAGACGGACAGAACCGGCGGCTCCGGCCAGACCAGCAGAACCACCGCAATTTGAAGCAATAGCACCAGCGGCTCCAAGAGCACCAGAACCAGTAATAGTAATAACTCCACTAGAGGCAGAAGCTCCACCACCCCCGCCAGCCCAACCGGCAGCGGTAGATCAGAATATCATTAGTTTAGCCACACCACGGATAGTAAATAAGCAGGTGTTAACAGGGACAGGTTATGATTTTTCCGATAAAGCAGGTCCAGTACAGGTGCTAGATGCTGCTCAATTGAGAAAGAGAATAGCCGCTTTAGAGCAAGGAAAAAGAGATGAAGTAAAGAGCGGAGTGGCGATACCACTTGAAGAAGCAACATATCTTTTGGAGACCGCGCTTGCAGAATTAACAAAGCCTCAACAAGAAAATTTAAAGACTGCAGTGGTTGTTTGTGAAGGACATGAATTAAAAACCGCACAAACTATCCAAGATTTGCGGGAAAAATTAGCGGCATTGGAAAAGGAAGCGGCAGAATTTTCCGCTCCACAGGTCGAGATAGAGGAAGTGACAAAGGTTAGGACGATGCGAGTTTCAGATCCAACACAACCGACGGAATGGATAATAGCGACATATCCACCAAAGGGAAGAATGGGAGGAGCCAGAAATATACCAGATAAGACAAAAATACCTACATGGACTCCTTCAACCACCCCTCCAACAGGAGGAGAAGAAGGGATTGATTACAAAGTTGTTGCTTGTGGGACAAAAGAGGTTGAAGATCCAAGTCAACCAGCAGCAGAAACGCGCACAAGGTATGAATATGACATAGAGCAGTCAGCCGGAGTATTAAAAGCAAAAGCAGTGTTAGATCAGGCAGATGCAAGAATAACTGCAGATGAGCAAGCTATACAAGCATTTTCAGGTAAGAGAGACTCGTACGATGCGGAAGTGGAGTTATTACAGATGATGCGAATTTCTACCACAGATTCGCCGGACGTGATTGCTGACGCAGTAAAACGATTATTGCAACCAACCGAAGAGTGGAAAATAACAAAAGAACACAAGTCACAGCAGATTAAAGATATTTTAACGGTAGCAGCTAAGATTAATTTATCTGACAGGCAGACAAAACAAGGGCATGATTTGAGTACTATTGGGGGAGTTTCTCGATATTTACAAGCAAGAATTACAGATGATGATTTAGCAGATTACGTAGCTCTGTCTACAGCCTTAGATACTGATAAAGCTGTACAGGGGAAACGTCAAGAAGATTACAAAGACGCCCAGACAAAAGCTGAAAGATGGAGAGTAGATGGAGAAGGGAAGCGTGTGGGTAAAGGATACAGTGAAGCTTATGGTATTCAAACGAAATTATATGATACTGCACATGGTTATGTCCGGGCTGCGGTCATGAAAGCGTATCTAGAGAAATATGCAATGCCTCCGGATGGTGAGGTTCAAAAAATTACTGGAGTAAGGAAAGATATTGCGGAACTTGATGAGGCGGTTGAGCAAACTAGAAAACTTGCCGAATCAGCGACTAAAAAATTTGGAAAAGCCTTAAGCAGAGAACCAGAATTATTAAGATTAATGAGTCAGTCAGTGGATGCATCAGTTCCGGAGAGACAAGCCCTGGTAGGACAAATAGTCACCATTCTTAATCCGTTGTCTGAGGTTAATTTAGGGGGAGCAAAAGGTAAAATGCCGAAGATAGACGCTGATGCGATAATAAAAGCATTGCTTAGAGATGATGGTGTTCAGGTGTCTTTAAATACAGTCAGAGATATGATGCGGGAAATAGGTGGAGATATTGACATACAAATAACAACAGTCCTTGCTAATGGTAATACTTTCCTCGGTTCACCTGAAGAGCTGGCAAGAAGAGTGTTGAATGTGGAAATAGGAGAAGCAGAAAATGCCAAGTTAGTTGAAGCTCCGCCGGCACCGCCGGCAAGACCGCCGACTCCTCCGGAAACGGGAGTGCCTGGAGTCCCTCCGGTCGGACCGGAAGCGGGAACAGCGGCGGAAACACAAGGCCCACCGGTGACAAGAAATGAAATCCTTGATGCGACTGTTGGACAAGATCATGCAGATAGCCTAGATACGATCAATGCTGAATTGCAGGCATATTACGAGTCACAAGATTATGAGATGGTTCGCGCATCATTAGAAGAGGCGCGGAATCAAAGAGAATTACGCAATGTAATAGTTGATTTTGTTAATACAGATCATGACGATGCCTGGAGAATAGCTTTTATTGATCAATTACAGCAACAAAAATCACCCTTGCATCCAATCTTTAAAGCATTCAGAGATTTAGGTATCACAAATCCAGATAAGATGAAAGGATTGTTGAAAATACTTGAGAAAAAAGCCGGTTTTAGGTGGGAAGCAGGCGCCAGTATAGGGGTAGTATTGATGATGGCTTGTCAAGCGCTATTCCAGGAAGAAGCATCACAAGCACAGGCGGCTCACCCGCAGGGATAATATTGATTTAATATTGAAATGAGAAATTATGTATGACAGATGCTCCAGCACCTTCTCGTTTATCTATCAATGACATGCTCCCCAGGGGGTATGTTCCTCCTGTAGTCGAAGAACCAGTGTTAGCAGCTCCCTCAATTCGATCAATGCTTCCTGCAGACTATACTCCTCCCACACCTGCTACAGAAGTACCCTTATCTGTGACGCCAGCCGTGGCGGGAGAAAAAGAAGAAAGAGATCCTCTCGAAATAGCGGGTGAAAGATTTGGTGGTTGGGTAAAAAGTAATCTACCGAAACTTGGAGAATATGCAAAAAGATGTTTACCGGCAGTCGGCACAGTCGCCGCCGCCGCTGTGTTCGAAGGGGCTATCACATACGTTGCCGGAACAACGGCGGGATATGTTTCTTTAGCGCTTACTGATGCCGCTTTGGTTACCGTAGCTTTGTTGAAGCCTTCTTCTATCGCAAGAATTTCAGAACCAATAGGAAGACCGAAAGGTTGGAAGGCATTATCTGATGAACAAAAAGCTCCAAGATTAGAAGCATTCGAAAAACGTATTAAGGGAATTGAAGCGATTGATAATATTTTTAAACAAATTGCTTTATTTTGGGGGATAGGAGGAGGAATCGGTATCGGTATCGGTCAGCATTTCCGTGTAGTTGCGGCCGACAACCTAGCAAGACAAGATCTTGGAAAGGTTGATGCTGGATTAAGTAGCGGGACAGGAAGAGGGATTGATGTCACTAACGTTGAAAAAGTTTTACCACAGGGAGTAGGAGCCGTATCAAGAGCGGATGCGATCCATGCAATAGGACGTGCTGATCTTACAACTCCAGCTGGTGGAGGAGCGCCGAGTGGAGGAGGAGCACCACCACCGGGAGCCGTAGCCGGTATAGATGTTCCCGGAGCCAGAGGACATGTTGGGTCTGTAGCGCCGCCGGGTGCGCCTGATAGTGGAGTTACCGGAGTTACAATTCCGGGAGCCGGTCCGGGAAGTGCAGAATCACATTTATCAACCAGTATCACCGGTGCGCAAGATGCCTGGAATGTAGGAATAAAAGCAACAGATTCACTTGTTCGTCAATATGGAATGACGGGTGATATCGTTAATGTATGGCGGGATGCGGTCAAGGATGTAGCAGAACAAATTTATGGAACAAATATTCCAAGTACAGTTGATATGACACCGGCGATGCAACAAGCTTCGGCAGAAAGAGTTCTGCATACAGTTAATGAAGTACTTAAAATGATACCGGCTAATCCGGACCAAGCGGATGCCGCGTTAAAGGCCATGCATGCGAGAGGTGACATACCGAATTTACTGACATATGATGGTTTAGCAAGATTATTTCAATCAGCAAATGCCGTATTAACAAGTTTAAAACCGTGAGAAAATATATGGCGCAAGACGATTTATATCTGGGATTTATCGATAAGCTGAAAGCGGAGAAAAGCGAAGAAGAGGTTGGGCAATTCATCGCCGCGGCCATGAAGTTTTCCGCCGCCCAGCTTTACATGGCTCTATTCTATTTTCTCACTGACGAGGATTTGACGGCTATCGAACAGATCACGGATACCAAAGGGCAGGAAGAGGAGATCAGGAAAAGGTTTCAGGATCGGACAGGGGTGACGATTGAAGGATTTGTAGAGAAACTGCGTGACACCATCTCCAAAAACTATCTATTTCCAGAACTTCAGACAAAAGCCCAGCCACCTAAGAAATAAATTCTACTCGCATTTTTTCAATTTTTGTTATTAATAATTATATTTTGATATATTGAAGTGATATTCAATACAATCCTCTAATTTCCTTTAAATTCCTCTCTTGTTTTTTTCACAAAATCTGCTTACTATAAAATTATCACTGATTTTTTTGAAAATAGATATTTTTGATATTACAAAGATATAGTTAGGTTGTCTTATGATGGAAACACCTGCCCCACCGCCGCCAGCGGAAGCCCGGCCATTGCCTTTACCTCTACCTTCTCTTGACCAGCAGGTAACAGTACAACACCTCATGGATTGCGCCAGTTTGGACAGACAGGAAAGAGACCGGCGGATGCTGGGGATCATCACCGGGCATTTGGGATTGCGGGCCGGTTATCTGGAATTATACGGCGGAAATTTAAACGAGGTGGACTGTAAGATGATAGGTATCAGCGTTGATATCCTCAACCGCCACGATGAGCTTCGAAACGATAGAATTTACGCTTATTACAAAGCCATCGGTGATGAATTTTTAGCCCCCCGGACAGAACCGCGCGCCGGTTTTGGCTCAAATGAGATTTCACAGCCGCTGCTTCGCGCCATTTTGGAGACCGTGCTTGAGTATCGGACGAGTAACCGGCCGATCGACGGAAAGACGGCTGCCCTTCTTTATCTTTTACCGAAAACTTTTGAGGTAGACGATATCTCTTTTGTCAGAGACGAACTGATTGGAAGGATGCTGGGTCCGGCTGTTTCGCCGGATTTAGCCATGACCGACACCAACGCCCGGGTGATATCCAAGTATTTGTGGCCGAGGGTATGGGAGGCTGGACATGAAAACGGCCGGACGGTTAGCCCGTCAGAAGCAGTGATGGCTGCCTGGGTGACGGAACGTTACCGGGAAGTTTTAGAGCGGATGCCGCCTAATGATCCGTACTTTGTGTTTTACCAACAGGAATTGCCACTTTTAGTTCATCCTGTTCCGATTCTACCAAGTGCCCAGGGAGCCTTGCTGCTCACCGGAAAAGAGGTTGTGGAGCGGGCAAGGGAAACAGGAACAGCTTTGTTTGACGCCGGTGTTTGGTTGGGCGAAGCAGGCAAAACTGTGGCTCAAGTCGCCCAAGCGGGGGTGCAAAAAGGCGCGGAAGCGGTTTTCCGGGCAGCTACTTCTGACTTAGCGCAAAGAGCGGAAAAAGCTCTGAGAAATGAAGTAGAAAAACGCCTTTTACGGGAAAGTCAGATTCAGGTTGAAGCAGGTATGCCAAGCGAAGAATTATCTTTAACGCAACCGACTTTGGTCAGGCTGGAAGAACAAACGGGACAGGGAATTGAATTCATGGTTGATGCCAGAACCGAGGGAAATAGGACAGAAGTGAGACTGGTTGATCCGGGGTTGGGTTATATCTCTTTTCATCCGGTTAGAGATATGGCCGTTAATCCCTTAAATGAAGAAATTTACGCTGTTTGCATAACCCGCGATCCTGATGGCAATCCACAATATTTACCATATAACCGGAGAACACGACATTTACCGAGAGTCCAGCTTATTAATACCCGTGTAGAAGGAGTAAACGTACCGATTTTATCTTTTGTTTATCCTGAGGGGACAGATCCGGATATTGCGCCGCTTGAAGATGATGACCCGAGAAAGCTTTGTACCGGTTTCGACAGAGGATATGTTGAAGGGACACCTTTTCATCCGGCCATAGCCCGTGCCGTTTTTAAACCGGATGAAATTGTCCAACTTGATATTTTGGGTGACAAAACTTTGGAACTTTATATTCCGCCTTCGAAGGCCGCTCTCCGGCATGAGGTTGTTTTGATTGACGGACAGGGAAACCAGTATAAAATCACCAGAGTGCCTACCAGAGTCTGGCAGGGAGGTGGATTTGCGGAAAGTTCAGAGTTTTCAAGGTTGAAACAGGAATACCATTTGGGCGGGTCAGATAATATCTATCATTTGAGATTTATAGCCAGCGGAGAAAGGCCGGAACTGGTGACAGATGAAATGGCCGGAAGAGCCGCCGCGATTGGCGAAGTCTTTATCATCGAGCGGGGGGGCGGCCGGAAAGAACTGGTGGCCATTGACCGGAGCAGACAGCCGGGTAATAAAGCTTTTGCCTTGGGAATAGGGTTTTCCAGTCCTCTATCAGAAATACTTGAAGAGAGAATTTTATCTTCAGCCCGGGAAGTGACCGCTAAGGCAACGGCAAAATTACTCGAGACAAATCTGGAGAAAAGACGGAAAGCTTTCGGGGAGGTGTTTGAAATAACGGTTGATGGTATGTATTTTAGGATCGTCTGGGATCCGGACCAAAACCGGCCGGTAGTTTATGACGAGTCGGGCGGAAAAAGAGATATAGCGAGATTTGAAAGCGCAACAGAGGATACATTGGAGAAAAATTACGGGCCGATTCACCAATTAAATCCGATCGGATCAGAAGGAAATAAACCCGGCATTGCCCAGCAATTTGGATTTTCAGTTTTAACAAATACGGCCGGTGAACAAAAATTAGAGGCGGTTATCGCTCCCAGACCAAATAGCCCTTTGAGACATCCCAGTGTGGTTTTGTATGAGATGATGGAAGGTGAAGAAAGAAGGATCAGGTGTTTTGTGATTGATCCGGCCGCCGCGAATAATTGTCAGGAAGAAGACCCGATTCCGGTTGAAAGATTGCCATCTGTTGATTATCAACAAATCATCCGCGGTTGGAGGGATCATACGTCGACCGGTTATTATTCAGCCGGTTCTGAAGCAGCGGGAGTAGCCATTGGTTCTATGTTGGGAGATGGACGGCAGGCGGAACTGGTGATTACCAGGCAACCGGTAACCGATAAAAAAGGAAAAACAAGATCGTCTTTTGCCGCCTACGACATTACAACAGAGAAAAGCATGAAGCTTCATCCAGTGGGGAAAGGAGCAACTACCATGTTTGCAAGGACGGATCTCTTAAATATTCCCGCGGTGGCTGAGTCACAAATGGTAAAGTCAAAACTGATGGATCCTAAAAATCAGGTTTATGCTGTCGCTATCAAACGTTATCCGCGTGACCCGCGGAAACGATTTGCCTCTCCCATCCTGCAGGAAGCGATGCTGGCTGTGGACGCTCTTTTCCATCGTGATTACATTGCCCAAGTAATTATCATTGAGGATCATCAGACGAAGGAGTTAGTTTGTATCGTCAGAGACAGCAGTTTCAATCCAAATTTCCCGGTTGGCTCAATCGTCAACACCGGGACCGGTTTGCGGCCGATCAGAGAAGATGATCAGGAATTAGTAGTTGGAATCAGAGAACGCGGAGCACAAGTAAGAGAAAAAAGAAAAAAACTGGCAGCCAAAGTAATACCGGCTGTGGCTTCGACTGCGGTTTTTACCGCCGCCCAATTACTTACTCCTTACAAGCCATATACAACCGCTGAAGTCGAAGCGCAGACAAGAGTGGTGCCGATGGTAAGCATTGATCGGACAGATGAGGGAGTTACTAAAAAAGTAGTCGGATATGACCTGGTGACAGTACCCCGCCATTCAGTTAAAGTTTTGCCAGGCGTTGAACAAGCAATCGCTTATCCGGAAAAAGGCTATCAGCTGCCAGCCCGTACGACCACCGCACAGGATCCGAATCATTTCATTCCGGCAGGGGTTGGCATAAGGTTGGATATTGACAATTTTGAAGGGGAAAAAAATGCTCTTTACGGTTCCCAAAGGCCGGTGCCATATCTTGAGCGGACTGCAACGGAGACTGCGGGAGCCACCCAGTTTGTGAGATACCTGACTAATCCCGATGGCAGTTATCCGGATTTCGGTAAGATGCAAGATGGCAGTCCGGTAAAAGTCTTGGATGAGGGTGGTAAGCTGATTTTGGATAATAATCCGGATAAACCGATTTACCGGACGCCTTTCCGTAGTGACGATAAAGGCCAACCGGTTCCCCAGTTTTTGATTTTAAGAACTGGAGAGATCGTCGGTTGGACTCGGTCTAGTGATCCGAATAATTACCAGCAGATTGAACTGGTTAAACCGGGGCAAAAAGTATTTTTTGCCAAAGATATCAAGACCAAAGAGCAATTTGACGATATGAGAGCCGGTTTTGGCAATGACGGCATCTTCGATTCAACGACTTATACCCTGCAGGATCCAGCTTGGGGTTTAAATATCATCACCGAAAATGATAAAGGGATTTTGATTTATACCAATGCCGCCGGCAAAACTGTCTATGTGGATTTTGGGGTTGATGCCGAAGGAAACCAGTTGGTGGCCCAGGCTACCAGCTTCGTTTATGGCAACCAGAATATTTACGCCATTGCCGCGCACGACGGTTTGCCGACTATTTATGTTTTGGAAAACGGGATCTTTTTGGGAGCCGGTGATGGAAAACCGGAAGAGTTGGGGAAAGCCCGATTCAGAGGTGATTTCGATCCCAAAAAACAGTTTAAAGAAGAAATTAATATCAGAGAATTATCAAGGTCGCATGGAAGAAGACCGGAGGATTTGGGAAGAACTCAATTTTTAGCCGAGATTTTGCAAAGAACCAAAGCAACAGAAGTCAGTCTCGCTGATTATTTATATGAACCGCAAGTATTGGTGACAAAAGACGGCGGCTATCTGGTAGGCCAGAAAGATATAAAGATGACCATTGACTTGGCAAATTTTGGCGGGGTATTAAATGTCAAACCCGGTTATACGGCTTCGGTTTACCGGTACTTCGAAAGAGGGAAAGACGGTAAGGAAGTGGCGACTGACCGGTTTTTTATCGTCAATCCCGCTTCAGGCAAACTGGAAGTGGTGGCTATCGGAGAAGGCCCGAAATATATTCTCATACAAAATTTGTTAGTAGCCAGTAGGCCACAGACTACTCTTCAAAGCGGAGGTGTAATCGGCGGTGGCGTCGTTGGAGATACGGAATCAGTCTGGGCGCTGGTTGACGGCAATCTGCAAAAAGGACAGCCGGTCAGGGTGGTAAATAATGAAAGACTGCAGGATGGTGTGATAGAAGTCTGGCTCCCGAGGAACGGCGGCGAATATTACCTGGTGGCGCAAAAGACAGCCTTTACTTTTTCATGGGGAACGGGAAAAGGGAAAACAATTTATCAGTTATTTGCCACTTCAGAACAAACCAAAAGGCAGCCGGTGGATTCGTTGGCAAATCTGACTAATCCGACATTAGTGCGGGATCAAATAATTTATTATGATTCTTCCGGAGAAATAAGGGCTTATACCATTGGGCCGATTGACGGTGAAGTGATGGGAGTTGATAAATCTCCGGTAAAATTGGAAGCGCCCAATGTCTTCGTTGGTCAGGATGGTAAATATTACTACTACGGCCCGAGAGGTTTCAACGAAAATGTCCAGCCGGTTTCTTTTAACCAACTGCCGGATCTTTCCGACCTTAAAGAAGGCAATCTGCGTCTCAATAGTCAGGGAAAATCTCTGGTTTCAGCGCAATTTACCTTGTCAGAATCGCTGAAAGCTTCGGGAGGACAAGCTTCTTTGGTGGCCATAGACAGGAATAGCAAGATAATTGAAGCTAATGCGTCAAACCAGTTTGAAGCAGGCGGATTTTCACAGGAAATGCTTTTGTTGGTTTCTTTAGATGAAATTAACAAGCTAATTTCAGATCATAAACTTACTTATGACGATAAAATCTGGGTTGCCAGCCAAGCCGGCGGTTCTGCCGCGTTTTGGACTTATGTCCCGGGATTACAAGAATATTCCATCCGGGAAGCAGTGGTGCAGGCGGCCAAAGGCGATCCGTCCAGTAAAAGATATATCGAAGCATTGGCTAACCGGGTTGGTTTTGCTTCGTCTACCGGGCCTTTTAAAGTAGATACCGTTAAATTAAACCGATACCTGCTGACTAACAACCGGATGTCAAAAAGCGAATATTATTATGATGCGTATGGGCGCTTGCATTTCAAAACCAGTACTTTTGATATTGCCGGTTTGGTGCAGGAAATTTATAAAGGCCAGCATCTAAGCCCACCGATGTTGAATGCGCTGAACGAATCGATTGCCGATGGGATGAGTTTCTTAATAGAAGATGGCCGTAAGTTGTTTATTCAGGCAGTGCCGGATGTGCGGGGACAACCCATTGTGACAGTGCAGACGGAAAACAGTACCATTCCTTTGCAAAAACTTCAGGAGAGGATAAAAACGGTCATTTCCGCTTTTGAGCAGGACCAGCTTTCTTCGATAGTACCTCCGGCCAGGGGAGCAACATACGGGATCAGCACGCCGGCCCGGGATAAGACACAAAGACTGGCAGCCCAAAAAGCGCAAACTAGATTTGTCAGACAACAAGCAAGAACGTTTAACCAGGGGAGAGGCCGAATATGATATCAGCTGAATTAACTTCACCACTAAGGGTAGGACTAAACGTAGAACCTGAGGTAAGACCAACACTCACTCGGTCAGACATTGCCTTTGGTTGTTTAACAGAGCAGATCCAACGCCAGAAAAGTCATCCTGAACAACCTTATCCTGATAGTCTTCTGGCCCTGATAGTGACCAGCGTAGAACCGGCAGGTTATGTACAAATCCTGACTATATTGGAATCTAAAGGGAAAGCCAGTAAAGATCAGGCAATTGCCTTGAGAGAACAGATAACGGCTAATCCCAAAGAGGCTCCTTATCTTGCCTGGAGAGCATACCTTGAAGAAAGATTAGCCCAATATCATGACAATCCTACTCTATATGCAATCACCGAAAATGATTTTCGAGTTCTTAACTTTTATCCAACTAAACAACTGACAGAACACTTTCCCCAAGATTTTCCGGCTGTCAAACAACTCAGGGAAGAGATTACTAGCGCCTTCAGACCGGCCATGTCAGTTTCACATTTACTTGAGGAAGTAGAGAGATCTTTAACACTTGGCAGGATACGGTTAACCCAAGTCTTGGGAGAAGTGATGCGGAAAAAAGAAGAACGGATGGAAGCCGGCGAAAGAAAATATATCCGATTAGCCATTAGTGCTTCTGATCTGATTTTTGAGGTTGAAAGAGCGGCCGGAGAACCAGGCAAGATGAAAGCGATTGTGGCAGATGTGGAGAAAAGGGTGGCTGATAGGAAAGAAAAACAAACAAGAGAAAAAGCAGAAAGGAAGGCTGCCACGACGCCACGAATTCTTCATGCTAAACAGGAAGCCTTGTATCAGAGATATTTGGCGCAATTGTTGCGCTTAAAAGGTCCGGCGGTAATGGCGATAGCGGCTTATGCGTTGGCCACCAGTCCTATTACCAAGCCTTATGTAATTGATTTTCCGCTGGGAGTTCTAGACGCTACTTGGTCTCAGGGGGTCAGGCCGATGTTTATGGATAAATTGCATTTACCTCCCACAACCGAATTGGCGGAACAGACGCGGGCAAATCAGCCGGTGACGATAGAAGATAGTACAGGCACTCCGATAACGGTCAGATTTGCTCCCGAAGGCGGTTTGAAAAATTATGTTTCCATAGATGGAATATCACAATATATGATCGCTTATGCAGTCGGAAATGAAGATCCGACTTTTTACACCAATGCCGGTTATAACGTGCCGGATATCATCAAAGCTTTTTTTGGCAAGATTACTCCTTCTCAAATAAAAAGCATCATGCCGTTTATCAGAGAAGGAGGAGCATCGACTATCACCCAACAGGTAGCCCGTAATTTGTTATTTAGCCCGGAATACGCAAGAACAGAATCATTACCAAGAAAAGTGAAAGAATGGTTGTTGGCCGATGAAATCACTCGTAATTATCCGAAAAATAAAATTCTGGAAATGTATTTGAATGTAATCTATTTAGGCAACCAGTGTAATGGGGTACCAGCAGCCGCCCAAATCTACTTTGGTAAAGACGCCAAAGATTTAGATAGAGCCCAGTCATTACTTTTAACCGCCATGATCCAGTCGCCAACAACTTATGATCCAACAACATCGGAAGGTAAGATAGCTTTATTAAATCATGCTAAAGACGTTTTGGATAATTTAATCAAGAAAGGAGCAGTCAATCCGGATGAAAAATCAGAGATATTGAAAGAGTTGGACCAGGTAAAAATCCTGACTCCGGAAGTGCCGCAGGAAAGAAACTTTTATAATGGCATGGTTTTTGGCGAATTGGAGAAGATGTTTGGAAAGAATCTTCCCAATTACAGTGTGGAGGTGCAAACCACTCTGGAAGCGGGGATACAAAAGGTGGCGGTTGAAGAAGCGGCTAAATTGAAAGGAACCAATTCAATCGCGGTTTTAGATATTATTGATAAAGAGAAAGCAAGTTTGGTGAGTGCTATGGCAGGAAATATTTCTCCAGCTGATTTATTGATAGAAACAGAGAAAGGCAGATTTTCTATGCTTGATTTAATGACTGCATTTTCCATTGATCTGGGCGGCCGGCATCTGGAACCGACGGTGATAAAAAGCATAAAAGTAGATGGACAAGAAGTTTGTTCAACCAAGGGAGCAATCGGTACCAGCGGCTTTTGTCCGGGTTTAACTCTCACCCCGGCTGATTTTCAGGGTGGAACGGAAATACCTGATCTTGGTTATCAAGCAGATATTAGCCATTTCATGGTTAACGGCAAACTTTTTCATCTTTTGCGTGCCAAAGCCGGTACAGACGAAAAATCCTCGATCATTGCTATTTTGACGGACGCAGATGAAAAAGAAGCTTTGAAGACTTTGGACAAATTAGTCAAATCGCGGGCGAAATATCTCTCCGGCGCCGCTTATTACGGCGAGCAACCGGTATCTACCAGACTGCAGTCTGTCCATCCGGTCACTTTAACCCAATCAGCCGGAGGAGAGGTAAGGCCTGTTGGTTGGAAAGAATATCAGGAAAAACAAGGAGCCGGTATCCGGGCAGAAAGCCGGGCAGTTTCAAACGCGAAGCGAAATGAAATGATAAGAGGTCAAAAAGCAGTAAGAGCTGGTCTGCGCCGCGCCCAAGCCAGACAAACAGGAGTGAGAATATGATTATGACTGGCGAGATAGCTGCTTTATCCATTAATCCGGCACAAAGCGAAGAAAGGATAAATACTTCGTGGTTGATAGACCATAGCCGGCCGCTGGCTAAAGCCTTGACGGAATTTGAGCTGTTCAGGGGAACGCCGGTGGTGGCGGAAAAACCTCAAGAAGATACTCTTCTTTTTGCTTTGGGCAGAGATGTGTCTTTTAAGAAAGATAAGGCGGTTTTGGAGTTAGATGAGGGAGACAGTTTTTTAGTGAGATTGCAAGGTGAGGCTTTGAGCGAAGTAGGTTATTTTTCCAGAACCAGTCCGGATAAATATTATTGCTTGAATATAGAAGGCGATGAGGTATCTTTTGCGGTGAGAAAATATAACGGTCAGGCATGGGGAGACCCGCAGGCTATCAGCATTGATCAACTTGACCGGACAGCCGCAAGGAAAATTGCCAATTTCGGTTATCTGGTTGATAACCGGATACGTTTTTGTCAAACGAGAAGGAAATTAGTGATCGGATTGGCAGGTGCGGCCGGTGCAGCCGGTTTGGGATGGATTCTTTCCAAATTTATACCGGAAAAACCTTCAGCTATACAAGCTCCACCGGTCATAGAAACAGTCAACCCGCCCGGACAGGGTTATGGCGGAGGAGGCATTTACCGGGAAAGGGAAGAACATGTTTTGGAAAAGCCGACCAGACCGGTGAAAGACAGGACGGTATTGATCGCCGAAGTGCAGGAGGAGATTGCCGGTTTGGCAAAAGAAATGCCCGGGCAGTCCGCCTTTTTTGCCCAAAATGAAAAAGGTGAAGTGATTGCCGTGAATTCGGAAGTCCCCTTTGAAGCCTGGAGTTTGATTACACTGCCTATAGCAATGTTGGCCTTGCGGGATATCCGTCAAAATCCGGCAAAATACAATCTAACAAATCCGGTGGTTTTTATGGGACATACTTACCCAAACTTTCGGGAGGCGATATTTAGACTATTGAGGAATCACGATGAATATGTATATGAAGGATTGGTCTATCAATTGACAGGCACAAGAAATTGGGATGCATCCTGTAAAATCATTGCAAAAAGATTACAGACAGAACTAGAGCTGACGAAGACTGACTATAGTGTATCGCATCAACTTTTTATGACTACGGCTGGAGATTTAGGCAAAATACTTGGGAATATTATTAATAGACGATTACTTCAAGATGAAGACAGAGATTTTATCATACAGGCTTTAGCGGAACAAACAGATAATAAAACAAGATTGGCATATTTTAAGACGCAATACCCAGTTCCAAGTAGCATTTCATCGTTTCATATAATCGGTGAAGGTGAATTTAAAGTTGGCATGAATCACCACGATATGGGAGGCTTTATAAAACCAGATGGTTCTTATTCGATTTTCGTCTGCTTGAATCAGCAAGCAGTAGGTGATATCGAGAGCTTCAACCAATTCGAAACCCAAGCTTTGACCAAGGTTTTGGGTGTGTTATAGATATTTTTAATCTATCTTGACAATAAATAAGAAAATTTGTTAAAATTTCTTATATGACTACATTTACGATTTCTTTACCGGAACAGGTTGCCAGTTTAGTCGAGACAGAAACTTCCAGACAGGGTTATGCCACCCGTTCTGAATTTATCCGCGCTCTCCTGCGGAAATATTTTTCCGGAGAGTTGGAATTGGAAGTTTTTACTCCGCGGCCTCTTGAGGAAGTAAGGCAGAAAATGGCCAAAACAGGTAAATACAACAGCAAGTTTATCAACAGCGTTACAAAAGGATTATCAAAGTCGTCTGCCTATGCCGGTTAAGCCGCTCCGAGCTGATCTTTTAAATTACGCCAAAAAACATAGACTGGAACGGAAACTGGAGAGACAGATAGCTTTTTTCACCGTCAATCCGAAACATCCCTCATTACACACGGAAATTCTCGAGCCAAAAGAATTGAAGATCTATTCTTTCCGGATAGACAGGAAATACAGGGCGATTTTTATTCTGACAGATGATGGTGAAGCGGAAATTGTTGATATCAACAACCATTACGCAAAATAGCGATAGTCAAAAACTGGTATTCATTTCAATTCCTTCTTGTGAATAAGTAAAAGATATGATATTGATTAAATAATATGGTAATGTTGGTTCCTGAACATGCTACTGCCGGTTTGCCCCCCCCGAAAATAGTTCCGGTTGCACAAGCTGACCATTGGGGAGATCAAATGCCGCCCATGGTTTCCGGCAGGGAACAGGATTCATGGAGAAGCGCGCTGACTCGACTAAGTGAGAATTTTGACTTATTTCAAACTTCACAAGCGGTTGAAGTATTAATGCCCGGATTAAAAGGATTTAAAGGAGAAAGAGAACTTGCTGATCCTGATGATTCTCAAGCTCTTCCTCCCTGGATAAAAGCAATCCTTGCTGATCCGAGTAATCTAAACACACAATATGAAATTGGTGTATATAGAGATCCAAAAGGGCAACTGACTATTCTGGAAATTAAAACCCACACTGACAATCTTTCATTGGAACATAAACAGCAACGATATAAAAAAATCTTTTTAAAATTTGGAAGTGAAGATAGAAAATTAGAAAGACTTGAGATACATGAGGGTAACATTGCCAGCAATAATGATACGGTAGCACGGATTCTAACGGTTCAAAGTAATGGAGTATATTCTGATTATTTAGGCTTAAGTAAACCAGAGTGGGAAAATGCGACAAGAAATTTATCTGCCGAATATTCCGGGGCAGTCCATGAACATGATGGATCTCCACGATTAGGTATAAAACCATACGGTGAAGATTTAGGCTACGGATTGGTTCATGCAAGCGTTGGAAATAATAGTTACAATGCTAAGTTTAATTTTAACGAAAGGTTTTATACTAAGCTGACTCCAGAACTAATAGAGCAATACAGGCAGTTACCGCCGGTTTCAAAAAATATGTCGGCAGGACTTGAAGAACCGGCAAAAACCGCGGTAACGGTTCTTCCGCCGGATATGACAGCAATCTATGAGATGAAACAGTTGGCCGCCAAGATGGCGGGCGTGGATTTGCCTGTGCCTCCTTTTATTGCCATACATTATCCAATATCTTAGTATTCTACAAGTTATTTCTTCTAAATTCGCGGTTTTTCCTCTGGGCTTTGACGAAGGTTTTGGGTGTGTTATAGTTTAAATATATGTCACTAATTGGAGATCCACCACTTACAGCAGGAGATCCGCGGCCAAAACCGGAGAAGACTCGTCAGTTATCTATTCATAACGCAATATTTAATGTTGTTAATCATCAAATCGAACTGCTTCAAGAGAAACGGCGGCCACCGGGAGGAGAACTGCCGGAAGATCTTGTTACTGATGACATAATTGAGCCTGTTTATCTGTCTTTATTGGTTAATGCTCCTTTGGAGGATGGCGAGAAAAATTTTCGGTTGGATGTTTTAACAACTTACCTAGATTTAAATGATAAACTTACTGACGGACAAATAGCCCAATTTCAGGATCCGGCACAAGATGGAGGACCATTAAAAAGTTACCTTAAATATCTTATACATAGGGCGACACAATGGAGGGCTGATTCCCAACAAAATCGTTTTACCGAAGAGGATTTAGTAATCCTGGATGATTATTTATCCCCCGATTGGCGCAAATTAGCAATGGAAACTCCGGGATTATCAGGTACTCTGGCTGCCTGGAGACAGCAGATGACGCAGGATATCCAAGCAGCCGGATACGCGGAAGGGGCACGGGCAGGGGCAACGCCGATTCCTATTCCTAGCGAGGAAGCTCACCTTTTGACAAGTTTACCAGAAACCGATGGAAGGTTAAGAATAGTTGAGGGAAATACTTATCAGTCTGGCAGGATAGTAGCTAAAAATGAGGCAACGGTTGATCCAAGCTGGAGGCAGATTGGCCATTCGGTTAGTTTTACAAATAATGGTACAGATATAAGCCAAATGTTTTTTATTGATGAAGAAGATAGCGCAAGATTTAATTTCTTAAGAATAGATAATTTATTTGAAACTCGTGATGCTTCAAATAATCCGGTAAACGATGCCTATGTTTTTCATCTGTCAGATCAAGTAATATTTCAGCTAAATGATCCTAATACAGGTCATACTAATGTTTGCAGTACGATTACATCTCCAAATGCCAGAATTCCTGTTTTTGAGGGACAGCATTTAAGGTATCAATTTGGCAATATTGAAACGGCCAGAGCAGGTCAGGTGGTAGTTTTAGAGTCACTCAGATTTGTTGCCCATATAGAACTGATTAGAACAGACTTTAAAGATTACACCGGTACTGATGGAGAGATAAAACGGGAAGGAGCTTTTGACTTGCTGGAATATAAAATAACTGTGTGGTCAAAAGATCCTAATATTAAAGCTGATCTTCGTGGTGAGCGCGGTACAAAGATTTAATCCATCTTCCTCCTTTTCTTTTCCGCCCCGTTTTTGTATGATAGAAACCTCTTATGAACTACCAAACACATACCCTCACTAACGGTCTCCGGCTGATCACTGTTCCCATGCCTTCGGTGGAGTCGGTGACGGTTTTGGTTTTGGTCGGTGCTGGTTCACGCTTCGAGGAAAAGGGGATCAATGGATTGTCGCACTTTCTTGAACACATGGCTTTCAAGGGAACAAAGAAACGGCCGACGGCTCTTGAAATTTCCTCGATCGTTGATGGCATCGGCGGTGAGTCCAATGCTTTCACCAGCAAAGATCATACCGGATATTATATAAAAGCAGCAGTGAAACATCTTCCTTTATTGATTGATATATTATCAGATATTTTGTTACACTCCCGATTGGATGAAAAAGAGATTGCTAAAGAAAAAGGCGTCATTATCGAAGAATACAATATGTATGAGGACTTGCCGATGAGAAAAGTGGGCGACCTTTACGAAAATCTCCTTTACGGCGACACGAAATTGGGCAGAGACATTATCGGAAAAAAAGAAGTGATTTCGTCAGTGAAAAGAAAAGACTTCGTTAGTTATATGGACAGATTGTATACGCCGGGGAATACGGTGGTGGTGATTGCGGGAGGTATTAACAAAATTACAAATTATAAATTACAAATTATAAATTTAATGAAAAAATATTTTGGGGAGTGGGGGAAGAGGAAAGTGGAGAAAGCGGAAACTGTTGATGATGGTCAGAAGGTACCGGGATTGCTGGTCCAATACAAAGACACCCAACAGGCGCATCTTTGTCTGGGAGTGCGGGCTTATCCTTTGGTTCATCCGGAAAGATACGCTCTGGGAGTTTTGACCAGCGTTTTGGGCGGCGGGATGTCAAGCCGGCTTTTCATCGAAGTGCGGGAGAAGAGGGGACTGGCTTATTATGTCCGGTCAGCTACAGAAAAATACACAGACGTTGGTAATTTCGTCACCCAGGCGGGAGTGGATGTGGGCCGGATTGATGAGGCGATCAAAGTAATTATTGGCGAATACCAAAAAATGGCTGATAAACTGGTTTCCGAAGAGGAATTGGGGAAAGCCAAAGAATATCTCAAAGGCAGACTGACTCTCGAACTGGAAGACAGTCACAATGTCGCTTCGCTTTTCGGGACGGCCGAACTTTTGGAAAAAAATATCCGCACTCCGCAGGAAATTATGGAGAAAATTGATAAAGTGACTTCGGCCCAAGTACAGGAAGTTGCGGAAAATATCTTTGGACAAAACCGGCTGAACCTTGCTATAATAGGACCGTATAAACAAGAAGAAAGATTTAGAAAATTATTTAAATAGCGTCTAGCGTCTAGTTATAAACGAAACGCTAAACGCTAGGAGCTAAACGCTAATTTTATGGAACAGACAGTCATTCTCATCAAGCCCGACACCGTCAAGAAAAAGGTGATCGGTGAAATTATCTCCCGCTTCGAGAAAGCCGGTTTTATCCTGGCAGGGGCCAAATTCGTCAGGCTCTCCGATAAACTTCTTGATCAGTGGTATGCCCATCACAAAGAGAAGCCGTTTTTTCCAGGGTTGAAAAAATTTATGCAGGAAACACCGGTCATGGCGATGCTCTGGGAAGGAAAAGATGTTGTCAGCCGCGTGCGGGCATTGTGCGGTCCGACAGACAGTACCAAAGCGGGTAAAGGAACCATCCGCGGCGACTTCGGGACAGACATCCAGCAAAACGCCATTCATGCCTCAGAAGACGAAGCGGCGGCCAAAAGGGAAACGGACCTCATTTTTATTCCTCAAAATCTGCGGATATAAGAAATCGGTGTAGGATTATTTTTATTGACATTTGCATTTAGTCCAGTTGGCGATATGAGTTTCACCGAGAGTATTACTGCAAGATTTGCTCATACTAAATTTATTTCCCATAATTGAGGAACAATTAAGATTCTCATCTGAGTATGTTATGCACTGACCATAGATATCATCTTTACCCAGAGTCATCATGTAGCGATCATTAGCTTGAGCGTTTATTCCTACGCTGATACAAGAGGAACCTGGAGCTTTGGTTGAGTTTAAACAGAGAGTTGTACAAGTTGTTGCTTTCGTTCCATCATTTATTTCTATCACTAAAGCTGGAGTAGGCGTGGGTGTTTTAGTGGGGGTAGCGGTAGGAGGAATTTTTGTGGGCGTGACAGTAGGAGAAGGATTGGCGCAGTTGCAATTGGTCCAGTTGGTCAGATGTCCGCTGTCCGGGCAGGCTTTGGGCCGGCCTCCTTTGTCAGTAATAATATCAGTACAATTAATCGGCGTACCGCTGTTATTTCCGTCAAAACATTCTCCGGTACCTCCATTTGAGGCATCCCAAGTTTTAAGCATCCCATTTGAACCGTAAATATCGGTTCCGACACTGACGCAAACTTTACCATTATTAGCATTACATACTGAAGTACAGGATTTAAATTGCCCGTTTCCTCCTACTGTTGTTGAAATATTCCCGCCGGAATTCAGATAGATTCCGGGGGGGAGAGTTGGGGTAAGAGTAGCGGCACCGGGCGGCAACGGAGTCGGTGAACGGTAGGGAGCGGCAGTGGCATAGGCTCCGGCTGTAATAGTTGAAATTGGGTTATATTGGCCAGTTGGCACGGCAGTGATAGCGGGGATGGCCGGTTCACTGTCCAGATAATTAAAATTTCTGACCGCGACCAGTTTGCCGTCGGCGTAATAATTTTTCCGGAAAAGTTTGCCGCCTCTGTCTTTTTCCAGATATTGGTTGATATAAAGGACTTCATTAGACAGTTTACCGTCAGAACCTACCAGCGCTTTCATGATTCTGCTTCCTTCGCCGTCGTAATAATAGACTTCGGTGACCGCGTTGCTCGGAGTTTGGGCTTGGACCTGGATGCCTAAGGCGGCGGGGAAGCTGACCTGGCAGTTTGATTTCCCGCCCGAGTAAGAAATGGAAAATATTCCATTAGGGGGAATAGTGGGAATCTTGAAGTTGTTAAATGAATAAGTTTTACCCAGGATGACGACAACAGAATAAGTGTATTTTGTTGATGCCGTGTTATACGAAAGTTTACTGTTTTCGGTGACGGAACAGGTGCTTCTGACTTTGGTCATGATCGCAGAAGGCGAAAGAGATGTATTAAGGGATAGATTGTTATTTACGGCCGGAGAAGGTTGAAGAGTCAAAATGTTTCCGGTTTGGGTTTGAGCAGTAGTCGGAGTCGGAGTTTTGACAGCCGCACCTGTTGCTGTCGGTGTGGGTGTTTTGGTGACAGTCGGCGTGGGTGATTTGACTGCCTGACCGGTTATCGTCGGAGTGGGTGATTTGGTAATAGTTGGTGTAAGCGTTTTGGTTGGAGTGAGTGTCGGTTGTGCGGCGGCGGTCGTGGTCGGCGTCAGTGTTTTGGTAGCCGTCGGAGTCGGAGTTTTGGTGACGGTGGGAATCGGAGTTGATGCTAAAGTAGGCATAGCAGCCAGATTGGTATAAACTATCTTTTGCGGCTTGCCGGAATTGAGGTCAAAGCCATCAGCTTTCGGGATATCGATCTGGTATCCTCCGGGGACGGTATAGGAAGTCATCCGGCCGAGGTTATCATAAGAAATACCTGGTCCGGGAGTAGTTCCGGCGGTCACTTTTTTCACTCCGTGGTAGGGGAAGTTGCTGTCGATAGCAAAAGCATAATTTTTATCTTCTTTTTTGTTTAATAAATTATTCAGATCGTCATATGAATATGTGTTTTGGGCATTGGCAAACTGGGGATTATTACAATTAGTGCTCGAATCAGCGCAAACCAGTCGGGAAAGATTATCGTATTTATAATTCATGGTTTTGGAAAGCAACGGGTTAGCGTAGATAGCGTTGTCCATAATACCTAAAATATTGCCGGTAGCACTGTCATAATTGTTATAAGCCAAATTAACCCCTTTGAAAGTGCCCTGATCTTTTGAAACGTTGGTGACCTGGATTTGTGAAAGCCTTCTGTTGACGTCATAAGCATAGTCTTCAGTTATCGGGTAAACGGTTCCTCCATTTAAGGATCTTTTAGTTAAGCGTCCCAAGTAATCATAAGCTAAACTGTTAACATAATTTTTATCCCCTTTGACCATCGAAAGATAAGGCCCCGTATAAGTATTGGTGACAGTTTCTGGGGGAATCCCCGAGCCGGCAAAATCGGGGTATTTTACCGTCAAAACCCGGTCGATATTGTCATAAGTATAAGAAGTGACAAAGTCGCTGCCGCCGAATTTTGAAGCCAGCGTCCCGCCGTAATTGACTCTTTCCTCAAGCACTCTTCCCAGATCGTCATATTTGAGATATTTAAGGATCAGATTACCCTGCGAAGAAGGACTTAAAGGATCATTGCCCCATTCTTCTTTTTTGCAAAGTTTGCCTTTAGTAGCAGTACTAGTAGTACCGCAAATCCGGCCATCATACGGTTGGTCATAATAGAATTTATTTCGAAGCTGTCCAGCGACATATTTTTCAAACGGACGGTTAAGAGCGTCATAGGTAGTTCTAAATTCGGTCCCGGCCGCGTTTGTAGTTTTTAAAATATTGCCGTTAAGATCGAAATCGACGACGTTTGAAATACCCAAATCAGCATCATTTGAGGTTCGCAGCCGGCCGAGTGAGTCATAAATATTGGTAGTTAAAGGCTTTCCGCCGCTGGTGATCCCTAGATTGTCATACACATAGGTGGTATTACCCATGAAATCGGAGACGGTCTTGGTGGAGATTTTTGCTCCGGAGACGGGACAGCTGCGTAGGAATTTATCAGTTAAAAAAGTACCGTCATTGGGAGTATAACCGCTGACAATGTCTTTACAGACTGAACCGGTTTGTGTTCGGGCAACCGGATCAGCAGCGGCATAAGCGATCAGACCGTTGGGGGAAACGGTTTTAGCGGTGAAATCTTCCGGATTGCTGTATGAGTAGCTGACGTTACCGTTCATATCAATGCTTTTCCAGTTCTGGCCGGAGAGATTGGCAAAAGCATAAGATTTCTTGGCGGTTCCGGTCGTCGTCCCGACCATTGTGGTGTTGAGCTTTCCAAAATTTGCCGTGTCATAATTTTCGCTGGCGATAGTTTTGACTCCGGGATTATTTTGATTCCAGGTGTAGTCGACGTCGGCGTATGATGTAATGAATTGGTCAATATTATTATTGCGTATGAGCGATTGGGATTGGACTTTGTTGCCCAGACCGTCATAAAGGTCATAAGTCTTGAGAATTTTTGCCTCATCAGTCGTCCCTTTTTCTGTCCGGACTTTGGCCATGACGGCAATCGGAACGCCATAGAGTGAGTTTTCATTAAGATGATATTCAAATTCTGCTGATGGAGTTGTGTCACCCGGTTTATAAACAGCTTTCAGCCAGCCCAAAGCGTCATAAGTGCTTTTGGAAACTAGACCATTAATATCGGTTACTGATACTGGTAAGCCGAGATTGGTCGGGTTGGTAGCAGAGATAGAGGTCTCAAAGTCATACTCGGTGGTGCTGAATTGGCCTAAAGCATTAATGGATTTCTTCGGATAAGCATTATATGTGCCGTCATAGGAAGTTTTACTGATATTGCCCTGACCGTCTTTTACCTGAAGAGCGTTTCCATAGCTATCATATTGCAGGATTTCCGATTGACCGGCAATCTTACATGTCGCATTCTCATAGAGACAGGTTTCTGTTTTCGTGGTGAGATTTTTGCCGATTCCGTTCAGTATCCCGAAAGCCTGATTATCATAATACGTTCTTTGCCATTTGTATCTTTTACCGTCAGAAACAGGGTTATTAATCCAGGTTTCATAAGGTTTATTGAGAAGGTAGGTGCTTGAGTCTCCGTATTTATAGCCCTGTGACAGATAGTTGATCTGGGAGCTGGCCAGTTTATTCAGGACATAAGATCCACTTTCGTATTTCCTCAAATATGATTCAGTCTTTATAAGAGCGCCGAATTTGTTTTTTTCCGGATTGGTATTACTCGTTGGATCCCAATCATAATTCTTCACTTCGGTCTGGATAATATTACAGTAAGAAGGATGTGTGGTCGTGCAAGCGTCAAAAAGAGAAGCTACGTTTTCACCCTGTTTTGCGGTGATAGAATCCGTTTTTAATTGAAAAACCACCGGTCTTGGAGGAATGTCTGCACAGGATTCACCGATTGGATTGGGAAGTGAATTGATGTTATTGGTAACATCAGTCCAATTTTTAAAACGGCTGTATTGGACACTTTCCGAGATGATGCCGTTTTCGTCAAATCCCTGACTGCGGTAGTTGGAACCGGCCCGGGGATCTTTTTTGGCGCAGCCGGAAGAAGTCAGTATCTGGTGATAATAAGTTTTTGATTTGGAAGCCCAGGAGTTAATGCTGCCTGGGTTGAGAGCGAGGTTTTTCTTACCGGAATAGACGGTTACACCGCTGTAACCGACAAAATCATCATCATAAGTATTTTCCACATAAGCGTAACTTTTGCCTATCTGCTTCAGGACAGTTTTCGGTTCTGCCGTACCATAATCAAAATATGATTCATTAAAATTATTCAGGCCGTCGGAGACTTTGATTCTTTGCAGGCGCGCTCTTCTTAAGCCTCTTTGCCGAAACGGCCTTTCATACTTCTCGTAAAAGGCAGTTTTCGACGCGTCATCAATAACAGTATTATAATCAAATACCGGATTGTCGTAACCGTTATCCAAGAAATTAGTACCCTCAGGCAAATAAATCCGGTCGGCTTTTCTGGCTGTCTCAAAAATATATTCAGTCTTGCCTCCGAAGCCGTTATCGGCGGTTTGGATATAGATACTGTTGCGGTTTGTTACGGTTTTGGGAGTAATTTGCCAGCAGCCTTTGCTTTTGCCCGCGGGCGGAGAAGGATCAAGCATATTGATAATATCATCAACTTTTTGATAGGTGAAAGTTTGGGGTGGCAGGGAAGCACCGGAAGGCGTAGTTTCCTTAATTGATTTGAGGACTAAGTGATATGACTGGACATTTTGGTCATTGTTAATTTTATAATATCCTTTTACCTGATATGTGATTGGGTGAGCCGAGTCCCAGAATCCGCCGCATGGCTGGCCGACTTCAGTCGAATTTGCATCTATCCATGCCCCGTTCCCGGTCGCGTTTCCGTCCCAATATGTTAATTCATAGGTTTTCAAAAGCTGGCTGGTTTTGGAATAGACCTTGATGGCCGAAAGGGCATATGGAGCGATATAAGTGTATTCATAAGGATTTTGCGCCCAATAAAGACCGTTTTCTTTTACCAGTCCGGTATCCTTTCTTGCCTGGTTATAAAGGAACTCGATCTTGTTTACTCCGTATTCGATACCGGCAAGATTACTGACGGAAACGTTACCCTCACCGACCCATAGAGCCGAGGCGTTCCAAACCGGATTATAGCGGTAAATCATTTTTTGCCCGAAGAGATTTTTCACGCGGTATTGTTTCCAGGTATTTATCTGGCTGTCATTTAAACCTTTTATCATAAAGATGTAAGTATCGCCCTGAGGTTGAGCTCTCTGGCTGTAATGTTCCTGTTTACCGTTGCCGAAGACGTATTCGGAGCCGTCCGGAGTAGTCACTTTCCAGATATCAAATCTTTCTTCCCGGGCGTCCTGGCCGGGATTGTTGACTTGTGCATCGCCGACCCTGGTTCTGGAGAAAGAAAAATCAGAGTCGCCGGGGAATAAATCACTGGCCCAGCCCTGCTCGATTTTGAGAAAAAGCTCCGGGTTGGTGCGCCATTTTTTGGAATTTAGCCATTCGGGGCTGACCGTGTTGGCGTCTTTACAACTTGTAATCGGATTGCCGTTGTCATCGACTTTGAAAAATTCCGCCGATCCGCCGGAGAAAGATAATTTATAATTCCATGAACAGGGATTTTCACTGCCATGACGGTCCACATTTACCGAACCCTCGCCGGCGGAAAGCGACCAGCCCAAACCAACCGGACCGCTTTGCCGGGCAAAATACTGCAGTTTTTTGGTATCCGTCTGCTGCATCAGTGCATCGACGCTTTCGGAAGAATAATTCAGGCTGACACCGGGAGTAAAACCGCCCGGACCTTTCGGCAGGTTGAGAGGATAACTTAAAGAAGCGGAACCGTTAAATTGGTTGGAAGAAAAGTTGGCCTTGCCGGGCATGGGCATATATTGGACATAAAACTGGTTGACAGCCGCGAGGACTTCGCCCCGGCTGTCCGTACTGATTCCCCGGACATTGCCGCTGTCAGTTGCTTGAGGAGTAGTCAGTTCCGGCTGGTTGCTGTAAATGATTTTTATTTGATCCGGTTTATCTTTATTCTCGTAATATGACTTGATCTCTCTGTTCAAAAAACTGTCAGCCGGTTTTTTCACCGGTATAAATTTTTGGGTAAATGTTTCCGGTATCAGGACAACCCTGTCTATCAGCCGGTCAAAAGAGGTTTTATTCTCAGTTGTTATTGTTTTTGCCTGATTGATACGGTTTGTCAGTATCCCGAAAGGATTTAAAAAGAGCACTAATATCGGGACAAGGAGACAGATAATAATAATGATAAACAGACTGAGGACGATCTTTTTCACGGATATTTTCGATCCTGCCGGTTTCTCTTCAGATGGAGCGGGCGATTGGACCGGATTAGGTTGTACTGGATTTATTTGTATTGGATTGGTTACGTCTGTCATAATGCCAAAATGTCTTTAATCGGGAAACTTTGGGAAACCGGATAGACAAATTGCTTAGTTTTCACTTTAGCGTCTTCGACCCAAAAGGCTTTGACCGTGATCAGGTCAGTCTCTTCAATAGGGAAGTTGCCGGTCAGGTCTGCCAGTTTAGCGTTGGCCAGTTCAATGGAAAAGGGAATTTCGGTCTGGACGGCAGTCGGCAATATCGAGACGGATAAAGGCGCGGAAACTGAAGCGCCTTTTTTCAAGGTGGCAAATATTAGTATTGAGGTTGGTATCTTTTTGTTGGTAAATTTCAAAGTGCCGAAAATCGGTTTGGATTCTTCAGGCGGATTTATCGGGGTGAGTGTTTTCACCTTCATCGGGATGCCAATACCTTGCCGGACAGCGCTGCCGGTAGCGGTGGCGATACCCATGCCGTATAACTGGTTATTGTTGCAGCTGTTTGAATTGCAGATGAAGACGGCATATTCGGTGAGGGGGGAAAGTCCGGTTAAAGTGACGCTGTGGGTATTTGGTAGAAATCCTTTCGGCGGCGATTGATCAGTATCAAAACTTTCTACCGCCATCAGGTTGGGGATTTTGATCCGGTCAAAATCTGTTTTTTTGGCGTAATATATTTTGCCAACAGTTGGATTAGTTGTCAGCCAGTTGACGGTGAAACCTTCAGCATTGAGATTAGTGATGGTGATGTTTTGCGGAGGGATATTAGGATTACTTGCTTTGGAGCGGGTATCGCCAGTAGCGTTTTTCAAAGCGTATAGAGCTACAGGCAGCAAAAAAAGAATCCCCAATAAAACAACAACGAGCAGCTTTTTTTTCATGAAAAATTATCTACCTAATTTATTTATATAGGTATAAATAATCCCGAGTCAAGAGGGAAAAAGAGGAAGGTATAGATTTCCGGAGTAGCGGACTTCAGTCCGCGTTTGATGTCATCCGTCAGGCGATAATTGAAACTTCTTCATTTCCGGAAGCCGGAAGGTGGTGACAATCAATTAAAGGACCGTCTCGGAATACGGAATAGTTCCGGAATACGGAATACCGGAATATTATCTTTTGGATTGATTTTTAAGAGTCGGGTATAACAGGATAGCTATCGCAAGAAGCAAAATAGCACCAATCAGATAAAAGCCCTGAAGTGGATTAATATTAATATTCATACTTTAATTTTAACCTCCTTCTTTAAGATAAGTAAACTCAAAGATAAGTAAACTCATAAATAGACAAGCAGAGGTAGTGATTGCTCCAGAAATCATCACAAATGGATCAACTGATTCTTTTCCTTGAAGTATAGGCAACACAATAGAAGCAAAGAAAATCAATCCTAAATTACCAAGTATCTCTGATAATCTGTCTAGTTGTTGAGGATTAAGATTATATTTCATCGATCATAATATTCTATCTAATCTCACTCTTGTCAGTCAATGGTTATAAAACTCAAAATCCCCCCATGCTTTTCTGCCCCAAAACAAGGTCCAACCTTGTAATCAAATGATTTTTATCAATTCGGTACCTATTTGAGAACCGTCCCCGGTTTATTTCTAGGAAACAGCTATTGTTAGTGCTAACGATATACGTCTTCTAATGCCGATCTACTGGAGTAAAGTTTTTTACTCCATTCTGTATACTTACTTTTATGATTCATTTCTAAGGATATTAAATATTCATATAAGTATGCTGTTTCTTCTGTATCAAGATTATGATTGAATTCACTTGAGAAAATTTTGCCTAAGAGAGGATTTAAAAGCTCTCTTATGGGATCTTTATTAAATTGTTCGACATGGGTAATTTCATGAGCTAAGTAAATTGCCAAATCATCTGCACTTGCACTTAGTGCAAATTGTGAAGATAATTTAATGTTTCCTAATCCTCCGCGTGCTATAGATCCTCCCATTTCTATAGAATCCTCATTCATTTCAAAGATTCCTATTATTTTTGTGTCTCTTATTAGATCGTTTGCGCTTGTTTTCTCTAATTTTTTCAATGCTTCCATAACTTTATCTTGAAATTCTTTTGAACCGAATAACTTGGGAAATGCAGTAATAGGTGACCGATCGTAGTCTAAAGAAAGACTTTCCGGCGTATTTATTTGTTGTTGGATATCAAGACTCAGTGTTCCATTAATATAAGTTGAAGGATTCATATCTGAAAATAAAGGAACTTTTTTGTTCTGACTATATTCTTCAGGTAGAGATATTTTTAAAGAATCAGTTAAACTACTATTTTCAGGAACTTTATCAGGATTATTCTTTTTCCATCTCTGATAATAATCTTCATCTTTATGACTGGATAGACCTCCTCCCCGATCAAACATATTTCCTCCCGGATCATTCCTCATTACTGGATTTCCGCCTACATAGGAATATCTGTTTAGCTGATCATTGACACCATCAGCCGAGATAAATCTGGATAAAACAGGATCATAATAACGGGCATTGTAATAAGAAAGAGTTGTATTGGTATCTTTAATTTGTCCGGTATATTTCCTTTCACTGACAACTGATAACTGATTACTGACCACTGTATTTCCATATGGAGAATACTTTGTTTGTGACACGTTATTCCCGCTTTCATCCGACACAGCCACCACGGAACCAAGGTGGTCCTGATGGATATAGTAGATGGTTTCGGTGTAGGCGAGGACTGGAGAGGTAAAACAGAACAATGTTGCAATAAACAATATTCCAATGAAACAACTTCTGAATCTCATCATTAAAATTAGTATGCTACGGAAAAGAGAAGGATGTCAAATCGATCTGCAATCTTGGCGTTCCCGGGCAGAGTCGAACTGCCAATCTCACCCTTAGGACGGGTTTGCTCTATCCAGTTGAGCTACGGGAACATTTATACTTCTTATTTTAACATTAAAATGCTAAAATACTATAAAATATCGGGGCGTAGCGCAGTTGGCTAGCGCGCATCGTTCGGGACGATGAGGTCGGCGGTTCAAATCCGCCCGCCCCGACCATAGTAATGAGCGAGAAACTCAAGTTCATCATTCTCCGGACCGTCGGCAATTTTTTCTTGCTTTTCTCCCTGTGGGGTATGGCCATGACTTTCGGTCCGGCTTTTTACCTTGAGATCACATACCGTTATAATCAGGCGAGGAATTTGAAATATACGGTTGCCCAAAAACCGGAAACAACCACATTCGGAGAAATACCATCCTTTCCAACACCGGTTTTAGGCAAAACCACGCTTTTTGGTCAGTTGACAGGAGGAAATAAAGTAGAGGTTATTTCGCCGGTTTCCGCCCAGTTTAGTATCGTCATCCCCAAAATCGGCGCCAATGCCCAGATTTTCCCAAATGTTGATCCGGGCAAGCCGGAAATCTATCTGCCGCTTTTGAAAAAAGGCGTGGCCCATGCCGCCGGTACTGTCTTTCCCGGAGTCGGCGGCAATATTTACCTTTTTGCCCATTCGACGGATGCTTTCTGGAATGTCGGCCGGTACAACGCCATTTTTTATCTTTTGAAAGAGCTGGAGAAAGGGGACGAGATCGATCTTTTCTTTCAGGGAATCAGGCATGTCTATAAAGTTACTGACAAAATTACCGTCAGCCCTTCGGATGTCCATTACCTGACTGATATTTTACCTTATGAGCAGGTGACTCTTCAGACCTGTTGGCCGCCGGGGACGACTTTGAAAAGACTGATTGTGATGGCGAGACCGGAGAAGGACCTCTAAATTTTATCTTAAATCCACTTCGTAGAAATTGGGGAGAGTGTTAGGTTTGTTCAACGATGTGAGGATAACCAGCCGGTTGCCGCCCGGCCACGGGTAAACGACGCTATCCTCAAAGGGTCCGGTATAGGCAGCCCGTTTATTGGTACCATCATAATCAACGATATATATTGTTTCTTTTTCTATCATTATTATATGTTTTGAATCAGTGTACCAAGTGACTGATTCCGGTTGGGAAATCGTTTTCTTGTCACCAACGGCAAAATTTTTATCTTCTTTAAAATCATAAATATAAAAAGTACCGGGAGTGATTTTACGGATTTCTTCAGTAGAATTGCTGCCGATGATGGCCGGATTCAGGATTTGCGGGAGAGTAGCGGAGGCAGTGGCCTGATAAAGGATTTTATTATCATCAGGCGAAAACCGCAAATGGTCAGTTGATCGGGTAAAAAAATCAGCCAGGACAGGGTTCAAAGTGGATATCTGGATCTTTTCTTTAGCCTTTGTTTCTTCTTCCCAAACTTTAAGCTGCTCGAGGTAGTTGAAAGTGATTTCAGTTGATTGGTTGTTATCTGTTGAAATAAGCTGGGCGGATTGAGTGGTTTCTTTGCGGGTGTCTTTTTTTAAGAAAGTAAGAATGACTTGTTTTTCGTCCGGTGACCAATAAAGGCGGGTATTTTTCCAATTATAGGTTGTTGCCGGTTGGAAAAGGAGTTTCGGATCGCTTTTGCCGCCGAGCGGGTTATTTTTAAATTCTATCAGCCAAAGTCCGTATTTTAGCTTGGCCGAAGAAGTACCGGTTTCGGCCTCCGGAGGGATGATAAAAACCGCCTTCGTGCCATTTGGAGAAAGAACCGGCGAGGAGACCCCTGAGACGGTTAGCACGCGAAGAGAAGGATTATTGGGGATAAGGAGTGCATCCACCTGGCTGACTATTTCTCCCTGAAGGCGGACTTTTTTCTCCCAACTAAGATATCCTTCCTGGCTGACCCGGACATTGTACCAGCCGGGTTGAAGAGTGATGGAAGCGTTGGTAGCTGAGATTAATTTGCCGTCTATCCAGATGGAAGCCTTTTCCGGAAAAGAGGAGACGGAAAGGATACCGGTTGTGGTGATGGTTTTTTTGTCTATATTAAACCGGTAACCGCGGCTGTAAGCTATCACGCCGGCCGCTCCCGCAGTGATGATTATTATTATGCTGACTGTATAAAGTAGTCTTTTTATCATACGACTGATTGATATTATATCATGGGGATAGTAGAATTAGTGAAAACGACGCTAAATTTATGTTATTCAAACGTCTCGGTATTGATTTGGGCACGGCAAATTCATTGGTTTATCTGGCCGGGGAGGGCGTGGTTTTAAACGAGCCGACTGTGGTGGCAATTTCTATTGATGATAATCGGGTGGTGGCGGTGGGTAACGAAGCTAAAGAGATGCTTGGCCGGACTCCCGGCAATATCGTCGCCTCCCGTCCGCTTAAAGACGGCGTGATTGCCGATTATGTGGTGACCGAGGCCATGCTTCGCTATTTCATCGACCGGGTTTGCGGCAAGACCAGATTTTTCAAGCCGGAAGTGATGATTTGCGTCCCATCAGGCTGTACGCAGGTGGAGAGGCGGGCAGTCATG
>CAYGXQ010000004.1:0-76834 GCA_964354025.1 uncultured Gammaproteobacteria bacterium | reverse complement strand
GGGAGTAGGAGTGGCTGTGAGTTTTTTTGGGGGCGTAATAGTGGGAGTGGGAGTCTTGGTGGGAACGGGAGTGTTGGACGGCGGGTTTGTCACTTCGATGAAAAGATTATCAAACAAGACTGTTTCACCTCCGCCAGTAGCATTGACGCCGATTGCAACGGCAGACAGATCAAGCATCTGGACATCTGAAGGAACTTTAATGACTTTTTCCGCTTTGGTCCAGGTACCAACTGAGGTAAGATTGTCAATAATACCGTAATCTGTCCACCAGGTGGTCCAAGTACCGTCTACTTTTTTATTAGCCAGCTGGAATCTGACGTAGGTATTGGCTGAAGTCTTGTAGTAACCTCCGTATCTTATCCATTTGCCGGCAAAGTTAGCCGGATCATTAAGCTTCGGGGTATTCGCGGCATTTCTTCCCTGATAGATACTGCCTGTCCGGCCGTAATCTCCGGCGGTACTGCCAAGAGTAATCTGCCAGGCTTTAGCGCTGCCGTTAGCCCCTCCGGGAACGATAGACATGGTAAAACCTGTTCCTGATGTCCATGTTATCCAGGGGAACTGCAGCTTGTTTTCAAAATCAGGGTTGCTGATAAGGTTGCCCCCTGCCGATTCCGCGGCTCTTTTCTGGGGATTGAAGCTGCTTATTGTATTGACCGCAACCGTAGTCACTAAAGAGGCAACGATGAGGAAGAAAGCCATCGTCAAACCTATCTCACCTTTTTGTTTACTCATTGATTTAATTATTAGGGGAAAGGAGAAGGGGTGTCAAGAAGGATATTCGTAACCGTTCGTAACCGTTCAGGATTTGGCAAAACTTTGTCATCGCAACGCGTCTGGATCCCGACGGGATTGCTTCGTCTCCGCCAGCTGGCGGATCCTCGCAATGACATAAGCTGTGGAAGGAATTCAGTCGCAGGTTTGGCTTTTGACAAACCCGGCCTTTGCCGCCTCCTCTTCGGTACAAAACCACTGATCATCGGTAGACAGATCAATCGTCACCTGCGAATAATTTCTGCAATCAGGTAAATAATATATTTTCTTTTGGGTATTATCATCAATATTGCCTTTAACCGCACAAGGAATATGGGAAACTGGGGAAATAGGAGGAGTCAGGGAAATGCATATCTCACTAAATACTCCTAATTTCATCATCCGCGCTTCACTATAAGCGTTCTTCAACTCCTCCCTGTAAGGATTTTCATAGTAATCCATCCTTCCCAAACCTGACAGAAGCATTTCTTTATTGATATATTTTTTATCTGCAAATACATTGGCCATAATCCGGCCGTAAGGATCTGAAAACTGATCTTCCAAAACCACTTCTTTCCCCAAAACCAACTCTGTCAATTTATTCTTTGCTTCATCTCCCAAACACTTCCCTGCTTCCGGAGTATTTACTCCCATCAGACGCACTCTTCTTTCTTCATTGTCACTTTTTATCTTAAAAGTGTCTCCATCGATCACTTCCAAAACTTTGAAAGTGGGCTTTTTGATGAAATAGCGGTCATGGAGGAGCTTGATATTTAAAATGAGGGAAAGAAGGGCGATAAGGAAAATAATAATAAGTCGAAGTCTCATGATAATTTGTGGACCCGAGGGGAGTCGAACCCCTTTCCTCCTGCATGCCATGCAGGCGTTCAACCAGGTAAACTTCGGGCCCGGAAAGATAATACATTTTACCAAATTGGGCTAATTAGTCCAATTTGGGTGGAACGTAACAAATTGTGCAACAATTTGAACGTTCCTACAACGTTGAAATCGCTTTGCGATTTCTTACGTTGTGGACCGTGCCAGAGTCGAACTGGCGATCTCCGCAACCTGCCCGCCGTAACTGTGGACCTACCGAGAATCGAACTCGGATCTCTGCAATGCGAATGCAGTATTCTACCGTTGAACCATAGGCCCGGCAAGTGCAGGCGGGTGCGAATGCGGCGTCGCGTCAAACGCGACTGGGACGTTTTGCGTCCCGCATTACCAACTGTGCTAACGGCCCTAAGATAATTCATTTTACCAAATTGGACTAATTAGTCTAATACCCAATTGTCATTCCTATTTATCCAACGGGATTGCTTCGCCTGAGGCCTCGCAATGACAAAAAGTTATTACTTTAAGAATGAGAGCGGATTTAGAAGGACGCCGTTTCTTCTCACTTCAAAATGCAGATGAGTACCGGATGATCTACCGGTTGAACCCATTTTTCCAATCACCTGTCCCCTGCCGACTTTATCACCCGCATTCACATTGTATGAGGAAAGATGTCCGTAAAGCGTCTGGTAGCCATCGGCGTGACTGATAATGATATGACAGCCGTAACCATACCGCAGACATCCGGCATAAGAGATAACTCCCCCGTCAGCAGCGGCAATCGGCGGAGCGCTGTGATTGGCGATATCAACCGCCATATGATATGAAACCGGGTATTGGGTAATAATACCTGTAGCCGGCCAGATGAATTTACCGCCCGCGCCGGCAATAAACTGCGGGACCGGAGCCGGTTTGTAAACCGGTGCGGCCTGCGGCATGACTCCATCCGGAACAAAAAGAATCTGCCCGATATTTAAGGCGAAAGTATCCAAATCGGCAAAATCATTGCCGGGAAAATTGACGACTTTTTGCGAGTCAGACTTGTATTTTTTGGCCAAAGAATAGATCGTATCACCAGGCACGACTTTATGGACGATACCGGTGACCGGAGGGATACGAAGGGTCTGGCCGGGAATCAGTTTTTCCGTCTTCAAGCTGTTTGCCCATTTGATCGTATCGATGGAAATGCCGAATTTATCGGCAATCGAACCTAAAGTATCCCCACTGACAACCTCGTAATCAATAATGTCAAAACGCGGCTTGTCTGATACAACTGTGGTGGTATTTAAATCTTCCTGTGAAAGAACCGGTATCATATCGCTGTAGTCAGCCGGATTTTCACTATCTCTTTGGACGGTCGGGTAATATTCGGCAATCACCGGACCGCCGACAATTGCCCCGGCGACAATAAAAAGAAAGGAAATATTTAAAAAATGTTTGCTGTAGCGGCCTCTTTTTACCAGCAAGATGTCAACTAAAACATCCTTGCTTTTTTCAAAATGCACGGCACCAATGATTATCCGTTTTCGGCTGAAGAGGAAAAGAAAATAGAGCCAGTCACCAAGATCTTTTATGAATTCCTGAAGCTTTTCTTTATATGGTTCCCATTTATTTATTATTTGCATATTTTAACTGAGTGTCGTTAGCTTTTAGTCGTTAGCTATAAGGTTTATAGAAAAGAAGTATAGAGAAATGTTAGAAAAATGCAAACAACTTGACTAAAGATCAATGACTAACGACCAATAGCAAATCTATCCCTGGTGCAGGCTGTCAAGGAATTCTTTATTACTGCGGGTTTTGAGAAGACGCTCAATAATGGTAGATGTTCTTTCCTGTCCTTCACTCAGAAGGGACAACATGTGTCTCATGGTGACAATTCTCTTTAAATTTGCGGGGGTCAATAACAACTCTTCATGACGGGTACCGGATTTATCCACGTCAATGGCCGGAAAAATCCGCTGTTCCTGCAGTGAGCGGGAAAGGTGAAGTTCCATATTGCCGGTTCCTTTGAATTCTTCGTAGATAAGATCATCCATCCGTGACCCGGTCTCCACCAAAGTCGTCCCTAATATCGTCAGGCTGCCGCCCTGTTCACATTTGCGGGCGGCTCCCAAAAACCGTTTGGCCGGATATAAAGCGGCCGGGTCAAAACCGCCGGAAAGCGTACGGCCTGATGGGTTAACGCATAGATTATATGCCCGGGCAAGCCGGGTAATCGAGTCAAGAAGAATCACCACATCTGCCCCCAGCTCCGTCATCCGCTTTGCCCGATCAAGCGCTACCTCTGCCACTCGGGTCTGAGCTTCGGGCGCTTCATCGAAATTGCTGGCAACCACTTCCCCTTTGACGGAATGGCTTATATCCGTCACCTCTTCCGGCCGTTCACCGATAAGAACCGCCATCAGGTGGACTTTGGGATAATTTTCTGAAATCCCATGAGCAATTTCTTTAAGGATCGTCGTCTTTCCCGCTTTTGGCGGCGAAACGATCAGTCCCCGCTGGCCGAAACCGATCGGGGCTAAAAGATCAATCATTCTGGTGGAAATCGGGATTTTGCCTGTTTCCATCTTCACCTGTTCTTTGGGATAAATCGGCGTCAAATCATCAAAATGCGGCCTTTTTACTGAATTATCGGCCGACATATCATTAACCTTTTCTACTTTCAAGAGTCCAAGATACCGTTCATTCTCCTTTGGAAGCCTGGCCTGGCCTTCGACTTTGTCGCCGTCTCGCAGTTGAAATTTACGGATTTGTGATTGGGAAATGTAGATATCCCCTTCCCCAGGCACAAACTTTGGCCGTAAAAAGCCGTGTCCTTCCGGCATGATATCCAAAATACCGGAAACCGTCTTTACCACGGCAGGCACGGCATTATAACGGTCAAACCCGCCGTTAGCCGGCAGGTTATTGTTTACCGGAGTAATAACCGCTGTATTATTTACCGTTGCCGGTGAAGGTGAAGAAACTAAACCAGGCACAAATGGTGCCGGCACAGAAGACGCAGTTGAAATGGTAGGAACAGTAGGAACGGTAGAAACAGACGGCTTTACCTGCTCCTTGACTGGTGTCTGTGGAAGACCAATCAGATCATCTACACTTAACGGTTTATCGGCTGATATTTTTGTTCTTATCGGCATAATTTTCTCATTGAATTACCATTCGTGGGATATTTTTTCTGTTTTTTATGTAAAGAAATATCAATGAGGAATAACTGATTTGCTGTCTTGTATTTAACCAAATTTTTTTCCTTTTGTCAATGGTGACATATTCCTGTTCTAAATTTCTGTATATATACCTACCTTGGGTCACTCTCCGAAGCCTATCCCACTTCGCTAAAGCTACGTGGGATAACTCTCCTTAACGCCATTTCTGGCGAAGGAGAGTAAAAATATTGCCCTTCGAAAAGGCGGCCAAAACGGGATTTTTCCCCGAAGTTTTAATGGGAGGGTAGATCAAGATTCCGCAGAATCGCAGATACTTTAACCCTTTCACCCCCGAATAAATCGGGAGATTACCCACTTCGAAAGGTTGTAGAGGAAAAATAACTCCCGTTTAGCCTTTCCAGCCCGAAGGGCAGTTTCAGTGTGACAAAAATATACCCCTTTTGTCAAGTCTTGATAGTTATTGACAACGGTTCAGAGTAATGGGAAAATCAAAAACAGGAGGAAATACGCGTGAAAGACAAAACTTTTGTCACTTTAGCAGGACTCTTTTTTCTTCTTTTCATCATCGGTATCGCCGCTCTGACTCTCAATCAACCGCTTTCAGGAATCCTACGGGCCAGAAATGTCACTCCCTCACCGCTTAAATCATTCGGAGTGGTTTTTCCGCAAGTCGGTAGTGCTGGCACGGGTATCAGGGTTTCTGTTTATGTCCGTGACGTAAATGGCTCTGTCATTCCCAATAGATTGGTGAAACTGGCCGCTTCATCTTCCGATGTCATAATCAAACCATCAGACACTCAAACGACGGATAATATCGGCCAGGCGCAATTCACCGTCACTTCACCGGTTAAAGGGATTGTAAAATTCACTGCTACCGATACGGAAAGCAATACTGTTATCTCCAATATCCCGACTGCCCAAATCATAGAATGACGAGTCCTTTGAAAATTGCCATCATTGGTGCCGGCTTTACCGGACTTACCGCCGCTTTTAAACTGTCAAGACATCACAAAGTCACCGTTTTTGAAAAAGAAAAATTTGCCGGCGGACTTTCGGCTACCTTTAAGCTCCCCTCATGGACATGGCCGGTTGAACAGCATTATCACCACTGGTTTACCAACGATGTTTCGACAATGAGATTGCTGGAAGAACTGCAACTGTCTGATCTTATCATTTTTTCCAAAACACAAACGGCAATTTATTATCACGGCCGTATCTATCCATTCAATACACCAGCTCATGTGCTCGCCTTTTCCCCAATCAGTTTTCCCAACCGTCTTCGGACCGGTCTGGCTACCTTATATCTCAAATTACTGCCGAAAAAGACCGGCCTATCTTTGGAAAAAGAAACGGCATATCAAACCGTTGAGAAATATTACGGCCGGGATGCTTTCCGGGTCATCTGGAAACCGCTTTTTGACGGTAAATTCGGTCCGCCGGCCGGCGGATTCGCAAAACTGGTAAACATGGCCTGGTTTTGGGCGAGAATCAAAAAAAGGACCATGAAGTTGGTTTATCTGTCAGGCGGATACCAAACTTTTCTCGATACATTGGTGAAAAATATCACCAATAATGGCGCCAAAGTTCTCTTTAATACTCCTTTTCACCCGGCAAACACGGCAGAGTTTGACAAAATTATTTTTACTGCCCCGTCCGGCGAATTTATAAAACTCTATCCCCGGCTCCCGGCAAGCTATAAGAAACAACTAAGCTCCATCCCCCACCTGACCGCCCTCACTCTGCTGATTATCGTAGCAGAAAAAATCCTGCCGGAGACTTACTGGCTGAACATCAATGACCGGCAGTTTCCCTTTATCTCCGTCATCCAGCAAACCAATTTGGTTGATAAAAAATATTACGGCAACAAACATTTAACCTACGTCGGCAACTATTTACCCGACGACCACCCGTATCTGGCAATGTCCAAAGAGCAACTTTTCAAGCTCTATTTACCCTATTTAAAAAAAATAAATCCCAATTTACCCTCTGAAGCTTTAGCGAAGGCGGGCCTACAACTATTCCGTTCCCCCTCCGCCCAACCGGTTTTCTCCGTCAATTATTCAAAAACCAAACCAGATTTCGTTACCCCTATCCAAGACGTTTATCTGGCCAATATGGATATGGTTTATCCCTGGGACAGGGGGACGAATTACGCTATAGAATTAGGCGATGAAGTATCAAAAATTATTGGTCTTTAGTTGTTTGTCGTTGGTCATTAGTAACATCAGATTGCTAAAGACTAAAAGCTAACGACTAATAGCTAATCCAGGTTGATATTCAAATGACCGTCACTTAAAATAAGAACTGACAGGGCTTAGGCAATCTCGGACGGGATTGCTTCTCCGCCAGCCGGCGGATCGCAATGACAAATCTAAATCAACATTCATTGCATAACTACTAAACTAATATGAATTTGTTAAACTGGCGGATTTTATTCAAAGCTTTGCGGCCAAACCAGTGGATCAAGAACCTGATCCTTTTTGCGGCAATAATCTTCAACGGCAAAATTTTTGACGGTCCTTATCTATTGCATACCTTATCCGGATTTTTTATCTTTTGCGCCCTTTCTTCATCCTCGTATCTTTTCAACGACATTATCGACTTAAAATACGACCGGCTTCACCCCCTCAAGAAAAAAAGGCCGCTTGCCTCAGGCGACTTGCCTTTGAACACGGCTGTTGAAATTGCCTTCCTTTTAGCCCTTTTTGCCCTGCTTTCCGCAATCCTTATTTCGCCCGGTTTTTTTATGATTGCTTTTTCCTTTATCCTTCTCCATGTTCTCTATTCGCTGGTTTTCAAAAAATACGCTATTTTGGATATCTTAAGCATCTCTTTCTCTTTCACGCTTAGGGCTTTTGCCGGCGAAATCCTGACCGGCTTCCACCTCCCCTTCTGGCTGTCTTTGACCATTATTTTTATCGCTATCTTTATTGCCGCCACAAAAAGGCACGCCGAACTGCTGCGGGAAGGCTCAAAAACCAGACCGGCTCTCTTCCAGTATCAGGAAAGGCTTTTGGATTTTTATACTTCCATGTTCGGATCAGCTTCGATCATCGCTTATTCACTTTTTGCTTTTCTTGAGGAGCCGCCGCAATTCAATACACCCGTCAAAGATTTCCTGATAACCGTCATGCCTCAAGCAGTGGATCGGAAATGGATGATAATCACTATCCCTTTTATCATCTACATCCTCATGCGCTACGCCCAACTGGCCTACAGCGGAGCCGATGCGGAACAACCGGAAAAGATCGTGACAACTGATATTCCTTTAATTGTTTCCATGGGTTGTTGGGGAGTAATAATCATTACCATCCTATATGTCCTCTGAAATTGGTTATTTGTCATCGCGAGCGATCCGCCAGCTGGCGGAGAGCGTGGCGATCCCGTAGGATACCAGTTTGCCCAACGGGATTGCTTCGGCTCTTAGCCTCGCAATGACATAAAATTACGTAAGTCATGTTTTAATTTTAATGAAAATATTAAAGAAAATAAAACTATTTTTAATAGCTATTATAATTATTTCCTGCTTTCTCCGCTTCTATAACCTGATGCGCGATTATCCGTATTTTTTTGACCCAGACGAACGCAATATGGCCGGTGCAATCATGCAGTTTCGCCTTCCCAAAAATCTATCCTCTATCTCCACTTGTCTAAAATCTCAATTCTTTCCTTACCAGCTAGACGCTAAACGCTATCCGCTAGACGCTAATTTATGCAGCCTTAATCCCCATTTTTTCGCCTACGGCCAATTCCCTCTCTATCTGGCCTATCTTTCCAACCAGGTGACAAAACCTGTTTTCAACATTTATTCAGCTCAAATAATGGATGACCGTGAAGCTTTTGCCACCAATTTCCCGGCGGCCATCTTTTGGCTGCGTTTCTGGTCAGCCTTCTCTTCGGTTGCTTCCGTTTATCTCGTTTATCTGATTACCAGGAAATTGACGGGTCTCAAATTTGGCCTCTTAGCCGCCCTTGCCAGTTCTTTTTCTCCGGGACTCATCCAGGCGGCCCACTTCGGCACCACCGAATCTTTACTCTCTTACTTCTTCCTCTCCTCTATATATCTTTCAATGAAATTATTAGAAAATCCACTTAAAAAATCTTTCCGAAAATACCTAATACTTAATACTAAATACTTAATACTTTTATCTTTAACCATCGGCCTGGCTTTCGGCTCCAAATTCACCGGTTTATTCTTTTTCGTCCCGCCCGGTTTGGCAATTATGATGCAATTATTTATATTTTTTAAAAAAAAGAGGAAAAATTGGCTGATTGGGTTATTGCCTGCCTGCCGGCAGGCAGGGGTTTATTTGATTATTGGATTATTATTACTTGCCGGTTCCCTCTTCTTCACCGCCGTTTCCTCTCCGTATAATCTGGTGGAAAAAGAAAGCTTCAAAAGCGCGGTCTTCGGCTACGAAAGCGATGTGGCCACCGGCCGGTACGAAGCTTTTTATACCAGGCAGTTTGTCAATACCGTCCCGATTGTCTTTCAGGCACAAAAGGTATTTCCATATACGCTTGGATGGCCGGTATTTATTCTTGGTTCCCTTGGGTTTCTAATTACAGTTGTTATTTTTATTATTGATCTAGGAAAAAAATTTCAATTTTCAATTTTCAATTTTCAATCAAAATTCAAATTAAAAATTTTCAAATTTAATAAAAATTTCAAAACTCAAATTTCAAATTATACAAAGAATACGAAACGGAACGAGTTTCTATTATTATTTATCATAACGGTTTCATTTTTAATTTACTTTATCCCCAACGCTTTTCTTTTCGCCAAATGGACCAGATTCATGACACCGATATTTGCTTTCTTCTATATTTTTGCAGGGTATCTCTTGTATAAATTCTATCAGTTCCTATCATCCCGACCACTTATTAAATTTTTGATCTTTGCGTTTTGCTTTTTGAGCTTTTTACCAGGGGTCGCTTTCATGTCTATCTATGCCAGCGAAGACAGCCGGTTGACTGCCTCCCGCTGGATCTATAGAAATATTCCCGGTAATTCCTATGTCCTTTCTGAAACAGCAAACGTTGTGGATATCCCTCTTGGTCTTCTTAATGATGATCCGGACCGACCACTTTCGGAAAAATGGAATAATGTACCGGTCATCTCTTTTGATTTTTATCATATGGACGAAAATCCGGCGATTTTTGACCAGCTTTTCACCCATCTGGAGAAAGCCGATTATATTTTCATCCCCTCCCGCCGGCTTTTTGCCAATCATCCGAAGATTCTGACCAAATATCCCCGCTTAGCCAAATATTACCGGCTTCTTTTCTCCGGTAACCTAGGGTTTGAAAAAGTGGCCGAGTTCAGTTCTTTCCCCAGCTTAACGCTTAACGCTTTACGCTGGACGCTTCCGGATGAACAGGCTGAGGAGACGTATACCGTCTTTGATCATCCGGTGATTAGGATCTATAAGAAAGTCAAGCCTATGACGGCGGAAGAATATAGACTCCTCTTTGTAAAATGATAAACTGATAAAGTATGAGAGAAAAATATAAAATAATAATAGTAGCTTTAGGAATTTTATTTTTAGCCTCATTCTTCCGCCTCTACGGCGTCAACTGGGACCAGGACCAGCACCTTCATCCTGACGAAAGGTTTTTGACCATGGTGGCCAACGGTATCGCCTGGCCAAAGAATCTGACGGAATATCTTGATACTGCCACTTCTCCCCTCAATCCTCATAACCGCGGCTACGGCTTTTTCGTCTACGGCACCTTCCCCATCTTTTTCACCAAATGGGTGGCTGAAGGCCTTGGGAAAGGAGATTACGGAAACCTGACGCTTATCGGAAGGTCGCTTTCAGGCTTTTTCGATCTGGGAACGGTGATTCTCGTTTTGCTCATCGCAAAAAGCGTCATCCCGACCAAGTCCCGATCAGATCGGGACGCGTGGAGGGATCTTCCATCGTTGGAAGATTCCTCGGATCCGCCAGCTGGCGGACTCGGAATGACATTACCAAAAAATTGGATTTTTCCATTATTGGCGATGTTCTTCTATGCGGCGTCGGTCCTTCCTATCCAACTCTCCCATTTCTTCGCCGTGGAAACCTATCTGACTTTTTTCATCGCTCTATCTTTTTATCTTCTCATCAAAATAATCTCTAACACTCAAAAAGGTAATAAACTTATAACCTGCAACTTAAAACTTACAACTCTCCTGGGAATTGCGTTTGGTCTGGCCATTGCCTCGAAAATCACCGCCGTCTTATTTCTCCCAATCATCGGACTGAGTCTATTATTCTTTTTGATTAAGAATAGAAATCTTTTTTTGTTTTTTGTTATATGTTTTATGTTCTTTGTTTCTTCCTATTTCACCGTCCGTCTGGCTCAACCGTATCTTTTCTCCAACTCTGCTCTGATCACTTTCTCTTTAAACCCAAAAATTCTGCAAAATTGGAAAGAGCTAAAATCTTTTGACGATACAACCGGCGGATTCCCTCCCGCGGTTCAATGGATTACCACTAAACCTTACCTTTTTCCTTTGAAAAATATGTTGTTTTGGGGCTTAGGAATACCTCTGGGAATACTCGCGGTATTAAGTATTATGTATCAAGTATTATGTATAATACGTTTACTATTTCAGAAGAAAAAATTATCCCAAATACTTAATACTTCCCACTTTATACTCTTTTTATCGACTCTTTGGATCCTCATATTATTCATTTACCAAGGCGGGCAATTCGTCAAGGCTCTCCGATATTTCTTCCCGATCTATCCTTTTCTAGCTATTCTTTCCGGATATTTTGTTGTCCGAATCATCAATAAATATAAAATTGGATTATTGGGTTATTTGGTAATTGGGTTATTAATAATTGTATATCCCCTATCCTTTGTTACGATTTATTCAAGATTAAATTCAAGAGTAGAGGCTTCATATTGGATATTCAAAAACTTACCGGCAGGCGTAACCGTCTCAAGCGAAGAATGGGACGACGGCCTCCCCGTGAGTCTTGGAAATTACATCCATGAACAATATCAAAAAGTGCAGTTTCCCTTGTACTGGCCGGATAACGAAGAAAAATGGAGAAAAATCTCCGCTGATTTGGAAAAAACCGATTACGTGATCTTAACCAGCAACCGGCTTTATGGATCCACCATGACCTATCCCCAGAAATATCCGATTACCATTAAATATTACAATGCGTTATTTGATGGATCTTTGGGCTTTGAAAAAGTGGCTGAATTTACTTCCCGCCCGAATCTGCCCATACCTGGAATTAAATTATGTCTTACCCCTCCCTTCGTCAGATACGGAATAGTAGCTCTGAAAACGCAGGAATGCAACCAAACAGGCATCAGTTTTGTGGATGATTATGCTGATGAGACTTTTACCGTCTACGACCACCCGAAGGTAATTATCTTCAAAAAGGTCAAGACTATAGATTATCTTAAAGTTCTTTCTGTTACTTTATGACACTTCAAAATCAAAGTGCAAATATCAAAAATATCGCGTTAGAACCTGTTTGAAAAGTCAAAAAAATGTCATCGCGAGCGATCCGCCAGCTGGCGGAGAACGTGGCGATCCTGTTGGAATTACTATAGTATCACGGGATTGCTTCGGCTGCGGCCTCGCAATGACGCTTCTCAAACAGGCTCTTAAATATTATGAAACTGTCAATCATTATTCCCGTTTACAACGAAGAGAAAACCATCTCTACCGTTTTGGATAAGGTTTCCCGGGTCAAACTCCCCTGCCGGAAAGAAATTATTGTGGTGGATGACGGATCAACCGACGGAACGGGAAATAGAATTAAGAATTATGAATTAAGAATTAAGAATTTAAAGATCATTACTCATAAGAAAAATCGGGGAAAGGGAACGGCTGTGCGAACCGGGATAAAAGCGGCCAGCGGCGACTATATCCTTATCCAGGACGCCGATCTGGAATACAACCCTGACGAAATTCCCCAGCTCTTAAAACCAATATTATCGCCAAAGACTAAAGACCAACGACTAAAGACTAATATTGCCGTCTACGGCTCCCGTTTTCTAAGTAACAATGCCGTCATACCCCGACTTTACCTTTGGGGTAATAAACTGCTGACTTTTTTGACAAATTTGTTTTACCAAACCAAACTTACCGACATGGAAACCGGGTATAAACTATTACCTTCGTCTTTTTTGAAAAAAGTTCACCTCACCGGAAACCGGTTTGAAATCGAACCGGAAATCACCGCAAAATTGGTCAAGGCAAAAGTCCCGATCGTGGAAGTCCCCATTTCATACCGGGGCCGCTCCCATCTGTCCGGCAAAAAACTGACCGTCAGAGATGCCTGGGGAGCGGTAAAGACGCTGATCAGGCATAAATAACTTGACTGGAGTCAAACTTTTTTAGTAAATATTAAGAGAATTATAGCCAAAATCGTGAATAAGTAACAAATTATACCTATTTTTCACGGTTATATTGACAAAATCGTGAAGAAAGGTATATCTGCCGTTATGGAAGAAATAGTAGGAAAAGCGCTTACCAATAGCTATCATAAGCGATTAGCATATTTGGAAGGCAAAAGGATTATTACTCTTGCCGACTACGCAAAAACCAGTAAACTTTCTCATTCAAACCTTATCAATAAAGCAAACAGACAAACTATCGAGGCTTTTTTAGAAAAGAATGTCTGGAAAATAGGAATAGACTATCCCCATTCCTGACCATATTGATAAGGTATCCTCATCGGGAATAAAAAACCATCCCCCTTTATTTATTTGGATTTTTATATTAATCTAATATTAATAGTCAGAAACTCCTAGAGGACAATTAAGATGCTGTTAATTAATAAATTCAACTGATTTCATGCAAATTATTTTTTTCTTTATTTCCATCCTAATCAGTATTTATATCAACCTGATGGTTTTCCGGAATCAATATACTCCGGTTCTTATTTATTGGTGGATATTGTCAATCATTTTCATCCTTGCTTCGGTTTTGTATCAGAAAAAAAGTTTCCATATCAAAATCCGCTTTTCGATAAAAAATCTCATCATTATCCTGGCAATTCTGTTGCCTTCAATTATCAGGATAACCAACTATAATCTCAGTCGTATCCATGGAGATGATCTTATCACCGCTTATTTTTCCGCCACCGAAAATTTCGCAAAAATAAACTTTTTCTCAGGCATTCCTTCAGATAAAGGACAATGGGTTGCCCAATTTCCGACGATGTTTTTTGCCCTGCAAAAAATATTTTTCCTTTGTTTCGGAGAAGGCGTCTTGAGCGTAAAATTATCGGTAATCCCGTATGTACTGATTATCTCCCTCATGCTATTTCTGATTATACGGGAAATCTTTAATGCTAAAACCGCTATCATCACGGTTATTCTTTACGCTTTCCTACCAATCAGTCTGTACCATGAAACTTTAGGATTGCATTTTGTCAGCAGTACGGCACCATTTATGATTTTCTTCTACTTTGCGATTCTTCAGTGGAAAAAAAACAGACCGGTTTATTCCGTGTTGACGGGACTATTTTGCGGCTTTTGTTATCTTTTTTATAACACTTCTTTTATCGCTTTTCCCCTGATGCTGATTTTGTATTTTCTTCAACTGATTAACGTGAGAAAACTGTCCGTGATAGGAAATTTCGGCCTGGCCATCGTGACTTTCCTCATTGTTCTGTCGCCTTATCTTACTTATGCTTTGAAATACAATAATTATTTCTTTTCCCGCACCAGTCAAGTCTCTCTACTTTCCGGCTCCTGGTCTGGTATCAAAGATAAAATCGCCCGCGGTGAAAGCAGTACTCTCAACGAAATTAAGGAAAGTTTAACTATTTCTCTCAAATCATTTTATCAAGATGGTATTGGCGGTCACGGCGGCTATGACTTCGGCCATCTGGCTTTTTTTGAAAAATATTCTCTATACCTATTTATTGCTGGAGCAATAATCGGAATATTTCTCATCTTTACCAATTTCGAAGTACTTTTTATTTATCTGACTATTCTTTTTTGTTTTAGCGCGATGGTCTTCTCCACTCCTCCACCGGCCTACCACCGGCTTTCCCTATCTTTCCCATTCTTATCCATGATCCTTTCGATTCCCTTCTATATTTTGCTGTCACTCAATAAGACAAATAGACTAATAAGATACATCGTTTGTGTGATCTTTATATTTATCTATATGTACTTTAATCAGCAGTATTTTTTGAAATCAATAAAAGGTGAAGAATATCATGAAAGTCTGAGGATCTCCGACTATATCAATAAAAACTTCCCCGGCAGAAATATCTATGTGGCCTCCTATCCCGGATTTGGCTTTGATAAAGTCTATTATTTTTCACAGGGAAAAAATGCTAAGTCTATTACCACAGGCTATCATGACGGGTTTATAACTACTTTTAATCCTAATGAAAAATATGTTTACGCGATCATCTTTCCTGAAGATTTTAACGATAAATTCCAACAGCTGGATCCAAACGGCAAAATAATCAATATCTCAAAAGGTTATAGTTTGTTCGTGAATTAATAGTATCTCATAAATGAAAATAATCATCTATCTGTTATCAATTATTATTACTCTCTGCATAAGTTTTGCTGTCAGTACCGGCAAATATTCTCCTGTTTTAATATACTGGTGGATTCTCTCCATTGTTATTTTACCGCTGGGTGTTCTAACCGGTAAGAAAAATGCGTTAAAACTGCCATCCGGGTTTGTGAATAAAAAATATTTGCTTATTTTCCTGATTATTCTCCTGCCATCTATTGTCCGTATCGTCAATTTCAATCTGAACCGGATCCATGGAGATGACATGCTTACCGCTTATTTTTCCGCCACCGAAAATTTCTCAAAAATAATCTTTTTCTCCGGGATTCCCAGTGATAAGACTCAATGGCAATCTCAATTTCCTGCTCCGTTTTTTGCGTTGCAAAAATTCTTTTTTCTAATCTTTGGGGAAAATCTGCTTACGGTTAAATTGTCGGTTATACCTTATATATTGATCGTTTCCGCGGCCCTTTTTTATATTGCCGGTAAATCCATCCCGAAGAAAATAGCTTTAATCGCCGTAATCCTTTATGGGTTTTTAGCCATCAGTTTGTACTTCGATACTTTAGGATTGATTTTTATCAGCGGGACTGCAATTTATTGTCTCTTTATTGCCGCCTTGATTTACGGAATAGGCAAAAGAAACGATTTCTCCTCGGTTCTGACAGGAATTTCCTGTGGTTTTTGTTATTTATTTTATATGACTTCATTTATCGCTTTACCGGTAATGGCAATCGTCTATTTTTTTCAGTTTTTGAAATATAAGAAATCAACTGTTATAAAAAATTTTGCTTGGGCCTTAATTGGTTTTTTGGTGGTTTTAGGTCCGTTTTTAACTTACGCCTTCCGTTTCGATAATTATTTCACTTCCCGCACCAACCAAGTCTCTCTTCTAACCGGATCCTGGTCGGGAGCCCGGGAACGAATCCAAAAAGGCGAAAGTCCGCTGATACCCCTGAAAGAAAACGCCCTGAATACCTTAAAATCCTTCTATCAAAACGATATCGGGGGCGCAGGCGGATTTGACTTTGCCCATCAGGCGATTTTTGATAAATTCACGCTTATTCTCTTTATATTGGGTTTGCTCATCGGCTCAACCATGCTTTTCAACAATCTGATTATTTTTGTCTTGTTTTTAACCATTTTTCTTTCCCTTGCGACAGTGATCTTAGCCGTTCCACCCCCCGGCTATCACCGGTTAACTTTGGCTTTCCCTTTTATATCTGTTATCTGCGCTCTGCCGTTTGCTACCCTTTTTAAACTGACTAAGAATTTTAAAATTCTGGGATATGGCTTAATCATCATTTTTCTATTAATTTATTGTTTCAATAATGAAAAATATTTCCTAAAATCAGTAGAAAAAGAAAGCTATAATGAAAGCGTTATGATCTCCGACTATATAAATAAAAACTTCCCTGGAAGACATATTTATGTGGCTGCGTATCCCGGATTTGGCTTTGATAAAGTCTATTATTTTTCACAGGGAAAAAATGCTAAGTCTATTACCACAGGCTATCATGACGGGTTTATAACTACTTTTAATCCTAATGAAAAATATGTTTACGCGATCATCTTTCCTGAAGATTTTAACGATAAATTCCAACAGCTGGATCCGAACGGCAAGATAATCAATATTTCAAAAGGTTATAGTTTGTTTGCCAATTAAGGCTTTATTGATATTCCACTGCCCGAAAAGCAATAGTTCTTGAAGGATAATAAAATTATTTCACTCTTGTATAAGACAGATTTCCTTTCATTTTCTCCATGATTCCAAAAGACTAGGACTAGCTATAAAAAGCTCTTATTTATTGTTTAACATTTTTTTTATTTAAGACATAAAATATGGCTCCTGATTTATCAGTATTGACTTTCTCGTTAATAATTTTCACTAAATAATCAATCGGGTAGATCTTTTCACTGATTTTTGGCCATAATACCCACTTACCGGATATTTTATATGTAATCAGGCTCGGCAACGATAAATAATGACACAGATCAATTAATTTACAGGCTGATGGGGAAAGATAACCAACCGTAGAACTAATTCTAAATCCTGCTCGCCTGAACGCCTGATCCCAACTTTGTCTTGTAAAGAGGTTAAGATGAACCTGTTTTTTTCTCATCCAATCCTTATACCATTTACCCAAGATCATGCTTCCAAATAAATTTTCTTCCCATGGTTTGGCCATGACTGTGGTGATAAACAGTCCTCCGGGTTTAAGTACTCTGTAAATTTCTTTTAAAGTCCCGTCCAAATCGGGTATATGTTCCAACACGCAATTGGAAACGACCGTATTAAAGGATCTATTCGCAAAAGGCATCTTCAAACCATCATAGATAACCAGTTTCTTATACATTCCTAAACCCCTCGCCTCCTCTATCCGGCTATCGGCAATATCCAAACCTACAGCAATTATTCCCTTGCTCCATTGCTGACCTAATACAGTTTTTGCGAAGAACCCGTCGCCACAACCTATATCCAGAATTGGGCTTTTAAATGGCAAATATTTCTGATATAAAAACGCCTCTTTAGCACGGATCAAAGAGAGAAAAAGAGGCCTGTTTTTGAAATATTCTTTAAAAAAGTACTCTATATTTTTCATTGAAAAATAATATACCAGTTGTTATTTATCTGATCTTACCGCATAGAGTAATCCGAGATTGTTTACTTCTTTGCGTGGTTTGATTTTTATCTTAAAATTTGCCGCTTGCAATATTTTTACTGCAGATAATACCAAATTCGTTTGATTTTAACAGGACGATTACTCTCGTAGCTTACTTGCATAAAATTATCTTAAAATTTTTTCAGAAGAAACAGTTCCAAAGGGATAACTTTCAGATTTTTCTTTTCCCAAAAGTCATTCTTGGAAATCACTGTCAGGCGGCTGTTTGGCATCGCGGTGAAAAAATATGAAAAATCTTCAAATTCGACTCTCGCGCTCTGTTTAACCTCAAAATAACTGTAACTTCCGTCTTTGAAAACGACGAAATCCACTTCCCTCTCGCCTATTGATCCCCAGTATAATTGGGCACTGTCCCGTTTAAGGTGCGAAGCGACCAAATTCTCCGCGTTTTTTGACCAGTAATCCTCTTCTTCTTTTTGATCATTAATATAGTTGGCGATATTCTCCGTTAAACCAAAGGCGCTGGCATTCAGGCAATTTTTGATGAAAGGATCATAAAAATAATTCTTATGATTTTTTTTATAAGACGGTTTTTTCTCGGCAATGGAAAAAGCGTCAATCGGAAAAAGGACAAACATTTTTTCTAATACCGCCAAATAATCCTGGACCGTCAGATGGGAAATAATGCCGCTTTCTCTGGCTAAAGACTGGTACGAAAACGTCGAAGACTCATGTTTTTGCAATACGGCCAGTAAATTATTTAAAAACTTATCCGATTTATTCAATTTATGGATATCGCCCAACACCCAGGAAATATAAAGTTCATAAATAGACTGCGAAATGTTTCTGTTTTTGAAGTAATTGTTGATCGCTTTCGGAAAACCGCCGGTCAGAAGATATTGATGAAGTTTGGCGCGCAATTTCGGCAAAATCAATAATTGTTTCTTTTCTTCGGGTGGAAACAGTTCCGGTGAGGTTAATTTCACAAATTCTCCAAAAGTCAGGGGTAAAAATAAATAATCTCTGGTGTAGGCTCCCCTCCTGCCCGGTAATCTTTCACCTGAAAATTCAAGGTCAATAGTAGAAGAACCTGTTAAAAAGAAAAAAATATTCTTCCCCCCCGCGCTTTCCACGAATGACTTAATGCTTCTTTGCCATTCCCTGACAAAGGAAATCTCATCCAGAAAAATATATCTTTTACCCGCCGGCAATGAACCGGCCAGATCAAAAAAACTGAAAATCAGGTTGTTTAAATCCTGAAAATTCTGCAGATCCTCGCAGGAATAATAAAAAACAGAACTTGGAGGTACTTTTTTTTCAAGCAATAACTTTTTAATCAATAATTTGACAACAGTAGTTTTGCCTACCTGGCGGGGACCGCGCAGAACAAACACGCCCGGCTGGTATGAAATTTCATCCAGAATTTCCGGCTGCCATTGGAAATGCTGACTGTCCAGCTCTTTAAGCTTTTCATCCTCCTTGATAATCTCAACCGGCGCGGAAAACCACGGATTCTGCAAACTCAGGAATCTTTTGGTGCTTTCCGGAATTTGGTTAATCATATTAACCATTATATTCTATTTTTGGTTATTGTCAATAACCAAAAAATATATCAAGTCAATAATTGACCGTAAAAATCAACCGTCTTAGAAAACAAAAATTCTCTCTTTACAATCTCTTTGTCTTTAAGATATTCTTTTTTGTTTTTTAAGACTTCTACAATCGCTTCCGCCAGTTTTTGGCTGTTTTTGACGGGCACAACCGTCCCCATCCCTGTTTTTTGGATCGGTACCCTGACTCCCGGAAGATTAGTTGCCACCACCGGCACGCCCATCATCATTGCTTCCACCTGCACCATGCCGAAAGCCTCGGTGGAATTAATGGACGGCAACACCAAGACATCAAGCAAAGAATAAAAAGCTCCCATCTCCTCTTCCTTCAACTCTCCTAAGAAGATGATGTAGTCTCTATATTTCTCAACTAATTGTAATATTTTCTTTTTATAACTTGTTTCACCGACTGGATCTAAAGAGCCGGCAATGATAATTTTAAAAGGCGAGTATGTCATCGCGAGCCCCGCCATGGCGGGGCGTGACGATCCCCCACGGGATTGCTTCGTCGCTTCGTTCCTCGCAATGACATTTTGTATTAGTGGTATAGCCTCAAGCAAATACTCTATTCCCTTTTCCGCCGCTAACCTCGCGGCCACGCCGATGACATAGTCTGTTTTTCCGATTTTCTCCATGATCATTTTTTGTACTCTTTTATCAATCTTTGGCAAAGGTATAGGTGGATAAACATACTTGGTTTTTTTGAGATACGGCAGTAATATTTTTGAATGACTGGCAAAGTCCTCGGTATAAGTGACAACCGTGTCCGATAAAGCAAGGGAAATCTTATTTGACCGGTTTAACAGCCAATTGATGATCCGGTTGGAAAATCCCCGGGGTAAAACCACTTCACAGTGATAGACGGATATGACTTTTTTGCCGAAGATTTTTCCAAGTAGTGCCGCAGTAACGCCTTCAAACTGCGGCAGATTAATAATCACCGTCTCATGTTTCCTCACCTCGCGGAAGCACTTCGTCAACCAACCAAGAGAAACAAAACCTTTACTTATCTTAAAAAGCGGCTTAACCCGCACTACCCTGATATTATTTATCTTCTCTTCAGAAGGCAATCCCTCTTCATGCTGAAAGCTGATCACTGATACCTGATTACTCTTTTCTGCCAACGCCTCAGCCAGCCTTTTGACATACAGAGTCAATCCGGAGACATAAGGAGTGTAGTAGGTGATGGAAAAAAGAACTTTCATTTTATTTTTTTCGCAATCTCTTTCAGCGCGTGTTCCAGATGCGGTGATTTATACGGATGCGGATGTTTTCTGTCGATCAGGTTATAGATCCAGTAGATCTTCGTCCGTTGTCGGCCGTGAAGGTAAGTCACAATATCCAGATTGTCTTCTATGAAGTAATGCAAGTCATATTCTTTGAGCATTTTTTCCTTAAACAAGTGCGGCTGTTCGTCTTTTTTATTCACATTGATCGTCTTAAAAAGATGTTTTAATTTGTATTTATCCAACCATCTGACCAGATGATCATCCAGGAAACTGTAACGGCCGGTAATTATATGGGCTTCAATCACCTCTTTCTCCACCATCTCCCTAAAAAGGCTTATCCCTTTGGCCGGAAAGACACTTGACTGATGGAGAATAATCCAAAAAATCTGCTGCCAGCGGGATCGCGGATACCAAAACTTCAACTTCTGCGCACCTAATATTCTTTTCTTGAAAAAGGTTAGGGGCGCCCGACAGACCCGAAATGGGTTATAGGCAATCACGCCGTCAAAATCAAAACCAACCCTGATTTTCTTCCGCATATTTCCAGAATTATAACATGCCTGCTTCCTGATTAAACAAGTCTGGTTGTAATCGTTCAGGATTTGGCAAAACTTTGTCATCGCGAGGGATGCACCAGACGGTGCGTCCCGTGGCGATCCCGTAGGAATTACTGTAACATCACGGGATTGCTTCTCCGCCAGCGGGCGGATCGCAATGACATTTTCGGAAACTCGTGGAGGGTTACCGTGGAAGCAATTGATATATAATATATCATATGATAGTATCATTATCATAATGAATACCGTCAGCGCTCTCACCTTCAGGCAAAAATTCGGGGAAATCATTGACCGGGTGATTGCCACCGGCGAACCTATGATCGTGGAGAGACAAAATGAACCCGTGGTGGTGATGTATCCTTTTGAGGAGAAAAAGAGAGAGATTGAAGAAAAGAAGCATGCAGATCGTCTTGAAAGAGTTTCAAAAATGCTTGAAAACTGGCGGAAGACTTGGGGATCAAATAAAAATGGTTTTGGTGGTTTATCATCCACCGAATTTATCCGCAAGATGCGTGATGAACGCTATGGTAAAAAGTGGTTAAAGACACATACACATTACCGGAATGAGAAATAGTAATAATGATACTTGATTCTTCCGTTATTTTTAAATGGTTTATCATTGAAGAGGGAACGGAAAAAGCCCTTGTTTTATTTGCGGATATTAAAGAGAGAAAAATATCCGTGTCTGTTCCCAGACTCCTTTATTATGAGATAGGCAACTCACTTCTCTTTCATAAACCCTACTCAGAAGATAAAATTGAACAGGCCGGTAAAATTCTTGAAGAATTACCTTTATCATACCATGACTTGACCTTTCAAGATTGGAATAAGATAATTAATGAAGCTCACGATGTTAACATCAGTTTTTATGATTACTCCTATATATTTCTCGCTAAAAGACTGAACACCCAACTAATCACCGCTGATAAAAAACTTTTTGAGAAAACTAAAAAATCAGGCTTCGTGAAGCTTCTCTGAAGAGGTCAATATCATCTCTTTTCAACGGAAGAAAAAGACTTTATAATGATGGAATCATGTCTGATGTTTCAGCTATTTTAATCTGGTGGCTGACGATTTTCGTCATCGGCGGCATTTTCACCCCGATCACCTTCTCCATTTTCCGCAAATTTCTCGATAAAGGCTACATCTTCTCCAAAATCATCGGCATCCTGTCTTCCTCATACCTTATTTGGCTTCTGGGCAGTTTCCACATCCTCCCCTTTTCCAAAATGACGATCATCGTCGTTCTGGTGGGATTTGCTTTATTTAACTTGTTTTTGAGAAATAAAAACAGCCAAACGAAAATTCCCTGGCGGTTAATTATCCTTGAAGAAAGCCTTTTTCTCCTGACTCTTTCTTTATGGTCATATGTCCGGGCCAATGAGCCTTCCATCCATTCCCTGGAAAAATATATGGACTTCGGCTTCGTTAATTCAATCCTGCGGACCACCTACTTCCCGCCCCTTGATATGTGGCTGACCAAATCGCCGGAATACACCGGCGGCTATTTCATCAATTATTATTATTACGGCCACTACATCAACGCTTTCCTCACAAAAATTGCCGGGATCGACTCGGCAATTACTTATAATCTGATGATCGCTACCCTCTTCGCCTTCACTTTTACCCTGCCTTTCTCTATCGCTATGAATTTGTATTACTTCCTGAGGCTTCACTTATGGGAAAACCTGAAACTGAAATTAAAACACCTGAAAAATGTCCGGGAGATGCCCCTGAATTTCCGGGATAATCTGAAGCTGCTGATAGTCGGTCTGTTGGCCGCTTTTTTGGTTTCGCTCGGCGGCAACTTACACACAATTTATGTCTTCACCAACGGTTACCCAAATGAAGACCCTGTCCCTTTTTGGAAAATAGAAGCCGGGTATCACCCGGAAAAGTACTGGTATCCCAACGCCACCCGCTTTGTTCCTTTTACCATCCATGAGTTTCCCATCTATTCATTTGTGGTAGCCGACCTTCATGGACACGTTTCAGACATCCCGATGGTCTTTTTGATCATTGCTTTGCTTTTAACCATCGTCATTGAAGAACGCAAGGAGAAGCGGCTGGAAAACATCTCTTCTGCCCCATCCAGACTGTCTTCATTCATTGCTGATTTCGAAAACCATACTTCCATCCCTTTTTATAAAATCATCTTACTGGGAACACTCCTGGCGGTCATGTATATGACCAACGCCTGGGACGGCTTGATTTATATGGTTTTGTGCGGTCTGGTTTTTCTCTATGTCAACATCAGAAGGAAAAAAACGGATCAGCAGGTGACTTTATTTGCTCTTTTATACAAAACCTTTTCCGCCTCGCTTTTCCTGCTGTTTTTCTTCCTGGTGGCTAACCTTCCATTTTCACTTAACTTCAAGCCGTTTGTTTCCGGTCTGGGCGTTTTATGCGCGCCGAAATTCCTGGCTGACAAAAAAATCGGTCCGCTGCTTTTTGAAGCCGACCATTGCCAGAAGTCGCCTCTTTATATGCTGGCTCTCTTGTGGGGATTTTTCTATTTTAACGTCTTCGGTTTTTTGACGCTGGTCATTTGGCCGAAAATCGGTTCTCTCCGTCCTCTTCGGGAACTCAAAAATAAGTTATCGTCGCTTATAAACCTTAATCCGATCGATATTTTTGTTGGTTTACTGATCTTCATCTCTACACTTCTTTTAATTTTTCCGGAATTTTTCTACATCAAGGATATCTATCCGGCCCATTACCGGGCCAACACCATGTTTAAGCTCGGCTACCAGGCTTTCATGATGCTCGGGATCGCCAGCGCCTATATTTTCTTCCGGATCAGGGCGGAAAAAGAAGACAGGGGAAGAAAAATCGGTTTTATCCTTTATACTTTTTGCTTTCTGATTCTTTTTACCCTGGTGGCCATCTATCCCCAATTTGCCATCAACTCTTATTACGGCAACCTGCAAAAATATTACAGCTTAAACGGCATCAGCTGGATGATCAATCAGTATCCGGATGATTACAACGCCATCATGTGGCTGAATAAAAATATCAGCTGTGAAGGAACCGACTGCAACAAACAACCGGTCATTGTAGAGGCCAACGGTGACTCTTACACCGACTTTGACCGGGTCTCAGCATATACTGGTTTACCAACAATTGTCGGCTGGCCGGTCCACGAATGGCTTTGGCGCGGCAGTTATGACGAGGCCGGTAAAAGGATCCCGGAAGTGGCCGCCATTTACGAGTCAAAAGACATGGAAAATACCAAGGAGATTCTCCGTAAATACAATGTGGAATATATTTTCTTAGGCACTCTGGAAAGACAAAAATACCCGGCTCTTGATGAAGAAAAGGTCTTGAAACTTGGAAAAGTGGTCTTCGAAAGCGGAACAACGAAGGTGATAAAAGTGGATACCTTCAGGTATTAAAGGATAAAATCAAGGTAATTGTCCCTATTTATACACTTAAACCCTGATTTGGGATAAGTTTTCATCCAGCTGATGGGCGGTTTAGCTGTTTTTATTCCGAATTTAAATTCAAATCCGCTTAATTTCCCTTCTTTTTCTTCCACGTAATCCAATTCCGCGCCTGTATAAGTCCGCCAAAAATATATCGAGGCATATTCCTGTCTGTAGGCCAATGATTTCATTCTTTCGATTATCAGAAAATTCTCCCAAAGCTGACCGGTATCAATACGGTCTTTTAAAGGTTTAAGATTATCAATCACAATATTTCTTATTCCCAAATCATAGAAAAATATTTTATCCATTTTCACTACTTCCTTCCGCAAATTACGGCTAAGGCCTTTCAGGCGGAAAATAATGTTTGATTTTTCTAAAAGATCAATATATCTTGATACGGTATCTTTGCTCATCATGAGTTGACTGCCGATCTCCGACAAAGAAACCTGCGAGCCTATCTGAAAAGCCAGCAGTTTCACCAGATCCCTGATTTTGGAGGAATTTTTTATCTCGCCGAATTCAATTAGATCTTTATATAAATAGGCATCGCTTAAATTTTGCAGATATTCCCTTTTTTGAGCATCACCGATCATCAGGCATACTTCCGGATACGACCCGTATATCAGCCTTTCTTCCAAAGTAGTATCAAGTTCAGCTTTATTTTGATTTTGCATTAGTTCCTGAAAGGAAATCGGATACAAACGGTAATTCCAGACACGACCGGTCAGTGGTTCGCTGATTTTGCTCGCCAGATCCAAAGAAGATGAACCTGTCACCAGTACTTTTAAGGAAGGCAGATTATCCAGAATGATTTTTAAGGCAATCCCTATTTCCGGAATCCTCTGTGCCTCATCGACGAAAAGCAATTCGTAACCTTCGGTTAAAGATTTTATCTTTGCCAGATCGCGGCTTGAAAAGATATCAATAAAACGACTTTGATCTCCATTTACCGTCAAAGTCCTTAAGCCCAGCAAGCGGATAACCTCATTTACCAGCGTGGTCTTACCCACCTGCCTGGCTCCGTAGATAATCACTCCCTTATTTGAGAACTTCAGTTTCTCCAAAATAGTGGCAGTGAGTAAGCGCGGAATAAGCATAATATTACTATTTTAACGCGAATTGCGCCACTTGTCAAGCGGGATTAACGTGAATACTGTAAAAAATGGTTTTTGAAAGCGGAACGACGAAGATTATCAAAGTCTCCTCAAATTACACTCTCTAGACGCGTAATTATTGCCGATTGACCCTCGAAAGGGAAATCGGACGCCTGCCCTACATCCGATTCCCCATCCCAAGATCAATACATTTACCTGCAATAAAAAGAAAAACTCTGGTTTTTGCCGCAAACGGCAACCACCAGAGTAAATAAAGAAATGATCTGCAAAAATAATTTATAGGGCAATCTTGTCATAGAATAGAGATTATTCAGTTCAGTCGGGCCATTCTAACACTCAGAAAAATACTTGTCAAGGATAACGGCTTAATCTGCCGATCTAATTTGAAAGAGGAAATATGAAATTAGCAAAATAATATGTTAAACACTACTTGTAGTATACAGACGGAAAGGATAACGCTAAATAAACGTTGGTGTTTTTTGGCGGTCTGACGATTTTTTTAGGATTTTTACGCAGGAAAAATTTCTTGACAGGGAAAAAGCTTTTATGATAAAGAAGATTACAGGAATTGATCATCTCTGCTCATTTGATGATCAATACCATTACTAAAGAGCATTACTAATCGTAGCCATGACCCGCTAGCGTTAGTGATGCTCTTTTCTTTTAGAGTGTAACCACCGGTATACTTAGTCCTTTATCCCTCAATTTAACAAACTGCTCTTTTGCTGTCTTTTGAAACTTCTCCCACTCAAAATCTCTCGGTCTTGTTTCCCTTCTTTTATTTTCAAATAGTTTTGCGAAAACTTTTTTAAACATATCTAAAATTATCCTAGCATGTGTAAAAGTCTCTGTCAAGACCCTATAGTTTGTAAAATCGTGAAAACCTATATACCTATAGTATGTATATGTAATTATAGAGCCATAGAATAAGCTGATAAATTTATTAACAATGATTGTGGATAAAGGTGTGGAGAAAAAAGTTACCAAAAAGAGGGTACTTGGTTAAAACAAATCACTTGCGATTTTCGGGAGATGTTGGAAATCTCTGGGAGAAATGATATTGGTGAACCCGAGTTTTTTTGCTTCTTTGATCCTTCGTTCTAATCCTATGACGTTTCTAATCTCTCCCAGAAGTCCTACCTCCCCTATCGCCACGGTCTTTGAGGTTAACGGCTTGTTTTTGAAAGAAGAAACAATGGCCAGACATATTCCCAGATCTGCCGCCGGCTCAAAAACTTTGATGCCGGAGGCAACATTGACAAAAATATCAAATTTCCCAAGGGGTAGTCTCAAATGTTTCTGAATTATGGCCACTAACATCTGTAGCCGGTTGTTATTGATACCATTCCCTATCCTTCGAGGCATGGGCAACTGCGAAGCCACCGTCAAAGCCTGCACTTCCACCAGAAGCGGTCTCGTCCCTTCCAAAGTGGCTACCGTCACTGAACCGGCGGCTTTCTGGTCTTTGCCAAGAAAAAGTTCAGACGGATTAGCAACTTCCCGCATACCGGATTCTTCCATGGAAAAAACACCGACTTCATCAACCGGGCCGAAGCGGTTCTTACTGGTACGAAGAAGCCTAAGAGACTGGAACCTTTCGCCCTCAAGATACAAAACCGTATCCACAATGTGCTCAAGCGTTTTTGGTCCGGCGATCGTCCCTTCTTTGGTCACATGACCGATCAAAATAATCGGTACATGCTCTTTCTTGGCAAAATCAAGCAATTTCAGGGTACTTTCCCTCACCTGCCCGATGGCTCCCGGGCTTCCGCTTAATTCTTCCGACCAGAGGGTCTGGATGGAATCAACAATCAATAATTTAATTTCTTTGAGGTTATCCTTGGACTCTTCGATTATCGCTTCCACATTGGTCTCGGGAAGAACAAGAATCTTGTCATTTTTTAGTTTGAGCCTTTCGGCGCGCAATTTCAGTTGTTCAGCCGATTCCTCGCCGGAAACATACAAACCGCCGATTTGTGAAATAATTTGGAGGGTCAAAGTGGACTTTCCTATACCCGGATCACCGGCCAGAAGGATTAAAGAGCCGGGCACTAATCCCCCGCCTAAAACCTGATCAACTTCTTTTATGCCGGTTGTAACTCTGGAAACTTTGGCGGTTTGGACATTTTGAAGAGGAGCAGCTTTTACACCGTCTTTCCTTTCTCTTTTATTTTTCCCCCAAGACGGACTCCTGCTCTCTTTCTCAATTGTTTCCACCAGACTGTTCCAAGTGCCGCAATTTGGGCATTTACCAAGATATGACGGGCTCTTGTACCCGCACTGCTGACAGATATACTGAGTATGCGCTCTTGCCATCTATCTTGACATTATAGAAAGATCTGACGATATCTACAATACGTATTTGACATCTTCCTTTTTTATTCTTATTGTAAGAATATGAGTAATTCTAAAAAAAGTATTGATTATCAAAAACGGGAAGCATCCTCTTCGTATTTCAAATTAATAATAATATTATTACTGCTTCTTCTGACAGTCCTTGTTTCTTCTCAAATAAAATACAGGTTATCATCCCAATCAAAAGCGCAAGTGAACTTACCGCCTCTTCCCACGATTGATATTAATCCGCAAATAAGCATAGATCTTCCTCAAGTAGATATTTCTCTTCCTGCCCTGCCTGAGATCGATATTAATCTGCCAATTGCCCCCATTAACGTTGGTATTGGCGGCAGAGATGATTCTCAACCTCCGATAGAGGCTCCGTCAAATATTCCGCTAAAAGAAACAGGAGATTTTTTTACGGCAAATATTTTACCATTGATTATTAATAACCTTCCTCCGGGTGTGGCCGAAATCGCCCAGGGATTTTTTGCCGTTATCGGAGGCAGAGGAATATCCCCTCCGTCAGATAACATACAAAATCCTATTCAACCAACATCTTCTCCTTGGGAAGCGACACCTTACCCTGCTGGAAACCGTATACCAACAGTTTTACCAACTTCTTTTCCTACTGCACCTTCTCCCATTGGCTACGAAACACCAACAATACCTCCCATTATTACTAATACACCGACAACCCCAGTTGACAGTAATAAAACCTTGTGTACTAAACATGTAAATGGCAAATTTTGCGGGTGTGGTTTTGGAATCTGTAATTGTGATGTTCCCGATTGGATGCTTAAGCCTGATCAAAAACCTTATCGTGATGAAACCACAAGAGATTGCAGAGAGCTTTCCAGATGTACCGTACAAGTTTGCAATCAAGAAGTGAAAGCCGCTGATACTGGAGGAAACGTCAATTGGTCGCGTAGTTACTTCACCTGTACAATGACACCCGGTGCAAATTGTAATTAAAAGGTTACTATCTGTACCCTACCGGTTTCTCTTTGGGAAGGAAAGTGAGGGAAATTTTTCGCTTGACCTGATCGATATTTTCTACCATACATTCTATCTCGTCACCGATCTTCGGCTCCTGTCCGGCAATCAACTTACTGATATGAATCAAACCTTCAATCCCCGGTTCAAGCTTAACAAAAATCCCGTATGAAGCATTTCTTACTGCTTTGCCCGTAACGACTGTTTCATGTGGATAACGATCAAGAATATTTTTCCATGGATCCGGCGTCAATCTTTTTATGGAAAGATTAAGCTTACCTTCGTCTTTATTGACGTCCAAAACTAAAACTTCGACTTCTGAATTGACTTTAAAAAGAGCAGACGGGTTATCAACTTTCTCCCAGGCAATCTCGGAAATATGGACTAAACCTTCCAAACCATCAATATCCACAAAGATACCAAAAGGGGCAATCCCGGAAATGGTGCCTTTGAGGGTATCACCGGCTTTTATTTTTTCCAATCTTTCTTTCTGTACTGTTGGAGTAACACCCAAAACAGATGCTTTTTGCGATAAAACCAGACGGTTTATCGACCTGTCAACTTCGAGGACTTTGACTCTAATTCTTTTCCCTATCAAACCGCCTGGATTTGCCGCCAGACTGCCTTCAAGTTGAGTTGAAGGGATAAAACCGCGAAGTCCCTGCCAATCAACCAAAAGTCCCCCTTTGGCAGTTTCTAAACCGGTCACTTCCAAATCGGCTCCTGATTCTTTTAATTCGTTAAGTTTTGTCCAGCGGTGCTCCATGCTTGACCGGCGAAGGGATAAAGTGGCGTAACCCAAATCATTTTCCGGATTGATTACTTGGGCCACGACTTTATCGCCCGGCTTAAGGGAAGCGGTAAATTCCTTAACCTGCTCAAGCTCCCATTCGGCGATTATACCGTAACTTTTACGGCCGATATCCACTAAAACTTCTCTGGGAGAAACAGAAATGACTGTACCTTCAACTGTCGTTCCTTTTTTGAGATTTAACTGCAAACCGCCGGTCATTGCCAGCAATTCATCCATTGTCTGTGGTTCTTTATCCTTGGGGGAGGAAGCTGTTTTTTTCTGATTTTTTTTCACTTGTTCTCATACCGTCCTTTCTTTGTAAGATTGCTTTATTATAGCATATGCTTTTTACACTCAAATCCTTCGGCCTTGACCTATTTTCGCTTAGGCTTGCGCCTAAACTATCGTCGGCGCTGGAGCGTTTTACGATTCTGTTCGGTATGGGAAGAGGTAGTACCACTCCGCTCAAAAGACCGAAAGATTCGAATGTAAAAAGTGCTTATTTAGCGCCTTAAAAAGTGAATAGAATAAGTATCCTTGACATCTTTAACCTTAAAATTTACTCTCAACCAATTAGTACGGATGAGCTAAATCCGTTACCGGACTTACACTTTCCGCCTATCAATCACCACCTTGCGGCGGGATCCCACAAAATGCGTGGACCTTGTATTCTACAAGGGGTTTAAAAAAGATACCTTATCTTGGGGTGGGCTTGGTGCTTCAGATGCTTTCAGCACTTATCCCGTAGGAATATAGCTATCCAGCTTGCTGCTCCCGATTATGCGGGAACAACTGGCACACCAGTGATTCCTCCCTCGCAGTCCTCTCGTACTAACAAGAGCTCCCCTCAAGTATCTAACGCTTGCACCGGATAGAGACCGAACTGTCTTACGACGTTCTGAACCCAGCTCGCGTACCCTTTTAACCGGCGAACAGCCGGACCATTGGGACCTTCTTCAGCCCCAGGATAGGATGAGCCGACATCGAGGTGCCAAACCGGGCCGTCGATATGAACTCTCGGGCCCGATCAGCCTGTTATCCCCGGGGTAGCTTTTATCCGTTAAGCTCGGTGCGGCACCACGCCGCATCCGAGGATCACTAACACCTGCTTTCGCATCTGTTCGATTTGTAGATCTCACAGTTAAGCCGGCTTGTGCGTTTGCGCTTTCATCCCGATTTCCATCCGGGATAAGCCGACCTTTGTACGCCTCCGTTACACTTTTGGAGGCCACCTCCCCAGCGAAACTGCCCGCCAGACACTGTCTCCTTGCCAGTTGTTTATTTGGCCTAAGGATAAGAGTCACTGATTTTGAAGAGTGGTATTCCATTGATGTCCCCCGATTAAATCGGGGAAACTCCCACCTATTCTCGACAGTCAAAAACAATTTCCCAATGCCAAGTTACAGTAAAGCTCCACGGGGTCTTTTTGTCCAGGTGCAAGTAGGCCGCATCTTCACAGCCATTTCAATTTCGCCGGGTAACGGTTCAAGACAGTCGCTTACTCGTTCTGCCTTTCGTGCGGGTCGGAACTTACCCGACAAGGAACTTCGCTACCATAGAACAGTTATAGTTACTGCTGCCGTTCACACGGGCTTGAGTAAGAACCTTGATATAATCTCAGCCCCCACTTTTAACCTTCGTGCACTGGGCAGGCGTCAGCCCCTATACTTTGCCTTTCGGCTTTGCAGAGACCTGTGTTTTAGTTAAACAGTCGGTAAGCGTCTTTTGTTGTATCCTCCGCCAGAGGCGGAGGAAGGGCATCTCCCATAGGTTACGCCCAGCTATTTTGCCGAGTTCCTGGAACCGTTTTCTCCCGATCGCCTTGGTATACTCTACCAACCCACCTGTGTCGGTTTGCGGTACGGAAAAATTGAAAGTTTCCCACCTTGCGGCGGGATCAATGAGACTTTTCTCGGAAACTGAAGTTGACAAAGTTGTCCGCAATCTTGCGACTTAGAACTCCCCATCATCACTCGATTAATCGTACTAACGGATTTTCCGGTTAGTACTATCTTATGATTTAGTCCACGACTTGCGTCGGGATCTATCTATCCAATCTCGTCATCCCCTTGATAAATCTTTCAAAATTGTAGCCGAATTTCGACGGCTTATACATCGAGCTACCCCTCCAATAAAATCGGAGGACTCGCCTTAGATCCGACTAACCCGTCCCCGATTAACGTTGGGACGGAAACCTTGGGCATTCGGCGGTCCGGTTTTTCACCGGACTTTCGCTACTCATACCGACATTCTCACTTCCTGCCGCTCCACCCCGATTTACATCGTGAGCTTCACTGCAACAGGAACGCTCCCCTACCACTCATGTGCAAAGCACATAAATCTCCAATTTCGGCACTTGGCTTATCCCCGTTCATTTTCGGCGCAAAACTTCTCGTCCAGTGAGCTGTTACGCACTCTTTGAAGGATGGCTGCTTCTAAGCCAACCTCCTGGGTGTCTGAGAAATTTTACTTCCTTTACAACTTAGCCAAGATTTAGGGACCTTAATTGGGAGTTTGGGTTTTTCCCCCACTCGACCAGACTCGCTTAGCCGAGCCGGACTGACTACCCGCTTAATTTTCTCTAGTATTCGGAGTTTGATTGATTCGCCTCGCTTGCGCTTGGTGAACCATTCAGTGCTCTACCCCTAGGAAAAAGTTTACGGGCGCTATACCTAAATATATTTCGGGGAGAACCAGCTATCTCCGGGTTCGATTGGCATATTACCCCTAACCACAGATCATCCCACGTTTTTGCAACAACGACGGGTTCGGGCCTCCTCCCGATTTTCATCGGGGTTCACCCTGTCCATGGTTAGCTCACCCGGTTTCGGGTCTTCCGATAGCGACAATCCGCCAACTGGCGGAGGCTCAATTAGAGCTCGCTTTCACTACACCTGCGTTACAGAGTAACTTAGGTTAAAGCCGCTAAATCGGAAACTCATCGGTTCATTCTTCAATAGGCACGTGATCATCCCGATAAATCGGGACTCTCACTGTTTGTTAGTCGACAATTTCAGGTACTATTTCACTCCCCTTCCGGGGTACTTTTCACCTTTCCCTCACGGTACTAGTTCACTATCGGTCGGTCTTGGTGTTTAGTCTTGGATGGTGGACCACCCAGCTTCCCACGAGGTTTTGCCGTGCCTCGTAGTACTTAGGAGCTATCTAAGGGAGATTTGAATTTCATATACGCGACTTTCACGGTCTATGGTTTGCTATTCCAAGCAATTCTATTATCCATTTCTCATCCTATATCGATAGTCCTGCAACCCCCGCGCAAATTTTCTTACGAAAATTTGTTCGGGTTTAGACTCTTCCGCTTTCGCTCGCCGCTACTGACGGAATCTCATATGATTTCTTTTCCTCGGGCTACTTAGATGTTTCAGTTCGCCCGGTGCCCTCCAATCAACTATCCGAAAAACCTTTCGGTCTCCCGGTTTTATTGAATGGTATCCCGATGTAATCGGGATCCGTTTCCGGATTCGGAAACCGCCGGATCGAAGACTGCTAAACGTCTCTCCGACGATATCGCCGTTATGCAAGCGTCCTTCTTCGGCCAAAACCGCCAAGGCATCCATTGTCGACTTTATGAGTAGACTTTAAGGCTTAATAAAGATGTGTCCAATACTTACATTCTATTCACTTTTTAAAGAGCCAATATCAGCGTTTAGTTACTAGCGTCTAGCGTATAGTTTTTTCTAAACGCTAAACGCTAACCTCTAGACGCTAAAAAGTGGACCCGGGCGGACTCGAACCGCCTACCTTCTCATTGCAAATGAGATGTTCTACCGGTTGAACTACGAGCCCGCAAAATTAGAAATTTTGGAAGACGAAACTGAAGGCCGCTATGAAGTATTCTTCTGGTATAAAAATATGAAAAGCGATTTTCTCATTATCCTTTTTGGATAAAAACCTTCAGTTAATTTCCCAAAATGCTTAAACATTAAATAAGCAGTATTATATTTTACCAAGAAATAGGTTTTTGTCAATTGGTCAAACTTGACTCTTATTCCTTTATTTTTTCTTCAATTCCTCTTCTATCGCCGCCTTAAAAGTGGCAAAAGGAGCCGCTCCGGAGATTAAGTTGCCATTGACGAAGGTAGCCGGCGTACCAGAGACGCCAACGCTTTGCCCGTAAGCGATAGCGTCTTTGACTTTATTGGCATACTTGTCGCTATCGACGCAATTATTGAAGTCTTTGGTGTTCAACTTCAAAGTTGCCGCAAATTTCTTCAGATTCTCTTTGGAAAACTGCCCCTGATTCTCCCCTTTTTGGTTTCCAAAAAGATAATCATGATACTCCCAGAATTTTCCCTGGTCCTGAGCACAACGGGCGGCTGCGGCCGCGTCCATAGATTCCTGCCCAAGGAAAGGATAATCTTTCCAGACAAATCTGGCTTTACCGCTGTCAACGTATTCCTTCAAAATATTGGTCTCTGCCGCCTGCCAAGAAGCATCCCTTTGCTGCATAGTTTTTACCAGCTCGGTATTGTGCCCCGAATATGCGCCACAAAAAGGACACTGGAAATCGGAAAAATTCACGACCGTTACTTTAGCATTTTTCGGACCTTTTTGCGGATCATCGTCAGTTACTTTGACATCTACTTTCGCCGGTTGGGTCGGCTGGCCCTCCTGAACTCCAGCTACTTTTCCACCTTTTTCAAGAGTCTGGACTTTGGTATAAAGGCTACCAATAGCAAAAGCGGCAACCACCAAAAGACCAATCAATCCATATTTTAAATAATTATTCTTGGCAGAAGTTTTTTCCTCAGGCATAATTAATCTCCTTATTAAACCTATATAATAATGTATAAAGTTTACTAAAAATACCAGACTAAAAGCTTCTTGTCAACCCCTTGTTTTATCCATAATTCTTCTTATAGCGACGATGAAGGCGGCTGTCCGCAAATCCGTTTTTTCCCGTTTTGAGGTTTCCCAAACCATTTCAAGAGCCTTCACCATCTTCTGTTTCAATTTGGCATTCACCGCTTTTTCCGTCCAATGTTGGGCTTTCAGATTCTGTTCCCACTCAAAACAGGAAACGGTTACTCCGCCTGAATTGGACAAAACATCCGGCACAACCGGAATTCCACTCTTATGCAAAATCACGTCTGCTTCCGGAGTTGTTGGTCCATTGGCCATCTCAAGAATCGCCTTGGCTTTTATCCTACCGGCATTTTTTCCGGTAATCTGGTTTTCCAAAGCTGATGGTACCAGAATATCCACCGGCAATTCCAGAAGTTCTTCATTGGTCAGTGTTTTTCCAAAAGACAAGTCACAAACAGAACCAACGCAATAACAGCTTGAAAGTTCCCCTTTCTCTTTCTTGCATTTCAAGACCAAATCCGGATTGAAACCGTCCTTCTCTATGTTTTTGACGACAATTGCTCCCTTGGAGTCGGAGAGAGCCACTATCCTCATCCCCATCTCGCGTAAAAATTTAGCAATATAAAAACCGACATTACCAAATCCCTGGACAGCTACCGTCAGTTCTTTCCCGTACCGCCCCTTGAGTTTCATTCTCGCAAGTAATGCTTCCAAAACATATGATCCTCCCCTACCTGTCGCTTCAGTTCTTCCAAGACTTCCACCATAGTCCACCGGCTTCCCTGTAAACGTCCCCATTAGTTTGCTTATTTCTTTCTTCTTAATGTTTTTGATCTTTGATTTTTGATCTTTAATATACTCGTCAACCATCCACTTCATAATCTGCGGGGTCGTATTCACATCCGGCGCCGGTACGTCTTTATAAGGACCGATGTCAGCCGAAATTGCCTTGGCATAAGCCCGACTCAATCTTTCCAATTCGCTTTCCGACAAAATTTTCGGGTCAACCTCGATCCCGCCTTTACCTCCACCCATCGGGATATCTGCCACCGCGCATTTGATCGCCATCCAGAAAGCCAGCGCCTTCACCTCATCCATATCGACTTGCGGATGATAACGGATGCCACCTTTGTATGGGCCTCGAGCACTGTTGTGTTGTACCCTAAATCCGTGGAAAATCTTGGTTTCACCATTGTCCATTTTGACGGGAAAATTGACGGAAATAATTTTTTCGGGGTTTCTCAAACGGTCGATCTGCCATTTCTCCAGTTTCAGATATTTTAAAGCTTTTTCTAACTGCCCCATGGCGTTTTCGAAAGGATTGATTTTTGTAGTCATATTAATAATTGTCATTCCTGTCCCGATTTAATCGGGAGGAATCCATACCTTTTATTAATATAAATGTTAATAATGTTTTATGATAATGTATACCCGTCTTATTCCGGTCCCGATTTAATCGGGAGCGGATTAGAGGGGTATATACTCGAACAGTTAAAGCGTGAGTGGTATCTGATAGTTTACTCCAGGAAAAATAAATTGTCCAGTATGTTATATCTCCTGAAAAAGTCTTATCTATAAAAATCTTTCAGGAATTCATTCCCTAATTCCGGTCCTTTAAGTTTATACGAATAAGACACATTTACCTTACCCCCTGGTATTAAAAACGGTTTCTTATTGAGATATTGCTTTGGAGTAGTTCCGGGATCTCCAAAGCATAAATATCGAAAGCCTCGCTCAACTAATAATTTTGCCCTTTCAACCTGCAGAAAGGTCCCGATGCCAATATATCGATGATCAGTTTTTAAAACTATCCCGGTTGCATAATCAGGCCTGACGCTATGCGGCGCTCCCAGTTCCACTCCAACTGCCTGCTTGCCGATCATCGCCAGTCCACCCCAAACATCCGAATCACCCCAATACATATCCAGAAACCGTCTGTCCATCGCTGTCGACATTGGAATAGGTTGATTGGCCCCTTGTCTATCCCAAAAATCAAATAACCTCATAATAGTTACTTTCTCTTCATCACTTCCGGATAACGGATAATATTTCAAGCCCTGATGAGCTTTTAGAGCTCTGCGGAAACTATGTTCAACTTCCGGATTGGTCATTAAAGCAATTTCCGGTAAATAACCAACCAGATCCTCTCTCAATGCCGGCTCTCCCATACCATCGATCGGTTCCGCTAATAAAGTATATGCTATATACTCTGCACCCCAATTCCTTATTAACCAACTAACTAATTCTTCATCCCTTTGAGTTTGAGAAAACATAATTCTCGCTTGCGGGATTGGCGTCTCTCTTCTTAAAACCAGCCTTTGTTGACCAGCGGCTTCAAACAAAAATAATTCACCGCCGTTGTTAGTGGCAAATGACATTAATTGTTTTTCGCAAGTGAAATTACCGATAGTTTTGGCTTCTTTTAGAACATCTACCACCCGCGCTCTTTTCTCCGAAGTCACCGGTTCAGCTTTGATAACAGATGATCTTTTTGCCTCCAAACTACCGGCCGGGGCAACCGATTTCATCTCATAGACAGACAATTCCTCTTTTGTTTTGGCAATCCAACTTCTGATATATTCTGCTGTTCTTTCCAGAGATTCTCTAAATACGCCTTTGGTTTGATTATGCGCTAATATGTCTTCGAGAGTTGATTCTAAGAAATCCAATCTGCTTTCAATTTGCTCCGAACTCCATTCATGAGTCCGTTTGGTATATTCCCACAGCAGTTTGTAGCGCATGAATAAATAGGTCAACCGTACATCATTTCCTTCAAAACTATTATTAAATAAATCTGTCTTCAGTTGTTGGTCCAATCGCCTCCCTAAATCTTCAACCAAAAAAGGGTGATGTGTATCTCTGTATTTAAAATAGTCAAATCCGGCTTCATCAAGCTTCTCAGTTTGAATTTGTATTAATCTTCTCAGAGCAGGATTAGAAAAGCTTTCTGGGTCAATAATTACAAATTGATCATCAACGATGGCGGTTAATCTTTTGTCGACATGTTGTTTCCACCGCTTGAAATCATCTTCAAGGGTAAAATATAACAAGGCATACCATTCTTCCGGATGTTTGCGTAATCGTTCTAATACCGGTATGACCTCATCGGCATGTTTTTTCCCATAAAGCTGCCTAACTCCGGGCAACTGAGTCCAGGCGGTTTCCGGCGCTTGCATCAAAGCCTCAATCATGATCAGGGGGAAATTGCCGGTTGCCAAAACAGCCGTTTCAGGGTTACTTAATCCGGACCGGTCAAGTCTCTCAAAAACAAATCTGGCAAAAATATGAAAAAAATACTCCTGATTGTCGTACAAAGTATTTCCATCTAAATCATCTAATATTGATAACACACCGTTTATTTCGTAGTGTTGGTATAAAAAATCTACCAAATCCCTGACCGGATCCGGAGTAATAGAACGCAATCTGTCGCAAATATAAAACCAGATGGCGCAAGTCTCTCCCCATCTGCCGGCGGAAAAATTTTCCCAGTCGTCAATCAGAAGCTGCATCGGACCAAAGACCGGTAATCTGCCATTCTCCGGCCGGAAAAGTGCCATATCAAAACGATGGCGAAGGTAATAAAGCCATCCTTCAAGGTGCGTTGGCGATCCAATCATCTGGTAAAGTTTGGCATATTTGCGGGTGAACCAAAGATGGTCTGCTTCATGCCGGAAATGCACCCGCCAACCGGCCACCGTATTAGCATAGCGGAGTGCTGTTAACGTTGTTACATATAAAATGTCACCGACGCTCTGGGCTTTGATCTCTTGACCGGTGCCGGCCGGAACCGTTTCCAGAAATTCATGGAAATGCAAACCAATTGGATATTCCTCCGGATGCGTCAAAAAATCTTCCACCGCCACCAGTGCCGCGGAAAGATATAACTGGTTGCCAACCGGCACATAAATAATTTTTTGTTTCTCTCCCCTTTCCAATTGGAAACAAAGAGTATCGTGATAAGTTTCCCGGGAAAGAATAGAAACTGTATCCTTTTTTGCCAATTCTGCCCAAAAGGTTTCTCCGGGTGAAAATTTATCATCAACGATGCCGGTTATTTCAGGGAATTTTTCCGGATCAACCAATTGGCGCAATTCATTCAGGTCATATGCCTCTGTATGGTTTTCTGCCTGTTGACGAAGATAATTCAAATGTCTCTCAAGTAGATATTTCAAGTTCAATCTCATATCAGTTTTATCGAAGTTGTATCCTCTGGGTAGCAAGGTGGCGCTGGCAATATAAAGCTCCAGATACCGGCAAAATAAGGGCAAGACAAAACGCAGTTGTTCACAACTTAGTCCTGTCACGGTTTCAGAAAGCCCCAAAGCATCACAAATGCTCACTATATTCTGGTAAGGCAAACGGGTATCATAGAATGTGGCTCGTTCCCGGATATCTGCTAATACTTTTATAAAAAAAGTCCGGTAGTTTTCCATCTCAAAACCCATTTGTGCGGAGTTAAATCCATGAGACAGATCTCTTCTGGACATGGCTTCGGATAATCCTGCACAGCAGGCATTAAAAATTGTATTTGATTTGAGATGGGCAACAGGTTCCCACGTCACTTCTTTAGTTGTTTTATCAGCGAGTTTTATGATCTCTTCTTTTGCGGTTAAAGGATTGGCAAAAAAATTTTCCGCCGCGAGTTTCATCGTCTCCGGTTTTAGATATTCAATTGTCAGAGGGTCTAAATTTAGCACTGTCTCCACCACTGTACGCTGCCACCAGAAATGAGAAATTGGCAGATGTTCACCTGCTTTGGCCTGGTCAGCCAATTGGCGAACCTCGTTTGAAGGATCAGTTTTAGCCCAATATTGCAGTAGTACATCTTGAGGAATTGCCTCCGAGAGATTTTCCAACCAATGCCTGATAAAACTGTCGAGCGACTGATACGGAATCGTTTCCAATTGGTGGGAAAACCATTTTCTGCCTTCGTCAAATAAACCATCAAAACCGCTTTTTAATCTTTTCAGCCTGTCAAGAGAAACAACGATGCATCCGTCAGTGCCCATATGTTCCGAGCCGGCAAGACGACGGAATAGTCTTCTGCTCCGGTGATTTCCTGGATGGATTCGAGCTTGTACTGTTGTGATGCCGCAGCGGTCTGCGATATGCAAAGCGGCCAAGACCGCCTGCATGGCTGTTCCCCGTTCTTGCTCGTCATGATCCAAAACAATTCCGATTTCAGCCTGGGCTTGGTTAGATACACTGGGCTTTAATCCAACATGGCCAACCACCTGACAAGGGCCATGTCTATTTTTTCTTTCAATAGCAAAATATAGACCTCTGTTTCCAACCTCTCTTATCCAACCTTGTACCGCATTTTGGTCAGCAGGATCAAAAGTTAAATTCATGTACTTGCTATTATCAGGATCAGACAAAATTCTGACAACATCAGGAGTATCACCCACGGTCAATCCCCTAAGACCAATACCTCCGGGTAAGGCAACTCTGGTAGATCTATCGCCATTTTGAACATGAATACGCTCTATAGGCATATTTTTGTGAGGCAGAAATTTGAGGGTTTATTATACTATAGGTTTTTGTGGCATGCAAGTATTGACTGTCCCAAACATTATATAGTAAGATACAATAATCCAAACTAAAATTATTAAGGAGGTGAAGCTGATTTGATATGCCAGTAGCATTATGTGAAGGACATCGACCGCTCGGAGATGGACGATCAACATTGGGTTTGTCAAGACTTGGTCTGGCTAAACCTGGTATAGAAAATAGACTTTCTATATCATCACGATCAGGTGTCATTTATCAGCCAGGAGTTGGACAAGAACCATTTAAACCACTCAATGACTGCGCATGCGGATGAGTTTAAACTCTGATTTAACCGCTTCTTCTGTCCCTTGCTTTTATCCGGAGACTTATACGGATAAAGTGGAGGGTTTTTTATTGGTTTACGCTCCTCTTTCGGAAAAAGGTTTAGTTGTCTTAAATAAGGATGCCGCTTTTTTGTACTCTTTGATAGACGGGAAAAAGACGCTTGAGGATATTTGGCAGTCAGCTCAAAAACAAGTTCCCAAAATCAAGTTTTCCGTCATTAAACAGACTTTCAAAGATTTATACGCTTCAGAAATCATTTATTTCGGTAAACCCAAGACCCTGCTGGAATTATCAGCCAAAAAACCCAAAATCATCAGCGTTTGGCTGCATATCATCAACCAGTGTAATTTGCGTTGCACTTATTGTTATGTCCGCAAAACCGTAGAGAAGATGAGTCCGGCAGTCGGCAAGAAAGCCATTGATCAAGTATACCTGTCTGCCAAAAAACACGGGATTGAAAAAGTTGCCCTGAAATTCTCCGGCGGAGAAGCTCTTTTGGAACTGCCGATGATTCTCACACTTGTCAAACAGGCTAAAAGTTTAAGCAAGAAATACGGCATCAAAACTGATTTTGTCGTTTTGACCAATGGCATCCTGATTAATGAGAAAGTGGCTATAATATTAAAAGAGAATAACCTTCGGGCGGCAGTTTCTCTTGACGGTTTGAAAAAATTTCACGACCGGACAAGAATATTTCCTTCTGGTATTGGCAGTTTTGATCTGGTGATAAAAGGGATAAATAATTTAATAAAAGCTAAAGTTCCTTTTAATGTCTCCGTGACTATTTCATCCAAAAACATTGACGGAATTCCCGAGTTGACGAAATATTTGCTTGACCGGAAGATCCATTTTGCTTTTAATTTCTATCGTGAAAATCCTTATGTTACCGAAGAATTGGAAGGCAATGATAAAAAGTTAGTTAAAAAATTAAAAAAAGCCTATCAATATCTTTATGACAATCCGCCTGAATATCCGGTGATGGACAGTCTTTTGGACCGGGTAAATTTCAGCAAACCCCATTTTCATCCCTGCGGCATGGGCTACGGTTATCTGGTCATTAACCATCAGGGAAAGCTATCAAGCTGTCAGATGACTTTGGAGAAACCGATCGGCTCTATTGATGATCCTGATTTGATGGAGACAATGATAAAAGGTAATTTTGTCAGACCAATTGGTTTGACTGTATTAGGTAAAACTCCTTGTAAGAATTGTCAGTGGAAATACCTTTGTGGTGGCGGCTGCCCCTTACTTACCTATCAACAAAAAGGGCGGTATGATACCTCTTCACCGTATTGCAGTGTCTACAAAGCTCTGATTCCGGAAGTCCTGCGGATCGAAGCCAAACGTTTAATCAAATACGGCATTCGCTAATTTTATCCACCCCACCCTCTCCAAAACCTTTCTTCCCATCAATAACTTGACAACCATAAAGCATTGCTTTATACTTCTAGGTATGGACAGCCTATTAAAAATCCTGACGGAGAAAAAACGGCAATTGGATAAATACAGACCGTTGCCGCCTGAACTGATCAAAAACCTTGAGGAATGGCTAAAGGTTGAACTGACTTATTCTTCAAATGCCATTGAAGGCAATACCCTCTCCCGCCTTGAGACTGCGGAAGTGATCGAAAGAGGTGTCACTGCGGTTATCAGCGGCAAGCCGCTCCAAGATCAATTGGAGGCGATTAATCACGCGCAAGCAGTCGATTACATCAAAGAGCTTTCCACAAAACTGAAGGGACATCAATATATTTCCGAAGCTGATGTATTGGCAATCCATAAAATTATTCTAACCCGCATCAATGATCTTTGGGCCGGCCGGTATCGGGCAACGGAAATTTTTATCCGGGGTGTTGACACTGAATTTCCCCTCCCCCGTCAGGTACCGCCACTGATGAAAGACTTTTTCCGCTGGCTGGAAGGACAACAGGAAAATCATCCCGTCAGAATTGCCGCCGATGCTCATTTTAAGTTGGTATCTATCCATCCGTTCGTTGACGGTAATGGAAGGACAGCCAGGCTTCTGATGAATCTTATTTTGCTTTTAAACGGGTATCCCATGGCCATCATAAAAAACGAAGAACGCACCCAATATCTTGACGCTATTTTTACCGGACAAACCAAAAATGATCTTCAACCCTTCTACGCTTTCATTGAAAAAGCAGTTGAAAATTCTCTTGATATGTTCACCAGGGCTGTCGAAGAAAAACAGCCGGTCCTGAAAAAGTTTTCACCTGAGAAATCCTCCCTCAAAATCGGGGAATTGGCAAAGGCAACCAATGAAACAATCCATACCATCAGGTATTGGACAAAAGAGGGATTATTACCGGTTGCGGGTTTCACCAAAGGCGGTTACCAGTTATTTGACCCTTCGATGATTGAACGGGTAAAAAAAATCAGGGAATTGCAGACAAAACAAAGATCGACAATTTCGGAAATTAAAAAGTTGCTCTAAGGGCTCGCTCCTAAATAATGTTTACAATTATTTAGGATTGCGGCCCTTTGTGGCGAATCCAAAATGCAGATGTTATTTTGGAATTCGCCCTAAAATCCACCCCACTCTTTCCAAAACCTGCCTTCCCATAAAACTCAAGTCAATTTCTCCTTTTTTTACTGCCTCATTTAGCTCTTTACGGGTAAAGAATTTACCATCGGATATTTCCTCTTTGTTTAACTTAAAAGGACCGTTATGAAAGGCTTTAAAGATGGCTGTCATCTCCGTTTCATGTGGAGCGCGACAGAGGAATTTATCAACAAAAGAAATCTCCATATCGATCCCCAATTCCTCCCGTAGTTCTCTATGCGCTGTTTCCTCATAATTATCCCCCACTTCCACATGACCGGAGGCGGAAACCGTCCATATACCCGGATCTGTGTCTTTAGTGGCTGACCGCTTCTGCAGATACAACTCGCCCCAGTCATTGAAAACCAGAATACTCACACTCCGATGGATCAACTTCTTATCCTTATGTACTTCTCCCCTTCTCGCCTGACCAATGACCTGATCATCCTCATCCACGATATCAAACAATTCGTTTTGGTCGTCAGTAATATCCATATAATATTGATTATTGTCAGACTTATATATAAAATACCCTTTATATTTTACATTAGAGATTAAAAAATATCTAAAAGAGTTTTATGTCAAATCTTGAGGCCTTAGCGTTTTTTTATCCTCTTTCCAGACAAGATAAGGAAAGAAGGGATCGAGCTGAAAAATTAGGCAGAGAATTAGTTGATGAAACCATGCTTACTCAGACAGCTGAACCCTTGTTTGCTGGTCATAGACAACCGCGCATTCATTGCCTTGGAGATCCAAAGATCACATCATGGAATGATGCAAGTGAACCCGATATTGCCAGACAGGCAGAATACGCTAAAGATCACTATGTTGGAGGCTGGATCTTTACTATGTACTCTGGCTTAATCGGAGGAAGACCAGTAAGAGAAATGACTGCGCCGCTTGACGCATTTTGTAATACGCAACCGGGGCAAGCAATGAAATTTGCCGTTATGCCTGTTTTGGCACGACCGCGAGTTATCATCCCTATTCCTAGGCAAAATGATTATGAGGAGCCCGATAGATATTATGATTATACTCCGGAAACCGCTCGTCAAATAGTTGATGACTGCGCACAAAATTACTGGACTCAATCAAACTATTTAACTCGAGAAGGACAACCATATCTATTTATTTTTAGTCCCTACAGGAAATCGAAAGAAGAAAGAACACGGAAAGCAAAACAACTGATACCATTTATTAATGAATTACGGGAATATTCACAGAAAAAGTATCGAACCGCTCCCTATATTGTAGGAGTAATCGTTGGATATTTATCATTAATGGAATCCGTTGACGCTTATGTTCAAACGGGCGTTAACGCCTTAACTTGTTATGCTTTTTTGCCGCAATTTGGTCAAGACGCACCTTTCCAACAAGATTATTCGGATTTAGTAAGAAAAAGAATGATTCAGTGGGAAGAAATTAGCCAAAGAAGTCATCTACCTTTCTTACCTCCGGCTGTCGTCGGGTGGGATGCTACTCCAAGAGGAGAACGCGGTTATAAAAATAATATGAAGGCGGTAATAGGATATGAACCTTGGCACCCGGTTGTTATTAATAACACTCCACCAGCATTTGGCCACATGCTTAGGAAGACTATCGATTTCCAACTGAAACATTCTCCTGATGAACAACCTTTGCCAATCATCGCTTCTCAGACTGAAATAATCCAAGGACACGGATTAACACCTGAATTAAGGGATGGAGAAGTAGATTTTAGTTACCTCCAGGTTGTTAAAGATGTCATTTATGAGTATAGATCATCTTCACCTCGATAAATAGCCGACTACAATTTTTATATTATCAACAATACTATCCCCAAAATCCCGATAAATAACCCTATTAATTTTTCTTTAGTAAAAAGATGGGTTTCTTTAAAAATAAATAGCCCGACCAGGACGGAAACGATCGTCAAAGCACTCATCCCAATCGGCAGGACCAGCGAAGCCGCGCCGGCTTTGAGCATGGCGTAAAAAAAGATGACCGACAGTCCCACCACTATCCCGTCTGTGGCCGCCAAGGCATGCGCTTTCTTTGCCAATTTCAGGCTTTTCCCGGTGATTAAACTAATAATCAGAATAAGCGGGATGCCGGAAAGCGATTGGGAAATCAGCGCTTCCACCGGCCCGTAAGAAGCAAGATATATTTTGGACAGATAGTTGGCGATCCCCACGGAAAAGATATTAACGATAATGAGGAAAAACCATTTTTTCTCCAGTTTCTCTTCTTTAATGTTATGACTTTTGATTATCAGATACATAGAAAGAAACGCCAAAATGATCCCGAAGATATTTTTTAGCCCCGCCAAAGTTCCGGGATGAAAAAGTTGCCACTCGCCCAAAAAGGCCGCCGAGAGAATCATCGGGATGAGGATACTGTAGGAGCAAAAAACCGCTGTCTGGGACAAACTAAACTGTAAAGCGGTCAGATAAGCCCAGATCCCAAAAACATAGACTACTCCCAAAACCAGCTGTTCCGGCAAAATCGGAAAGAAGAAACCGGTGGTAATAAAATAAATGACAAAATAAGCCACCAGACTCCAAACGGCGCTGTAGAAAAAAGCCACTACCGGATCTACCTTCGTCACCAGTTTTTTGTCGAAGTAGCCGCGCAATACGCCAAAGAAGACATAGAAGATCAGAGCTGTCTGCCAAATCATAAATATACCTTATTATATATAGTTAACTCTCTTTGTAGTAGCACGCTTTTATGCCTATTCTCCCTCTTTCATATTTTTTCATACTTTTGCTATAATACAACAATTATGGTCGCTCTCAACCTCCAGGCGGCAGAGTTAAACCGAATTATTAAAAACGGCAATCCGGCTGTTTTTGATCTCCTCTCCCAAAAAGGCCAATCCATCTACTTCCCCAAGGAAGGCATCCTTGCCCAATCAGCTGAGGCTAAAGGGACAAAATACAACGCCACTATCGGCATTGCCTTGGACGAGGATAAGACGCCAACCCGCCTGCCTTCAATTGCCGGCAAAATTAAACTGCCTCCGCAAGACGTTTTTCCTTACGCGCCGAGTTTCGGCAAAATGGAGCTTCGGGAAAGTTGGTTGGCAAATATCAAGCGGAAAAATCCTTCATTAAAAACACCTACCAGTTTACCCATCGTCACATCGGCCCTGACCCACGCCCTTTCCATTATCGGTTATCTTTTTGTTGATCCGCAGGATCATATTATTCTTGCCGATAAGTTCTGGGGCAACTACCGGCTGATTTTTGAATACGGCTTTGAAGCAGTTTTAGATTCTTATAACACTTTTACCGGTTACGGTCTTGACCTTTCCGCTTTTGAGAAAAAGTTGGAAAATAACAAAAGCCAAAAAATCATCCTGCTTTTTAATTTCCCCAATAACCCGGCCGGCTATACCCCGACAGTCGAAGAGGCCAAACAGATCGTCATGATCATCAAAAAACAAGCCGTCAAAGGCAAAAAGATTTTAGTCATCCTCGATGATGCTTATTTCGGCCTGGTTTACAAAAGCGGGATCATCACCCAGTCTCTTTTCCCTTCCCTTGCCGACCTTCACAAAAATGTCCTGGCGGTCAAACTGGACGCGGTCACCAAAGAGGAATATGCCTGGGGATTGCGGATCGGCTTTATCACATATGGCGGCAAAGACCTCGGCAAAGATGTTTATCAGGCGCTGGAAGCCAAAACCGCCGGAGCGGTCCGGGGCAGCATCTCCAACGCCTCCCATCTTTCCCAAAGCCTGATTTTGACCGGCTTATTTTCATCCACATACCGGAAAGAGAAACAACGAAACTTCCTCATGTTAAAGAAACGTTTCCAAATGGTGGAAAAAGTCCTGAAAGTGAAAAAATATCAGGAGTATTTTTCTCCGCTTCCTTTCAACTCCGGCTACTTCATGTGCCTTGAACTGAAAAAAGGCCTGGAAGGAGAAAAAGTCAGGCAAACCCTGATCAAAAAATACGACACCGGCGTCATCGCCATCAAAAATTTATTACGGATCGCCTACTCCAGCGTCCCAACCAAAGATATTCCGCGATTGTTTGAAAATATCTACTTAGCTTGTAAGGAACAATTATAAAATAATAAATATTTTGCGAAGCATGTAAAATGTTCGCAGATTAATAAAAGCAGTTCCGAAGGAGACAATTTCGGAATGCGAGATACCAAATCAGACGAACGATCAAGTATAGATAGGATACTTTGCCCAAAACAACCAAGACAAGATAAGACATAAGCAATGGAGAAATTCCGTCTCCGAGGAAATGCTTTAGCGAAAATTTTATATGCGAGAAAAATATTGTTATATGAAAATAAAAAATCTTTCTCAACTCCAAAAACTGAAAAACCGGAAAGTGGAAAAGATCGTGAAACACTATATCGATCTTTGCAAACCCGACAAAGTCACTATCCTGACCGACTCCCTCAAAGACATCGACTATGTCCGAAAGCTGGCTTTAAAAAACAAAGAGGAGACTTCCCTAAAAACTCCTGGCCATACCGTCCACTTCGACGGCTTTTTTGACCAGGGCCGGGATAAGGAAAAAACCAAAGTTCTTATTTCAGGCGAAAATAAAATTAGCAAATCGATCAATACGGGAGAGCGGGAAAGCTGTCTTGAGGAAATCTTTTCCCTCCTTTCCGGCAGTATGAAGGGCCGCGAAATGCTCGTTCTCTTTTACTGTCTCGGCCCGACCGGCTCTCATTTTTCCCTTCCCGCCATGCAGATCACCGACTCGGCTTATGTAGCCCACAGTGAAAATATGCTTTACCGGCAGGGCTTTGGGGAATTTAAAAAATTGAAAGACCCGGATAAATTTTTCTATTTTATCCACTCCGCCGGAGAACTGGAAAATGGCGTCAGTAAAAACAGTGACAAAAAACGGATTTATATCGACCTTGAGGAAAACCGGGTTTTTTCCGTCAACACCCAATACGCCGGAAATAGTGTAGGTTTGAAAAAACTGGCTCTCCGACTGGCCATCAAAAAATCCAACGAGTCCGACTGGCTTTGCGAACACATGCTCGTCCTGGGGGCCAAACCGCGGGGTAAAAAAAGAGTTACCTATTTCACCGGCGCTTTCCCCTCAGCTTGCGGTAAGACCTCCACCGCCATGATTCCGGGACAATCGATCATCGGCGATGACATCGCCTATCTCAAAGGGGGCAAAGACGGCCGCTGCTACGGGGCCAATGTCGAACAGGGAATCTTTGGCATTATCGAAAACGTCAATCCGAAAGATGATCCGCTCATTTATAAATCTTTAAACACACCCCGGGAACTCATCTTCTCCAATGTTTTAATAAATAATAAAAAACCTTATTGGCTCGGCATGGGACAGACCTTGCCGGACAGCGGCGTCAATTTTGCCGGTCGCTGGAAACTGGGCGATAAAGATGAAAAAGATATACCAATCCCTCACGCCCACAAAAATGCCCGTTATACCATGAGACTGTCGGAATTGCCTAATACCGACAAAAATCTTCACAATCCCGACGGCGTCCCCATTTCCGGTATCATCTACGGTGGACGCGACAGCGATACGACTCCGCCGGTCGTTGAATCTTTTGATTGGCAGCACGGAGTCTTGATGGGCGCGGCGCTGGAATCGGAAACGACCGCCGCCACCATCGGCGAAACCGGTGTCCGGAAACACAACCCGATGGCCAATTTCGATTTTCTGGTTGTTCCCCTTTCGACTTATATAAATAACCATTTGGCCTTTGGAAGAAAGTTGAAAAAGAAACCGGTTATCTTTACCACCAATTATTTCATCAAAGAAGGCAACAACTATCTTAACGGCAAACTGGACAAAAAGGTCTGGCTCCTTTGGATGGAAGGCCGCATCCACGGAGAATTTAAAGCGATTAAAACCCCGATCGGCTACATCCCCAAATATGAGGATCTGAAAAAACTGTTTTGGGATAATCTGAAACAGGCATATAAAAAAGAAGATTACCGCAAACAATTCCGGATCCGCACCAGCCATCTTTTGGCCAAACTGGAGCGGATTGAGCCGATTTTCAAAGCCGAACCGAACATCCCGAAGGCTATGTTTGAGGAAATAAAGAAACAGCGAAAACGATTAAAGTAATCCCTCTTGATTTTTGGCCTAGCGCACTTTTCGTCCAAAGGACGATCAGCCTTTGGCTGAAGTGCGCGCAAACGAGAAATCCCAACAAAAGCTATAGATTCTTTTATGCCATCCTTGACAAATGTATATGCCACATATATACTTTATTTATGAAGATATTACCTGCGCCGTTATCTTTTGAATGGAATAAAGGTAATATCGATAAAAACCTAAAAAAGCATGGAGTGACAAATAAGGAGGCGGAGAATGTTTTTGAAAATAAACCGTTATTAGTTTCTGAAGATAGAGAACATTCAAAGACAGAGCGCAGATATCAGGCGTTAGGCAAGACTGATACTGACAGATTTATATTTATATCTTTTACTGTAAGAAACGATAGCGTCAGAATTATCTCTGCAAGAGATATGAGCAGAAAAGAAAGGAGAGTCTATGAAAAAGTTTAAACCAATACCAACATTCAAAAATGAAGATGAAGAAAGAGAATTTTGGGGCACCCATGATTCTACTGACTATATTGATTGGAGTAAGGCCGAAGAGGCGGTGTTTCCCAATCTCAAACCGTCTACCCGTTCAATTTCCATCCGCCTGCCGGAATGGCTGATTGCCAGGATTAAAGAACTCGCCAATTTCCGTGATGTCCCCTACCAGTCTCTGATGAAGATTTTTTTGGCGGAGCGGGTCAAACAGGAAATGTCCGTAAAATAAAGCCTTTTTTATCTTCTGGATTCTTTCCTGGGAATCAAAACATGGATGATATATCCTGTGGCAATCATCAGAATCACCGCAATCAACAGTAAAATATTATTTATATTCATATTTACCCCTTCTTTTTTTAGGCGGGTTGTTGTAATAAACGACTATCGCGCCGATCAAACTAATTATTCCGGCCACGACCAGAAATAAATATCCGGTAGTAACAATATCATTCTGTGAGATATTCATAAGTTATTCGCCAATAATATCAGCGCAAGTTTTATACACCAGTACGAAATAATGATACTTCCAAACATAAATACTATTTTTATCTCAAATGGAGCTGAAATTGAAAAACCAATTCCTCCCAAAACCAATCCTTTGGCTATATCCATAAAAAAACCTGCCAGACTTCTTGACTGTTCATAATTGAGAAATATCCTCATCATAGACAAGAATAACATAAAGAATATTTCCGTAAAAGTACCGGTGATAAGTTTACATTAATATGGAGGACTAATCCTTTATTTTCCCAAAACCGCCTGGGCGGCGGCTAATCTGGCAATCGGCACGCGGAAGGGCGAACAGGATACATAATTCATCCCGTTTTTATGGCAAAAATGTATTGACTGGGGATCCCCTCCGTGTTCGCCGCAGATGCCGATCTTCAGGTCTTTTCTCACCTTTCGTCCGCGAATAATGGCCATACTGATCAGCTCTCCAATCCCCTCTTCATCTATCGTGGCAAAAGGATCCTCCGGCAGAATTCCCTTGCTTAAATATTCAGGTAAAAAGCTGCCGATGTCATCTCTGGAAAAACCAAAACCCATCTGGGTCAGATCATTAGTGCCAAAGGAGAAAAATTCGGCTTCTCCGGCAATTTTTCCGGCAGTGATGCACGCTCTGGGAATCTCAATCATGGTCCCTACCAGATGGGGAATTTTTTTCAGGGAATATTTTTGCAAAACTTCCCGGTAAACTTCTTTAATAATTTCATTCTGATGGGAATATTCCTTTACCTCGCCCAAAACCGGGATCATTATTTCTGGCAGGACTTTGATTTTCTCTTTGAGAAGTTGGGCGGTTGCCTCAAAAATCGCCCTCACCTGCATCCGGGTGATTTCCGGATAGGTGATCCCCAGTCTTACTCCCCGATGTCCCATCATCGGATTGCTTTCATGAAGGGCGTTAGCCCTTTTTTGGAAATCGGACAAACTGATCTTCAAATCTTTACAAAGCTCTTCCTGCTGTTTTCTTTCCCTGGGGACAAATTCATGCAGGGGCGGATCCATCAGCCTGATGGTCACCGGCAGACCCCGCATGACTGAAAGCGTACCTTTGATATCCGCTTTCATATAAGGGAAAAGCTCGTTTAAGGCTTTTTGTCTTTCCTCTTCGCTTTTGGAAACAATCATTTTGCGAAGGAGAAAAAGGGCTTTATCGCTGCCTTTGCCGTAAAACATGTGTTCGATCCGGAAAAGACCGATCCCTTCAGCCCCAAAAGCCCGCGCCCTTTTTGAATCATCCGGAGTATCAGCATTGGTGCGGATTTTCAGTTTGCGAAACCGGTCACAGAGTTTCAAAAATTCATTTAGGTTTTTATTCTCCTGCGATACTTCAACCATCGCTAATTTCCCCTCATAAATCGCCCCTTTGCTACCGTTTAAAGTCAACCAGTCGCCCTCATGGTAAGTCTTATCGCCAACGACCATTTTTTTGTCCAAATAATCAATATGAAGCGCCCCGCAACCGACGACACAGCATTTTCCCCAGCCGCGGGCCACCAGAGCCGCGTGCGAAGTCATACCTCCGCGGGCTGTCAATATGGCCTGGGCTGCTCTCATCCCCTCCACATCTTCAGGATTGGTTTCTTCACGGACCAAAATCACTTGTTTGCCTTCTTTAGCCCATTTAACTGCTGCTGCCGCACTGAAAACAATCTCGCCTCCTGCCCCTCCCGGCCCGGCCGGCAAACCTTTGGCAATCGGTATAATCGCCATTTCCTCTTTGGGATCGATGATGGGATGAAGCAGTTCGTCCAGTTGACCGGGAGTCACTCTCATCACTGCTTCTTTTGGAGTAATCAACTTCTCTTTCACCATATCCACCGCCATCTTGACGGCCGCCGGACCGTTACGTTTGCCAATACGGCACTGGAGCATAAATAAACGGCCCTTTTCCACCGTAAACTCGATATCCTGCATGTCACGATAATGTTTTTCCAGTCTTTTTTGGATATTAAAAAGTTCTTTGTACAAAGCCGGCATCCCTTTCTCCATGCTGATTAAATTCCGATTGTGTTCGCTTTTTGACCACTCGTTGACCGGAGAGGGTGTCCTGATCCCGGCCACCACATCCTCGCCCTGGGCATTGGTCAGGTACTCGCCGTAAAAATGGTTGTTACCGTTACCCGGATTTCTGGTAAAGCCGACACCGGTAGCACTATCTTGCCCCATGTTGCCGAAAACCATTGATTGGACGTTGACCGCTGTCCCCCAACTTTGCGGAATATTTTCAATTCTTCGGTATGAGACGGCTCTTCTGCCGTTCCATGAGGAAAAAACCGCCGCAATCCCGCCCCATAACTGCTCGTACGGGTCATCGGGAAAATCCTTTTTCAAAACCTTCTTCACTTCCTGTTTAAACAGAAGGCACAATTTCTTTAAATCTTTTTCATCCAAATCTGTGTCATTTTTGACTCCCTTTTCTTTTTTCATGCCAGTCATAATTTTTTCCAGACGTTTGCGGATGCCCGCCTCATCATTGGCTGGTTCAATGGTTCGACTTCGCTCACCATTGACCCTGAGCGTAGTCGAAGGGTCAATCCCGGCCGCTTTTTCCATCACCACGTCCGAATACATCATTATCAGTCTGCGGTATGCGTCGTAAACAAACCGCTCGTTGCCGTTGGTTCTTTCAATCATCCCGGGGATGGTTTTTTCGGTCAGGCCGACGTTAAGAACCGTCTCCATCATCCCCGGCATTGACCGGCGGGCTCCGGAGCGGACGGAAACGAGTAAGGGATTTTTAGGATCGCCGAATTTCTTACCCATCAGTTTCTCTACTTTGGATAGAGCTTGGTGGACTTCATCGCGGAGACTTTTAGGGAAGGTTTTTTTGTTTTCGAAGTATTGAGTGCAGACTTCGGTGGTGATGGTAAAACCGGGAGGAACAGGCAATTGGAGATCTTTATGTCCGGCCATTTCAGCGAGATTGGCCCCTTTGCCGCCGAGCAGATTTTTCATACTTTCATCGCCGTCTGCCTTGCCCCCGCCGAAGAAATAGACAAATTTGACCATATCAGTCATCGTCATCCTGAGTCCGCCAGCTGGCGGATCGAAGGATCTTCCTGTTAAACTCAATTTATACCACAAACATTTTCTCCTTGGCAAGATATCAAAATGAGTAATCGTTAATCCCGCGTTTTAGATAATTCCGGATTATCTAATTCCCTGACAACCGCCTCTATATCATCCTTGCTCAGGTTATCCTTAGCTAACTTTAGAGCCACATATAATCCCAACTCATTTGCCAATACATCGTTTGTAACGTATGGATCATTAAATCCGGTCTTGATAATATTCCCATCTTCATCTTTGGCACACTCTCCCGGCCTGAAAAAATATTTATAAGTTTCCACTAATTCCCATCCTACCTGGGCTATACGGTCAAATATAGTCGCACTTACAGTCGGCAGTCGTAATAAATCAGCAGGCAAATAACCATACTTAATCCCGTTTAATATTCTTTCGTAATCCTGCAGTTTATGTCTTCTGGTATAGAGAAACTGATGGACAATAAAAAAATGGTTGGCAAAATGCATACTTCTGTCTATCCCGATGCATCGGGCAACCACATCCCGGGGAGAATCGCACATTTCCGGTTTTTCCGGATAAACTTGAGGAAAATTTTGGGAAATATTACCTTCTAACCAAATTGCTTCGGGATTGTTATACAGTTCTTTCCGTACTCCAATTTCATTCAAATCATCAGCAGTCAACTCACTGCTTAAGGCTACAGCCATACTGAAGGCAGCTACATGCACTAAATTTCCCCATGAAGGATGGTCGTCATTTTTATATTTTTTTATGGACTTTTTGGCAAAATCTAAATTCACCTGAAAAACCTCTCCTAGAGTCATCGGTTTACCTAAATCCCTGGTAAAAAGCAAGTCAAAGAATTGTTTTACGGTCTCTCTGACTACCGGGTGTCTGGTGGCAAAATACCGTAGGTATCCCAAATGCCCTTCTTCGGTAAAAAAGGCTGGTCTGTCTTTAAGTTCTGTCTCCAACCATCCTCCCTGAGGATAAAGACGTCTCTCTTCCTTTTTTGCCGGTTCTACTTGTCCAGCTGAACACAAAACAGCTAAATCTGCGCCCGTGATAGCACTAAATCCTAATATTATAAATGTTCTTCTATCCATTAGATAACGACTCGATGGTCTACTGCCCGCTTGTTTATTACTATCTAGCTCTGTTTTTACCATAAAATGCCATTATATATCCTATCTACCCTGGAAAATCAAATCCCGTTCCTCTTATCCATGCTATAATCCCCTTGTATGCTAGTCCTCGGCATTGATCCCGGCATCGCCATCACCGGAATTGCCCTTGTTTTGGAAGAAAAAGGCAAAGTCATCCTCAAACACAGTGATACTATTCTCACTTCCTCTTCCTCATCTTCCTCCCTTAGGTTACTTAAACTACATAAGTCGCTTACTTCCCTTATCCGAAAATATCACCCCGAAGTCTGCGCTTTGGAAAGTCTCTTTTGGGGCACCAATACCAAAACCGCCCTGATCGTCGGCCAAGCCCGGGGAGTCGTCCAACTGGCCCTTTGCCAAAATAAGGTTCCCATATTCGAATACACTCCTCTCCAGGTAAAAATGGCTCTTACCGGTTACGGCCGGGCGGACAAAAACCAGATCCAGCAGATGGTGAAGACTATTTTCAAACTTCCGCAAATCCTTACTCCCGACGATGTTTCAGATGCAGCGGCTATTGCGTTAACCCACTGTTTTTCGTATAAAGTAAATAAAATGAAAGCGTCTAGTTACTAGCGTCTAGCGTTTAGTTATATTTTAACTAGACGCTAATTTCTAGACGCTAGACGCTACTAAACATGATCTCTTATCTCGAAGGCACAATAAAGTTTAAAGGGCTTAACTATCTAACAATTCTTATTAATGGCGTCGGCTACAAAGTTTCGGTCCCAACCGATATTCTCTCCCGTATTTCCCTTAATTCGCCTATTTCTCTTTTCATCCATACCCATGTCAAGGAAGATGCTCTTGATCTCTACGGTTTCGAGACTCCTGACGAACTGGCCATGTTTGAACTTCTATTATCGGTTTCCGGCATTGGCCCGAAAACCGCCCTTTCGATTTTTAGTAACGGTAAACTGCCCAAAATCAAAGAAGCCATCATCAAAGGCGACGTTTCCTTTTTCACCGGTGTTCCCCGTTTAGGGACCAAAAACAGCCAGAAAATCATTATTGAACTGCGAAGCAAGTTGGGCAATCTCGGCCTTCTTGATTTAAGTGCCGACAGCGGTGAAACCAAAGAGATTATCGATGCTTTGAAATCCTTCGGCTTTACTCCTGCCGAAAGCCGGGAAGCGCTCAAATCCCTGAAAGATTTCGAGGGCTCGGTATCTGATAAAATAAGACAGTCGCTGAAGTGGCTGGGGAAGAAATAGTCTTTCCCAAATTAGTCAAATTTGCCAAATTAGTCTAATCGTTTATGACTACTAAACCATCCACCAATAAACAAGTACCGGACGTGGAAGAGGAAAAACTCTTTACCTCCCTTCGCGCTTCTGCCTGGTCGGAGTTCTTCGGCCAGTCCCGCGTCAAACAATCCTTCCATGTAGCCATCACCGCCGCCAAAAAAAGGAAAGAATCGCTTGAACACACGCTTTTATACGGCCCGCCGGGACTTGGCAAAACCACTTTGGCCCACCTGATCGCCAAAGAAATGGGTGTCAATATCCGCGTTACCAGCGGTCCGGCCATCGAAAGATCGGGTGACCTGGCTTCGATTTTGACTAACCTTGAACCGGGCGATGTTTTGTTTATCGATGAAATCCACCGGCTCAATAAAGTGGTTGAGGAAACTTTGTATCCGGCTATGGAGGATTTTGCCTTGGATATCGTCATCGGCAAAGGCCCCTCAGCCAGGACGCTCCGGCTTGACTTGCCGAAATTCACCATCATCGGCGCCACCACCCGGATCGGCCTCATGTCCGCTCCCCTTCGCGACCGCTTCGGCATTGTCCAAAGACTGCAATTTTATGAACCGAAAGAACTGGAAGAAATTATCCGTAATGCCTCAAAGAAACTGAAGATCCATATTTCCCCCGATTCCCTTAAATCCCTTTCCATTCGTGCCCGCGGCACGCCAAGAATCGGCCTGAAACTTCTCAAACGGGCCCGTGACTTTGCCCAGGTAAAAAGTAAAGAAAATATTGACGAGGAAGTTTTAGCCGAGGCTTTTTCCCTTCTGGAAATTGACCAGCTGGGGCTTGATGACAGTGACCGGAGGTTTCTTAAAGCTTTGATCGAAAAGCATGGCGGCGGCCCGGTCGGAGTGGAAACTATGGCGGCCACCCTCTCTGAGGATATCGGCACGATTGAAGAAGTTCTCGAACCTTATCTTATGCAAATCGGTTTCTTAAAAAGGACTCCCCGCGGCCGCCAGGCCACCGAAAAAGCCTACCAGCACCTCAAAATCAGACATTCTTCCGAGGCTAAACAAGAAAAATTAATCTGATATGGCTACCAATACTCCAGATAATACCCTACAATCTTTCGAACAACAACAATTTTCCGCTGTTGGCGAACATGTAAAGACAAGATACGTTGATTGGCTCATAGGAAAATTGACTACCTGTGCCTGTTACCAGCATCCTCACGGACGAATCATCCCATCCGGTTTTACCGGTGAGGGAACGACTATTCTCGATAAGCTTGGAGAAAAATTAATCGAAAATAAAGCACAGGTTGATTTCGTGGATTTCAGAGATGAGAAACAGACAGTTGCCACATGTGCCAAATTGACAAAACAACTTCAAGCTGATTTTCCTCAAGTTTCCCCGGGTGAACTGGAAGTTTTTTCTGCAGAACCCATAAGTGGTAAAACATTATTGAATCCTGTCATTATTGTCAAAGGCTTTAGCGCTCTTTTGGCAATCTCAAAAACTGCTGGTCCAAACAGCCAACAAGCCCAGGGACTGATCAAACAGATCCGGGACTTATACTCTCCTACGGATACAAGACGAAAACCGGTTCTTATCGTTGATTCTGACGAAAATGATGTCCAAGTAGATTTCGATAAAAATAAACCTAAACCTTTTCCCCATAAATTGCCTTTTGGTAAGCTAGAAGCAGTAGCTCCGGCCGCTTCCATTTTGGCTGCAAAAATCTTTATGATTTTAGATAAATATATCAAACCCGGCGGTAAGGAAAATCCCCGGGTAGCAAGATTAAGCCTGAGTCCTGAATACGCTAAATTAGCCGATATGACAATGGAAGAATTATTTGCTCAAAAGATTATTAATCCTGACAATTACGCGCTTATTGAAGGAGAACGTATCCGAGATACAACTAATCGCTTAATTTTTCAAGATGAGGCTGTTATAAATACAACACGGGGCATGAAGACTATTTTTGGATTTTCGATCTTATACAAAGACATTATAACTGTACTGGAGCATTTACCTTCTTTAGGAGTTTGCGCCTTGGCTCTGACGGATAATCATTTGGATTCCGATCTCAACCTCTTACCTGAAATTCCTGGAGTAGTAAAATATTCACTGGATTGATTTATTATCTTTTATCTCCTGAGGGAAACATAAACTAAACAAGACTATTATGAAAGAGATAAAGGGACAAAGGCAATCGACTGAAGGATATTTTGAGTTTCACAAGTGTTTTTATAGAATTGAAATTACATTAGGACCACATGGTAATTGTCCCGGAGGTACCGGTACTTTAGTTTGTGATCCGGAACAATGGGAACAGATACCTAAAACCGGTAGGGTTCTTTATACTTGTGGATCTTGCGGAGGAAATGTTTTTGCTCCTTCAGAGGGATTCTGTACTTAAAATACACTTACGGATTTTTGAGAAGTACACCTCTAAGGTGAAACCCTATTTGCACCTCCGGTAATTTATCTCATCCCTTACCTTTTCCGCCAGAAAAACTTTCATCAATGACTGATATGGTACGTCTTTTTTATTGGCCAGATTCTTCAAAGCATGAAGAAGGGATAACGGCAGCCTCAAAGTGATGGCTTTGTTAGACGGCCGAAGATTGGGAAAACTCAGCTTTATGGGCTTGGCCGTATCAAAATATTCCGTACTGTCATGGGTCGCCCAAAAATCCCTTTCTTCATCTTCTTTTTTAAATCTGGGCATTGGTTTTATTTTTTTCATATACCCTCCTTTCTTTTTTACTCTGATCGCGGGCGGAAATCACCCTGATCTTGTCATCTCTTATTGTAAAAATAATAAATAACTTCCTACCCTGATCTGCTTCTCCGTAAACAGCATATCGTTTCTCTTTTTGCGAATGTTTCTCATCAAAAAAATAAACAGGATCATTATGGAAAATCTGCTCACATTCCAATGAATCAACTTTATGTTTGATCTTGCTTTTTAACAGATTGCCCGTATCCCACTCAAAAGAAATTACTTCGGGAATAACTAATTCTTCATTCATACCTGATCCTGTATATTACAGTACAATACAAAATTATCTTTGTCAAGACCTTAACTTAGCCACCGAAAAAGCCTACCAGCACCTCAAAATCCCCCATTCTAAAACCCCCAATCAGCCAAAACTGGTTTAATATACATCTATTACTTGACAGATATACATCTATATGTTATTCTCGGAGTTATGAAACGCCTGCAGATTTATTATCCTGAAAATTTACTGGAAGACTTGCGGATTTACGCCAAAACACACGGCATGCCTTTGGCGCAGGCCCTCCGTCTCGCCAGTGAAGAATTTGCCGCCAAACCTCAGGTAGCAAGAATGATCAAAGAAGCAAAAATGAGGAAAGTCAGAAGCGTCAAAAATCCCCTACTGGCCATGGCTGGGATACTCGAAGCCGGACCCACTCAGACTTCTGTCACTGTTGATGAGATCTATGAGGATAAAAATGATTGACTCTGTTTTCATTGACAGTTCTGCCTGGCTTAGTTATCTCATCCCCACCGATTCCAATTATTCAAGGGCTGTGAAAATCTTCCAGTCGTTTGCTACGGAGACTAAAATCTATACCTCTCTTTTTGTTTTCGATGAAACAATCACCAAAATCAGGCGCGCACTCAGTCAAAAAGAAGCTGATAAGTTTTTCCGGAAACTAAAGAATCTTGAGAGGAAAAAGATTGTTGTTATCCTGCCTGTGTCAAAAAATGATACCTGGCAGGCGATGAATTTATTGAAACAATACCCTACTCCAAACACTCTTTCCCTAACCGATGCGACCAATATCATCCTGACTAAAAAACACCGGATTGCTTTTCTTTTCAGCTTTGATAAGGATTTCAAAAGATTTTCAGGGAATCATTTCCTCTGTCTTCCTTAATTTCTTACCTTTTTATCTGACTCTGACCCCAAAGTGAGGGGATTTTATCTTCTTTGAGGAAGGCGAAGGCCGAGGCGGCGGCGCGGGCTCCCAAACCGATGGCGGTGGCAATTTGTTCTATGGATAATCCGCTTTTCACCAGATCACCGGCGGCAAAAACACCCGGGATATTTGTTTCCAGCCTCTCATTTACCTTGATATATCCTCCGCCGTTGACCTCTACTCCAAGAGGAATGATGAGCGCTGTCCCCGGTACCCCCCCGATTTCAATAAATATTTTATCAATGGATAATACGGGACCCATTGATGTTGGTGTAATTTTTATCTCCGTCACCTTCTCCCCATCTCCCACAATTTCATTAATGATTGTGTTGGTAACCACCTCAATCTTGGGATTATTTTTTATCTGCTCCAGCCAGACCGGTTCTCCCCGAAGCTCTGTTCCCCGGTAAATAATGTAGACTTTTTCTGCTGCTTGGGCCAGTTCGACCGCCGCCTGCACGGCGCTGTTTCCACCACCCACCACCGCGCAAATTTTCCCTTCGTAATCCTGCTTTTCACAAGTAGCGCAGTAATATACTCCTTTTCCTGTATATTGCGCCTCTCCCGGCACATTTAATTTCTTTCTCTCCGTACCGGTTGCTAAAATTATTGATCTTGCCTGGTATTTTTTTCCATCCTGCGTCTCGATTTCGAAAATATTTTTTTGATTCACTGAGGTAGCAGGATCCGCTGTGATCTTTATAACAGTACTAACAACTATCTCTCCCCCGCGAGCGCTCACCTGCTCCGCCATCTTGCCTGCCAATTCTTTTCCGGAGATTTCGGGAAAGCCCGGGTAATTGAGGATATCAGGCGCGTTTATCATCTGTCCGCCTAAAACCGAGCCGATAACCAGATGTTTGAGATGGAAACAGGAAGCGTAGATAGAAGCGGTTAACCCTGCCGGCCCCGCGCCGATAATGATCAGGTCATAGATAATCGTCTTTTCCATAAAACTTATCTTAAGGATAACAGAAAAAAACCGCCACAACAACTCATTTGTTTTTACCTATTTTTTCTCATCTTCGCCACAAAGAAACCTTCCATTATCTTGTCCGGCCATACTTTTAACATACCCTTATATCCTTCAACTCCCCCAAGTCCCCCAATCTTTATTTCTTCCAAAGTGAGATATCCTCCCGCTTTCTGCAATACCTTCTCCACCACTCTCTCATTTTCCTCCGGTTCCAACGTACAGGTGGAATAGACGATAATTCCTCCTTTTTTGACAGCCAAAACCGCGGCAACCAACAGTTCCTTCTGAATAATGGCACATCTTTCTATTTTTCCCAAAGACCAGCCTCGGAAAGTTTCCGGATCATAAGTATGGATCCTGCCTTCACCGCTACAGGGAACGTCAACCAGTACTTTATCAAAGTAATTGTCATGTTTTACGCTTAACGCTTCACCCTTTACGCATATTATTGTTGTATTTGTCACTCCCTGTTTCAACAGATTAGCATTTAATTTCTGTGCTCTTATAGGATTGGGTTCATTGGCGACAATTTCTCCCGCATTTTCCATCATGGCCGCCATCTGGGTTGTCTTGCTCCCCGGCGCGGCACAAAGATCAAGAATTTTTTCCCCCGGTTTCGGGTCAAGTACCACTGCCGGAATCATACTGGATAAACTCTGGACATAAAAATATCCTTCCTCATAAAAATTTATTCCCCTTTGCCCGCCGAAGCCTTGCTCGGCCTCCGTAGCTACTTCGGCGAAGGAGGCCCGAAGGCGGGTAAGATCCTTAAGAGACTTATTCTTTACAATAAAAGCTTCCCGACACCAATTCACCGTATCCAGCTTCACTCCAAGATCCCGTAAATCCCGCAGAAGCTCTGGCCCCGAAATCCTCAGCGCATTGGCCCTGATGGTTGTCGGTCTTCTTACGGAGAAACTATGGAGAACGCTGTTGTATTTATCCAAGGTGATCTTTTGGAGATGTTCCTTGAAAAGTCTTGGCAATTCCCCCTGTCTTTTGTTCATTATCTATCAATTGTACTATGATTATAAATTTGTTAGAATGGTGAAATTATAAATAGTGAGCGGAGGGCTTCGACTGAGCTCAGCCGAAGTCTCGAAACATGAAAAAAAATCAACTTTCTTTTGCTTTCTTCTTTACCATCCTTGGCTTAATCGCCCTCCAAATCCCCTTTACCACCGTCTTAGGTTCAGGCACCAAATTCACCCTTTTTGACTTCCTGGCACCAACTGCAGGGGCTTTTTTGGGAACCATCCCCGGGATTATTTCCGTGTTGCTGATGCAATTGATTAATATTGCCCTTCATGGCTTCAACAATGTTGGTTTTGCCAGCCTGATCAGACTTTTTCCCGTTCTTTTTGGTGTTTTCTATTTCTCAAAGAAAAGATCAACTGACCTTTTCATCCCTCTTTTAGCTATTATCGCTTTTAATCTTCATCCCATCGGCCGGTCGGCCTGGCAGTATTCCCTTTTCTGGCTGATCCCGATTGCCGCTCATTTTTGGAGGAAGAACTTATTTATCAGAAGCCTGGGAGCTACCTTCACTGCTCACGCCGTCGGCGGGGCTTTGTGGGTTTGGGCTTTTGGGCTCAGTAAAACCATGTGGCTTTCTCTTATCCCCCAAACCGCCATGGAAAGGACTCTGATGGCGGCTGGGATTTCTATCTCTTTTGTGGTTTTGACCAATGTTTTAAAACTTTTAGCAAAAAATAAACTCCTCCCCTTTATCCCTCACTTGGAAAAACAGTATCTTCTTGGAAAATGAGTTTATTTTTAGGTTTTAGAAGAGGCAGTCTCCCATCTTTTCATGTAAGTACCGTTAAGCGATGAAGTATCAGTCACTACTAATACCGGGCCACCATCGCCTTCTGCAGGATCTTCCACTTTTAGAGTACAATGTTGACTGGAAACATATCGTAATCTTACATCATAAGTTGCAGGTTTAATCTCGCCTTCTTTTCCTACAGTATATTCATGGTTTGGTTTCAAAGGTTTAAGAGCCGTTGTTTTCATTCCTTGAGGGCCTATTGGAGCGTAAAAATAATAGTATTTATCTTCACCGACAAGTTCTCTTTGATCTAATCTTGTCCGCGGGATTACCATCATTGGAACCATTCTTCCTAATACAAGCATTTGTGGCGCATCCAAAGGCACTCTTTCGGGTACGGCAGCGGTAATTTGTTTGAAATCATCTAATCCCCATTTTTCTAAAAATATTCTTCGAAGTCCATCTAACGTCAGAGGTTTATCTTTCGCGGGTAAATCTCCTGCAATAGGTTTGGATGGGGGGGGTGGAGCTCCTTGTCCTGGTGGAATTTCTCCTATCATATATTACATATAATCACATAACTATTCGAAATAATCAAGCATTATTTGCGTTTCATGGGCTTATCACTTTTATATCCCTCATCGGAAAATGGCGGGTGTTTATTGTTACCAGAGTAAGATTGTATTCCTTGGCTGTAACGGCAACAATACAATCTCCAAGACTTAATTTTGCTAATTTTTTAGAAAACTGCTGCCAATAAAGACCGGCTTGCTTTGCAATTTTTCTATTTATATCGTAAACCGTAAATTGGTTTATGAATTCCTCCGTTTCCACAAATTCTGATGGATAAGCATTTTTGTAGATTTCTCCGATAGAGATCGCGGAGATAGAAAGATAAGTATCTTCTTTCAGTTTGGAGAGCTTTTTAATCGCTTTTTCCTCACCTCTTAATCCCCAGATCAATACATCAGTGTCAATGATATACATAATCCTATTTTATATTGAAATTTCTGTCATCAGCTTTCCTGCTTTTTTCCAACCATCTGACAATATCACGTTTAGTCCTCCATTCAGGATGGTTTTTGGCGGTAAAAACCCCTGCCGCTCGCCTCAAGGCTCTATCAAAAGCCACAGGATCAAATTGTTTTTTACCTTTCATCTCGGCTACCTCTATCCCTTTTTTCTCGTCTTTCAGTACCACAGTGTTACCTGCCTGAACCTGGCTGATGTAATCACTGATATTTTGCCTGAAATCGCTGATCGATACTGTAATAGTCATATTCCTATATTAGTACAATATGTACAAATTGTCAATTGAATCTGTTCATGGCTGCTTCGAGGCCTTTTTCCAAGGCGATCTTTGTCGCTTCAACGCCGTTTTTGATCAATTTCTTCGCTTCCCCTCCTTCATTCTCCCGAAAAGGAGAAAGAACGTATTTTTCTATTTCTCTGCGGTGCAGGTTGAAATCACCCGTATGCTGGATATTCAGTTTTCCCTTGCCGATGCCAAACCGAAACCTTACAAACTGGGGACTGTGCAAACTGTCAATAATCGATTCCACTCCGTTGTGTCCGGCGCTGCTGCCTCCCTTTCTGATCCGTATCATTCCCAACGGCAGGTCGATATCGTCATGAATGACCCATAAATTATCGATGGATACCTTATAGAAATTCATCAAAGCCAAAACGGCTATACCCGACCGGTTCATATAAGTATGCGGTTTAGCCAAAAGAAGATCCTCTGATATCCGGCAAAGTTGGGCGGTAAACTTTTTTTCTCCCACCCAGGCTTTTTCCGATTTATCCAAAGGTAAAAGCGCCCGGGAAAGCTTTTCCACCACCATAAATCCGATGTTATGGCGGGTATATTGGTATTTTTCATCCGGATTACCAAGTCCGACTATCAGTTTTGTCAGCATATAAGATTGCGGATAAAAACCATCCCACCAAAAACAGGCAGGATGGTCATTATCTGTCCATAAATATTTAATTATTTAAGTTTAGCCAGTTGTTTCTCGGCCAATTCGCCAAAATAAGGCAGCTTGTATTTTTCGCCGTTATAAGCCTTCCACATAAGGATGATCCAAAGGACAAAGCTGACTAAAGTTATCAACGGTGAAAGAATCAAAGCCACAATCCAACCCAAAACCGGGATAATTCCCAGTATGATATTTAAAAGCAGGATTGCTCCGAAAACAATTGTTGACTGCATCGCGTGGAACCTAATATAGGCATTCTTTTTCTCCATCAGGAGAAAGATGATCCCGGTTACGGGACCCAAAAAGTAAGCCAAGGCCGCCATCATTTTCTCATTGCTTGCATTTTTTTCCGCCATCTCTCATCACCCCGCTTTCTTTCTCCAGCATAACATCCCAAAAATTTCAAAGTCAATCAGGAGAATTTATCCCGGCAAATATATCCTTCTCCGGCAAACTCACCTTCACTCCCCGATGGTATTGCAGGACAAAATAGTCTACTTTTGGAAACTTGGTGAAGCGCGCAAGTAAGGCTCTTACGTCTTTAATCTGTGACTGGTGGGATAGCATCGCCTGTTTCTTCAGTTTCCAATATGGGGTATAATCGATTTTGGTGGTGATTTCACTTTCCGGATAGCCTTCGGGGAAATAGACAAAATAATCATCCCTCATTCTGTCCCGCGTCCCTTTCAATAAACAATTGTAATACAGTTTTCGTGAGACTTTTGTTTTCAAAAAGGCATAAGTCGTGGTCATGGAAACGGCGATGTGGTCTAGATGTCCGGAGATACCGCGTCTCTCGCTCGTAAGGACTACTTGGGGCTTGAACTCATTTATTTTTTTGATAATCTTTTCCGCCAGTTGGTGATAGATAGCATTACAAAGCTGCCCGTCAATAAAATCCAAAAACTCCACTTTAGCAATCCCCAACACCTTGGCCGCCTCTAATAATTCTCCTTCTCTTATATGACTAATCTTTAAATCCTTTTTAATTTGTAATTTATCATTTGTAATTTGTAATTTTCCCCTCGCTTCTCCTTTTGTGGCGCATAGCAGGTGTATCTCCGCTCCCTCACCGGCATACTTCGCCAGCGTCCCGCCGGGCCCGAAAGACTCATCATCCGGATGGGCAAAAACAGCAAGTAATCGTTTTGTCATAGAATTTCTTCCTTTTGGAATAGCGAACTTTAGTTCGCGCTTACGCAGATTATAATCTGCTATTACAATATAACTCTATACAGTTTCCTCTCTTTCCCTCCGAAATCATACTTATACTTCTCATCTCCCCTTAAAAAATCAAAGACTTTTTTCCCTTTTTCGATTGCTTCCTTAATCATGTAGGCTTTCATTACCAGACCCGCAGACAGATATGAAAATTCAGGGTCGTATCCGGAATTATACAACAAATACTGATCCTTAAACTCAAAAAGCATCACTCCGGCGATAATTTTGTCTTCAAACTCCAGATATCTCATTCGTATTCCTCCAATTTCCCCAATCTCCCCTATTTTCCCTATCTCCCTAAAAAAATTCTTCATCTTCTGACTTAAGAAATTCTTTTTCCCCTCATGCGAGATCTCCATCAGCCTTAGGAACTCTTCCATTCTCTCTCCTTTGTCATTGCTGACTTTTTCGATTCCCGCTTCTTCCGCTTTGCGGATTTTTCTTCGCAGTTCATGCCGGTTGTGCCGATCAAGCTTCCCCAGATATTCCTCCCAGGTGGCCGGCAGATCAAGATACGGCGCCACATCCACCTCTTCAACCTTTCCTCCTAATTCCCTCAAAATCCCCAAACTCGGCGAATCCTCCCGGATAAAATTAAGCTCTATCCTATTATTTTGAATTTTGGATTTTGTCCGCCAGCTGGCGGATTGAATTTGATTAATGATTGCTTCCCAAACTTCTTTTTCCCTTCCACTAAGGGTAATAATGTCCCCAAAATCACTCACTTTATTGCCACCCAAAACTTCCGCCACGCCTAAAAACTGCAGGGAATTTTCTCTTTTCAAAAAAGGGGCAATTCCGATCAGATTAACACCATCATATACTCCCAAAACCAATGGTTCACCCGGAAAATGCTTCAGCCAAAGCTTGAGCGATTCTCTCGTCTGGAAAAAGGTGGCGGTTTCACTTTTTTCAATCAAAGCATTCCAATCAATGGAATCATTAAATCCTATTTGTTTAATAAAAAGCATTATAGAAGTATAAATATTATCTGTTTGCTACTTTCTTATCAAAAGAGGCTATTTTCCAATCCAAATTCTTTTTCAAACGAAGAAGATATAGATCAGTAAAATCAAGATTTGAAGTTGTCATCTCTTCTAATATTTCCACCAGTTGCTGCTTTTTAACCTCCAACAACTTGATATTTTTTAAAGAGATGAGTTTTAATATTGAGGGTATATATTTATCTCTTTTCTGTTCATAAAAGTGCTCCAATATCCAAATCAATTCATTCACTACCAGAATACTTAACAATCCTATGGCTTTTTTCTCTTCGATCTGTTTAAACAGCTTTCGTGCTTCTTCAAGTTGCATCGGGATATCACCTATTAACAATCTGAGGATATAGTTGGTATCTATGAGAATAGTCCTTGTTTGTTTCATTTGTTCACCAGTTTGGCTGCCACTATTTTCTTTGTGGAAGATAAAACTCTGGCATAAGGAATGCCTTTTTTAGCTTCACATACCTTTACACTGCTTGTCAGGGAATCAATAATGCTTTTACCGGCCGGCTTAAGCTGTATCTCCCCTTCTTTTGCTTCAACCAATAATTTCTCGCCGCTTTGCAATCCTAAAAGCTCCAGCATGAATTTCGGCAGGGTTATCTGGTTTTTGATGGAAATGGTAGTGGTAATCATTCTGCTTTAATTTTATTAAATTACTTTACTTTTGTCAATAAGTAAAGCAAATGTATAAAGTCTGTTATCTGTAATCCTTCAAAATTACTACCGGTATCTCCTTCACCTTTCTTAATCTTTCATCATTAGTGATAAAAACATCAGCACGGTTAAATATGGCTGTGGTTACCTGTATCGCATCAGGAAGACGAAATGAGTATTTCACCCGAAGGAAAGAAGCGGCTTCACAGATTTTACTGTCAACCGTAATTATCTCCAGATTCGGAGTCTGCCAAAATTTTTGCCTCTCTTCCTCCCAATAACGTCTGTCTTCCTGAAGCTTTGGAGCTGATAATATTTCGGCAAGACTGATAACGGATGTGAAGCCTCTGATTTTCCCTGACTCAAGCAGGGAAAAAAGACGGTTAACCAGGGGTCCAAAAAAAGGGTTGCCTTCAAATTGATAGATAAAACACATCGCGTCAATTCCTACCGAGGTTAACTTATTGAGCTTATTTTCCCATGAAGATCTTACTGATAGCGGCTTTCTGTCCATTCATTTCTTAAAGTATTTATATAATCTGTGGCATCTATCCCCCGCCAAACGTCTTTATGCATACCGTAAGTTTCTTTGGTCCAGCTTACCGGACATACTTCAATAATGACGCTTGATTTGCTCATTGGGCGGACGGTCACTTTTTTACCCGGACGGATCATCTCCGCTACTTTACGGACATCTTTTGGGATCACCACCTGCGATTTGGGACCTACCGTAACATATGTTGTCTGCATTTTTTCCTCCTCGTATAACTTTTACCATATTTGTTATACGAATGTCAAATATTGTTTTTCCCTTCTCAAGCAGTATAGAAGAAATTAGGTCAAATTACTTTGTCAGTTTCTTCCGATCCGGAAAATTCCTCCAAAAATGCCTTTATATTAGGCAATCTTTGCTCAAAATCCGGCCGAATATCAGTATTATATTGTAAAACAATAGCATTTATGGCTTGTGCATCCCCTTTTTCCTTCGCTTCTAAAGCAGGTACAAGTTGGTCAAAATATCTTACCCAACCATCAATTTCAGCATCTATAATTTCCTGTTTTACACCACGCGCTTGAGCATGGGCAATTACCGCTTTCCTGCCAATTTTTGCAGCTTGAGCTGCATGCTTAATTGCTTCTTTCATTCTGTTTTCCGCTACCGCCTGCATCGCTGATTCTATATGAATTGCGCTTTGAGCCATATTTACTGCCATATTTATCATAAATGCATCTGTTCTAAAACATGCAAATTCAGATATTTGAACTGGTAATCGATAAAAATCAAATAACGCAGTTCTATCAGGACGCGAATAATTCCAATAATTGTCTAATGTTCTTATCAGGTTTCCTAAATATGCTGCCCATTCTATCGTTTCTTCTCCACTAACTTCACGAATCAGTTCATAAGCTTGTTTATAATTATGTTGTGCTAAACTTTCTTTAATAATATCTGGAATTTCTATTGCTCTAGCTGGTGCATGACCTTCGCTAACAGCTTCTATCGCTATATCATTTGACTCTTTGGTACTCAAATCAACACCACTAAACCTGGTATTTATTAAACCAAGAATTTGCCTTGCTTCGGAAGATGTCGCTCTCCCTAGTGTTTCCCTGGCTGTTTGATCCAGTCCATATAAATATTCAAGAATTCCTTTCTTTAGATCGGAATCTGCTACCACATTTCTATTGGTTACAAGTGCAAGCGCAAGATACACCCGTAAACTGGTAGAATTGGTGTTGGGATTTCTTGCAGGCATCATTCTCCATGCCTGGCTCAAATCAATTTTACTTTCTTTTGCATCACCTTTCTGCCATTTATCCATCCCCTGAAGAACCAATGTTTCCGCCTGGACGCGCCGTTCTTCAACGATACGGGCAAGACCAAACACTCCTTGTTCTTCTGTTCCTATACCTTGAAGTCTTTCGAAATCCGCCATAGCTTCTTCTGCTGAAGAATAATATCCGCCACCTAGCCAGCCTAAAAATAAGCGCATGTCGGGACTGATATTACGCATCCGTTTATCAAGGATATCAATCCTACTGATAAGCTCTCCATCTTCTGTATCCGGTAAAAGCGAGAAATCAAATGTCGGGAAATTTCGTGTTCCCAACAAAAATTGCACGCTTAATGCAGATAAAGCCTGAAGATCATTCACTCTCCACTGCCCATTTCTATCCTCTCTATGCATCTTGGATAAATTAAAATCAATGATTTTCAAAGGAGGCTGATTACCAGGATTATAAAGAGGGTGATCTCTTTTAAAATCGTAATATTCCACCCCCCGCTCATGAGCCTGTCTTAAAAATCCTAATACAAAAGGCATCATACCCCTCAGATAACTTTCACCTTCTCCTCTTTGTTGTGCTTTTGTTATACTAGAATAAGCATGAGGATTAGCATCATCGTCATGGACTACATATTCAACGACTACAGCCTGTCTCCCGTTTCTTTCCCGGCATTGTCCTGCAGCTAACATACTGGTGGCTTCCGGCACACCCGTGAGCATTTTTAGCACTTGCGATTCATTTTTTACCCTTTTATCATTTACTTCACTTTCTGGGCCACTTATTGCAACTTTGACTACACAAGGATTTCCATGCGAGTCTTCAGCTAACAAAGCTTCATTTACTGCTCCGGTTTTTAGTGGTCTGACAATGCTGAATGCTCTGTTTCCTATATGTAAACTTTCAGATCTGGGTTCTACCTGTGCTAATGCTTCTGCTCCTGTACTTGTCATAATTTAATGAAAATTAAAACAAACTCATCTGTTCTTTTGTTTCCGCTTTCTTATCTTCCGTATCCTTCTCTTTCCAGATTTTGACTTTCCCGAATACGCCGTCATAGCCCGGGTCAACAGACATGTCGTTATTTCTCACTTTTTCAACTGCCTCTCCCACTCTCTCCCCGGAAATATTTTTTATTTTCTTGATATCTGTGTTTAACAAAACCTCAAACTCTCCGCCGAAACCGTCAGTCAACTTTTTATACTCATTTTGGACTACTTGTCCCGTCGGCATACCCCCCAATGCTTCGCTTAAAATCTCCTGTAGCGGCACTAGCATCACGTACGGCGGTCTGGTTGGTTGAGCCGAACTACTAGTCATTTTTACGGTGGTTTTTCCCTCTGACAACTGTTTACTGACCACTGATAAATGTAAATCTTCTTCGGATCTCCCGGCTAATTGTTCCACCCGGTGCATCACGCCAATGGTCAGTTTCTTGCCGCAGACCGGACAGACGACGCCTTTTTTCTTGGTCTCTGCAGGTGTCTGTTTTATCCCGCAGTTTCGGTGTCCCGTCCAATGATACTTCCCCTCCTCCGGATGAAACTCTATGGTGTATGCGATTTTATTAGCGTTTACGCTTTCACCTCGATTGGTAAGCGCCTCGCGAATAGCTTTATAGCCCAACTCTTGAAGTTCAAATACCGTCGCTTCCCGGCCAAGTTTTGGCCCTGAATGGGCGTCTGAGGAAGAAACAATTGACCGGCTGTCCAGTTCTTTTATCCGCCAGTTCATGGCCGGATCGCTGGAAAGGCCGGTTTCTACGGCATAAATGTATTTGGCGTATGAACCGAAACAATCATCTATCGAGTCAAAACCCGATTCGGAGCCGTAAAGGGAAAACCACGGTGTCCAAATATGACAAGGGACGATCAAACATTCGGGATCAACTGAGAGGACTAATTCCGCTATTTGGATACTCGTTAAACCGACAATCGGCCGGCCGTCGGAAGACAGGTTTGCCCCGCGATTGAGAAGTTCCTTATTGATTTTATCAGCGGTGGCAATAGACGGCGACCAGATAAGATTATGGATCCTTCGGAGTCTCCCGCCTTGTGAATAAATCGAGCTTATTTCCGTGGTCAAAAGAAATAAAGGATCAATGGAATTTGCTTTAATATTTTCTCCCCACGTATCTTTGATCTTTGATCCGCCAGCTGGCGATTGATCTTTGAGTTTTAATAAACCTGTCCCCGTCTCCTCCAGATTCTGTTTAATCTCTCTGATCCATAAAGGATGGGTCCAATCGCCGGTAGTCATCAGCATTATCCCCTTTCTTTTCGCCCAATCCCAAATGAAGGGTATCGTCATTTGCGGAGAAACCGCCCGGGAATATTTGGAGTGGATGTGAAGGTCGGCGATAACTTGCATGTTAATGATTATGATTCCAATAATTGATCTATCTTTTTTTCCAGCTTTTCAATTCCCTTAAGGTAAGTCCTGAATTTCGTCAGGTCGATCTGTTTCTTTTTGACTGTATGTGCCTGTCCACCCATGGGATAATCAAAAATCTCTTTGGTAATCGGCCCTTTTAATAAAACATGGATGAGCGATTCCGTGCATTTTTGGAGAGTCGGCAGAGTCCCGATGGACCTGAATCTGCGCAGAGACCAGACTACCTGCGGTTCTTTGAGAATGGTTAAATCATAACCTTTCTTTTTTGCCCGGAGGGCCAAATCATAATCTTCGCTCATAAAGAGATCTTCCCGGAAACCTTTCAGTTTGTGGAAGACTTCTTTTGTTACGATAGTATTGTAACCGCCGGCATAAGGTTTATTGACTCCTTTGGCCAATTCCTGGGCTAAATTAGCCACCAGAAGCATTAATTTGTCTCCCGTATTATTACTATCGGGACGGATCCAGGTTGTCGCAAAGGGAAATCTATGTTTGACGGCTTCAATATGCAATTCTTCCAAAAAGGTAGAATCAACCTCACAATCGGCATCCAGAAAAACCAGGTATTTTCCGCAGGCCGCTTCCGCGCCCAGATTTCGTTGATGACTGACATTCCTTTTTTCGCTGGTGATAAGCTTTGACTGGGGCATTGAGGATTGGAATTTTTGAAAAACTTCGGTTGTCTTGTCATCTGATTTACCGTCTACAAGGATAACTTCAAAGTCGCGGTAGGTCTGTTTTGTTAGGGATTTCAAAAGTATCGGCAGATATTTCTCTTCGTTGAGGGTGGGGATAACGACGGAAAAGAATAATTTATTCATGAATATGGCTTATTATACCAAAAAACTGTTTACCTGATATCAGGAAAACATCTCAATTTTCTTACTCCGAAAAAAAACTGCAGAGTGGAAAACCCCGCGCGGAAAAAAAATTTTATCCCTTCATTGGAACGTCTGCCTGATGAAGACGCAATACAATCCTTTAAAAAAACTACTTTCCCTGTCTTTTTCATACGGGTGGCAAAATCCATATCTTCAGCAAATAAAAGATTCTCATCAAATCCGCCTATTTCCAGAGCTTTTTTCTTCCAAAAAGCAATATTTTGTCCTGCGGCAATCTGCCAATTCAAAACATGATGAAATAACCATAATATATAAGGCTGGACGTAGTTAACGTACTGGAAGTATGGAAATTTGCCATCAATCACCTTAAAGGTTCCGTAACTGCAGGATACGTTAGGTTGAAGAAGCGTTCTCACATGAGTAATTAACCAATTTTTGGGAACTGTTGTATCGGCATCGGTAAAGGCAACTATGTCGCCTTTGGCATGTTTTAATCCTTCCTGCCTGGCAAATCCGATTCCTTTGTGGGGTTCGTTAATAACTTTAGCGCCATACGACTTGGCAATTTTCTCAGTTTGATCTGTCGAACCTCCGTTAATGACTATCGTCTCCACATCATAACCGTCTTTATCAAGATTATTGATTGAATCTAAAGTTTTCCCGATATACTTTTCCTCATTGTAAGCCGGAACTACAATCGATATCTTCATAGTTTTGTCATGACTTATACAGTTCTATGTCATTGCGAGGAGCGAAGCGACGTGGCAATCTCGGCCGGGATTGCTTCTCCCTCGATATGCTCGGGATCGCAATGACAATCTATATATTTTATTATCTCCTCCGCCGCGGTCTTAGCCCCATGATAGCCAGCTAGAATCTTTTGCATGGCCTTAGCGTTTGCTTTGTATTTTTCGTCAACCATAATCCTGCCGACGGCATTCAAAAGCGTATCTTTGGTTAAATTGAGCCTGGGATTAATCATTATTCCCGTCCCCAATCTTACGAGTTGATTGACGTTATCCTCCTGATCGAAATGAAGCGGTGTGCAAATCTGCGGCACCCCGAAACTTAAAGCCTGGTAAGCGGTCAAGTTGCCGCCGGGAAAAATCACCAACTTAGCCTGCTTCATAATCCACCCACCGGGCAGAAAATCAGTGACAAATAAATTTGGATTTTGTAACTTAACTTGACTGGGCTTCAAGGTATTTCCGGTCGTAGCCACCACGGTAAAATTCGTCTTTCCTAAAAATTCCAATATTTTCAAAAACATCTCTTTATCCCCGGTCCCGCCGGCTGTCACATAAATAATTTCTTTCTTCCCTGCAACTTCTTTCTGCCAACGGGGCAATTTCTCCCCCCCGTCCCAAAAAATCGGTCCGACCATTTTATAGTTGTAGGCAAGCTTGGTAACCGGACGGTACTCGGGAATATCTGAAAGGAGTGTCAGATCTCCGGCAAAAAACTGGTAGGGATCACGGCTGAATTTATAACCCAACTTCAGTAATGCCTGACTACACTTGATGATCATGGCCAGTAATACTGCCTGCATCAGTTTAGGCCCGATAATCCTTAACAATCTTTGGCCGTATTCTCTGTCCAATAAAGCAAGAATTCTTGGCGGTAAAAATTTCTCTAAAGAGGTAGTGGCCGGAAATTTTGTTTTGGAATAATCGTAGTAAGGAGTGACGTCGGCGTTATTGACGGAAATAACCGGGATTTTGGCAATTTGGCTGGAGATTTTAGCGGTGATCCGGGTGTCAAAGACTACCAGATCCGGCTTCACCTTATCATATAAATCCAATTCCGCCCGAACATATGTTTCGATTGTTTTTCTGGAATAGATAAAAAAATTATTATTTTTTACTTTTCTTTCATAGACGGCTCTTTTAAATTCAGGTAAAGGAAAAAAAGGGAAATGTTCTTTTTCCAAAAGAGCAACCGCATCACCCCCGACGCCGAAGGCGACATCGACCCCTCTCTTTTTCAATTCCCTGGCGATCATGATTGACCTGCCTGTATGAGCCAAACCTACACCTATCGGTAAAAAAAGCACTTTAGCCATATTGGATCGCGTACATTCTCCGGATTTCAGATACAGTCGTGGCATCCTGCGGTTTCTTATCTTCACGGAAACGTTCAAGACGGGGGAATCTCAGGGCAAAACCCGGCACTTCGACATCATATGCGCTACCTGATTTAGAAGGCTTCATCACTCTTCCGGCAGTATGCACAGACGAACGGGTAATTTCATCCGCCCGTATCTCAACCACGATTTTCGGCTCTACCCAAACATCACACTCCATCATGTTATCCACCTCATAATTTTTTGGTTTACTTTTCGCTTTCCGCTTGACGCTTTCCGCTTTCAATTGCTTCCATTCTTCATCCGTCAGTCCGGTGCCGATTTTGGAAACCGTCACAAATTTCTCTTTTTTAGGATCGTATAAACCAATCAGAAACCCGCCGATGCCAAAACCGGTCCTCTTCCCCTGCCCCAGATCATAACCCATGACGACCGCGTCAATCGTATCCGCCAGCTTGCTGGCATAGCTTTTTTTGTATTTAATCCAGTTAAAATCCCGCGCGCCCGCCCGGTAAATCCCTTCCAACTTTTTGGCCATTACTCCCTCAAGACCTGCTTTGACACTTTCTTCAAAAATCTCCTCCAATTCGTTCGATGTGGAAACTATTTCTTCCCGGGCAATCAGGATGGTTTCCCCTTTTCCGATGGTATTTTCCAGGATTTCCCTTCTTTTTATATAAGAAAGGGGCAGCAGATTTTGTCCGTCAAGATAAAGGATATCAAAAGCAAAAAGCCTTAAAGGCACTTCTTTGGCTTTTTCCGTAATATTATACTTTCTCTTTCTCTGCACCGTCTCTTGGAAAGGCAGATAGACACCGGTTTTCGGATTATAGGCAATCGCTTCCCCTTCCAAAATCGCTTCCTTGGCTTTGATTTGTTTTTTAATCCCTTCCACAATATCCGGATACATCCCCGTCACATCCTCAAGATTTCTGGAAAAGAGCCTTATAAATCTCTCATCCTCTTTGAATAAAGATAGATTCTCATTCTTATTTTTGAAATTTGATCCGCCAGCTGGCGGATTGAATTTGGATCTGCTGTAATGAACTTGTACCCTAAACCCATCGTATTTCGGCTCGATGGCGCATTTACCAATCTTTTCAATAATATCACGGCCCGATGTCATCCGTTCCGCCCGAGCCATCAGGATCGGCGTCCCCACTTCCGGAGTAATATTTCCCAATCCCTTAATGCCCTTTTCTTTTATCACTTCGCTTATGTCTCCCAGATCCGGACGGACATTGTAGGCTTTTTCGATAAAAGACCGGCTGGATTTTGTTCCGTCAATCATCCAGGACAGACTGTCAAGAATGGTCATGTCCGAAAAACCCAGCCGTAATTTGGCAATGGCAATTTTTATAATATATTTTGCCGATAAGGGGTCAACTTCCTTTATCAGGTTGCCGAGATATTGAATCTTGCCGTCCTGCGACCCTTCCCCGCCGGCCACAGCCATTTTATAAAGAACATTATAAACATCTGCGATGCTTAATTTCTTATACTTAATACCTGATACTTTATACTTGATACTTTCTACCGCTTCCCCCAAGTCTCCCTTATTTTTGAAAATCTTTAAAACTGCCTCAGTTTCCAATCCTGTACCGGAAGCAATGGCCCGGATGACCATTTTCTCACCCATCCCAAACTCTATAGCCTCATACAAAGGCGCCACTCTTCCCTGCAGAAGATAGCAAAGCTTGCCGATCTCTCCCTTGCCCGCTTCTTTGAAAAGGTCAGCCAAAATCTCCGTCATTTTATTGCGGAGAGTGGTTTCCTCCAATTTGGCAAAATATTCAGCTAGTTTTTTAAATAACATAATTATTTATCTTAATATATACCTCGACGCTTTTGTTTTCCCTTCTTTTTTAATAATCCCTTTCTTCATCAGATCATGAAGGTCGCGAAGGATGGTGTCTTCGGAAATTTTGGGGAAAAGCTCGGCAAAACTTGGGTTTTGGAGATAGCCGACCCTTTGGATATATTCCATCATGGTAATCTGCCGCTCGGACAGGAAAACCTGCTTGCCGCCCAGTTTTTCTTTCAGATGGATATCAACCGACAGCCTTTGAACTTTTTCCTTTATCCTTGTCAGTTCAATGGCCAGTCCTTCGGTAAAATATTCCAGCCATTTAGTCAAATCGCCGGCTGAAGCGCTTTTGAGAGATTCATAATATCTGGCCGCATCATGGTCAAAATATTCTTCAAGGGAAAAAAACTTCTTGATGTCATAGTTTTCCAAAAAAAGCGCCAGGGTGGCCGTTGCCCTGGCCATCCGGCCGTTGCCGTCGATGAAAGGATGGATCCGGACCAGCTCGTAGTGGATGATGCCGGCTTTGAGGACCGGATGAACTTCTTCCTTCGATAGACTTTTCAACCAGTCAACAAATTCTTCTATCTGGTAAGGGACTTCGATAGCCGCAGGTGGCCGGAAAGTGATCTCGCCGGTAACCGAGTTTTTGACGACCACCTGGCTTTTGCGGAAACGTCCGCATTGATTGTCAGGTAAAAGTTTCTCCACCGTCAAAGCGTGGATTTTCTTGATAACCGCCTCAGTAACCTTAC
>CAYGXQ010000003.1:0-100378 GCA_964354025.1 uncultured Gammaproteobacteria bacterium | reverse complement strand
AATGACATTGGGAGGAGAAGTATTTTTTTGTCCGTTGTTTTGGGCAGTGTTCATAAAGAAATTCTAAATTATAAACAGTATTTATGTAATTCTATGTCATTGCGAGTCCCGCCACTTATGCGGGACGTGGCAATCTCGGATGGGATTGTTTCTCCGCCGGCTGGCGGATCGCAATGACAGATAATTGTGCAACTCCTATTAATATTAACTCAACCACTGTAAATGAAACAGGGACAATCAAAAGATTTCCTATCAGGTTATATTTGAAAAACGGGATAGCTAATATATAACAATCGATCAGACCGGTTAAAGTCTTCGGGTACATCCCCCAACTGTCCAGAAGCCAGACGCCAAAATTCGTCCAAACATAAAACCAAAAACTGGCAATAACTCCCATGCAGGTGGCTCTAAAGATTTTTGACCCTGATCTTAAGTTCCTTAAGTTACCTAATTTACTTAAGTAACTGATAAAAAGAAAGCCGCTCCAGGTAAAGATAAAAATATTGCTATTGCCGATGAAGAGATCACTGATAGACATAATCAGCAAAGGTACGGCTAATACCCACCAGCCGCCTAAATATGAAACAGCCAGCAAGGTGGCTGCCGTCACGAATTCCACGTTCGGCCCCGGATGCCAAACCGTCCGGAAAAGTATTCCTAGAATAATTAAAGTGATAGCAAAAACAATATTTCTGTTTTTCATCGTTAATTTATAATTTATAATTTGTAATTTATAATTTTTTAAATATCCACTCCACCTTATCTCCCGGATTGACCGGGTTTTGATCCGCGGCAATCTGTCCCGGTTTTCCGTTTATCGAATAAGACCAGAAGTGAGCTTTGTCATTTGGTATCCCGTTGATTTTTTCCACCATCACTCCGTATTTATACTCTTTTGCTTCTATCTGCCAGCTTTTTTCGCGGGCTATAGCATTAATCGCTTCGTAGGCATTTTTTGCCTCGACTGTACTGCTGACTTTTTGCCCTTCACCAAAATCAACCGCTATCTCAATCGGTTTTTTGATGGGGGTAACCGTAGGATAAAGAACAACCTCTCTTGTAGGCGCTTCTCTTGGAGTTGATTGCGGCAAATTAATGTCAGTAGTCTTCTTTAAATATGACTGGCCGATGAAGGCCATCAGGATGACAATGAGAGAAACTGTGATGATGATAATTGTTTGTTTTTTCATGGAATATCTCTTCTTATTGTGTCATATATTATAATAAATGCAAAGTTTGGAGAACAAATTATTCTTTTTTCCAAATGACTTCCGGGGTATTATTATTATGGTTTAAGTAACGGGCAATAATAAAAAGCAAATCTGACAACCGGTTTAGATAGATAAGCACAACTTTATCAACTGATATTTTATTTCCAATCGCCACTACTTCCCTTTCCGCCCGGCGGCAAACCGATCTGGCCTGATGGGTAAATGCCGTCTCCGCTGTCCCTCCGGGCAGAATAAAATTTCTAAGTGGCGGCAGTTTTTTCTCTAATTGGTCAATCAATTTTTCCATTTGGCTGATTCTTTTTTTGGTACCGGCTAGTGATTGTATGCCGCCGGCCAGATGATTACCGATTGTAAAAAGGTCATTTTGGACTTTTATTAGGAATTGATTAATTTCCTTTTCACCTTTACTATAAGCAGTCACTATTCCCAAAACACTATTCAATTCATCGATTGTCCCGTAGGCACAAACCCGAAAATCGTTTTTGAAGACTCTTTGTCCGGCAACCAGTGAGGTCATGCCGCTGTCGCCCGTTCGAGTATATATTTTTGTCATTAGTCTTTGGTCTTTAGTCGTTGGTATAGATAATATTTTCTAACGACTAATAGCTAACGACTAAAAGCTATTATTAGCACTCCGAATATCCACAGCTGTAGCATTTTTTGCAGCCTTCCTCATAGGCTAGAGCCGCTTCACCGCAGGAGGGGCAAAGATCATACTCGGATTTTTCCGGCAGCAGTGCCTGTTGGGTTAAAACCGGGTGGGTACTTTCAAGCGGCGGATGAAGAGTGGCAGTACCGTTACCGTTTTTTATCTTATAGCCAAAATGCATCGCCAGGACTTTGGCCACCGCGTCAGGCAGCGACCGGACTCTTTTATCACCAAACCCAAGCGATTTCGAACCGCCGATACCGATCAGCTGATTAAATATTTGTTTTGCCCGTTCAATTGAGGAGACGGTCGACTGCATCCGTAGAACCAGGGAAGCCAGCCTACCTACGGCTTCAGCCATGGCCGTCACGTCTGAACCGGCTTTGCCGACGTTGATAAAAAGTTCCAACGGTTCGTTGTTACCGTTAGTGTTTATCGTCACAAAAGCCGCACCCACCGGCGTCTCTATTTGGTAAGTGGCACCGTGAACAATCATCGGCCGGGGTTTAATCTCCGTCAATGTTTGGGAAGCAGTCTTTTCTTCTTTCTTTTCCTCTTTTTTTGCATCCATTCTTTCCAGGACGCCCGGACGGCTGCCTTCACGCATGTAGGCAATTCCTTTACAACCTAAATCATAAGCTAAAGTATAAAGTTTCTTAACATCTTCCACGGTATGGGTATTGGGGGCGTTGACGGTTTTTGAGATTGAGGCGTCGACGTATTTTTGGATAGTGGCCTGCACCCGGATATGTTCTGCCGGCGTCAAGTCATTGGCAGAAACAAAATATGGCGGCACCGGATCGTCAGGATGGGCTTTTTTCCATTCCTCAAAAAGCGTATGGTAAAGCCGGTGTTCTCCCAGCCGGTCGCGCCGGATAAAAGAAAATTCGTAAACGGGCTCAATTCCTGAGGACACGCCGGACAAAAGTGAAGTAGAACCAGTCGGTGCCTGTTGTAAAAGAACGGAATTCCTGATACCCCATTTCTTTATCCCTTCTTTAATTTTCTTCGGCAATTGCTTTATGAAGTAGCCTTTAAGATATTTTTTCGCTTCAAATTTGGGAAACGGTCTTTTTTCCCGGGCAAGCGCCACTGAAGACTCGTAAGCGGCATCCCTGATTGTCCTGTAAATCCTGTCAATGATCTTAAGCGATTCTTCGGAGCCGTAGCGCACTTTCATCTTTATCAAAGTGTCACCCAATCCCATTGTTCCCAAACCAATCCGACGCTCGCCGTTTTGCTGGACTTCTCTTATCTGGGGAAAAACATAATTGTCGGCATCGATAATATTGTCCTGGAAACGGACACCGATCTTGGCGATTTCCGCCAGGGTTTTATAGTCCAATTTCCCGTCTTTGACCAGGGCCGATAAATTGATCGAGCAAAGATTGCACACGCCCCACGGTGGTAAACCTTCTTCACCGCAGGGATTTACGCAGTTGATCTTATTAAAATACCAGTTATTAAACCACTTGTTGTACCGTTCCATGAAAACTACGCCCGGTTCGGCGGAAGCCCAGGCGGATTCGCAGATTTTCTCCCAGAGACTGCGGGCTTTGATGGTTTTATATACTTTGACTTTTCTTTTTTGCTTTTGCCATTCATCCATATACCCTTCCCAAACCGTATCGTAATCCTTATCGGCAATATCCGGGAAAATCAACTGCCAATCCGCGTCTTTTTTAACCGCTTCCATAAATTTATCGGAGACGCAGACTGACAAATTGGCGCCGTTGATTCTGGTCAAATCTTTTTTGACGGTGATGAATTCTTCAATGTCGGGGTGCCAGTCCCAAAGCATAAGCATGAGAGCTCCGCGCCGTGTTCCTCCCTGCTGGATAATGTCTTTGGTGGCCACGGAAAAAAGTTCCGCCCAATTGCAGGGACCTGAAGAAAAACCGTTGACTTTTTTCACCCGGGCACCGCGGGGCCGAAGGGAGGACATGTTTATCCCGACGCCGCCGCCTCTGGCCATGATCTCGACCATTTGTTTGAGGGTATCCAAAATTCCGTCTCTTGAATCTTTCGGTGAAGGGATGACGAAGCAGTTATAGAAAGTGACTTTGTAACCGGAGCCGGCGCCTGAAAGTATCCGGCCGCCCGGCACGAACTTGAAATCCTCCATTATGGAATAATATTTTTTCTCCCAGTCTGCCTTCTCCTCTTTTTTCTCAAGTTCCGAAACGGCGCGGGCTACCCTTTTCCACATCACTTCAGGGCTTTTCTCAATCGGATTTCCCTTATCGTCTTTGAGCGAATAACGGTCCAAAAATACCTGTTCGCGGATACCTGTCAATTTCATAATAATTTATGGAGCTCCTTTTCAAAATCTTCAACATCGACAAATCTTCTAAAAACTGAAGCAAAACGGATATAGGCAATCTTATCAATCTTTTTAAGCCGGTTAGCCACCATCTGACCGATTTTTTTGCTGTCTATCTCGACCGAATCAAGCCCCCTTAGCTCCCGGTCTACTTCATCAATAATTTTCTCTATCTCCTCAATCCCCACCATGGTTTTTTCACAGGCTTTCAAGATGCCCATCTTTAATTTATCCCGGTCAAACTGTTCTTTCCGGCCGTCTTTTTTGATCACGATCATAGGCACACTTTCCACCCGCTCGTAAGTGGTAAATCTTTTACTGCACTTTGTGCATTCACGCCTTCTTCGAGTTTTACCCAGATCCTCACTGTCCCTGGTTTCGACGACTTCGGTATCCTGATTGTTACAGTATGGACATTTCATATTGCGGCCATAAAAAACACGCTTTAAGAACTTAAAACGTGAAAACAACTATACTCTATCTATAGTGTCCTCGTCCATATTAAGACGCTAAATAGCTACTGTCAAGACAACAAACTATATCAAATTAAACCAGTTTAATAATCAGCTTCAAAGATGTTTATTTTGCGGGAAAAAAGAGTTGGGGATTTTGTATAAATAATTTTATCTATAAGGTAGGGTAAATTTATTTACCAATAGTAACCATTGTTATTTTAACACCGCCAATTGTTGAGTTGCTTGATTGGAAACCGCAATGGCTTCATTTAAACCTTTGAGACTTACATCGTCTTTGGTCGCCGTCAGGAGTTTGCTCATGATTTCTTTGTGTTTTTTGGCGGCTAACTCCAGTTTATCGACTTGTCCCGGTGGAAGATTGCTGGTTTTTTTAAGGTCTGAAAGGATCATCACGCTTTTTAGTAAATACTCTTCTCCTTGGGTGAACGTTGTCATACTCAAACGGTAATTTTGTTTTTCCCACAACTGCTGTCCCATGACGAGATATTTATCGGCAATAATCAACAGCTGTTGGTTTTTTTTGAATGGATCACGGGTGGCAGCCAACAAAACTTTATCCCTGAGATTTTTGAAAAAAAAGAGCGGATGGTCAGGCAACAGTCCGGCAAAAGGTAAATTATACTCGATAACTGTAGCCGGAGTCGGAGTAACCGTTGGTTTTATCTTTTCCGCCGCCAGGCTGGGCGTAAAAGAAAAGAAAAATAAAAAAGCGATAAAAAAAATTATCCGGCCTCTCATTTTTAGGTACCCTCTATTATATTCCCCTATTGCAAGTAAGTAAACTCGTATAAAATATTCTTATGCCCAGAATTGCTTTAGTCACCTACAGCCAGTATCCGAAATTGACTATCAGTGATAATTTATTGATTAAACCGTTACAGGAAGCAGGCTTCGAACCGATCGTCACTCCATGGGACAACAAAAAAACTGATTGGAAACAATTTAATCTAATCGTTTTACGTTCCTGCTGGAATTATCACCTGAAAGTCAAGGAATTTACAACCTGGCTGGATTATTTAGGGGAAAATAAACTCAAAGTTTTTAATCCTATCTCTTTGCTCAAGTGGAATCTGGATAAAAAATATCTTCTGGATCTGGATGAAAAAGGTATTCCAATAATCCCGACCGTCTTTATCAAGAAAGGATCAACGGCTGGTCTTATAAAAATTATTGAAGAAAACAATTGGCCGGAAATCGTCATTAAGCCAACTATCGGCGCTTCCGCTTATGAGGTCTATAAAGCGACAGAAGATACTCTTGGTAAAATCAGCATCCAATTTGATCAATTAGTCAATCACGGTGATGTCATGATCCAGCCATTGATGAAAGAAGTTATAACAGAGGGCGAATATTCCTTTGTTTTTTTGGGCGGTAAATACAGTCATGCGGTCTTGAAAAAACCAAAAAGAAATGAATTTCGGACTAATTATATCTTCGGGGGAACTTCTCAAAAAGTTGAACCGGAAGAAGGATTATTACAACAAGCAATGAAGATAGTGAAAACGATCCCATCCCCCGCTCTCTATGCTAGAGTTGACGGCCTCAATATCAATGGAAAATTAACCCTGATGGAACTGGAGCTCATCGATCCGCACCTTTTCTTTGATCTCTACCCGCCGGCGGCCGGTAAACTGGTAAAAGCAATAACTACGGTTTAATAATCAACGAAGCAGAAATTATCAGGAAAATGCCGACGGAGTTCAATAAAAAAGAGATCGGGATAAACTCGATTGTTTTCATTTTGGAAATCCCCATCAAGGTCACTCCCAATTCATCCGGAAGCGGTGAAGCGATGATGAGAGCGCCAATTACCGGTAAGGTCCAGCGGAAATGCCTGGTATGCAAAACTTTTATAAGATGATGCCGGCTGTCAACCAAATCGTAAACTCTTTCAAGTTCTGCAGCCAAACCGTCTTTGACTAAGTGGAACATCATTAAATCACCGACTACGGCCCCTAACCCGGCAAACAGACCAATTTCCAAAGGGTGAAGTTGTTCGGCTAAAATGAGAAGAATGATGGCGCCAGTGGCCACCGTAAAAGTGGAAACGAAAAGCATCCCGGCCAAAATTGCACCGAGATAGCCGTAGTTGCCAAGATGTAATAAAAACTGATGGAAAGCATCAATCTGGTAAAAAGAAGCAGCCAGAATAATTCCCAGATAGACTAAAGTCAGGTTTTTGTATTTATAATGCCGCCAGAATTTCTGCATATCAATAATCTCTTATTTCTCACACGGCTCTTCCCAAATCCGCAAGCATTTATTTTTTATCTCACACCAGCTATAGCCGGCCGAACCAATGCAACCGTGAGCATCCCTGTCCCCGTCATAAATAAAATTATCACAATAATTAATACCGCCAATTTTGTTTTTATTTTATTAACCGGCTATAATTTAAATATAACATATAATATTTAAGGGGTGGCACCACCCAAAGGAGGCAATTTAATCACCTTAAAATCAGAAGCATGAATATTGGACGAAAGAGAGGAAGAATCGTTATTAGACCATAGTCCTTGCCAAAGCTGATCCGCGTACTCAACTGTTCCGTCATTATTTTCATCGCCAACGGTTTGAAAGTAAATACCCATCGACTTACCATCGCCTTCTTCGCCCAGATACATACCATAATCAATCAGCGCTTTCGCCACCACCCTTGCAGAAGGAGTTAAAACAGATAGATTAAAATCCGATCTCAACTGAAAACGGGTGCCCATTGGAGCTATTCCTTCGCCACTTGGTCCAAAACCGTCATCACAGCCATTTGAAGCCGGATAGACAAATGCCTCATAGCCGTTCCGGCCGTCGTTACCAAAAACCAAAGCGTGTCTGATGATCCCTTTCTTGATTTCTTCTGGCCTGACTAAACCAGCCGTTAAAGGGAAACCTGATTCCCGCGAAGCGGCAGCATGAGGAGATCGGACACCGTTACTGTCAGTTTTTATGGTACTTCCCAAACCGGTAGTTAGATTTGGATAGACGCCTTCAAGCAACCAAAAATCCCATTCATTTCTTGAATTGCGGTCCACAATACAGAGATGATGGTCACTGGAAAGATCTGGTTTCGCGTAACTTGGTACAGGAGCGTCAACATTACTACGGTATAGAGATTTTTTAACAGTAATTGTTTGGGGGTAAGGATTCAGATTTTCAATAAAATATAAACCCACGCCCGAGCCGTAATATGTTACGGCTACAGAACAATTACCTGTTTCTCCAGACCGCTGACGATAGAAACTGTTTATATGCTCAATATAGATATTATTATTCGGATCAATTACCGGATTAAGTCCGATTGGTGTGTTCCAAGGACTATTATCTGAAAATGGACGCCAAGTTGTACTAGGAGAATTTGTTGCTGTTGGTGTAGAAGGAGAGGTAGATGTTGGTGTCGGCGGTCGGGGTGTCGGTGTAGACGTTGACTTTACCGAAGGGGATGATCCGCTAGTCTTCCAGTTAGTAAATATAAAGTTCAGATCCTGTTCATTTATTTTACCATCATTATAAAGATCTGCGCTCCATTGACCGGATGAACCTGTGGGGACCGGACCATACGGCGACCATTTGCTGAGTAAAATATTCAGGTCGTTCTCATTAATCAGCCCCAAACTATCGCAACTCAGATTACCCAGATTACCTGATGGACAGGAAACTGCGGGAGTGGAAGTAGGCGAATTGACCGGAACAGGGGTATTAGTAGGTGATAAACTTGGGCTGGGTAAAACGCCGCTTTTTTCCTGGGCAATTTGGGCCAATAACCACCAAAAAGCTTTACCCTTTTGATAACAGTTGAAGCAATGAGAATGAGCGCAGGAACCGCCGCAACTGGAACAGCTGTGACTTGAACACCAAGAGCTGCACCAATTACAGGCATCGCTTTCATTGGGATAAAAAGTACCGTCTGGGTTATAACTTTCAATATCGGCAAAATCAAATAATACCTTGTGGTTATTATTAACATAGTTGCGGATTTGATTATTACGCTGGTATAGATTACCATTTGTGCCGCCGCCATCTAAATGACCGGTCATGTAAACAAAAGTAACGTTGGGGAATTCAGATTCCAGTTGGTTCATAAGATTAAGATAAGTGTCGATGTCGGCGGCGGTGGAGATGGTGACTTGGCCGCACCAGGACCAAATTACCACGTTGCGGTTGCTGCCGGTACCATTTAAATAAGCCCGGGTTCTAGCAGCCCAAGTAGTCCGATCGGGATTGCCCAAGTCACCGGTAGGGGTAGAATCAGCAATAGAAAGAACATTACTCTGGATTGCGCCGTTGGTATTAAAATCCAAATTACCGTTATCTTCATGTAGTTTAGTCATGCCGGAAATAATTTGGCTACCATGGGAAGTGTGGCCGTAGCTTAAACGTAACAAGGTTTTTACTTGTTGGGTTTGAGAAGTGGTTAATTGACTGAATTTGGATATTGAAGTGTGATCGGCAATAATGGCTTGATTACGGGCAAAAACCGGTTGGCTACCACCTAAGAAACTAATAAGTATAATCAATCCGGATAAAAAGATTGTTTTGATCATGTTTTCTGCTATGTATGGAAACACTCCTTCTCTCTTTTTCTATTACAGACTATTTAATTCATATAGTCAACTGATAAATCCTACCATGTTTTCTCTCAGCTAATTTTCAGACTTCTGGTATAATATGACTCTTGTTATGAGAATCTTAGTCGTCGAGGACGAACATAAAATCGCCAATTCCGTCAAAAAGGGTCTGGAACAGGAATCATTCGCTGTGGATGTAACCTACGATGGAGTAAGCGGTTTTGATCTGGCCTCAACTGAAGACTATGATGTAATAATTCTCGATCTTATGCTCCCCGGCTTGAGCGGTCTTGAAATCTGCAAAAAGCTTCGGAAGGAAAAAATCCACACGCCTATTTTGATCTTAACTGCCAAAGGCGAACTGAATGATAAAGTCGACGGCCTTAACTCCGGCGCCGACGACTATCTCGTCAAGCCTTTTGCTTTTGAGGAGCTACTGGCCCGCTTGAGAGCTCTTACCAGACGGCCGAAAAATACCCTTCACTCGGTTTTAAGTTATCAGGACTTAAGCCTCAATGCCCAGTCTTTCGAAGTCAAACGCGGCCGGCAAACAATTCTCCTTTCCAAAAAAGAATTTGCCCTCCTTGAGTACCTCCTGCGGCATCCGGAAGTCATTCTCACTAAAGAACAGATTACCGGGCACGTCTGGAATTATGATGCCGATATTTTGCCCAACACAGTGGAAGTCTATATCGGGTATCTGCGGAACAAAATCGACAAACCCTTTAAGAATAAACCGGCTCTGATCCGGACAGTCAGAGGCTTCGGTTACAAGATCGGAATAAAATAGTATGTTTAAATTCGCCAGAATCAAACTGACTGCCTGGTATCTTCTGATCATCATGGTGATCAGTCTTTCTTTCTCCTGTGCTGTTTTTCGGATATTGACCGTTGAACTGGACAGAGTTGCCCAACTGCAGAGATTTCGGATTGAACACCGGTTGCCAGAACGACTTCGGATTATTCCTCCTTCTGATATCAGCGACGAACTGCAACAGGCTTTATTTTTGGATCCGGATTTGATCAACGAAACCAAAAACCGTCTTATGTTTACTTTAGTTTTTATTAACTTGGGTATTTTGGGAGGAAGTGCGCTCGCCGGATATTTTCTGGCCGGCAGGACTCTTCGGCCGATTGCCCAAATGGTTGAGGAACAGAAGCGCTTCGTGGCCGATGCTTCGCATGAACTGCGGACTCCCCTTTCGGCCATCAAGACAGAAACAGAGGTTTCTTTGAGGGATAAAAAACTGGATTTGCGATCGGCAAAAAAATTACTTACCAGCAACCTTGAGGAGATCGACAAGCTAAAATCGCTGACGGATTATTTCCTGACCTTAAGCCAATACCAAAATACCGATACCCAACTTCCTTTTGAGAAATTTTATTTACTTGAGATTATTAATGAAGTCTGCCGAAGGCTGCAAAAGATGGCTAAAGGAAAAAAGATCAGAATTGTAAAAAATCTTCAGAACGTTTCAATTAAAGCCAATAAAACCAGTATTGCCGAACTGATTACCATTCTGATAGATAACGCCATCAAATACAGTCATGAAAATGATCAGGTGAAGATTTCCCTTGAAGAAAAAGGGGGACGCGCGGAAATTACGGTCGAAGATAAAGGGGTTGGGATAAAAACAAACGATCTCCCCTATATTTTTAACCGTTTTTATCAGGCTGATTCTTCCAGAACAAAAAATGTCGTCAAAGGTTACGGATTGGGACTGGCCATCGCCAAAAACATCGTTGAACTGCACCGGGGGAAAATCACCGTTAATAGTACCATGAATAAAGGTTCGAAATTCAGCGTTTCTTTACCCAAATGATATTTTAAGCATTTTCTCAGCTTAGTTTAATAAATTACCCATATGAAAAACGAAAAAAGCTTTTTTGACCGGCTAAAACAACTTTTTAAAAATCGGATCATTTTAGCGGCAGCGGTCATCCTGATTGTTTTTGCCGCCGTAACCATCTGGCGTCTTAAAAACAGTCAGTCACAACAAGTCCAATACCAGACGGCGAAAGTCGAAAAAGGTACATTGAGTATTATTATTACCGCTTCCGGACAGGTTTCCCAAGCCAATAGCGCCACCGTCAACACGAAAGCTTCCGGTGTTGTCAGCAAAGTTTACGTGGAAAACGGCCAACTGGTAAAAACCGGAGACAAGATTGCCGAAATTGATTTGGATCTTGAAGGCAAACAAAGGGCTTCCTCTGCTTGGAGCAGCTACCAAAGCGCTAAAAATACTCTGGCGAACGCCAACATCAGTTATTATGCCATGCATTCCGATTTATTGACCAATTGGAAAACCTTCATGGATCTGGCCCAAAGTTCGATGTACCAAAATTCCGATAAAACGCCAAACATGACCAATAGGCAACTTCCCCAATATATGAGTATTGATGACCAATGGCTTTCAGTCGAAGCCAAATACAAGCAACAGGAAAATGTGGTCTCTCAAGCTCAAACTTCTCTCAATTCTGCCTGGCTGTCTTATCAGCAGACTTCATCGACTGTTTATGCGCCGATCTCCGGCACTGTCACCGGCCTTTCTCTTCAGATAGGTTCGGTTTTGACTGCCCAGTCCAATACTTCCGGCACAGCCACTTCACAAAAAATTGCCAGCATCCAAACAGGCGCTTCGCCGGTCATACAAGTAAACCTATCCCAAATTGATACCCCAAAAGTTCAAGTGGGGAATAAGGCGACTCTGATTTTTGATGCTTTTCCCGGAAAGACTTTTACCGGAATAGTCATCAGTATTGATACAATCGGTTCTGTCTCTTCCGGCGTCACTACCTACCCGGCCATTATTAAACTCGATACCGAAGTCCCGGAAATTTTTTCCAACATGACAGCCTCGGCCAATATCATTACCCAAATAAAAAATGGCGTTTTACTGGTGCCTTTAAGCGCCGTCCAGACCCAAAATGAACAAACGACTGTCCGGGTGATGAAAAACGGCCAAGTAAATGAGGTCAATGTGGAAACCGGCCTTTCCTCAACGACACAAACAGAGATTGTTTCCGGACTATCCGAAGGCGAGACGATCATCACCAGCGTCGTCTCAAACGCCGGAACCTCGCAGCGAAGCGGCCAGACCCAATCCGTCTTCGGCGGCGGTTTAGGTGGAGGAGTCTTCAGACGTTAACCAACATGAATACTAAGGGCTCGTTCGTAAATAACATGAAATGATATTTTACGAATACGAGCCCTAGTGCCGCATCTTTCTATGAAAAAATGTCAAATTATTAATGGATGCGGCCCAAATACCATGAGTACAAAACCAATTATCCAAACCCGTCATCTTTCCAAAGTCTATAAAACAGGCAGTTTGGAAACAGTCGCCCTTGAAAATATCTCCTTCGAAATCCAAAAAGGCGAGTTTGTCGCCATCATGGGCCCTTCCGGTTCGGGCAAGTCAACCCTGATGCATATCCTGGGCGCTTTGGACAAACCAACGTCTGGAGAATATCTTCTTGACGGAAAAAATGTAGGAGACTTAACGGATGATGAATTGGCGGAAATACGAAACCAGAAAATCGGTTTTGTCTTCCAGGCTTATAATCTTCTCCCCCGCACTACCGCTTTGAAAAATGTCATTCTGCCGATGATTTATGCCGGAATTACCAAAGAAGAACGGATGGAAAAAGCCAAAAAATATTTAAACTTAGTGGGCTTGGGTGACCGGATGGAACATACTTCAAACCAGCTGTCGGGCGGACAGCAGCAAAGAGTGGCCATCGCCCGGGCGCTATCGATGAATCCGGCGCTCCTTCTGGCGGACGAACCGACAGGCAACATCGCCTCCGTTCAGGCGGAGGAAATCATGTCGATTTTTCAAAAACTTAATGACGGCGGTCACACAATAGTCATGATTACCCACGAACACGATATTGCGCAGCACGCCAAAAGAATCATCCATATCCGTGACGGAAAAATCACTGAAGACGGCAACGGCCATAAACAAAGGATATTAAATAAGGGCTAGACTGTCATTGCGATCCGCCGGCTGGCGGAGAAGCAATCCCGTCCGAGATTGCCACGTCCCGATGATATCGGGACTCGCAATGACACATTTATATTATGGATTATCTTGAACTCTTTTTGGGAAGCATCGGGACATTAACTCTAAATAAAACCCGGACCGGACTGGCAATCCTTGGCATCGTCATCGGTATCGGCAGCGTGATCGCGCTTGTTTCCTTAGGCCAAATCAGCCAACAGGCAATCCAGTCGCAAATCCAGTCATTAGGCTCGAATTTATTGACTGTCAGACCAGGCTCAATCAGCCAAAGTGGAGTCAGGGGCGCCGCCGGCGGCAGAACCACCCTGACTTTGGATGATGCCAATGCTATTTCCAGTTCTCCGCAAATTACCACTATCAGCCGTGTTTCTCCCGAATTAGAACAGCGAACTCAGGTCACTACAGGAGGAAACAATACCAATACCGGAATCGTGGGCATCGTGCCTGTTTATGCCCAAGTCCATAATGTGACGATTGCCTCCGGCAATTTCATCACCCAGACTGACGTTGACAACATGACCAAAGTGGCGGTTTTAGGTCCTCAGGTAGTGACTGATTTATTCGGTGAAAGCGCCAATCCTATCGGTCAATCGATCAGGGTAAAAGGGCAAACTTTGACGGTGATTGGCGTAACTACTTCAAAGGGAGGCACCGGTTTTATGAATCAGGATGATATCATTTATATGCCTCTTTCAACCGTCCAAAAACAGTTATTCGGCACTAATTATCTTTCCTCCATTGTAGTTGAGGCAAAAAGCGCTGAAGTGATGGTGGACGCCCAGGATGAAGTCGGCTATCTGCTTCTTGCCCGACATAACCTGAAGGATCCCGCCCAGGCTGATTTTTCCATCATGAACCAGCAGGACATCTTAAACACCGTTTCCGCCACCACCGGCACTTTCACGGCCCTTCTCTCCGGTATTGCCGCCATCTCTCTTTTAGTCGGCGGCATCGGCATCATGAATATTATGCTGGTAACGGTCACTGAAAGGACAAGGGAAATCGGTCTCCGCAAAGCCCTCGGAGCCAAGAAAAAAGTGATCACCGCCCAGTTTTTGATGGAATCAATAATTCTCACTTTCTCGGGCGGGATTATCGGGGTCATAGTCGGGGTTATTGCTTCCTATGTCATTGCCAATCTCACTAGTGCGGCTTTTGTGATCTCACCAATGGCAATACTGCTTGCTTTTGCCGTTTCGGCCGGAATCGGGATATTATTCGGCTGGTATCCGGCCAATAAAGCCTCAAATCTCCAACCGATTGAAGCGTTAAGATATGAATAAACCCGAACAAATTTTTTTCAAAAATTTGAACGGGTAAAGGGGGTGAAAAATTGATGAAAAAGAATAATATAGTAATGATTGTTATCCTTGCTCTTATTGTCGGTGCGGCCGGTTTCTTCGGCGGCATGAAATATCAGCAATCAAAAGTAGTGGGTAATTTTTCCAGGCAATTTCCGGGCGGTATGGGTAACCGACAACAGGGTACAACCAACAGTCAAGGTAGAGTAAGTGCCGGCCGGCCGGTCACCGGTGATATCTTAAGTCTTGATGACAAGTCCATCACCGTCAAACTTCAGGACGGCTCGAGTAAAATCGTCCTGATTCCCGACAGCGCAATCATTAGTAAAACAGATCAGGGCTCAAAATCTGATTTGAAAAAAGGAGACAAAGTTGGGGTTTTTGGGACGGAAAATACCGACGGCAGCGTTACCGCCCAAAATGTCCAACTGAATCCGGCTTTCCGCAGCGCAGGAGACAGGCTACAACCTACCGTTACGAAATAATCTTTTAAGCATTTTCTCAGTTTAGAAAGATAAAATTTCCTCATACTTTCGTTAGCGGGTTTGGCGATTAATAGATTAATTATCCGGAAAAATTAGTAATTTTTCCTGAATTCCCTGGCTCTTTGAGTCATCGAGGAGGCTGACATTTTGCCTCTGTCAGGCAAAAGACGGGCGATTTTGTCCCATTTGCTTTTGATTATTTTCATACTGGCTTTGGCAGGCCAAAACTGCAGCCTGGTATAACCGCTGGGATTAGTCTCTACTTTTACTCCTTCTTTTTGCAGCTTAACCATAACAAACTCATCAAGGGTGAAATCACCGTCAATCGTCTGTGAATCAATACTGTTCATAAATCCCGAAGCGTCAGTCGAATAACCTTTTTTGTTGAGAAGCAAAACCGCATTTTTTACCTGAGATTCCAGCATTTCAGAGAAGGCGCCTAAAATGCGTTCCATTTGGTTCGAGATGGGATTTTTGGCAATCCGCCGGGTGGTGGCTTTTTGTCTTTTTTTTTCAACCAGTTTTCGCAAATTCTCCATCCTCCGGTTGACCTTTGTTTTCGGTTGAGACAAAGCTGAATCCATAAGAATTTTTAGATGACAAATGTCAGGGCTTTACCCTGTTTATTGGCCCTGCCGGTTCTGCCTATCCGGTGAATATAGTCTGTGTAGGTTGACGGCTCATCGTAATTGATTACATGGGAAACGTCTTCAATATCCAACCCCCTGGCAGCTACATCTGTGGCAACCAGTACCTGCAGCTGGTTTTCCTTAAACTGCGATAACACCCGCAGACGCTGACTCTGGGTTTTGTTGCCGTGGATTGAAGCGGCAGAAAAACCATGCTTTTGTAAAGCGGTTGAAAGCCTTTCCACCCCCCACTTCGTCCTACCGAAAATCAGCACTTTTTTAAACTCTTCTTCGGCAAGCATGGATTTCAGTTTCTCCACTTTTTGGTTTTTATCCTGAACCCGGATAACGTCCTGTTCTATCAAATGCGCGGTTTCTTTGATTTTAACGGAAACAGTGACCGGATTTTTCAAAAAAGACTGGACAACACTGGTCACTTCAGGCGGGATGGTGGCTGAGAAAAAAAGTGACTGCCGGTTGATTGGTAAAAGAGAAACGATAAATTTAATATCATGGATGAAACCAATATCCAGCATCCGGTCCACCTCATCAAGGACGATATTGCGGAAATCCGCAAGAGGTAAAAACCTCCGTTTAATCAGGTCACAGAGCCTGCCCGGAGTACCGATGACGATATTGGGATTTTGTCTTAAGGCATAAATTTGCCTGTTGATGCTGGCTCCGCCGATACAAAGCAAGGAAAGAATATTCAAACCTTTGGAAAAGAAACGAAGCTCATCTTCTATCTGGACGGCCAGTTCCCGGGTTGGGACAATAATCAGGACTTTTTCCGACCGGTTGCCGATAATCTTATTTACCAACGGAATCAGGAAAGCGGCTGTTTTGCCCGTTCCCGTATCGGCGATTCCCACCACGTCCCGTCCGTTTATGATATGGATCATTGCCTGATCCTGGATAGGCGTGGGTAAGGTATATCCGTGGGAGGCGATATTTTCTTTTAAACGGCTGTCAATCGGAAACTCGGCAAAAGATTTGATCTGGTTGACGTAATTTCCCTCCGGAAAGCTGTTTTCAAGGGAAACGGTTTTGTTTACGTATTTTGAAGTCTGGATTGATTCTTTTGGCCGCGAATGACCAAAACGTCTGTTCCTTCCCTGGAACCGGTTGTGACCTTGAAAACGTGATTTTTGAAACATATATATCATTCTTACTGTATCCCTATTTTATCGGGATCAGTTTAGAAGGATTTATCCCGTTGCAGTATTAGTGCAACGGGGACTTATACCAATAAACCTGTCTAAATGAGAAGTGCCTTAATGAAGTGGAAAAAGATACTAAGGGCTCGTTCGTAAATATCATGCAATGATATTTATGATTACGGCCCTTTGTGCCGCATCTTCATCCATAATAAGGATTATATTATTAATGGATGCGGCCTAAGGGTAAATTTTAGGGTATCTTTATCTTGACTCTTCAAAACAAAATCAGATTTAAACAGATTTATTAGTACTGTATTTCGTTAATGTCGCGGCGTCATCAGTATTGTGATAGATCAGTACAAAGGTTCAAAAGAAAAATTCTGATACCGATATATTCACGAAATACAGTATTGGTTCAAATCTGTTTGAGGTAGTATAACACAACTCTGATCCCTTGTCAACGTACTATAGGTTAATATCCTCCATTCATATCTGGACTATCAAGACAACATAATTCTTGCCGTAATGCTTGGCACAGGCTGGACAGGTAGTGTAAAAAAAGTACAACTTCTTCATCGTCTTCTTTTTTGATTTGACAAATTCCTGCATCTCTTTCACCCACTGGCCGATATTTTGAAACGTGCCTTCAAATACTTTCGTCAGATATGTCCCTGATAACCTGACCATTTCCGACTCCGGCACGTTTTTGCCTACGGCGATATAGATGTCTGATCCCCAAAGGGAATTTTCGTCGGAAAGCATAAGAGGCACCGGCACCAAAGCGTCTGCTTTTTGGATCTTCTCCATATTTTTGACCATCACCTGGCCGAAGTTGAGAGGAATATGGAAAATGCTTCTCACCCGGTCCTTGAGAAAGAGCTTGTCTTTCCAGGTAATTTCCTTTTCATCCCAGGGCTTGGGATCAAACCTCGGACAGCAACCGGTCTCCGCATCTTTATATAATTTATCCATATTTTTTCCTCCTTAGAGGTATTTTACTACCATTTAGATATTGACAGTTATTATTTCCTCTGTGTTAAACTGAATTAATGTCTAAAGATATTCCTCCTAACGAATCGAGATCTGGTATTAAACTGCTCATTCTCGTTATTCTTCTCCTCGTCCTGCTTTTCTTGGCTTTAATAGCCGGAATCACCGGTTATCTGTTTCTCCAAAACCAAAAACTTCAGAAGGAGCTGCAGTCAGAAAAAAAGACAACCATCTTAACTCCAACTGAACTAATCATTGCTACTCCTGAAAAATCACTACCGCCAGCTACAGTCCAAGGCCCGTCATTTCAAGAGATTTTGGCCAGTTATTGTCAAAACATTACCCTTTCGCCAACCGTCAGTTTTTACGGTATTAAACTGGAAAACTTACCTATCAGCATTAACCAGACTATCATCCCAATTACCCTTCGCGAACAGGATACTATCGCTTGCATGATCGACGACCAAAACGCCAATAAAGCAGGATCAGTGGATCTAGAATATGGCGATCACCAACGAATCCGTCTTTATGACCAAAATTCCGAGGAAGGCGGTCATGGCGGACAGGCTTTTTTTGGTTCCAGACCGATAATCATCAAAGACGACGGGACGATCAAATGGTCAATGTCTTTGAATTGGTCTGAAGGCGGCTGTCCGGATCCTTCGGAGATGGCCGTCATTGTCCGCGGAGAACGGAAGTTAAATCTATCAACTGGGGAAACTATTTACATTAATGCGGATGCGCAGGCAGTTGATCCGGGTGATACCCGCCTATTGGCGGTTTTGCAGACTAAAACAAAAGATTCCACCTGTGAACCGGGTAAAAAAGAGGTTATCTACGATGGTACAGATGTATTAGTCAAAGAAAAATTTTTAAATAACTTGGACCAGCTGGCAGCTGGGGAAAAAGAGCGGGTTGACCAGTTAAGAAAGATCTTAATGGCGATCAGCCCGAAAACCGTTTCCGCCGTCGCTTCCAGTCCCGCTGTCACCGGAACCACTAATTCGCAAGTTATGTTGACGCAGGACAAAGCCCTTTCGCTGGCCCAAGGACAACTTGGCAGCTGTGGCTGCAGTAGTAGAAATGTCGCCATCAGCCAGATAAATAATAGCAGTTGGACGGTCACGGTCACCGATAACGGTTTGGCCGATGATTCAATGGCCGCCAAACAGACAACGGCTGCTGTTTCCTACCAAAACGGGAACTGGACATGGAGAACTAACCAGCAACTCTTCCGCTGCGCCCCCGGCCGCGGCCACCAGACCTTCTCCGCCGAACTCTGTCTTTGAGAATTAACCAATCAATAATATTTAAGTTTCTTTGAAGAGATTTATATATTCCGTAAAGGAATAAAGCCTGTTTCTGGCATAACCGGTTACTTCTTTTAAGATGCCTATTTTTTCGAAATCAGAAATGATGGCAATAGCCGTTGGGAAAGTGATCTCCAGTTTTTCGACTATTTTGTTGGCGCTGATAATCGGCTTCGTAAATAAAATCTTTAATAGTCTGCTTCCCACCTCTGATCTTCGTCCAAGAGTTGTGATTTTAACTTGACAGTTTTTCTGCAGCTTAATTATCTTATCAAAAGTCAGTATCCCCTTTTGTGACGTCTCAACTAATCCATTTAGGAAAAAAATCAGCCATTGCTCCAGATTATTATCTATTCTTACCCGGGACAATGAATCAAAATATTCCACCCGATACTTCTCAAAATATTCAGAGAGATACAAAGTCGGTTTTTGAAGTATTTGGTGCTCAACCAGCTGCAAAATGATCAGTAACCTGCCAATACGGCCATTGCCGTCAAGAAACGGATGGATGGTTTCAAATTGGTAATGTGAAATAGCCACTTTAATAAGGTATGGGATTTTTGATTCTTCATTATGCCAGAATTTTTCTAAATCGGTCAAAAGCGTAGGCAAATCTTCCGGGTGCGGCGGGATAAAGGTCGCATTCTGCAAAGAATTTCCCCCTATCCAGTTTTGGCTCTTGCGGATCTCACCGGGCGTTTTATATTTACCGCGGACTCCGGAAAGTAATATTCCATGGGCGGTTTTGATTAGCCTCATGGAAAGGGGCAGTTTTGGCAGCTGACTGACGGCGAAATTAAGCGCTTTGATATAATTTTGCACTTCCTGCCAATCATCTCTTTTTTCCGGATCGATCGCCTCTTTTGGCAATAAAGCTTCATTAATTTTCGTTTTTGTTCCTTCGATGAAACTGGAAGTAGTCGCTTCCTTGACAACATGCATTTGGATAAAAAAATTGACGTCGGCAAAAAGCGAAGAATAAGCGTCTAATTTCCCTAAAAGATTTCCCGCCTCTTCCACCAGCGGAAACAATTTTTCATCTTTGATTTCCACCGGCAATTGGTTGATCAAGCTGGGGAAGAAACTTTTATACTGAAATTGCCGTTTATAGGTACCGGCTTTAAAATTAGGCATAAAAACCTTTAATATAAATATTTATATTAAAAGTTTAACCGATAACCTTTAATATGTCAAGGTAGAGAAAATAGCTATTAGTCTGTTTTCTCTCATAATCAACTTCAACCCAGGTTTGTTTAATTATTATTTATACATCACATAATTCTGGATCAGTGTACTATACATAAGCGCGTCCTCGGCTTTACGGTCGGAATTTTCACCTTTTAATATCCTGTCCAGATTATCTATTATTGCCCGCATATAATGCTGTAATTCTCCTGTTTTTATTTCACTTTTCCAGCGAAGAGCTTCCTGGGAAAATCTGTCAGCCATGGGATAAGATTTTTTTTGGATACCTAAAGCAATCCGTTTAAGATCACTCGCCAGTGCCATTAGTAACTCGTTATTGTTCATTTTTTAATTATCACGGCTAAATTATATCACTTTGTTTGCGAGATCACTTTTATCCGGCAAAGGTCATGGAAGCCGAGTTTACCGTGTTCTTTACCCATGCCCGACTCTTTAATTCCCCCAAAAGGAACAAACGGCCGGAAATGATTAATCCCGTTTATATCCACGCTTCCCGCTTTTAACTCACCGGCCATTTTTTGCGCCCGCTTTATATCTTTGGTATAAACTTGAGCGCTTAAACCGTAAGGAGTATCGTTGGCTAACTTTATCGCTTCTTTTTCATTTTCAAACTGGACAATCGGCAAAACCGGCCCAAAAACTTCTTCTTTCCAAACCGGCATGTTTCCGGTAATTCCGGTTAAAATCGTCGGCAAATAATAAGCGCCTTTTAAATCTTCAGGTTGCCTGGCGCCGGTAATTACTTTTGCGCCCATTTTCACCGACGCTTTAACTTGCCTTATCAATTTATCCACCTGCTTTTTGGAAGTCAGCGGACCCATTTGCGTTTTCGGGTCCTGCGGATCTCCGATAACAATCTTTGCTACTCTAGCTTTCAATCTGTTAACCACCTGAGTGAATACTTCTTTATGAACAATCAGCCGTTTGACCGCATCGCAAGTCTGGCCGGTATAGGCGTATCTTTTAAACATGATCTTATCCGTCATTAAATCAAGGTCGGCATCTGCAAAAACAATCGCCGGGTTGGAGCCACCCATTTCCATCACCGCTTTGATGAATTTCTCTCCGGCCAGCTGATATAAGTGTTTCCCCACCTCGCTGCTGCCGGTAAACCAGATTAGATCAACTGCCTGGCGGACTAAATAATCTCCCTGGATACTGGTGCCGTGGATGGCGGAAAAAACGCCTTTGGGTAAACCGGCGCTCTCCATAATTTCTCCAAATAATTTGCCGGACAAAGCGCACTGCGACGAGGCTTTATAAACAACCGTATTGCCAACCAACAGATTCGGGATTACGCCCCACAAAAACAGATCAAAGGGCAAGTTCCATGGCGTAATCACCGCCGCCGTCCCAAGCGGCTCATAGATTTGTCTGAAAATCTCGTTTTTGTCTTCATGGATAATTTCAGGGGCAAGGTATTGCTGCGCATGATCTAAAAACCATTCGAAATATCCCCAGTCCCACGCCACTTCTTCCCGACATTCGGTAATCGGCGCGCCGATTTCTTTGGTGATGATTTCGGCAATTTCTCCGGCTCTTTTTTGGAAAGCCTGATAGGCTTTTCGAAGTATCGCCGCTCTTTTGACTACCCCAAGTCTTCGCCAATCCTCTTTTATGTCATTGGCGTCTTTTACTTTTTGTCTGATGTCGCTGTTTGGAGTCACCACAACTTCTCCGACTATTTCGTAATTTCTGCCCGGATTAGTGGATATAATTTTCTTCATACTACAGTATCCTTTCAATATCTTTTAATAATCTTTCAAACCTTATATATCCGCTTTTTTCATTGAAGTGGCCGGCGTGAGGGATGAAAGTAAGTTGAATACCAAGTTTTTTAGCGAGTCCCTTACCGTTGTCAAGACAAGTATACGGATCATCGTCTGAATGATAAACGGTAAAATGTTGGGAATGAGATTTAATCGTTTCCCAATCAAAATTGAATCCATGGGCGAATTTATAACTCTGATTATAATAAACATAAGACTTTATCCCTATTGGGGCTGAAACGAAAAACGAGGCGTAAACAGGTTGTTTCAATCTTTCCAGTAAACGGAGTAAAAACAATCCTCCTTTGCTGTGTCCAATCAGAATAGTCTCTTTATTAATATATTGTTTATAACCATCCAATATTTTTAACCAGGCATCAAGCGATTCTCCTTCGGGAGTGGGAAATTGAGGAACAAAAATACGACAACCTTTTTTCTCCAGTTGCCCTTTTAACCAAGGAAACCAATTTTCCTGCGGGTTGCCCGCCGTACCATGGAAAATAAAAACATCCCGATTCATGGGCTAATTATATCATCCGTGGAGAAAATTGCTGTTTACAAATACTACTAAAATATTTTACTATCATCTTAGTCACCAAAAATATGAACGATCTTCTGTTTGCTATTTTGGTCAACGGAGTCATTATCGCTGTTTGGCTTTATATCCTCATCAAAGATAAGGAAAAAGGGCTCAGGGCGCTTACCACCGGCTGGCAAACCATTTTTGGCATGCTGCCGCTGATTCTTATCATCGTCGGCCTGATCGGTCTCTTCTCCGCTTTTTTTAGTCCAGAAAATATCGCCAACTACTTGGGCGACCAGGCGGGACTGAAAGGTTTCTTTTTTGTCTCTGTATTCAGCTCCTTTTTGCAAATTCCGGGCATCATCGCCTTCCCGATTGCCGCCACGCTTTACCACGGCGGAGCGGCTGTCGGTACGGTGGCGGTTTTCGCCTGTGCCTCCACCATGGCTTCCATTTTTACTCTTCCGATTGAGATGAAATATCTGGGCAAAAAACTGCCTTTTATCCGCGTAGGCTTGACCTATCTGATTTCGGTTACTGTCGGTCTTTTGACCGGACTGATCTTTCATCTTATTACCTAAAAATATGGATAAGCAAAAACAAAATCAAACCATATCTTCGTTTCTCTATCTCTTCATTTTCATCATTATTATGGCAATCGTCTTCTATTTTTTCCCCGATAAGCTGATCTCATCGCTGCAATCTTCCTGGAAATCTTTTGCCCAATTTATCTTAATCTTCCCGGCCATTATCCTCCTCATCGGTATTTTCTCCGTCATGGTGACGCCGGAAATGATTGAAAAGAATTTCGGCCGGGGAACCGGTTTTTACGGTTCCCTCAAAGCTCTATTTTTGGGTTCTTTGATGTCAACCGGGCCTTTTTACCTGTCTTTCCCGATGGCCAAGAATTTTTTGGATAAAGGGGCCAGGGTTTCTGCTGTCATCATTTTTGTTTCTGCCTGGAACGGTATCGGCGTCATTGCCGAATTGGTGGAACTGCATTTTATGGGAATGCTTTTTATGTTGATCCGCTTTTTATTAACGGCTGTCCTGATTCTGTTATCCGGTTTTATCGCCGAATATTTGGTCAATCTTAAAAAAGCCTAAGGACCGGTGCCGATACCGGAAACTTTCCAACGGTTTTTCTCGTTTTTAATCAACCCAACCCATCTGGTATTTTTACCGCTTTCCCAACCGTAATTCGGGATCGGCGCGGAGGCGGCGCTTGGATCCACCTTGAGAATTAAATCTACTCTGTAGGTTTGAGTCGTATCCGTCCATTCTTCTCTCATAGACGGCTCGATTTTTTCTATTTTTATCTCGGACAGACTGTTAAACTGCACACCCCATGCTTGTTTTGCTGAATCATCGCCCACCGTTGCCTCATCCATCATGGCGATAGCCTCCGGGATTTTTTTCCCGTTGATCTGCTCAAAAAATACCCCGATAACGTCTTCCTGTCGAAGAGGAAGCATCTGGTTTAATTTCTGTTTTACCATTGAGGAAGGCAATGGATTAATTGTCTCAACCGGATTGGAAACAATGGTATTTAATGTATTTTGCCGCCGTATGAAAAAGCCTATGACCAAAACTATGATAACCGCCGGGATGATAAAAACCAATAATTTTTTCATAAATAAATTATTCTCCCTTCAATTGATTTGCCAATGTTTTGATGATTCCGCAAATATTCTTCCAAAACCTGCTTGCCGGAAGTGGTCACCACTTTCTCCTCTCCCCGTGCTTTCAATTCATCCTGATCGACTCCCAAATAAGAAAGGGCATTATTATAATGAAATCCCTGCATGGCAATTTTGTATAAAGCTTTATCATCCACCGGTTTTCCGTCAACCGTCAGCTTTTCCAGACCTTTCTTTTTATCATTATAGATCGCCTTCACTTTCCCGTTCAACTGGTAACACTCCCCCTCCCCATCCCGGTTTTCCAGCCGCATGATATGCTGAAATATTTTCCTGACAGTGGCCCCGTTTACGCTAAAGCGCCAAAGGACATCATCATAAGGGAAACACTGCTCGAGATTGCCTAAGGTAACCACCGGCCCGAGCTCTTTGACTCTGATCGAACCTGAACCAACCAAAACCACATCCGCTTCGCTGTTTTCCGCAAAAATATCGGCCACCAGGTTACCCAAAGCCGTCTCGATTTCCCTTTTGGGATGGGTTAAAACATCATTGAAACGGCAGATGGGAGTGGAGTATTTGGCGTCGACTCTTTTTTTGAAAGAGCCGATATAATCAATCAAGTCTTTGTCTGGTTCGCAAGTTTCGTCATTAATTGGTACTAATTTCCACTCATACTCAACAATGCTGTTGGTGTCGTCGTCAACGACGATATCAAACCGGCCGATCTGGTTGGTACCGGTGCCGGCCTGGGCAATCAAAATATCATTCACTTTTTCCGGCTTTTCCAAAGCGGTATGCGAATGGCCGCCGATGATCAGGTCCACTCCCCATTCCTTTTTAAGCATTTTGGCCAGGGCGATGTCTGACTCAAAACCGATATGGGTAAGAAGCACTGTCAAATCGATATCGTCATTTTTATAGGCATTGGTGATTTTGCCGACTTCCTCGGAAGCTTCCTGAAGAGTAACGAAACTGCCGATCAGGTCATCGGTTTTTAAAGCGTCAATGATTTTATCGGTAATGATGCCGGTAAAAAGGATGTCAAAGCCCGCCTTTTTCAAGATAATATAAGGCTTCATCAATCTCTTCATATAAGGCTTGATGTAAAGGTTGGCGTTGACAATCGGGAAGTTGGCCATTTTTTCCAAAAAAAGAAGATGGGGCAAACCGTAGTCAAATTCGTGGTTGCCTAAAGTGGCCACATCGGGAGAAAGGTAATTCATGATTTCAATGGTCGAGATCCCTTTATACTCGCTGTCAATTAAAGACCCCTGCAGCATGTCGCCGGAGATGACGTATAAAATATTTTCTTCCGAGGCCCTGACTTTTTTCACGTAGCCTGATAAAAGGGCCAGGCCGCCAATCTGTTCTTTTTTCTCCATCAGGGTCTCAGGCAGGAAATCACCGTGCATATCGTTGCTGTGGAGGATGGTAAATTTTTTCGTGTTCATTTTTTTCAATCGGCGCAAACGACACTCGCCCAACCCTGATAGACGTACGCCTGACAGCCCATTATTTTGATATAACTCGAACACTGGCCTTTGGTCTTGAATTTTTGTCCTCTCATCCCCTTTTGCAGATCTTCTCTTGACAGTTGCGCCAAACACACTCCTTCGCAAACATTACTGCTTTCGCAGCTTTTGCCGCTGTCTTTAGTCGGCAGGTTGCATTCTTCAAAGGGTCTGGGACCCATCTTTTTCCAAACACCGCCGGCTTTCTCGCAGCCCTCTTTGTCTTTGGGAACGGTAAATTTAAGGGTAGTGACGTCGGAGCGGATCTGGTCCTGATAATCCGGAATGTAAGGATTGAAAAGAGCGCGGTCAAGCCTCCAGGCAAGAATGGTCAAAGCGATAATCGCAATAACCGCTATCTTGATTGTCCTCATTTTATTATTATATCCTTTTCTACTCCACCTGTGGGATATCATCTGAACCTAACTTATTACTAATGGATGATGTTTAGATTCATTCTTTTTGTAAAGACTAATTAGTTTTTTCTATTATTTCGATTAGTGAAACGGGATATTATATATGAATAAATACCCCTACTTAAAAGTCCCCCTGAAAAATAATGAATAATGTCTCTAATTAAAAAATTTCTATAAAGAGTGGGCCAATTTGTTCTTAGTACTCTAGAAAAATCAAGAAATTCTACTGGGATTTGAGCTTTGGTTAAATCTAGAAGAGTAGCAACCTTTTCGATGTCTTTAGATTTAAATACACCCATCCTGGTTAAATAAAGTCCTGCAAGTACCCCTGCCTCTAAAGTGGGAAATACTACACCTTCATATGTTTTATATATGGGATTTAAATAGTCCATTGGTAATTGTGTATATTTTTCCTCATAAACTAGGTAAAAATTACCAGAACAATCCATCGCTATCCTTGTGATAAGCAGTGGCAAGATAGAGGCTCTACTTTCAACATAACTTTGGCTTCTCTCAAACACTCTGGGTATGACAAATGAGATTTCGGGATAAAAATGATTCTGTTTTTTTCTTGAATTAATCTCACTTTTTACTTTTTCTACTCTATCCGGATCTCCATCCAAAACTAATACGTCAATATCTCTAATTGTTCTGTCTCTTCTAAACGGGGTTAAATAATAATTTCCGCCTGCAGCATTAATGGTTGCTGCAGCAGCAAAAGAACCTACTATTCTGTAGTTTAGACGTGAATCATCAAGAATCCTAATAGTTTCCGCAAAACCCTCCTTTAATTGATCTACACCAGGAGTATTATCAGTTTGCTCTTTATCTATAGAAGAAGGAAACAATCTATCATGTACTTTGTGTATTCCTTGAAACAACTCAAGAATACCAATACTAACGCCCATATTAACAGCTCGAGATAATAGTTGGACTTTTCGGTGGGGTGGAAGGTTTCGAAAATCGTCTGACTCACCATCAATCATCACAAGATTATTATGCTGAAAATCAATCATTAAATTACTTGATTCGAATAAAAAAAGGCCATATTTTTCGAATAAAGCTTTAAGTGTATTACTATTAGTATGACCAATAGGATCGGTAATTACTCTCTCATGTAAAAATCTTTTTAAATTTGTTTTGCTCCAGTGTATATATTGCTCTATTATCCTTCTGTTTAAAAACAGATATAAACTTGAAACTTCGGATAGCGTCGCACCAGTAACTTCCCGAGCAATTTTCATTACTGCCGGTTGACCATCTATACCGTTCACTATTACTAAAGCTTCTGGAATAGTATGAGGATGAAATATTATATTCGACTCTTGCTCTCTTCTCCAGTGTTTCAAAAGAGAATCCCAATTCCCAGGTTCTCGATTACTTCTTAGTACAGCTGCATAACGATCGCTCCCATTTCCTAATCTTATGCACACACTGTCTCCTCCCCAGCCAATAATTTTGGTAGTACCTCTATTGAGAGGTAATGAAGCTTGATCTAATTTAGCTCCGAAATCTGCATCACTTATCGGCATTGATGAGTTTCTGTAAGCCAGTGGACTATCCTTTTTAACGCTTCTTGTATCACCAATAAATGATAAGTTTCCATCCTTATGATGTATTTGATATAGATGAGACGGATAAGCTTCTTTAGCTACCATAAGAGAGGATTGTATAACAAAATAATCACGAATTCAAACTATAGGATAGCATTAAGAGGAGCGTACATACCATACACACCAGGTGTGTATTGGGTTTGCACATGCGGATTTCAACTTGGATTTACTACAAGCGTGCACACTACAAGCATGTTAATTGCTTGTAGTAAACCGCTTGTAGTTTACTCTTTTGTGATAGAGACGACAATCTTCCGGGTTCTGGGATGGGTGTCAAAATCAATCAGAATGATTTTCTGCCAAGCGCCAAGCACCAGTTTCCCCTCTTTAACCGACACACACAGGCTGGGACCAATAAGAGAGGCTCGGAGATGCGCCGCGCCATTGTCATCACCCCAGGTTTGGTGATGCTTCCAGTTTTTGCGGTAAGGGATGATTTCTTCCAGCAGTTCTTTGAGATCCTGATAGAGATTTTCGTCGTCTTCCGAGGTGGTGAGCGATGCGGTCGAGCCGATAACGAAAAGATGGACAAGGCCGCTACTCACTTTACCGCGATTGACAATCTCCTGCACTCCGGCGGTGATCTCGACAATATCGGTCTGCCCTTTCGTTTCAACTTCCATCGTCTCCATGAGAATATTATATCGAATACGATTCTACTTATCTAATAATCCGTTTCGCCAGAAAATAGCGGTCATATTAAAGCCGCCTGAGGTTAAGTTGATGGCTTTTTTCAGCTCGTGTTGGCTGATGGATTTATCCAGCGACTCACGAGGAGGAATTTGACCGGTGTAGTAACTCTCCAGAAACGGCAAGGCCCGGCTGTCTCCCAGCTGTCCCAAAGCCCAAATCGCCGAATTCTTTTGCCGATAACTTTTCTTTTCATCGTTGAGAATGTTTATCAAAGCTTCCACGCAACTTATCTCGCCTCCGGCGAACTCTCTCCCGTACTCTCTTTTTGCTTCCTGACACTGATTCTTGACACCGAAACCGATCCAGGCGCAGGTAACGACAAAAAACAGGAGAAAAATGCTTACTCCCACCGCTCCGGCTAAAAAAAGTTTTCCTTTGAGATTTTTAATTGTCATCTTATTTCAATTTAATGGCAATTTCTTTGAGAGTTTTTCGTAAAGAAACTTCTTCATTATTTATTTCCTTTGTCGGTTGGCCAACGGCAATCATACATTCTACTTGGAAGTCATCATTCAGCTTAAGATATTCCTTGGCTTTGTCGTAGTCAAAACCGCTCATGCCGTGAACGACTAGGTTTCTCCTGATTCCTTCAATGGCAAAAGCTTCCCAGGCGGCTCCGGTGTCAAAGGAATGGGTTCGATCGAACTTTCCGTTGTAATCAAAGGTCTTTTTTGAAACCAGAATAATAAGAAAGGAAGCGTTTTTGCACCACTCCTGATTAAATGTGGTTAATAAATTCAACAAATCGGTAAAACTTTTGTTTCCTCTTTGGGCGAAGTAGAATCTCCAGGGCTGATTGTTAAATGCCGATGGGGCATATCCGGCTGCTTCAAAAAGCGGCTCAAGAACGGTATCGGGCAAAAGTTTGGCATCCATGCTTCTTGGAGACCAACGGTAGATAATTTCGTCTAAGATTTTCTTTGTGTTTTTCCTGTATTTCCTGGCACGCTCAAACAAATTTGACATAATTGAGGTTGATTTGTTCCTACCTTCCACCGAAAATCGATAGAACTTACGGACAGGCACTTTCAATAGTGATAGTTGACATTGGTTGCCTATCGTAATCTGACATCGAAACGGTAAATCTTCCGTCGTAAATCAACTCGCGACTTTGCGAAGAGATATCACTGCATGAAAAACACGGGGCGCCCGGAGCACAACCACCCTGACCGACAAGCGCCGGTTCCACAAACGATGTCTTGCCACCGCGAGGTGCAAGAGTCGAGTAATATGGGGAACCTGACTGACATCCTCCCCAAATTCCTCCTCCATATTCGCCCTTAAAAATTCCCTCCCAACTGTCGTCAATATATCCGCAAACACTATGACTCCAGGTATTAATTATTGTATAGTTCGGTCCGGATCGATCTACGACAAATTTATAACTGTAATATTTCTTGCATTGCTCCAAAAAACTGTCAAATTGATGTTCTTCCGTATTCCAACTAAACCGCTTGGCGATATTTCGCCACTGCAGGAGTTCAAATCTGCTCAACGGCCGGGTGTTGGCTGAACACTCGCCGGCAAGAGCAAGAATTTCAAGTTCCACTTTCTTTTTGAGTTTGTCTTTGGCCCAACTGCTCAATCCTTCAAAATCATACATGCCGGCGGCCACCGCCGCATCGAGAACCTGTTCAAGGGTGACGTTTGGATCAGCGAGAATTCGTTCGAGTTGATTCATCGCTTCATCATGGTCTACTTGCACATCCGGTGAATATGTTCCCCCTTCAGAAACCGGAGTAATGACTTCTCCATCATCTGCTGAAGAACGGGACGAAGGGATGTATGAAACCGTTGTCCCCGTGCGGGATGTTCCGCTGTCGGTGTAAATGATAGTAGCCGGGATCCGCTGTTCCACTCTTTCCGGATTGGATTGGCCTGCCGGCGATGATTCGTTTGTATCGACGGGAGGAAGGGATATATGGATTGGAATGTTTAAATTTTGACCGACACGGAATGACAATTGCGCCGGCTGGATAAAATGGATATTAAGAGGCTCAATGAGCACGCCAGGAAGTGGCGGCGACGATCCCTCATATTCAAACGGCGGTTCACTAAGCGCGGTCACAGTAATGTCAGTGGCGCTCGTTAGTGAACCTTTGGGAATGGTCAGGGTTGTTGTCGTTCCTTTTTCATCGGTTAATGAGATGATGCCCCCGTCAGGAGTGACGGATTGCGTTTTTTTGATGCTTGAAAGTTGAACCGGTTTAATGACAGGTGTTTGGACTACCGGCGTTTTTCCAGGAATGCGTTTGGTGATAATTAAAAAGGCAACGCCAAGAAGGATATCCAGGACAACCAGAAGAAGAATCAGAAGAAATAAAGTTTTCCCGGCAGGTTTCATAGAACAATTATAATACTATTATATTCGATATGAGAAGTTCTAATCATAAAATGTGGTACCCTGCAATTTCAACTTTACAAATTGATTTTGCAGTGTGGTTATATACCTTTTGAACAAAGCAAGAAGGGATTTAAAAGAAAGAGTAAACAAAACTTTTTTGATCTCTAACGCTTCCAAACCGTATGACTTCGGTAATGGGATAATTAATTTTCCCTGGGATTACCTGCTCCCCCGGGAGGATTCAGTTCGACAAGCTCACTGTAAACTTCTCATCCTCGCGAGGGCTTCGCCAAACCCTTCGGCAGCGAGCTCAGGGCCGAACTGCTCAACTGCTTTGCTTAGTTCTCTCAAATGACCAATATCTCTTTTAATAAGTGCTTTCTTCTTTGCGCTTGTCCAACCTTTTAACTGTTTTTCTCTCTGTTACGCCGATTTCTTATCTAAATATTCTTCTTGATAAACCAACCTAATGTAAGTGTAAGGGGACGGTTCTCTTTCAGGCACGGTTTTGATAAATTTGGTTAGATCTGGATAAATTACCTAGAATATCCGGAATGCACACTGATCAATAAGTTTTCAACAAAGATTCCTCCCAGCCAAAACATATCTCTCTTTTTTTCAGCTTATCGAAAGCGTTAACACAATTCGGATCCAATTTCACAAATTCTTGTAGCACGCTCACCGCTTCTTCAATGAATCCACCCACTTCACCATCCGAGTCATCAACTCCGCCAGTGCATAGTTTCTTATCCAATCTCAACAATATATCAACCAACAACTCAGCTGTTTGAACACTTACTGGCAAATCGGAGATAATAGCAGATAGCCGATTGCAACCTTCGAAAAGTGAGTTTTGATAGGCAAACCAAGTACGAGACGGACCAGTATAAGCTTTGATGTAACGTAGGGAAGTAGAAATTGCATGTTTTATAGCTGATAGCTCGCTACCTGATAAAGTTCCCAATTTACCACTACAAGCTGGATTTTGTATCAGTTTCTTATCATTATCGGTTAACGGCCTCCCGTCTTGAACCACATAAATTGCCAAAGCCAACATATGTTTACAATATGTGTCATTTTTACCCAGATAACAAGAACAATAAGCATATCTAAAATTCTGTGCTTCCACCGAGACGCGGTATGGTTTTGTACCCATAACAACGGCTGTATACGATCGGATACCTTCTTCAACTTGGATAACTTTGCCGCTTTCATACAAAGCTACGGCTTTTTCAAATGTTGGCCCATCAGATGCAAATTTTATTTTATCGAGGGTAAAGTCAGGTTTATTCATTCGATTTTTTAACTTCTTCTTTGCTTACAAACAAATCCAGATATTTTTTATACCAAAATTCCCTACCATACTCAATATCTTTATCTCTTTGTTCAAGAATTCCTAATTCTACAAGCTTTTTAACCAAGTCGTTGGCCTGAGGACGAGAAAGTTCTGTCCATTCTTCAACTTTTCGCACACTAATAATAGGCAGCTTATAGAGATTTTCTAATACCATCATGCCTGTTTTTATTCTTCGACCCAAAGATTGAATTTTAATAGTATCTTTTTGACGTAAGACATTAATTTTTTTTGATGCTTCAATCGCTTCAGCAGCAATAATAGCCACACCATCTAAAAAGAAATCCAACCATCCGGAGATGTCAGCCTCTTCTTGATGATATGAATTCAATGATCCGTAATACGTCTTTTGATTATTCAAAAAGTATTCAGAAAGATAAAGAACTGGCCTCTCAAGAATCCCCAATTTACAAAGATAAAAAGTGGTTAGGAGCCGTCCTGTTCTTCCATTACCATCTAAGAAAGGGTGGATTGTCTCAAATTGGGCATGGGCCAAAGCCGCCTTAATAAGTGGTGGGTATTCGTCAGTAGCGTGCAGAAACTTTTCAAAATCATCAAGACATCGATTCATTTCTACGTGTGTTGGTGGTACAAATTTGGCAGTATTAGGAGAACCCCCGCCGATCCAGTTTTGAGAAGTCCTAAACTCTCCCGGTGTTTTACCAGGAGCGTCAATAGTGCCGCTAATCAGTACCTTGTGGATTTCCCGAATAAACCGAAGTGATAACGGCAAAGTTTCCAATCGTTTTAAGCCATATTCCATCGCATGAATATAGTGGACAATTCTCTCGACATCTTGGGGAAAACGACTTTCAATTTGCGCCTCACTTTTAATGACATCAATAATAGTTGCCTGGGTACCTTCAATCTCACTTGACCGGGCCGCTTCTTTACGGATGTACATAAAAATGAAGAAATCGAGGTCAGGCAATAACTGGGTAATACCGTCTAGCTTCCCCAGCATAAGGGCAGCCTTGGCGTGAAGCTGCTGAGTTTTAGAACTCAGGGCAATCTGCTCCTCTGGAGGGAACTTGTTTGGGATAAATGCCTGATATCCACTGGGTTGTTGGACGAGTTTACCAATTTTCATAAGCCTAACATCTTTATACTAGATGTAAGGATTATACAATCTATTCCTTACATCTGTCAAGAGGATGTTAAGTTTTGTCTTATGTCTATTTTATGTAATTCACCAGATATTTTCAAAATTTAGCCTCAATTAAAATCTTAATTTAAATAATAATAAGCTCTCCGGAACATTACTTAAACTCCCAGTATCCAAAAGCAGAACTTAATTCATTATTGCCCCGACAGCTAATACTGAAATTCAGAGGTTTGGTAGCAAAAGGATTAAATCTTGTACCATCTCCTTTCGTAAATTGCCCTGCTCCGACTTTGTAAACAGTGGCAGTTCCTGTTTTTACAGTTGAGTCTAGAGCAGATTCAAGATTATAACCGTCTAAAGAATAATCTCCATTTACCTTCATCCTCGCATTCTCACAGGCATACTTTTCCAGATTGCTGATAACAAATTGAGTACCGGTGAAATTTACACCTGCATTAAAAGTTGATTGTTTTGTCGGTACAGGAGTAGTTGATCCTCCATTACTATATGGCGGTGACGAGCCAGTCATACCCGCCAAAATAAAAGGAGCAATAAAAAGTACAATTAAAAAAGTTAAGATCGGATGTCTTCGAAACCAGATTCTTTGATCTGTCCGACAGTGTGGGCATTTCGTTGCTTTGGAATCAATTTCTGACTTGCAACTTTTACATTTCTTCATATTCTCACCTTCTTTGTTAGGATTTAGAGTCATTATATCAGAAGATCGAACCCCTTACTGACGAATAGTCAAATTATTAACAAAAGCAGTAATAATAGAGCTATTAACTACTAGACTAGTATCAATTAGTAGCAAATTGGCAAATTATATGTTATACTCTTACTACTAATTTAGTAAAAATTAGTAGCAAATTAGTAGTTAGGAGGAATATGATTGCTAGACCACCAAATTGGGTTAGGTATTTTACAGAAGATCTGATAAAAAAAGCCGTTCATTCAGATGGCTTAAGAGAACTAGTGAAGCAAGCTGATAAGGAATATGTTTATTGGGAAAAATTCAAACACTATCCGATACCAGAAGGATTTTCTCCAGAAGAAGCTTGGGCTTATTTAAAGTTCTCAAGAATGTCTAACGCAGAAATTACACCTGTAAGAGGCAGCAATAATCAAAATTTTAGATTTACAATTACTAAATCAATGTATCAGAAGCTTAGTTTAATAGATTCTAACACGAGTGGATTTTTAAGTTCTACTACTGAGAAACCAACTGCTACCCAAAAAAGTCAAATGATAATAAACAGTTTAACAGAAGAAGCAATCGCGTCAAGTCAGATTGAGGGTGCAAATACCTCAAGAAAAATAGCAAAGGAGATGCTTTTAAGCCAAAGAAAAGCCCGAAACAGAGATGAACAGATGATTATAAACAATTATCAAGTCATGCAGAGACTGATGGACTGGAAAGATTTAAAACTAAATTTAAATATCTTACTGGATATTCAAAAAAATATTACTGCCGGAACTTTAGAGAATGACGCTGACTCCGGTAGGTTAAGAATTGATTCTGATGGAATAAATATTGTAAACAGGCTAACCGGAGAAATAGTGTATACTCCTCCGACCGGCAATATCATGGAGAAAGAATTGGAAAAGTTTATAATTTTTGCCAATTCAGATGAGTTAGAAGAGGAGTTTATTCATCCAGTAATTAAAGCGAGTATTCTACATTTTTGGTTAGCCTATCTTCATCCGTTTGTAGATGGAAACGGTAGAACCGCAAGGGCTTTATTTTACTGGTATTTACTTAGAAAAAATTATTGGTTGTTTCAGTATCTTTCTGTTTCAAGAATAATCAAAAAATCAAAAATACAATATGATAATTCATATTTGTATGCAGAACATGACGAAAACGATTTAACCTATTTTTTATCTTATTCTTTAAAAGCGATTGTATTATCAATCAAAGAATTTATAGCCCATTATGAAACCAAGCTTGAAAAAGAAAAAATTATTCAAAAGATCGCTGGCCAGTTAGGTGAATATAATGAAAGACAAGCATCTCTATTGCAGGAATTGAATGCAAATAGAGATAAAACTATTGACATAACTACTTATAAAACAATTAACAGATTATCTTACGAAACCGCTAGATCAGATTTAATGTTTTTAGTAAAAAAACAATTATTGGATAAAATTCATTCAGGGAAAAAATTCATATTTATACCCAATACTGTGTCTATTGCAAAACTATTTCAAACAAAGGTAGAAAATCAAGTTACTATATAAGTTTCAATACTGTTTATTCTTACTCTCCATATAGGAAATACCGAAAAATATTCATCCATATGGAGTGTTTGCCATCAGATTTAGTTAGGCAGATGTACAACGGCAGATAATGGGGTGGATTTATGCTCTATTTGATGATAAAATGCCAATCGTACGTTAATATTCCCAACGTAATATCCCGATTAATCGGGATAAACGTTGTGGAACGTTGATTCGCCAAAGGCGAATCTTACGTTCCCCTGTAGCTCAATGGTAGAGCGGCTTCCTGTCGAAAAAGGCAGCGTCCCGATGAAAATCGGGATGGAAAATCGGGCTAATTCGGGGGACCCCCGATTGAATCGGGGTTATCCCGAGCTAAATTGACGCGCCAGTCGGCGCATCATAAATGTGTAGAGACTATATACCCGATCCCGATATTATCGGGAATAAGATAGTCCAAGTCTTTCGGTAACGAAAGGTTACTTGTAAGAAGAAGGTTGGAGGTTCGAATCCTCCCGGGGGAGCAATTAGTTAATAGGGAACACTAATCATGCACATGACGTTCTGATAATAAAAAGCTATACTTACAATATAATTCCTACTGCCTTTTAGTATATGAAAAATTCATATTACAGGGCAGTATAAAAATAAACCACAACGAAAGTCGTGGTTTTTTTATGCAAAAAGTAGGATGAAAAAGGAAGGAGGTGAAATAAATGAATAAAATATTATCAATTTTGGGTGGTTTAATGTTAGTTTTCGTATTTGCCACCAACGTTTCTGCAGCCGAACTAGTTATTAATGGTGGTTTTGAAACGCCCGTTGTTTACATGTATGATACTTTTCCAACTGGTACAGTAGGCCTTGGGTGGAGTGTTGACTATCTTAGACCGGATCCTTATGGTACAGGGTTACTTGAAATCCAAGACAACTTTGATCAAATATCCCGTGAAGGTAATCAGCATGCCGAGTTAGATTCCTATCATCCGACTAGAATCTATCAGGATATTCCTACCAAACTAGGGTATAAATATGAAATCAAATATTCCTGGATACCAAGACACAACATGCCGGACAATCAGATGGTTGTAAAATGGGGAGACGAGACTATTGGTACTCATATAGCATCATGGACAAGTGAAAGTGCCTGGAAAGATGAAACTGTAACAAGAATGGGTACCGGAGGAGTTATACGCCTTGAATTTACCGAAACCGGAGCAGATGATTCATTTGGTATGTACTTAGATGCTGTGTCGGTAAATGAAATTAGTCTTGATACAGATAATGACGGGGTACTAGATCAGGTGGATTGTGATCCCTTCAATAATAAGGTAACAGTATTACTTGATTCTAAAGCCTGTCAATTATATAAGAGCGGAATAGAAAGTAAAGGTATTTTAACAGCTCCAGGCTTACAGAAACCATTTAATCCCAATTCTCAAGCTGGTGAAAATGCAGGAAAAAAGAAATAATCTTTTATTTCTTTAAGGATTATTAAACAGCTTATCGGGGAAACTCGATAGGCTGTTTGTTTACTGAGAGTAGTTTTACAAATTAATTAGGGAGCTTTATACAGTAACAGTTCGTATCAATATCTTTATCTGATCATTAGGTTTTGGTAAATCGCATGTTTAAAGCGATTATAGAGCGTTGTACGAAGCTGTTGGCAACGGTTTTACTTCAATTTATCCAAATCATGGGGTATCCGTTTTTCCAAATCAAATAGAGGTTTTAAGGACACCTCGTCAGCGTAATTTTCTTTTTCGTAGTAACCGAACGGATTATCCAAATCCCTGATAAGAAGCACCATATAGATAAGGATAAAAGAAACAAAAGCCACAAAGAAGACGCTTTCATAATAAGGGTCTATTTTGGTAAATATCAGGCCGATGCACAAGATTACCGAGATAATTTCAGCTATGGCATAACCTGCCGGATTAAATGATGTTTCCCTGATGGTATGAATTCTCGTGATAAGCCTTCTGAGATTGTGTTGTTCGTTTTTCAGGCGAACGATAAAATTTGCTTGTGTCAGAGGTTCAAGAGCCAAAAAGTGGTCGTTTAACCCAGTGATTTTGTTTAACACGGTTTCCGTTCTTTCTTTTTTATGCAGCCACTTGATAACTGATGCAGTTAGATCATGAATGGTTTTCATAAAGTTTATGGCTGCCTTACTTTTCTTGTTTTTATAAACGATATAGCACTCATCGGTTAAAACTTCTAAACTGCATGATAACTCTCCCGGAATCTTTTCTGCCTCTTTATAGTCAACCAATACTCCGGATATCAAGAAACCCACTAAAAATACATTAGCCGAAATGATAGCCCCGAAAAGAGTATTAAGTGTCAGAAATTCCCAACCTGACTGATGGGCGAACAGTTTTAGAAGAATAATTACGGCAACAAAGGGTGTTACCTTAAATGCTAATTTCCACTTGCTCGATTTTAAGAGCTTCATGTTTGAATTATACTAAAATAGGATTTTTAAGCAGTTACATAAACTTAACATTTTAGGCACCAAGCCAATTTTTATTCAAATTCTTATTTAATCAAGCGGTATCTTGTGCTTCTTCCTAACCCAATCCGCTCTATTTTCTTGAGTTTTAGAAGTTTAGAGAGAACTTGATTAACCGTAGGTCTAGCAACATTGGAGTTTTTGGATATATCAAGCGGAGCTGCCTGTTTTACTTTCAGAAAATAATTCCATACTTTTAGTTGTATTGGCGATAATATTTTTTCTATTGTTTCAGAAGTCAGCAAATCTACGGCAATTTGTGATTGTAAAAGCAAGATTTTTACAAAGAATTGCAGCCATGGGCCAATCTTTGTCTTGAATGTTTTTTGGCTGTTTCGCAAAGCCAGGTAATAATCTGGTTTATTATCCTCAATCAATTTCTCATGAGAAACATAAGGCATATACAAATAACCTTCTTTAAGTAAAAGAAGGTTTGTCAGGATTCGTGATATTCTGCCGTTTCCATCCTGAAACGGATGGATTTGCAGAAATTCAACAAGGAAATTTCCTATTGTAAGGATAGGATGATAAGACTTTTCTTTTAAAGCTTTTACGGTCCATTCAACCAATTCCTGCATATAAATAGGCGTCAGGTAAGCAGGTGTTGTATTAAATAGAATACCGATTGATTGGCTTTTTTCATTTATCATGTGCACCTTGTTTTCCATGGTTTTATAATTACCTCTATGCTGTTTATCCTTTTCCACATACTTCAACATTTCTTTGTGGAAGTGTTTAATCGCGCTTTCATTAAAAATTTGACTTGGCCATGAATTAAAGACATTTTGCAGCAGTTCAAAATATCCTTTTACCTCCTGTTTATCCCTATCAGCAAATTTTTCAATTGATATGCCTCTCATCAGTTTCTCAATATCCTCATCGGATAATTTTGCTCCTTCTATTCTTGTGGATGCTCCCGTAGAAGTAATTAGAACGGAGCGTTTTAGCCGGGTCAAAACCTGCGGATGAAAATGGGCACCAGCCGTCCATCTGCCTTTTAACTCGTCAATTGCAGCAATATCTTTCCAGATGTCCGTCTGAATGTCTTTTAATCGTGAATCTAGTTTATTCATATGTTTTCTTATATATTGACTATATAAGATTATATAAGATTAGTCAAGATTTATTCGTGAATTTATGCAGGAATTAAGAGAGGGTTTGACTTTTTCGATCTCCAGTCTTTTGTTGCTCAAACTTAGCGTCCTGAAATATCTCTATAATACGCAGGAATCGCTTGGTTATATTAAAACTACGTTTCTCGAGCCAAAGTTGACCATCGGCATAATTTAAGATTGTGTCGAATGGTTTTATCGCATCATATCGGACTCTTTAATATGGTCGATAGTTGGTCGATAGAAAGGTCGATAGAAGACTAAAAGACGTTGTAGGGCATTTGGTGGTATTACACGCATAAAAAGGGGGTCGATAGAAAGGTCGATAGAATTATTCTGTTAGTTCTGGGTTTAGTATGTAACGACGATAACGTTTTTCTCCAACTTTGTTGAATAGTTCAAGTTTCGTTAACTTAACTAATTCCTTTTTAGCCCTGATGTCGTCTCTGACGTTTGTCATATTGTTTAGGTTTCTGTATTCAGAATTGCTGATTCCATTTGGGTTATGTTTAACATGAACGAGGGCATTAAATTGATGTTCGTTTAACTTCTGATTTTGGAATTGTTGTAACCACGCTTGATCGGCGTCTTTAATGAAAGCGGAGCTGAAAATTGTTGCTACAAACCAATCATGTTTGTGAACAAAAGTAGGCTCTGCGAGACCGGCAGCTTTTAGGGAAACCTTTATTGTTCTTATACCCCTACCTCTGTGTTCAGTTATGTTTAAGTCCCTCATATAACTCATTAGTAGGGGATTTCTTGTTTCTGGGTGAGCGGTTTCAAGCAGTTCTAATGGAATTAAACTACGTCCGGGGTTAGCAAATTCAATCCTGTCATTGTATATATCAATTTGTATTCTACCTTTGAAAGTTGTGTCATCTCTGTGGACAATTGCGTTTGCTAAGGTTTCCCTAAGTGCCAAAGTTGGTATTGCCAAGTAGATTGTTCTTTTACCTTCCGTATCAATTCTACTTCTCGCTGGAAGTTTGGATTCTATAAATTTTAATGATTCCTCGAACTGGTTTACAACGTTCCCTGAAAATTCTCTGTCATCTAAGGAAACCTCAGCAATATCATCAGGATTAATTTTGTTTGTACCCGCATAGTGCGTAACTGCAATATTGACAGTAGGTGCTGTTAATTCTTGTAGACCTGTGGCATTACTAAAAGCTAAAAGTCCGAACATTGTTATCTCTTTTTCATTAGTAATTGCTCTTAACTTTGTTAAAATTTCATCGATGGATAGCCCAGTGTAAACAGGACCTCTTTTTTTTATTACAATATCCAAGTATTTGGAGATGATACCTTCGTCGAAGTATTTTTTATAGTTCTCTTTAAAAGGCATAAGTTCAGCTCCTCCTCTTGCAGAAATCGCAAAGCGACGTATCCATTCATCGTCGACTTGTACATTAGATGTTCCAACACGCACTCTTGCTCCTCGGGGCAGATTTCTACTAGTTGAGTAAATAGGGCGATATTGAGCTGGGGCTGGTGGGATATAAATATTGATTACTTTGTCCTGATCGGTACTAATACCGGGGTACAACCGATGATTAAAACCGCTACCGCAAAGGGTAACCACATCTGCTTGAAGTTTGTCTATGAAATCAGGGTTTACTCCAAGCCTGTTACCCTTCGGGTCAACTCCTAATGAAATTAATCCTCCGTCTGCATTGCTGAAGGCAGTGATTATTTCCCATAAATCGCTAGAAAGCTCCTTTCCTGAGATTGTTTTATTTTCGACATTTTCGAGTTCAACTTGTTTACTTTCCATGATCGTTGACATAATTGCTGAATTGGATTTTAACATTTTTTTGGATAATTGGCGATGTTGTTATCTTAATTACCCACATCTATTTATCGGAGGATATTTTGATTGTTTGATAATCGTTTGGTGGAGCGACTCAATAAATTAGGCAAACTGTGATAAACAAAAGTTTTCGTAAATTGTTTTAATTTGAGTAATGTCGATTTCTATTTCAACTTTCCTGTTCCTGAACATGTCTACTAGGGGAAGCAAAGAAATAATAAGGAGTGCCGTGACGCCCCTTTTTTTGTGATAAAATAGTAAGATTAGAATAATATACAAGGAGGTGAAACGATGAAAATATGTGAAAGTTGCGGAATGCCGCTGGATGAGAAAACAACGTCAAAGTTTGATGGAAGATATTGTATCTATTGCCAAGACCAAGAAACCGGAGCGCTGAAAACATATGAACAGGTAAGGGAAGGAAGCATAGGAGCCGCCATGAAACTGATGGGAAAAACTAGAGAAGAAGCCCAAAAAATGGCCGACGAAATGATGCCAAAACTTCCCAGATGGAAAAAGAGATGAAAAACCATCTAATCGTTCAAATAGTGGTATTGTTTTCATATGCTGTCTATCCGGCTGGAGAAACTAGAGGACTTTGTAGGGAAGCGTTTATGGAATAGTAGTCTACCCGCTGGAATTCATAGAAGAATAAGCACATCGGGGCCGGACGAGTCAGTTATCCTAAATAATGACCATTTCTCAAGTCACTATTTTTAACTCTAGATATTGGTATAATAGTTTTATGAATATACCATCTAAAATCCGTAAGTTATTATTTATTTTTATAACTTTGTTGGTGCTGGTAATTGTTATTATCGGATCCATCTTGGTTGTTTGGCTTTTCCTTAACAATAGAATGTCTATCTTAGCAAAATACATAGCAAGATATAGCAAACCTTCTGAAGCTAATTTTGATAATTGTTATCGTGCGGTATCTAATAAACAAGCTGAGGCTGAAAAAAGGTTATGTGATTTAAATATGAAGAGTGATGGTTCATGTTTTATGGCACGTGAAGAAGTTGATAAAATTTATTCTACATATGTACACGACCTTAATATTTGTTACCGAGCAAGGGTCAACGATCTAAAAATAGTTAATGAATGCCTATTGAAATATCCTAATGATGAAAAAGAAGAAAATTCGTGTTATTTGAATAGGATGTTTATTACAATTAATTAGAACTTTATTTTATATTTTAAACAAATTTGAAAGTTCTAAAATCGTTCAACTCAACGAGTATAAACCATTTTCTATCTAGACTGTTTAAAAAGAGTCATCTTTCAACTTTCTCAATTCAATTTTAGCCTGCTTGAGGATTTTCCTTCTTTCGGGTCTTAAATTCTTGCCGGCCCGGTTGATGTAAAAAATCAGCATACTCATGGCGGATTGGAAGGAATTGGTTTTTCTTCTGGTACTGTTTAGCGCTGATTGTTTCAAACTTTGGGCAATTTTACGGGGATTATCCCAAGTAAAAACGCCCTCTTCCAGGTCAAGAGCAATACTATTTTTAGTCACTTTCCCCGACCATCTGGCAACCATCATCTAATTTTACCATCTCTTTTCCAGGATCTTTTACAGACTGTATAAGTTGAGATTGATAAGTTAAAATAAAAGAGAGGATGTAATATGATTATACAGTTGAAAAAATTTGGCACTACCTTAGTTTCCCGTCCTTCAGAAAAAGAAGCATTATTAGCTTTTTAACCGGTGCTCAAGGACATTCCGGAAAATGAGGAAGTGGTGGTTGATTTTGCTGAGGTATTTGTACTGACTCCCTCATGGCAGATGAATTTTTGACCCCGCTTCGTAATCGTTTTAAAGGCAGGGTGAAGCTAATAAATACTGATAATTCTTCTGTTAAAGCTACACTGGCAATACTTACTCAGCAATAGAGTTATTTATGAAAGAACTTAAAAATGGTCTATTAACTGGACTAACACTTCAATTGGCTATTGGACCTGTTTTTTTCTTTATCGTTAATTTGGCACTTCAGAAGACATTTTTGGATGGTTTAGCGGGTGTATTTGCTGTTACCACTGTTGATTATCTGTATATATCGTTGGCAATTTTCGGTATAGGAAAATTACTTGAACACAAAAAGTTCAAAAAGATATTCGGGATAATCAGTTCATTGGTGTTGTCAGCATTCGGATATTTAATACTAAAGGGAGCAATTATTGGAAACGCTTCAAACACAGTGACGACAGGGGGTTCCAGCATCATCACAAGCTTCACATCAGTATTTTTATTAACAATATCCAGTCCAATGACTATCGTTTTCTTCACCAGTTTGATTACCTCCAAAGCAGTTGAATATGGTTATTCTAAAAGAGAATTATTATTGTTTGGTATAGGAACTGGTTTAGCCACATTTATTTTTATGGGCTCTTCCGTAATTATATTTTCTCTTGTCAGGGAAGCGGTTCCGATTTTATTAGTTAAATTTTTAAATGGAATTGTAGGCTGTCTACTAATTGGTTACGGTATAATGCGATTATGGAAAGCTGTTAGTGAAAAGAAATAGCAGAAGTGAAATTATTTTCAATTGATATTTTAAGTTCGGAAAATAGAATTTTAATGCTGTTTAAATCAAAATCAAACTCAATTATTTGGTTGCAGAATAAGTCCTTTAGGGAAGGCATGAAGCCACTGATTATTGTAAAATGAAGATAATGAAAGTAGAGAAAAGAATAGATTTTTTAAAGCCCCGGCTGCTTAATGTTTTGCTTACCTTCCTCGTTTTGTGTTTGCCAATACTGCGAGAACAGTATAACAATGGAGAATACGTTACTTACTACAGACCAATAGTGGTCATGATCGATTATTTCAAAAAACCCCAACAACCCCGCCTTCTTTTGGTTATGGCAATATTTATCTCGGCAGTTTACTTTGTTGTATCTTTAGTTCTTGTTAGCGTATCGAAATTTATATTTCCAATGATTAAAAAGCTCCGGCCGGGTAAAATATGAAAATACAGGTGCTCGGTTCAGGCTGTCCAACGTGTAAAAACCTTTACGAGCTGACCCAAAAGGCCGTCTCCGAAATGAAACTGGGAACTCAAGTCGAATATCTGACCGGAAATAAGGGCATGCAAAAAATTATTGAACTGGGAGCCATGAGCAGTCCTGTCCTTTCGGTCAACGGCCGGATTGCCATGACCGGATTTACGCCTGATATTGAGAAAATAAAGGAGAAAATCCAGAAAGTGTTGGTAGAAAAATAACCTATGGATTTATTTGCTCCGGTTCAAACATTAGCTGATATTGTTACCTCCCAATGGCTGGGAATTGCCGCGGACACCTATTTGGCCGAGGCGGTCAACTATTTCGTCTACGATACCATCAAAATCGGGATTTTATTTATCCTCATCAACTGTCTCATGGCCATTATCCGCTACTTCTTCCCCATCGAAAAAGTAAGGGATATCCTGACCAAAAGGCGCTGGTATGGCCTGGAATATTTGCTGGCTGCCCTCTTGGGAGTAATCACTCCTTTTTGTTCCTGCTCTTCCATTCCCCTTTTCATCGGTTTTTTATCCGCCGGCATCCCCCTGGGAGTGACCTTCACTTTTCTCATCTGTTCGCCTCTGGTGAATGAAGCGTCGCTTTATCTTTTTCCGGCCATCTTCGGTTGGAAAATCAGTCTCCTTTATAACTTTGTCGGCATCGGGATCAGTATTTTGGGCGGGATGCTCATCCAAAGACTCAAAATGGAAAAATATATCCAGCCGGAATTTTTGAAGTTCAAATCAAAAAAACAGGTTGAAGGTAAATACAAAAATGAAATTGTCCCGTTTAAAGATTTAGTTAAACTTTGGTCATCGGAGGCGATGGATATCACCAAAAAAGTTTTCCCGTATGTTGTCCTGGGTGTAGCTTTGGGAGCTCTCATCCACGGGTTTATCCCGGAAAATTTAGTCATCAAATACCTCTCCATCCGGAGTTGGTATACCATCCCGATCGCCACTTTGCTGGGCGTTCCCCTTTACGCCAATTCCGTCAGCGTTATTCCTGTCATCGAAGCCTTGGTTGGAAAAGGTATCCCCATGGGTACAGCTTTGGCTTTTATGACGGCCACCGTCACCCTATCCCTTCCGGAGGCTTTGATTTTGAAAAAAGTGATGAAGTGGCCGCTTCTCCTTACCTTTTTCGGAATTACAATTGTGGGAATAATGCTCATCGGCTACTTGTTTAACATTGTAAGTTAAGAAAATATATACATAGTCTTATTTTCTTGACATTAGTGCATAGTACATTGTGTACTGTGTACTATGCACGACATGAAAACCGCCACCGGCAAGTGGATCATAAAAATTATTGGTCTGGCCATTACCGGAAGTTATAAAGGATTTGAGGTGCTAAACGAAATCTAGAATATAAAGTTGTAATCCCCTATTTACAGCCGCTGTTTATTTCATCTATTATGGAAATAACATGGATAACCAGCCAAAAGCGGAAAAACCGATAAATCCAAATAACAGACTGTTTAATTTATTAGGAAAAATATTTTTGGCGATTCTGATTGTTTCTGTTTTTACCGGAGCCGGTTTTTACCTCGGCCGTCTTTCTGTCGCAAAAACTGATTTATTACCGATTACACCTGCTCCTCTTCAGAAAGAAACTCCAATCCCAACTCAGGAAATTGCCGCAACAATCGTTTTACAGCCAACCGTCAAACCAACTGAAAGCGTCAAACAGGAAAGCTTGCCCCAAAAACAAACCTTCAACATCAAAGTCGAAGACTTAAGCTTCTCTTTGCAGGCGCCGCCGGGTTGGCAGCTGAAAACGGAAAAAGAGAATTATACGACGGTAAACACTATCGAAAGCAGCGACTCCGCTTTAATCATCAGAACAAACCTGGCTACCGAAGGAAAACCCTGCGGTTTCAAAGACGCGCCCCTTTCGCCTTCGGAAATGTTCCCTGACATATCCGAGTTTACCTACGATTCCTACACGGAGTTTAAGGGAAACTTTGGTCAAATATACCGACGGGTGGATATCACGGCCAACCCTTCTGCCGGAAAAAATTTCTTTGCGGTTTGCCAAAAAAGAGAAACCAATTGGCTGGAGCCGACCACTTACGGTTTTATCATGTATGAAGTACCCTACTCTGACAATCCGCTGGTAACTGCCGCCGAAACGCTTACCACATTGGACACGATGGTTGCCAGCCTCAAAACTAATTGACAATGAATATCTTTCAAGCGCTCATTTTATCTCTAGTTGAAGGCATTACTGAATTTCTGCCGATTTCATCAACCGGACACATGATTTTGGCCGGCAAACTTCTCAACATCCCACAGACGGAGTTTGTCAAAAGTTTTGAGATTATTATCCAGTTTGGCGCCATCCTGGCAGTTGTCTTTCTTTATTTCCCCACTCTCAAAAAAAACTTCCATCTTTGGAAAAAAATTCTGGTCGCTTTCATTCCCACCGGCATCTTTGGTTTTTTGCTTTATAAAATCGTCAAAAAATATCTGCTGGGAAATCTGACCGTCGTGGTCATCTCCCTTTTCTTAGGCGGTATCTTGATGTTAATTTTGGAAAAAATCTTCCAACAGCAAAAAGATAAAGTCACCAAAATTGACCAGCTGAATTACCCAAAAGCCGGATTGATCGGACTCATCCAATCTATTTCCATGATCCCCGGCGTCTCCCGCTCAGCCGCCACCATTTTCGGCGGCATGTCTGTCGGGCTGGAGCGGAAAACGGCGGTGGAATTTTCTTTCCTTCTGGCCATCCCGACCATGCTGGCGGCCACCGGTCTTGATTTGGTTAAAAGCAGTTTTCAATTTCAGGGAAATGAATATTTATTGTTGGGAGTGGGCTTCCTCGGCGCTTTTTTCTCGGCCCTGGCGGCGGTTAAGTTCTTATTAAAATACATCCAAGGCCACAATTTTGTCTATTTTGCCGTCTACCGGATCATTCTGGCCATTGCTTTCTTGCCTTTTCTTTAACTAGAACCTCTATCAAAACTCCATGTCATTGCGAGGTCCCGATTTAATCGGGGCCGTGGCAATCTCGAACGGGATTGCTTCGCCTTCGGCTCGCAATGACAATCTAAACGAGGTTATACCACGTAACTCCTGTTATCAGTATTATTCAAGATAGTCTTTTAATTTCTTAGATCTACTGGGGTGTCTAAGTTTTCTCAAGGCCTTTGCCTCTATCTGTCTGATCCGCTCACGGGTAACGCCAAACTCAACCCCGACTTCTTCTAAAGTCCGCGGCCGGCCGTCTTCCAAACCGAAACGTAAAATCAGAACTCTTTTTTCCCGATCTGAAAGCGTATGAAGAACTTCGTTAATGTGTTCTTTCAAAAGCTCCCTTGAGGCGGAGTCATAAGGTGACGGCTGGGTGGTATCCTGGATAAAATCACCCAAAAGCGAGTCTTCGTCATCGCCAACCGGGGTGGCCAGGGAAGTCGGCTCCTGGGAGACTTTCATTATCTCGCGGACTTTTTCCACTTCGATCTCCATCGCTTGAGCCACTTCTTCAGGCATCGGCTCCCGGCCCAATTCCTGCATCAGCTTTCTTGAGATTTTCAAATAGCGGTTAATCGTCTCAACCATATGGACCGGAATGCGGATTGTCCTGGCCTGATCGGCAATGGCTCTGGTGATCGCCTGTCTTATCCACCAGGTGGCGTAAGTGGAAAACTTATAGCCTTTGCGCCAGTCATATTTTTCCACTGCCCTGATCAAGCCCTGGTTGCCTTCCTGGATAAGATCAAGAAGAGAAAGGCCGCGGCCGATGTATTTCTTGGCGATAGAGACGACTAACCGCAGGTTGGATTCAATCAATTTTTGTTTGGCGGCCCTTTCCCCTTTTTCGTAACGCTTGGCCAAATCGATCTCGTCGGCAAACTTCAGAAGCGGCGTCCGGCCGATTTCTTTAAGATACATCCTAACGGGGTCGGAAATCCCGCCTTCGTGCATGACCGTCAACGATTCCAGTTCTTTCTCAAGCTCGGTCACGGTTTTTTGGGCTTCTTTTTCTTCTTCATCGGAAAGAGTCTCGAAAACGTCGATCTGGGCCTTGATAAGTTGGGCGTAAAGCTCATCCAGCTCAATAAGATGGTCTTCGGGTTTGGGGAAAATGACCAAAATCTCATCCTGGGTGATAAAACCGTTTTCCCGGCCTTCTTTGATCAGGGCTTTCACTGAATCAGAAATAGTACTTTTGGCTTTTGTCATAAAACAATTTTATCTTAAATCAGCTTGATTTATCAAGCTCATCTATTTCCTTTATCAATTGCCTTTGAATTTCCTGTAATTTCCCCGTTTCTTCCTGCTCTTCTTCTTTTCCCAATTGTTTTATTTTAGTCGAAAGGTCATTGATTCTCCTTCGAAGGCCAATTACCTTGATATTTTTGGCGGTATATGACAATTCTTTCTGAAAATGCTTATCGTCAGACAGGACCTGGTTTATATCCACCAAATAGGCTTTATCAAAAGTCAAAACCAGCTCGGGAGGTAGGCTTTTACCGAAAATCTTTATGTTAAACTGTTCATGTTTCTTGAAATATTTTTCAAGCTCGTGGAAAATGGCGGCTACGGCCGGGCTGGCAAAATCATCAGTGGATAAAATTTTGGCTGACTCGTCAAACGTCTTTTGCGGCTCTTTGCTTTGGATAATCAGGGAAAGCAGGTATTCTTCCAGCATGATGTTGCGGGGCAATTGGACTTTCGCGGAAACGGCAACCGCCGGCATTTTTTTCTCTTTGGCAAACTGCCGGATGGAAGTTTCAATTGATTCCTCGGTCACTTCCAGTTCTTTGGCCAGCTTCTTGGTGTAATGGGAAATGATAATCGGGTTGGTGATTTTTGCCAAAAACGGGATGACTTCGCTGCCGATTTTTTTCTTGCCGAAAACTTCACCGCGGTCATACTTTTCCAGGGCATTTTGGATGATAAAGTCATAAATGGGGACGGCACCTTTCAGGGCTTGTTTCCACAGATGCGGATCTTTTTCGATACAATCCGCCGGGTCCTTCCCGTATGGCAGTTTCGCCACTTTCAAAGTAAATCCGGCCAGATCAGCCGCCTCTATCCCGCGTTTGGCCGCTTCACTACCGGCGAAATCGCTGTCGAGAGCCAAAATCAGATTTTCCGTGTAGCGCTTAAGAAGCAAAAGCTGCCCTTCAGTCAGGGCCGAACCTTTGATGGCGCAGACATTGGCTCTGCCGGCTTGGAATGAGGAAAGCATGTCAAATTCGCCCTCAACTAAAACCGCTTCCTTTTCTTTTTTGACTGCTTCCTTGGTGATATGAAGACCGTAAAGGGTATTGCCTTTGATATAGACCGGCGTTTCAGCTGTATTGACGTATTTTGCTCCTCGCTCACGCTCGGGGTAAACTTCTTCATTTAAAAGTCTGCCGGAGAAACCGATGACGTTGCCACGATGGTCACAAAGGGTAAACATCAGTCTCCCCCGGAAACGGTCGTAATACCGGCCACGGTCTGATTTGACCGCCAGTCCGGCTTGATGAATTTCTCCTGTCTGATAGCCTTTTTTCAATAAGTATTTAAGCAGACTGTCCCAACTTTCCGGCGCGTAACCGAGCATGAAGGTTTTAATCGTCTCGTTTTTGATGTGGCGGCTTTCCAGATATTCTCTGGCTCTTTTGCCCACTTTGTGGTTGACCAATAAATAATGGTAAAACTCGCTGGCCAGATGATTGGCTTCAATGAGCCGGTCTTTCAGTTGCGTTTGCGAAGAAGGTATGTAGTTGGACAGGGTCACCCCGACTTTTTTGGCCAAAATCCGGAGTGCCTCCAGAAATTCCAGGTTTTCCCATTTTTCCAAAAAAGAGATGGCGTCGCCGCCTTCGCCGCAGCCGCCGAAACAATGCCACGACTGCCGTTCGGGCGAAACGACGAAAGAAGGCGTCTTTTCGCTGTGAAACGGGCAAAGGGCCTTGAAGTTCCGGCCGGCTTTTTTGAGTGTAATGTAATCCGAAAGGAAAGAAACTATATCTATCTTTGATTTCACCAGTTCAACATCAGTCATATTTTTTTCGCTTTCTCCACCTGATATAAATAAATCCCGTTTTTTATCTCCCAGGTTTTAACTACTTTTACCGGCTTAATGCAATCTATTTCCCAAAGACTGCCTGCCAGAATCTGCCCGATCGGCAGTTTTGAGGTGATAAACAAAACATTTCCCGAAGGATATTCCGTCACGCCTATCGGCGCAGAGCCGCCGATCGTCAAAAGATAACGGATGGCCATTGAGCGGGTATCGCCGGTTAAAATATCCACCACGTTATAATTTTTGGCTGGTTTTTCGGAAAGAATAATTTCGGCCGCCTTTTTCTCTCCGGCGAAGTTCCAACCGTCAACCATCATGAAACCGTGGGTAGGTTTTGGTAAAAAAAACTGTGTCGACCAGACTGTATAGGCGATTAATAATAGATAAACCGGATACCTGTTTTTATTACATAAAACATATAACATATAACAAATAACAAAGAAGAAGAAGGGAAGAATATTAAGGAAATAATGCAGGTGAGGTTGGAAAACGGGGACGCTACGCTGACTGCTTTCTGTAGTGAAATAAAACCAGAGAGTTTGCAGGTTATAGAAATTATGGCGCAGCTCAAAAACAATTAGGGGGGAAATGCCGATAATAAAGCCGACAGTCAATAATAACAGTTTAAACCAACTGATTTGTTTTTCTACGGTTAACCAGATAAAAGCAACTATCCCTGTCAAGATAAAAGAGTAATGAACTTGGAAACCGAGGCCGATAAATAATCCAATTAATAGAATTAATAAATAATTTTTTTCCTTCCGGTTAATTTTTAAGAGAAAATAAAGCACCAGACCGGATAAGGGAATCAGGAGATTCGGTGGCCAGAAAAAGCGTGAATAATTTATAATTACCGGCGTCACCGCGAAGATAACTGAAAATATAATAGCCGGAAGAACACTGCAGAATTTTTTCCTGATTGCCTGATATAACAATACAAAGGGCAACAGATTGAAAAATACCATCATCATTGAAACAGAAACCGGATCCCATTTAAACAGGATCAGAAACGGCATGAAGATATAATAAAGTGCCGGCCCGAAATAAAAATACCGGCCGTGAACTGTCAAGGACGAGGTCTGGGAAATAAGGGTGATTTTTTTCTGCTGGTAAAGATTATATATATCAAGCATCCCCATTCCCTGATCGGTACCGAAGTTCAGGTTATCCGTAAAATGATATAACCTGACGAATAAGAATAGGGCTACCAGAAAAAATAAAGGGAAATATTTCTTCATCTTCATCTCCCCCCGATTTTACTATAAGAAGGAGAAAAACTATAATAGCGACTTACTTAGTACAGGACTTACGTAATTTAATGTCATTGCGAGGCTACGAAGTAGCCGTGGCAATCTCGGACGGGATTGCTTCGCTTTGCTCGCAATGACAATCTAAACTATTATTTATTGCGTAACTCCAGTTATTATGAAAGCATCTGCTTCTTATCCGGCTACTCTCAGCTTTATCTTTAAAGCTTGCCCCCATAAAGATCCTGTTAAAGCCGGCTCAATCGGCATCGGTTGTGCCATCGATAAAAAAGTTACTGCTATAGTCAGTCAAAACAAGCGGACGCAGATCTTTGTTAATGGACAACCTATCTCCTTCCCGACTGTTTTATCAATAGTAAAAGCTTTAACTGATAAACCGTTATTAATAAAAATAAAATCAGACTTGCCGCTCGGTTTTGGCTTTGGTATCAGTGCCGCTTCAACTCTCTCAACCGCCTGCGCCATCAACAAACTGTTAAAACTGAATAAAACAAAAGAAGAATTAGCAGAAATTGCCCACATCGCGGAAATTACTAATAAAACCGGACTCGGCAGCGTCGCCACCGCCGTCACCGGCGGTTTTCTTTTGAAAAGCAAACCCGGTTTGCCAACAGTCGCGGTTCGTTTCCCTTTTGTTGGAAAAAAATTATACGCGACTGTCGTCAAAGGTCTTGCCACCCCAAAAATATTGAAGAATGCCAAACGGCTGTCTTTCATCAATCAAGCCGCCCAGGAGGCATTGGAAAAGACCAAACACAGTGATAATTTAACTCTGGCCGAAGTTTTAGATCTTTCTTTGGACTTTGCTAAAAAAAGCGGATTGTTGGAAAATAAAACCGCAGCTTCACTGATTGCCAGGATAAAAAAAGCCGGCGGCCACGCGACCATCTCCATGCTCGGACAAGTGGTTATCAGTGATAGACCGGTTGAAAACGATAACCGATACAGACAGGAGACGTTAATAATTACTGATAGGACCAACATGAGTATCTGTCATTGCGAGGCTCGCCGGTCAACGAGCCGTGGCAATCTCGGACGGGATTGCTTCGCTCCGCTCGCAATGATATCGAAGTACTCGCAATGATAATTTAAATCATAATATTATGACAAAATATATTCTTTCCAAGTCCCATCCCCGCTATCATTCCCTCCATTACCGTGACCTTTTGGTAAAAGGAGTGAAAAACGGCATTACTTCGCTACAAGGATTGACAGCTCATGGCCGGGGCGAGGCTTTTGATTATCTCCTCGGTGAAAAAACTCATGCCTTCGCCCAAAAAGCGATTGAGGCGGCCGCGACTATGTTCCTCCTTTGCCGAGAGCCGGTCATTTCCGTCAATGGCAATACCGCCGCTTTAGTCCCCAAAGAATTGATCAAACTGGCAAAAATCACAAACGCCAAATTAGAAGTTAATCTTTTCCACCCTTCCCGAAAACGGGAAAGAACCATTGTTACCCATCTCAAAAAATACGGTGCCGGGGAAGTCCTTGTCGCAGAAAAAACTGTCATTCCGAATGTAACCAGCAACCGAAAATACATCAGTCAGGCCGGCCAAAAAACAGCTGATGTCATTTTTGTCCCGCTTGAGGATGGCGACCGGACGGAACAGCTTATCAAGTTGGGCAAAAAAGTCATCACGGTCGATCTCAATCCTCTTTCCCGCACTGCGCAAAAGGCCACCGTCACTATCGTGGACAACATCATCCGTTGCCTTCCGCTCCTTATTGCCGAAGTTAATAAATTGAAACATAAAAATGAAAAAGAATTACTGGTTCTCGTCAAGAAATATAGAAACCGTCCGGTTATCAATCAGGCTCTCCAATACCTTAAGCGCCATGTGTTATGATTAAGTTGTCATGAATGACAAAATAAAAGACAAAGCGCCGAAAATTCTTTTGGGATTGACTATCATTTCTCTCATGGTGCTGGGTTTTGTTTTTACCACCGGACTTTTAAAAGGCTTTCCCAAAAATCTGGTCAAAAGCGATTCGGAAAAAAGCGTTTTGGGAGAACAGGAAAGTCAACCGTCTACACCGACTTCTTTCCTGGAAGATTTCGTCGAAAATACCGTCAAAAACACGGTCAAAAATACTGTCCAAAACACGATCCAAAATACTAAAGAAACAGTTTCTGAGAAAGTGACAGAAGTCAAAAGTGAAGTTATCAAAACCGTGGAAAAAGAAATCTCAGACCTGACGCAGTCCCAAGTCAAATCTCTTCAATGGCAAATCTGCAAGGAATGGGGTGTCGTCAGTGTTTCGCCAACTCCGAAACCATAATGAAGCTTTTTGCTTCACTTCACTTCAAAAGAATATTCGTCTGACCAGTAGTTTTTCTCACCGACCGGAGCATAAACGCGGTAATAATAAGTGCCGGGAGTATCCATCTTGATGTTGCCGACAAACTGCAGAGGAACGGCGTATTTGCCGCTGGCAAAATCCCCAACGAACTGCGTATAGGTCGTCTCTTCCGGTTTGACTGTCGTCTCTAAAGTACCGGGAGTGGAGGTTGTTCCCATATAAACAGTCGTCATATTGATGGTGGTCGGCCTTCCGTCCACCCGCCAAGTAAAAGTGGTGATACTGCCGGCGGCCACTTCTTTCGGCCCGTCAACCACAGTCGCCAGGTATTGGACGCCCATGCCGGTAATCATCTTAAAACCCATCCAAAGGGCAATCACCAGGACAACTGCTCCGGCAATCAGCAGATATTTGCTATTATTTTCCGGTTTATGTTCCGCCTTTTCTTCCTTTTTTTCTTTTTCTTCTTCATCCATATTGTTTTTAATATAACAAATAATTTTTATTTTGCAAAGGGGTTTACTCCCACTCCATCGTGGCCGGCGGTTTGGTGGTGATGTCGTAGACGACCCGGACAACTTCAAAGACTTCACTGACGATCCGGTTGGCTATCTTTTCCAAAAGATCGTAAGGCAGTCTCACCCAATCGGCGGTCATCGTATCTTTGGATTCGATTACCCGCAGAGCAATCGTCTCCCCGTATTTCCGCTCGTCGCCTGTGACGCCGGTTGACTTAACTCCGGTGAAGATGGCAAAAGCCATCCAAATTTGATCATATAGTCCGGCTTTTCTGATTTCGTCAATGACAATCGCGTCCGCTCTTCGCAAAATATCCAGTTTTTCCTTGGTGACTTCGCCGATAGTCCGCACGGCCAAACCCGGACCGGGAAAAACATGGCGGTTGACGACCTCCGGGGGGAAATTCAATTTTCTGGCAATTTCCCGGACTTCGTCTTTGTAAAGCATCCAGAGCGGTTCCACGATTTTAAAACCGTGCTTTTCCGGCAAACCGCCGACGTTGTGATGGGTCTTAATTCTCGCGGAATGTTTACTGCCCTGGCTTTCAATGACATCGGGATAAATCGTTCCCTGGACTAAAAACCGGGTTTTAATTTTTTTTGCTTCTTTTTCAAAAAGCCGGATAAAAGTCTCCCCTATAACTTTCCTTTTTTTCTCCGGATCGACAATCCCTTTTAAATTTTTCAGAAAAATATCTTCGGCATGCAAAACTTTCAGATTCAGCTGAAAATAATTCTGGTAAGTTTTGACAACCGCTTCAGTTTCTCCCTGGCGCATCAGTCCGGTGTCAACATAAAAACAGGTCAGGTTATCCCCGATGGCCCGGTGGGTCAAAACCGCCGCCACGCTTGAGTCAATCCCGCCGGAAAGGGCGCAAACCGCTTTTTCAGAGCCGATGATCTTTTTGATATTGGCAATCATGATTTCCGCATCCGTCACTTTTTTTACCGGTTTCTCTCCGCATACTTTAAACACAAAATTGGCCAGAATATCCATCCCCAATGGCGTATGATAGACTTCCGGATGGAACTGAATCCCGTATAATTTTTTCTTTTCGTCGGCAAAAGCGGCTACCTTGACGGAACGTGTCGAACCGGTAACGATGGCCCCAACCGGCGGTTTGACCGCTTCGTCAAAATGACTCATCCAAACCGGAAAAGTAGCCGGCAATCCGGTGAATAATATATTTGGCTTAGTAACATGGAATTCCGTTGATCCGTATTCCTTTTTTTTGCCCGGATGAACCTGGCCGCCTAAAAGATGTGTCATCACCTGAAGGCCGTAACAGATGCCCAAAACCGCAAGATTTTTATCGAAGATTTTTTTATCAATCAGTAAAGCTCCCTTGGCGTAAACCGAAGACGGCCCGCCTGACAGGATCAAGCCTTTGGGTTTGTAGTCTTCGATGTTAAAAAGAATATCTTCGGGGGAAACAATCTCAAACTCGACACCCAGTTCCCGAAGACGGCGGCCGATCAAATGGCAAGTTTGGGAACCGAAATCAACAATTAGAATCATAAGTGACTTAAGCCTGCCTGCGCAGGCAGATTACTTAAGTATAACGTCGTGCGGAAAACTTTCCGTCAGTCCGGCCGGCGTGATTTTAATAAACTCAGCTTTTTTCTGGAGGTCTTTAATGTTTTTCGCCCCGGCGTAATACATCCCCGACCGCAGTCCGCCAACCAATTGCGTCACCACCTCTTCCAAGGAACCGCGGTATGGCACCAGACCGGAAACACCTTCCGCGATCAGTTTTTTCTCCAGACCCTGATGATAGGTTTGACCATACCGGGCGGCACTGCCTTCTTTCATCGCCGGAAGCGATCCCATGCCCCGGTATGACTTGTATTTTTTGCCTTTCACTGTCACCAATTTTCCCGGCGCTTCCTCACAACCGGCAAAAAGCGAACCGAGCATGACTGCACCGGCACCGGCGGACAATGCTTTGACTACGTCACCGGAAAAACGGATACCGCCGTCGGCAATAACCGGAATATTATTTTCCCCGGCGGCTCGAGCAGTTTCAAAGATAGCGGTAAACTGCGGCACGCCGATACCGGCGACAATCCTGGTAGTACAGATTGAACCCGGACCCATACCGACCCGAAGAGCATGAGTCCCGGAGGAAATTAATTTTTGAGCCCCTTCATAAGTGGCGACATTGCCGGAAATAAGGAAAAGTTGGGGGTATTTTTGGGCAATATAAACAGTTGCCTCAACCACAAATTTGGAATAGCCGTGGGCACTGTCAACCACGACAACATCAAGACCGGCTTTGACCAAGACATCCAAACGGTTAACCAAATCGTCACCGACACCCACCGCCGCTGCGACAAACGGAATTTCTTTTTTGGCTGAAAAAATTTCTTTCGCCTGATTTTCTACTGATAAGTTGCGGTGGATCACTCCCAAACCGCCTAATTTACCCAGGGCGATAGCCATTTTCGCCCCAGTCACCGTGTCCATCGGCGCCGAAACCAAGGGAACGTTCAGTTTTATTTTTGGCGACCAGGAAGAGGTAATGTCTATCTCTTCCCGTTTAATCTCGGCAAACCCAGGCAAAAGCAAAACATCATCGAAAGTCAAGCCTTTTTTTATATCAGACATTTTTGATGAAACTTGCCTTTCTCGCTTCCTTTGAAGCGCTGAGTACGTCTTCTTTTTCTAAGATACCATTTTCTAAAAGCAGATTGTATTCGGCGGAAAGATTGGTCTTGATCATTTCCGGTCCGTCGGTATTAATGGTAAATTTGACTCCGTGCTGTTTAAGCTTGCAAAAAATAACTTTAAATTCCTCAAGGCTTTTAACCACGCCGGTATGCAAATTAGAGGAGGGACAAATTTCCAAAACTGTGCCTTTGGCGCTCAAATCATCCAAAAGATTTTCGTCCTCAACGCTTCTGATGCCGTGACCTAAACGCTCGGGCGCAATCAACCGCATCACTTCTTTGACTTCATCGGCCCCTGTGGCCTCGCCGGTATGGATGGTAATCCCTAAACCAAATTTACGGCATTGGACGGCAATTTCCGCAATATCCTCAAGTCGAAATTTACTGTCGATATGTCCGGCCAGATCAATTCCCACGACGCCGCGGCGGCTGTATTTCATCGCCTTTTCGGCAATAATCCCGTTTAAATTCGGTGAAAAAGAGCGGTCCAGGCAAAAGATCAAACCGACCCGGACCGGATAAGCGAGCATGGCCCTTTCCATGCCGTGAATGGCAGCCAGAATGATGTGGTCAAGATCCCGCTCCCCTTCCCTGTTTCTTTTCATCGGGTTAAAACGGATTTCAAGAGTGGTGATGTTGTTTTTCCTATAAGCACCTGAAGCAATCGAATAAATGCTCTTATCCATGGCTTCCGGTGAGGATTGGATGAGTTCCGTCCAGTAAAAAAGTTCCAGATATTTATCGTAGTTGGTTTTGTCGGCCACGGTAATCAGCTTCTCAAATTCCCAGTAGTTTTTCGTCGGCAGTTTGATCCCCTGTTCGTGAGCGATCTCCCACATGATCGGCGGGTCAACCGCGCTTCCCACGTGGACGTGAAGTTCTGTCAGTTCTCCAAATTGATGCATAATCATATTATACACTTAATAATTTAAGTAATTTATGCGGACTGACCACCGCTTTGATAAAGTTTGTCACCGTAATATCCGTCACGGCTGCCCGGGCGTAAATCAGCTTGCCGAGTGCCAGCGCGTAACCGATTTCTACCGTCACTGCCGGACCCAAGTATGAACCTTGGTTATAAATATAGATTAAATCGCTTTTTCTTATATTTTCCAGATGGGAAAAAGCGCCTTCACCCTCCCATTTTTGCAGGGTTTTTTGGTCATATTTTATTTTCTTCAGTTCTTCCGGCTTATGGCCGTGACGGATGTGCGAAGGTTTAGGTACAATCACCTGATAACCGGCCTTCTTGAGTATTTCAGCCACCTCGATCATCTCTTTATAAAATTTGAAACTGCCGCAGAAACAAACGATTTTTGCCATTTTAGCCCAAAATAATCCCGGCCTTAGCCGGGTATTTGTAAATTACTAATTTTATATTTGGCTGGAACATTTGTGCCAACATGTTCTATCTTACCATTATCCGCGAACATTTGTCAAAAAAAAGTTCTTAGTGTAAGATAACCCTATGCTTCGAAACATCACCATCTCCAGTAAAGCCGCCACCGGTTCGACGACTTTGGCCAGATCTTTATCGGAAAAACTGGGCTGGCAATTGATTCTCGGTGGAGAACTCGTCCGCGAGCACGTCAGGAAAAACGGCATTCCTTTGGAAGAAACCAGCCGCACTTCCGATCAATATCACCTTGATCTGGATAACCTGATCAAAGAAAAACTCCGAAAGGAAAATCATTTGGTTATTGAATCGTGGCTGGCCGGTTATGACGCCCAGGGAATCCCTGAGGTTTATAAAATTCTTCTCACTTGCCCTGATGACGCGGTGCGGATTGACCGCCTGGTCAACCGCGATAAAATGACCATAGAAGAAGCCAAATATCACCTGCAGACCCGGGAAGAAGAAAACATCAAGAAATGGGAAAAGCTCTACCTGACCAAAGATTTTTGGAACCCAAAAATGTATGATCTGGTAATTGATACTTATGCCAACGGCCCGACGGAAACCCTGGAAATTGCAATGAAATCGTTTAATGCGGTTTATTGAGAACGATTGAGCGAAGCCTGGTCATCGCTTCTAAAGTATAACGCACTCCCTGAACTCCCGAGCCGCTGCCTTTTATGCCCAAAAATGGAAAATGATCCGGGCCTCTTTGCGGTTTGCTGTTGATTTGGACCGTCCCCACCTCAATCTGCTTGCCCAGCCGGATGCCGGCGCCTTCATCGCTGGTAAAAATCGAGGCCTGCAAACCGTAGGTTGAAGCGTTAATAATGGCGATCGCTTCATCGATAGATTTTATTTCCATAAAAGTCACTACCGGCCCGAAAGTTTCCGTGTGGACGATTTCCATACTCGGCCGGCCGCCGGTTAAAATAGTCGGCTCGAGATATCTTTCTTTTCTGGTTCCGCCATATGCTATTTTGGCTCCGTCGGCTTTGGCCATGATAATCCTTTTTTCAATCAAATCCGCAGCCGCGTCTGAAATGACCGGCCCCAGATTGTTTGATTCGATCCTAGGATCTCCCATTTTATAAAGTTCTTTGGTTTTGGCTATCACCTTCGGTAAAATCTCCTTCAGAGTCGGCGGCAAACCCAAAACGTATTTGATGGCCGTACAACGCTGGCCGGAATAGGAAAAAGCGCCTTTCACTATTTCGGTGGCTGTCCCTTCCATATCCGCATCCGGCAAAATCAGGGCCGGATTGTTGCCGCCGCACTCAAAAAGGATCGGGATCATGCCGATGATGGCGGCAATCTCCTGCCCTACTTTTGAGGAACCGGTGAAAGTAACCATGTCGATATCCCGATGCGTACAAAGATAATCGCCGATGTCCTCGCCGCCGCCGGTCAAAGTGACAATCAGCCCCTCCGGCAAACCGGCGATCCGGAAAACTTCCGTCAGGTGCAAATCGGAAATCGTCCCCTGGGTCGGCGGTTTGAAGATGACACAGTTGCCGGTAATGAGAGCCGGAGCAATTTTGGAAACCGCCAAATTGACCGGGTAATTAAAAGGCGGGATGGATAAAATGGCCCCCAACGGCACTCTTTCGATAATGGCCATTTTCGTCTGGTCGTAACCGGGAAAAGCCTCGCCTGAGAGTTCTTCACCGCGCAGATTTAGCCCTTCATTGGCAAAATAGTCGATCATGTCCGCGCTTCGTAATATCTCGTCTTTGGCTTCCGCTTGAGATTTGCCGATTTCTTTGATCAAAAGGGTGGTGAAATAATGTTCGTGGTGACGGAGCCAGTCAGCGGCCAGATGCAGGACTTTAGCTCTTTGTATCATCGGCACGCCCGCCCACTCTTTCTGGGCTTTTTTGGCCAGTCTTATCGCCTGATCGATCTCGGAATGAGTAACCACCGGTATCAAACCTAAAACATGATTATCTATTGGGGAAATGACTTCTTTGGTCTTGCCGCTTAAAGAATTTGCCCACTTTTGGCCGTTGAAGAATTTATAGGATGGAGGCGACTTGTGATCGGAAAGCTCGCTGAAATATTCTCTGGGCATTAATTACATTATAAACCGTTTCTCTACTTCTTTCCAGTTAACCACGTTCCACCAGGCCTTTATATAATCGGCTCGCCGGTTTTGGTATTTCAGGTAATAAGCGTGTTCCCAGACATCCAGAGTCAAAAGTATTTTGTTTCCATTTGACTCCGGCGTGTCCTGATTGGCAGTATCAACAATCTCTAATTTGTTGTCTTTGGCAATCAGCCAAACCCAACCGCTGCCGAATCTTCCTAAAGCTTTGGCACTAAAATTTTCCTGAAATTTCTCCAAACCGCCGTAAGCGGAATTTATAGCTTCCTGAAATTTCCCCTGCGGCTGGTTTTTTTCATCTTTCGGACTCATCAGCTGCCAGAAATGGCTGTGGTTGATGACTCCGCCGGCGTTATTGATGACCTTTTGTCTGAAAGCTTCAGGAACTTTATTTAAACTTTTCACCAATTGCCCTATCTCCATTTGGGCAAACTCCGGTTGATCTTTCAGAAGATCGTTTAAGTTAGCAACGTATGTGGCATGATGCTTGTCGTGATGGATATGCATCGTCTCACGATCAATATAGGGCTCCAACGCCTCATACGCATATGGTAAATCCGGTAATGTAAACATATCGATACCTCCTATTTTTACTTTACTCCTAAACTGATACTATGTCAATACTAGTTTGGGTTTTCGCTCTCTCTTAACAATCTGAGGAGAATGTGGAACGAACTTGGAACTTTTATTAGCTCAATCTGTATCCCTTTAAGGAACTATTAGAACTAAGGTAAGTATTAGTGAGGAACACCTATAGCTTTACCAAACGCTGCTTCGTTTAGTTTTGTACTAATAGAAAAACCACCAGCACTTCCAATAATATTCGCAGATAATTCTACTCCAGCTAGTGAGGTTGGGACACGTTCAACCATTCCGCCTTTTGCATCATGCTGAGCCGCCCAAACTGGTTTATTTTCTCCAGAATAGGCTCCAAGCTGTTTTAATACTCTATCTTGAAATTCTTCAGACGGTTGAACCATACACCTATGTTGTTCATCACCAACCGTCATCGCTTCTAATAATGGAAATTGAATGTATGCTTGTTTAAAAAATGGTTTGCCCCCCGCTTCTTCATCAGCTCTAAATTCAATTGGTGTTGGTCCACCGCTTGCTGGTATATTTGCAGCCATTAAAGCACCATGAAGATCAGAAACTATGATACCGTTTATCTCTCCTTTGGCTAATCCTTGGGTTATTTTAGCTTGCCATTCTGCTTTTAGTGCTTGTTGTCTAGTTATTAATGCTTGAGCTAAAGCTTTTTCTTCTTCAGAAACCGCTGTAGCTGCTACGGCTTCACCCAATAATGTTAATGCGTCTTTTTGTGTTTCTTCAACAGGTTCTGGTACTGATGGTACGACTCGTGCTAATTTATCTTGTTCTTCTGCTTGCATATTTCTATCTGCTTACCATCAAATAGTCAATCTCTGTAGTTTTAAGGAGAAATGGATCTCAATGATTTAATTCTAAATCTTTATTTAGCTTCCAGATAGTTGTATACTTTAGATATGAGTAAAAAGAATAGAAATATACTATTACAGGCATATTCTAAATACCGCACTGCTAAGAAAAGAAAAAACGTGTTGGGATTTTTTCGTGTCCTGATCCCAGAAATTATCTTTCGCACCACTAAGCTTGAAGGAGAACCTGTCACCCGCAAGATGATTTCTCGATTATATAAATGAAAGCCGCAACGAAACCAAAGGACGCAACTTCGTATAAAGAATCAGCTTTCGGTATTATTCCCCGATCGAAACTGCTTAAACTTGAAATTGAAGGAACAAAAAAGGGGTTGGATTTCATCCGTCAGCAAGTAAAGAAAAACAAAGCTGTCAGAATAACTCCAGAATTTATTTGTAAATTGCATGCAATATCATTCGGCTGGATATTCCCAAAATGGGCTGGTAAATTCAGAAAAATACAAGTGACAATTTCCGGAAAAGAAGCTACGCCATATTTTAAGATACCTGAACTTATGGTAAATTTCTATGAAGATTTGGAGGAAAGATTAAAGCATTTACCAGATCCTAAAGCAGATAAATACATACTCGAGGCAGTAAAACTTCTTGCCTGGTTCCAACATAAATTTGTTTTTATTCATCCTTTCCAGGATTACAACGGTAGAACTGCCCGTATGCTAACCATTCTCCTTCTTCTTAAGCTTGGATTACCGACGATTGAAATAAAAGCGGAAACAGGAACTGACAGGAAAAAATATATTAAAGCCATGCGGGAAGCAGATGAAGGCAATTTATTATTACTGGAAGATTTAATCAGTCAGGCTATCATCGAAGGTCTTAAGAGAATTACCGTTATGAAGTAGCGTTTATACGGGGCAAGCATCTTTCTTCATGCTTAATTAGTGAATTCCTGCACAAACATCAGTCCGTATATGCCGCCATCAATAACGCCGATGCCGATCTGACCGAAATCCGCCGAGAGAATATTGGCCCGATGGCCGGGAGAATTCATCAAACCCTGATGAGCTAGTTCTACATTCGGCGCCAGGGCCAGATTTTCGCCGGCGGCGTAGAATTCGATCCCGTTTTTTCTCATCCTGTCAAAAGGGGTTAATCCTTCCGGATCGTTATGGGAAAAATAGCCGCGGGCAAACATATCCTCGGCATAACTTCGCGCCAGTGTCCGAAGAGCCAGGGAAAAAGATAACGGTGACAAATCCATCTTTGTCCTTTCCTTATTGATCAAGATTAGCATCGCTTCTTCACTGGCGGGATCTTCTTCGACTTGGGTCTGGGTAAATTTTAGATCTATCTTTTCCGTGCTTTGGGGATTGGCGTTGACGGTCAAAAAATTCAGCGATTCATTGACCGCTTCACCAAAAATCTGGTCTAACTCTTTTTCGATACTTTGAGTCCTGACAACCAGAGCTCCGCCGATTTGGGCGGAAAGGATATCCTTTTTGATCGCTCCTTGTATCGGCAAAGCAATCAGGAGAGTCAGCATGAAAGCGGTAAAGATCAACGCTTCGCCGACTGCCGGCAGAAAACCAAAGAACCGGTCCAGACGTTTAAATAAAGTGAGAATGTTTCTTCTTTCCAGATTAGCCAAAGCGATGAAATAGCGCCTGTGGAGGTATTTATAAATCAAATTGATTACCATCGACAAAACAAATTCAATCAAAAGCCCGCTGAGTAAAAAACCAACCGCTTTACCGATTCCTTGGGGAATTTGGAAATTAGCGACCAGCAGTTGACCGACAAAGGCATAAGTCTTCAGGGCAAAAGCAAAAGAGGCGACAAAACCCACCAGATCGACCAATCCCAAAAGAAATCCTCTCCGCCAGCCGCTCACCAGATAAAGAATTATCATGAGGATGACGATCAGGTCGACCCAATTACTGTGAAGCGCGGCAATTTCCATAAGTATTTAATGATTATTGTATAATAAATTACTCTGTTATGGAAAAGGAATCATCAAAACAATTTCAACCAAAGAAAAAAGTTGTCCTGTTATTTATTATATTTTCTTTGTTCTTTGTTTTATGTTTTATGTTCTTTGTTATTTTTACCGGTCTTCCCAGCCCTTCAAAACTGATTTCCTACGAAATTCCCCAAACCACCAAAATCTTTGATAGGAGCGGTGCTCTGCTTTATGAAGTTTATACTGAGCAAAACCGGACCTTGGTCAAACTGGCAGACATTCCCCTTTATCTTCGCCAGGCGACGATTGCCATTGAAGATAAAGATTTTTACCGCCATCAGGGCGTCAGCCTCGTCGGCGGCATTTTGCGGGCGGTTAAGGAAACACTGTCTCACCAAAAACTGCAGGGCGGCTCAACCATCACCCAGCAGCTGGTTAAAACCGCTCTTTTGACCCCGGAGCGGACTTTAAGCCGGAAAATCAGGGAAATCATTTTGGCATTCTGGACGGAACGGTTGTACAACAAAGACCAGATTCTGGAAATGTATTTCAACCAGGTGCCTTACGGCGGCACTGCTTGGGGGATCGAAGCGGCCGCGGAAAAATACTTTGGTAAAAACGTTAAGCAGTTATCCTTGGCGCAAGCTGCACTTTTAGCCGGACTGCCGGCGGCGCCAACGGTTTATTCTCCTTACGGAGCTCATCCTGAATATGCGATCGACCGCCAGAAAGAAGTCCTCCAGCGGATGGTCGAAGACGGCTATATTACAGAAAGCGTAAAGCGTGAAGCGTTAAGCGAAAAGATGGATTTTCGTCCTCAAAGAAGTGATATTGCCGCCCCGCACTTCGTGATGTACATCAAAGAAAAACTGGTCGAAAAATACGGTGAAAAAATAGTGGAAACCGGCGGACTGAAAGTAACTACCAGTTTGGATCTGCCGCTGCAGGAATTTGCCCAGGACGCGGTGGCTACAGAAATCGCCAAACTGAAAAATTACCGGGTCGGCAACGGGGCCGCTTTGGTTACCCGCCCTGCTACTGGAGAAATTCTGGCTATGGTCGGTTCAAAAGACTATTTTGCCACCGACAGCGGCAACTTCAACGTCACCACTTCTTTCCGTCAACCCGGTTCGGCTATCAAGCCGATCAATTACGCCGTTGGTTTTGAAACAAAAAAAGTGACTCCGGCGACTCTTTTTATTGACGAACCGACCTGTTTTCAGGTAGTCGGCCAAAAGCCTTATTGCCCGGTCAACTACGACGGCAAATTCCATGGTCCGGTGCAACTGCGCTTTGCTCTTGGCAATTCTTTCAATATTCCGGCGGTTAAAATGATGGCTTTAAACGGAGTGGGACCGGTCATTGCCTCTGCTTCAGCAATGGGAATTTCCACTTTTGCCGATCCTTCGAAATACGGCTTATCTTTGACTTTGGGCGGGGGCGAAGTAACGATACTTGATATGGCTAAGGTTTTTGGCGTTTTTGCCAATTCCGGCATCAGAAAAGATCTGATTTCCATCCTGAAAGTTGAAGATCATAACGGTAAGATTCTAGAAGAGTATAAGGATCAAAATTTGGTTAAAGAAATTGACAAGCCTCTTTCCTTCCCCTCTACCCTTCTCATCCAGGGACCAAGAGTCCTTTCCAATGAAACCACCTTTCTCATGTCTCATATTTTGCTTGACAACAACGCCCGTTCACAAATGTTCGGCACCTCCTCATTTCTGATCGTTCCCAACCACGCGGTAGCGGTCAAAACCGGCACGACCGACGATAAAAGAGATAATTGGACGATTGGCTACACCCCTAACTTTGTGGTGACGGTTTGGGTCGGCAACAACGATAATAAACCGATGGATCCATACCTCTCTTCAGGCATTACCGGCGCGGCGCCGATTTGGAATAAAATTTTCACTCAGATTTTGAAAAACCAGCCTGACCTTTGGCCGAAACAGCCGCCGGAGATTATCGGGACCCAAATATGCAGCCTTTCAGGGAAACTGCCTCCCAATCCGGATAAAAATGCCGCTGACCGCGGCTGCCCGACCAGATATGAATATTTCATCAAAGACACCGTCCCTAAGGAAACGGAAAACCTGAAACAGAATGTAACGATTGATAAAAACACCCGTAACCTGGCGCCTTCTGACCAAAAAGACAATACTGAAGTCAAAGAACAGCAAATCGTCTCGGATATGTTCGGTAGTTATTGTCTGGACTGTCCGCATGAGGGCAGCGAACCGGTAACCAACATCAAACTCTAAAATTCCTCTTTACTGAACCTATAACCTGTGCTATATTCTTTTCCCCATGCCAAGAGGAAAGAAAAATATCAAAACTGCCCCATACATCAATCTGATTTCTCAGGTTTTATTTCTGCCGCTTTTTTTCTTCAAAGGTTTCGGTGAGGTTATCATCAACCTGATAAGGATCATAATCTCTTTTTTTCTTAAGTCCTATAAGTTACTTAAGTCACTTAGGTTACCTAAGTCACCTAAGGGCATCAAGAAAAAAAGAGGCATCATATACCACAGGAAACCTTCTCTTGCCGAAAAGATCAATAAGAAAATCCTTATTCTAAAAAAGAAAATCTTTTCCTTCAGAATCAGACTGCCGAAAATTACAATTCTTAAATTCAGTCTGCCAAAATTCACGATCCCTAAACTGAAATTTAAATTCCCGAAAAGGAAAAGATTAAGAATCAGGATTAAAATTCCCCGGGCTTTAAAAATTGTTTTTTTAAAAATCAAATATTTCTTTTTGGGCGCTTTGGTAGTTTTAACCATAACTGTTTTTTACCAGCTGAAAATTTTTATCCAGACGATTCCCAATCCCAGATACTTGACCGTTAAAGACCCGCCGACAACGACAAAAATCTATGACCGCAATGACAAACTGCTTTACGAAATTTATGCCGAACAAAACCGGACTCCCATCAAATTGGCCGATGTGCCGGAAACGGTTATCCAGGCCACCATTGCCACCGAAGACAAGGATTTCTATTTCCACAAGGGTTTTTCTGTCTCTGCCATCATCCGGGCTTTAATCCATAATTTGACTACCGATACAATTGAAGGAGGATCAACGATTACCCAGCAACTTATAAGAAGCGCCCTTCTCAATCCTGACCGGACGGTCAAGCGGAAAATCCAGGAAATCATCCTTTCCGTTTGGGCTGAGGGGATCTACAGCAAAGACCAGATACTTGAGATGTATCTCAATCAGGTACCATATGGCGGTACCGCCTGGGGAATCGAAGCGGCCGCTCAAACCTATTTCGGAAAAAGCATCAAAGAATTAACGCTCTCAGAAACCGCGCTTTTAGCCGGACTGCCGGCGGCGCCAAGCCGTTTCTCTCCATACGGAATTCATCCGGAACTGGCTAAACAACGCCAGGAAGAAGTTTTGAAACGGATGACTGATGAAGGTTATATTAATAAGGAAACCGCAGATCAGGCGGCCGCGGAAACTTTAAATTACAATAATCCCCGTACAGCGATTTTGGCGCCTCATTTCGTGATGTATGTCAAAGAAGAACTGGAAAGGCTTTATGGGTTGCGGATTGTGGAAACCGGCGGGTTGCGGGTAAAAACCACTCTTGATTTAAACTTACAGGAAATGGCACAAAAAATTGTCACGGAAAATATCAATGGCCTGAAAAACTTAAACGTCGGTAACGGCGCCATCCTCATTACCGACCCTAAAACCGGAGAAATTCTCTCCATGGTCGGCTCAACCGACTATTTTGACCTCTCAAATCAGGGTAATGTCAACGTCACCACTGCTCTTCGTCAACCCGGTTCATCAATTAAAGTAGTCAATTACGCCGCCGCCTTAACCCGCGGGATGACGGCCGCCACCATGATTGACGATACTCCAATTACCTATAAAGTGGCCGGACAAGCTGCTTACGCCCCGGTCAACTATGACGGCCGCTATCATGGACGGGTGACACTGCGGACGGCTTTGGGTTCCTCATATAATATTCCGGCGGTCAAAACCCTGGCCAGGATCGGTCTCAAGGCAATGATTGAACAGGGAAAACTGATGGGCATCACCTCTTGGAATGATGAAAGCCGTTTCGGACTGTCTTTAACTTTGGGCGGGGGCGACGTAACCATGCTTGACATGACTAAAGTCTATGGCAGTTTAGCCAACGCCGGTGAAAGAGCGGATTTGACGCCTTTTTTAAAGATTACAGACTATAAAGGCGAGGTTTTACCTCTCCCCGAGGAAAAGACGCCGGTTAAGGCTACCTCACCTGAAATCGCTTATATCATCTCCAACATCCTTTCGGATAATCTGGCTCGCACTCCGGCTTTCGGGCCCTCTTCTTCCTTAGTCATTCCCAGTCATACGGTAGCCGTCAAAACCGGCACCAGCGACAACAAAAGGGACAATTGGACCATCGGTTATACGGGTGATTTTGTCGTGACGGTTTGGGTGGGCAACAATGACGGTTCGCCTATGAACCCCCGGTTGACTTCTGGCGTCACCGGCGCGGCGCCTATCTGGCAGCAAATCATGAAAGAAATATTGAAAAACAAAGAGGATAAACCTTTTGTGATGCCAAAAGGCATCATTGCTTTTCCCTGCTATGGACGGACCGAATATTTTGTCTCCGGGACCCAACCGGTTGGCGGCTGCCCGACTCTGATCCCCGCCTCTCCTTCCCCTTCAATTAAATTATAAATTATAAATTATAAATGAAATTATAAATTTCTAAATTTCTGAATTAATTTAGAATTTAATAATTTAGTCATTTAATTTAGCATTTAGCATTTGTAATTTATAATTTTAAGTATGACGATCAGCTACTTTTGAGGCGCCATAGCTTTCCGGCTTGGTTTTAACCCGAAAACCTGATCCTCTGATCATGCCGACAATTTCGGAAATCATTTCTCTTGTCTCACCGTTTTGGCCGATGTCGACGTGAATTTCCAGTGTCTTACAGACAGGGTCTTTTTTGAAAACTTTCAGGACTTCCTGGGCACAAGTCAAAGATAAAGTGGCTTCCGTATAGATCCGGTCACGCATTACCAGACTTTTGCTTTCGACTATTCTTTTCCAAAAATAGACTCCGCCCATGCCGATACGGTGAACGACAATGGCAGTGACGAAATCCACGCCCGATCCGTTTTTCGGCTGGGAATCGGTCCCGATAATCAACTGGTAAGGGAAATCAGGAAATTTGCCGATAAATTCAAGCGCCTTTTCCCGCACTCCACAAAGATCAAGATTGCCGTAAGTCTGACTTTGAAACATTTGATCATCCATAAAAAGTCAATTTTATCATAAAGGTTGACAGATTGCCTTAAATCGTCTATTATAGGCCAACTTAATCTAATTATGTCATCAAGTAGAATACTTTTAGTCTTTCTGGGTTTTATCTTTATCGTTATCGTCATTCTCTCAAGCGGACGGATTGCGGCGGCGCTGCGCAGCCGTCTTGGCCAGTTTTTTCCTTTTATCAAATCTACTTCACTGACCACTCCGCCCAATATTACGCCTACAATAACTCCATCTGTCATTAATAAAATCTCACCCACTCCCACTCCTTCAGCTTTTTATGGCGGACAAAATACGACCAATAGTGGACAAAATACAACTAAAGGCGGGATAACAACCAGCGAAATTCCGGCTACCGGACCAAATGAACTTACTTGGGTAATTTTGGGAGGAAGTGGTGTAATCGGTTATTCGATTAAGAAACTCTCGAACTTCATCTATCGGAAGTAAACTGCATCCAGTTTACATAGATGTAGTAAATCCGATTTTACTGTCCAGCGCTGACAAGCTGTCTTCTATAAACGTCAAATCCGTTCCCTTGGTATCAGTTTCAATATTTACCACTTCATCAGAGGTGTCCAATTGGTTCAACTTCAAAACCGCCGGATCAACCGGAGGAATGCTTGGGGTAGGACTAATTTCCTCGGTCGGCGTTGCGGTAATTTCCGTTGGTGACGAAGGTTTTTGTTCAGCGGTTTTCCCGCCTGATTTCTTATTACTTAAAGTAATGACCAAAATTGCCGCCACTGCTACAAAAGCTATCAACACTGCCAGGAAAATGAAATAAAACCATTTAGGCGGTCCTCTTCTCTCAGACGAAACGGCCACGGTCGTTTCCGCCGGCGGGGGTGGCAGGCCCTGGTTTGGATTAACCTGTTCCTCGCCTAGCGAGACGTTACTCGTATAACCGTTTGGATTTGTTTGTTCGTTCATATTTTTGGCGTCACCGTCGGTTTTTTTGTCGGTGTTGGAATTTTTGTCGGCGTCGGCTTACGGGTTGGCGTCGGCTTACGGGTTGGAATTGCCGACGGCGGGTTGTACAATTTTAGATTACCGACTAATTTTTTTTGCTGGGTATCAATCGACTTCAGTATGTTAAGAATAACAATTATTTGTTTGCGAAGCAGCGGATAATTTTTTTTCGCATCTGAGCCTTGTTGGAAATTTTCCCGGGCAGTACTTAGTTTTTGGATTTCTTCCGTTAACTTTGCCGTTTCCTTTTTCAAAGCGGTTAAAAGCAGGTTATCCTTGTTGGCAATCTTAAAATTTTGCTGTTTCATCATCTCCATCCGGGCGGAAATCCTGTTAGTGATATTTTCCAGTCTGGCCGAAGCGGCCTCAATCCTGGAAATTAAAGTTTTAAGAGAAGCTTGGGCTTCAGAATTTATGGCTGACTGCGAAGATGGGGTTGACTCTTTCAGCAGTTGCAATTGGTTTACCTGATTATTAACCGCTGGCACTGTCGCTGTCGCGGAAACAGAAGCTCCCTCTTGGGCAAAAGTTTGGCGGGGAAATATCAATAAGACACCAAAAAATAACAATAGCATTTCGCAAAGTTTCAGGCAGCCAATTTTCATTAATATTATTTTCCGCTAAATTTTTGTTTTCGTCAATAGGAAATTCTGCTATTGCCTAAAGACGGCTTCCCTTAATATAATGGAAGATGAAGATATGAAGTTTATTAAATTCCCGCATTTTAACCGCAGAATTGCCGCAGTCATCCTCTGGTCTTTGGTACTAATCATAGCCGCCGCTAACCTCTTCTATCCCGTTTTCATTAAACCGAACAATTTTGGTTGGTTAAGAGATAAAATCTTGGCCCAACCATTTACCGGTAAGTTCCATGAAGAGTTGGGGCAAAACTATTTGACGATAAATGAGAAGGCGGCTGAGAAAGAATACCAATTGGCCCAATTATTTTTCCAAAACCCTTCCCTATCCGACTCGAAAACTCTCGGCCAACAGTCCTCTCCATCCCAAACCTGGAACAATCTCATCTCAAAAAGAGAGAAGATTAAAAAAGAAGCGGAGAATTGGGAAAAACTCAAAGATTCTTTCCCGGATTATACTTACACCAAAACGAAACTGGCGGTTTTGTATTACCTTCTCAATGACCGGGAAAAAAGCGCCGCTTATCTCAAAACTGTCACTAAAGAAAATCCTACAGTAAATATCGGCAACAACTTCTTTGAGGAATAGGTCTTTACTACAAGTGGTTTACTACCAGCAGTTAGCATGCTTGTAGTTACTTTGTTTTGGTTTCGGAAGGGGCGGCTTTCTTTTCCGAAGATGGGGTGACTTCTTCTTTCTTTACCCCTTCAGAAGGTGCGCTTTCTGCTGAAGCGGCAGCGGTGGCGGCGATAGCAGCGGCTTTCTCCGCTTCTTCTTTAGCCATTTTTTCCGCTTCTTTGGAAACAAGGGAACCAATCTTAACTATATCCAAATTAGTGTCGGCAAGTATTTTGACCCCGGCCGGAATTTTCAAATCTCCGACTTTAATTGTCTGATCAATGGTTGCCAGCTTGGCAATATCCACTTCGATCTTGTCAGGCAAATCAGCCGGCAGGGCTTCCACTTCAATTTCAGTCAAAAGCGTCAATAGCGCACCTATTCTATCTTTAACCGCCGATGATTCACCAATTTGGACCAAAGGCACTTTGGCGGTTACTTTCTGTTTCAAATTGACTTTATAGAAATCGACATGGAGTGGCAATCCGGTTACCGGGTGATATTGCAGGGTATGGATAAGAACCGGCAGGCCTTTCCCTTCCAGTTGAAGGTCAACTAAACCTGTTTCGCCGGCTTTGGCAAAGACGGATTGAAATTCCTTTAAATTCATGACAACCGCCTGTGATTTGAAGTCTTTTCCATAAACGCTCGCCGGAATCAGTCCTTGTCTTCGCAGCGTTTTGACCTTACGGCCAACGATTTTTCGGGAATCAGCTTTTAAGGCAATTTTTTCCATAAACAGTTAGTGTATTGTACCGGGCTTCACATTTGAAGTCAATAAGATTATATTTGTTTCACCATTATCTCTTATGATAAAGAAATTCAGACTGATGATCGCCGTCACCGCTGTTGTGTTTATCGTCTCCCTGACCTTTATCAAATGGCGTTATTTTTTTCCGGCCGGGCAAACCGCAACCACAACTTTGCCGGTCTCAACTTCTCCTTCGGTGCCTTCCTTATCACCTACGGTTACTTTGAAACCGGTACTCGCTAAACCGGTCAATATTTTACTGCTCGGTCTTGACGGCAGGCGCGGCGATAAAAATCCCCGCTGCGATGCCATCCATATTTTCTCTATTATTCCGAACCAAAAAAAGTTGAGAATCACCAGTATCCCCCGGGGTACGTCCATTGATCTGTTGCAGGTTGGCAGTGACAGCGCCTATCTGAGCAACTCCTGTCACACCATGGGTATCCCCTTTGCCGTCTCCCAAATCGAAAAGATCGCCAAAATAAAAATTGATTATCTGGTCAAAATTAATTTCTCCCAAACCCTGGGGGTTTTGCGGATCTTAGGGATCCCGGAATCTCCTTCTCTTCAATTCTTACGGAACAGGCAATATGGCGTTGGTGATTACCAGAGAAGCCGCAATCAGGCTCTATATCTTAAAGATATGATTGTAAACCATTTAAATCAGGTTGCTTCTCTACCCAAAACTTTCACCCATCTTCTTTTTAACTTCATTGAGACAGACTTGGATTTTGATACAGCCAGCTTGACCTTGGATACACTTATTGCTTTTGATTTCCCGACTGAGCCGGGACGAATTGAACTGGTTACCAACCCTACTCCAAACTATAAAACTTCGGAAATTCATTTTTTTGAGGATGAGTACAAAACTGGAGAAAACTGGAAGAACGATAAAGAATACCTTAACTACCAAAACGAGATGGAAGCATATTTAACGAATTTAACCAACCGGGTGGAAAAATTTTTTACCGATAAACAAAACAGTACCGTTTGCCAAATCGTCAAAACGCCTTTCACTCAACAACTTTGGCTGCAAATCGGCAACGGGGAAAAAAGAAACCGGTTTCACTTTGAAATGCTGCGCTATTTTGTTCTCGGCTGTCGGGACAAAAACGGGAAAACACTGGTCTCTGATTTCATCAGCGAAATGGAAATTTTCAACCAAGAGGAATTTATTAAAGGGGGGAAGGAACTACTGGGTAACCTCTAGTGAAAAAATCCGGTCGACCGAGGTATCTGTCGTGTAGTATGTTTCCTGAGGGCGTCCGGCTGTCGATTTAAAGTTAAGCGGTTTCATATTCATGCCTGAGGGGTAAATAATTGAGATTATCAGCGGTGAATTTTTATCTCCTCCCTGTTTCTGAAAAAATAACTGGTAACTACTGCTGTCTTTAGTCATTTGTTTCGACAATACATAGGAGACTTTCACAACCGCCTGACTGTCAGGCGGGATATCGACGAGAAAACCGAATGAGGTTTTGTCATTTGCATAAGAGGTGGTTTCAATACTGTTCGGAGTAATGAATTTCCCGTTAAAGGTCGCTCCCATCAATCGGCTGCCGCTGGGTACAAAAAAACGCAGGTAATTGCGGTAATGGCTGGCAGTCAAAAGGTTGGGAAGGCTTTTGTTTTCATAAGAAATAGTCACCGTGCTGACGATGTCACCGTTGGCGCTTAATCTTTTTTCTACAGCGGTTGATTTGGAAATAAAATAATTGGCTTTATTGACGCCGAGATTGGCTTCATTAACGGCCAGGAAGTCAGGAAAACATTTCTGGAAATTCTCAAGGCAGGCAACTGCCGACATCCTCCCCGCCCAACCTGTCTTTTCAATTTCTTTCTGGATGTTTTCGTCTGTTGAATAAAGGAGGATGTTTTTTTCTTCCAGTGAATTTTTAAGAGAAATCAGGACGTCAAGGAAGCGGATATCGGTCCCTGTTGTCAGCTTTATTTCCATCGCTTTAGTGAGACTGCTTAAAAAATCTTTTTTCGCACTGGAGCCGGGAAAGAAGTCGTTTTGGGAGTAGGATTGGGTTTTAAAATAAAAATTATCGCTGGTAATGATCTCATCACGGAAATCCGGTAAAGTAACCGGGCCGATTGATCGAAGCAGTTGGAGCAATAAATTTAAGTTTATGCCTATCACTCCATCCGCTTTTTGACCGGTCTCTTTTTCCAGAAACCAAATCGCCTGATCGGCCGAAAGGGCAAAATCCGGATCAAAGTTGCTGTCTCTCAAAAACCAATTTGGTTGGTTCAAGTATTTCCTGATCGGCAAGGGCGGCTCAACGTGGCCTTTTAACTGGCCGTCGGCGGCATAAACGTCATATATCTGGAAATCGGCTATTTTACCGTTTTCAAAAGTGAGAAGGCCGTATGAACCGATGAAACCGCCCGTGGGACGAAGTTCCATATTGTTTTGGAATAAGACCAGATAAGTGGTTTTCTTTTCAGTAATAATGATTTTTTGGGCAATGGGTAAAAGCTGGCGCAGAGTAATTAATTTATCCAAGGAAATTGTCAGGAAATTATTAAATGTACTTTTGGGAAAATAGGGGAGACTGACTTGGTCTAGCCGGCTTTTAGTTTGGGAAAGTGAAAGGATAAGGTTGTCAATTTTTTTAATTGTAATTTCAAAATCGGCTAAGGAAGCGGTGTTCATTGATGTGAATTTTTGGAAATAACCAACCACCTCTTCACCGGAAGTAATCAGTTCGCTTGAAGAGCTGAAAACCACACCGATATCTTTTACGGCTTTTACTTCCTGGAAAGGAATAAGGATATTGTAAGTGAAATTGTAAACGGATTTACCCAATTGTATTTTCTTTTTTGCTTGAGAGAAATCATTACCAATCGCTTCGATGTCTGAAGTGACCAGATGGGTTTGGAAATTACTGAAAATTTTTGACAAATCCTTGACATATAAATAAGTAAATCCGGCTAAAACAACAGAGGAAAATAAAAATATTACCACCAGCGTCAGGAATATCGGGAGAAGATTTATCCTGGTGGTAACTTTTAATTTGGATTGGGAAGAGGGGAGAGAAACAGGTTTAAAAAGATGATCTTTTAGATCTTCTTTCGAAACAGACTTTATAACGGGAATTTCTACCTGGATTTTTTGGGCTTTTTTTCGGACATTAATTATTTTACGGCTGCTTGAGGAAAAAATTGTCTTGAAAATTTTTTCCGCCAGTTCATCGGCCGGCCAGGCAACCAGGTCACCGATTTTCAAAATATTGACGTTTTGTTTAAGATAAAAATCATCGATCTCTTCACCGTCTTGGGTAACCAATAACAATTTCCCTTCCGGCTTGAGAAATTTGTGCAGGATTTCAGGAAGGGAATCAAAATCCGTAAACAGGAAAAGATAATCAAACTTGTAAGATAGGAAGCTTTGCTTTTTATGGGTCGGATAACTGTCAATTGCATCAGCCGAACAGCCGTTTTCCTGCAGTTTGTCTGACAAAAACAGAGCAAAATCACCCCCGCCGATAATTAAAGCCCGGGGCAAAACTGTTTCTTCCGTCATTTCCATTGTTCTTTTTTTAGTCATAAATTAATTATATTTTAACTGTCGAGTGCTTCGTTAACTAACGCGTCCGCTTCCATATTTTTTTCGCGGGGGATGGCGGAGTAATAGATTTTTCCGCCGACTTCCTGTTCCAGCATCCGGACTTGTAAAAGCAGTTCCCTTAGCTTGGCATCCTTCACCTTAAACAAACCGTTCAACTGATTAACAACTAACGTCGAGTCTAAATAAAATTGGAAAACTTGCCCCGTAGACGCGACACCATGAGGCGAGTACGTAGTATTATTTTTCATCCACTCCAGCGCTTTTACCACTGCCGTGTACTCGGCAACGTTATTGGTCGTTTCTCCGATTCTTTGAGAAATTTTTTGAACTATTTCTCCTGTTTCGGTTTTTACTATTACACCGATCCCCGCCGGACCCGGGTTGCCTCTGGCCCCTCCGTCAGTAAAAATAATTAATTTATTCATATAATAATATTAACATTTATCATAACATTTTCCGAAAGGAGCAGTTTGTTAATTTATTTACGGTAATATTTGGGCACGGAATTTTAATTCAGTAGACTTAGCCGAAAACGATGTTCCATGAAATTAATAGAGGAGTACAAGTATTTGCAGACTTACTTTTTTCCTAAACGGAAGAAAATGAGATAACCGGCAATAGACATCAAGATCACTGCCGTAATTACTAAAAATATATTTACCTGCATAATTTATCCTTCTTTATTTCCAGTTTTCTCTTGTATAAGCTTCATAAATTCACGGAATAAATCCTCGATATTATCATTCTTACTAAACGGTGAATTTACTACATTGTCATATGATCTTCTATGAAAATGGATTGGGAAAGAACTTATTTTTTTCCATTTTGGATCAGGAGTATTATCAAGCCTGAAAAATCCCTTTTCCAAATGTCTTCTTTCCCAATGAAATGAAAATAACTGAAACTTGCATTGGGTGGAAACAAATACATCGAGAAAACTTTTATCGATGAAATAAATTCGTAATTTGTGTCCGAAGTTATCCGTACCGGAAATTATCGTCCTAAATTCAACTTCAGCAATCCTTTGAAATTGTTCATAACGATCCATGGATTGAATTTCTCCTTATAGTCTTTTAACAAACCTTCTACTTCTTTCTTTTTCTCTATTAAATAATCAAGCTTAAAAAAATCTTCGCCGATTTGTTTTTCCGTTAATTTACCGCTTTTGATCATTTTATCCATTTGAGAAAGTGTCTTTACTCCATGTTTTTCTGTAATGGAATATATTTCTCCTTCAATTCTTCGTATTTCAGAAAGAAGAAGGATTTCAGAAGCTTCATTTTCCAAATCAGACTTGGGAATCTTAAATTTATCGGCCAAATATTTTATGGTCATATACTGATATTTTATCACGAGAAAGGTAAACTGCAAACGGCCGGATTAAATAATCAAAAATCTAGCGGAAAGTGATTCGTTGAATCATTCAAAAAAGTGGTCAAGATAAAATAAAATCTTCCGAAAACTATGTTCCATGAAATTAATGGGAGATTTACTGAGTAACCCGTCGGTCATCCGGATGGGGAAGAGGTAAGTCCGGCAGTTTGAGTTTAGAGCGGATTTCCTCTATTTGCGAAATGTCATTTTTCTTTCCGGCAAGGAGATCATCAAAATCCTGCCAGACGGCTTTTACCGCCTGCTGGTAAAGATCTGTGGTTAATTCCCTTTTGCCTTCATCCACTTCCAAAAGCATTTCTTCATGTTTCAATTTAGCCAATCTGTTTTTCAGTTCATGCACTCCATCCCATAAAACCTTTTGGATTTCGTACTTTAAATCTTCATTGTAGTTTTCATAATTTATGCGTAAATCTTCTTTTACAGATTTATCTAATTGCAATACAGTTGCTAAATCTGAAATCGTATATTTTTTCATGGTATATTTAAGGCTTTCTTCCTTAACCCATCAACAATTTTTTTAATCAATTCTTCGTTAATAATATTTAGAGGAAATGTATTCGACACTATGGTAGCCCCATGAAACACTTGATCAACATGTTCATATACCCCATCAGCATTAACAGATGCTTTTGGAGCGAGAACAGCAATTACTGCTCCTGAAGATTCAATTGCGTCTATAAATATATCCAAATATTTTTTTGACGTCATCAAAGCCATCACCTGCTCATAAGCATCTTTATCGGTCAAGAAAGTTTCTCTCACATCATCTCCATAAATTAATTGAATGCAACGCTGGATAACCGGAGGAAATTTTTCCCAATTAGGACTGAGCTCAAATTTTAATAAGTCCTGCTCTGCTTCTTTTATGCGATTGTTTAAATCGGTTTCACCTTGAGTTGTATATATTTTTTCCAAAGCAGTTAAGGCCTGCATTTCCGTTTTAGCTTTGCCGGATGGAGCACCAACAACCTCCTTTTCTTTCTGTACTTTCTTTTTCTTTGCTTTTATCTGCAGTTCATCTTTTTCATCAGCTGTAGCCGCTAAAGCAGTAACTTTAGCTTCGACCTCTATTTGCTCCTTAGTTTTATCTGCAACTGCTTTTTCGCAAGCAATATATGCATCAAGTAGTTGTTTGGTTTCCGGATCCTCAACTGCCGCTTTCCTTCTTGAATACTGGTCGGTCAATTCTTGTATTAACTCTGCAAGAGGTTTTGTTCCTCCAGACCATGAATCTTTATAGATTTTATTCTTTAAATCATCAATTTCCTTATTTAATTCTGCCTGTATCCTTAAAAATTCTTCTTTTTCTTTTACGTCAACCGGGTCAGGTTTAACATCGGCTACCTTGACTCCGGTTTTGGGATCATACTGGATTATATTTCTAAGATCACTTTGGGGCCTTGAGGTATTGTGTTCTTTTAATCCAGCGCGAGCTTCTGTTAGCTGTTCTCTCAATAATTGCATTTGTCTTTCAAGCAATTTGCATTGCATCTCGATATATTTCCAGCTTTCCGTTTGTGACAGGTCTCCCGCCCATTTAATTAGGTCAACCGATGCTTCACCCGGAACTTTTATTTTTGTCTGGCGATCTGTTACTAGATCGGAAGCTTTATCACGAGCTTTTTCAGCTTCAGCGATTTCATTTGGCAATGCGCTTTTTCTTCCAAACAATGCCAATTCTTCTTTAAGCCTATCTATTTCTTTTTGCAGTTCTGTCTGTTTTTTTACTTTTTCATCCTCATCCATTTCCTCTTTGGCTTCTGTATCGATTTCCGCGATTCTTTTAACCAACTGCTTATGAGTTCTTTCGCGTAATCTACCAGCTTCATGTTTCGCTTTTAATTTCTCTAGTTCCTCTTCTGTTTTCTTTTTTACGTCCAGTGCAATATCTGTGCCCTCCTGCTCAATTATTTCTCTTACATTAGTCAACGGTCCACCGGCGCTTACCTCTCCAATTAAATGCGCTGTCTTATTATCACGATAATTTCTACCGGTTGCATTGGTTGGATCTTTTTTGATGAAATTCAACTCGATATCCTTTTGTTCAAGTCCGGTTTGAGAGTATAAATTTATTCTTAGATCAGCGATATTACTGAATCTGACTTCAATCTGTTCTTTTTGTTTATCTGTTAAGTTGACTACATCCAAACCCGCTTGTATCAAAAATTCTGTTTGTTCGGGTGTAAGAAGTACGTTACTTAAATTACGCCCTCCTTCAAATTCATATTCATATCCGGTGATCGGTCTTGAGATTTTTCGAAATTTTGATAAATACCAGGGAGTATATTCTTCAACTGCGAAGCCTTCTTTCGTTGCTTTACATCTTTTTCTCTTTATTTTATCAATCTGCCATTCTTTTATGGCTTTTTTATTTTTAAACATTATCCCTGTTTTTGCCTGAAGCGTTGCTTCTTCCCATTCATCCAGTTTTAAGGCTAATCTGATCGCCGCGCCTTTTCCTTCTCCTTCTCTTTCTCCTGTTTTTATAAACTCTTCAGCAACGGTATATAAATCTTCCAGTTTTTCTGAATCGACTTTTCCGTATTTCTTTAATACGGCACTTTTGAACAGTTCATAAAATTGTCCGCGTAAGGTATCGGCAGCAGGCCGTGACCCAGCGGCTGTCTGCTCTAATATCTGAAAGTGATAGACTAGGGTACTTTTAAGGGTATTTATACAGTCCTCATCAAGCACTACGGGTTTCGGAGGTTCCAGGGTAGGTATTTCTATCTTCTTTAGTTCCGTATATTTTATTGATAGCGTCGGTTTTACTTCCGGTGTAGATGTAGTAGCCACCTCTCCTTCTTTAGGTTTGTTGGTAACTACTGCTGGTGGTGCTGGTTGAGGTGCCATAAAAATTTATCCTTAATTCCATACTATATAAGGTAATGAAAATTTGCAACTGGAAAATAAAAATAGGGGATAGTATGATAAATTTACTGTATGTCTAGTACTGCTCAACCAACACAACCCACTCAACCAGTTAGTACAAGTCCAGAAGGAGAACCAGTGGGAGGAGGAAATCCACCTCCAATTGACACATCTCCACCGCCTCCTGAGGCTGCGCCAGCAGCTCTACCTCCACCGCCTCCGCCTGAACCTAAACCAAAACCTGACAGGTCTCACGACAATGAATTTGGTCCGGCGGTTTTACATGTCTTAAATATCGAAGGTAGAACTCTCACCCGGACAGAAATAGAGACCCTTTTCGGTGATGATCCTCACGGCGCTGTTCACGTCGTCATGCTAGCCAGTGAAGCCGGTTTTTGGAAAGAAGATAGAGATTCTGTTATTAACTATTTAAAAACTGATGATAATGAATTGTTTGCCAAAGAAATTAAAAGACGAAAGCAAATCAACACTGCTGCCAAAGAAAGGCGGGAATTGGATAAAAAACTGGAAGCTGCTCAAACAGAAATTAAAGAAAGACTTACAGAATGGAAAAAACTTTCACCACAACCAATACAACCTGGCCAAGAAGCAGAGGTAGAAATGTATCTAATGTTGGAACATCGCGACGATGTTGAGAGCATCAGAAATAAACATTACCGGTATAATCCCGATGACGAGTCTTATGTTTTGCTTGATGGAAACGGAAATGGAACTGGAACAACCATCTATGTCCGCAATAGCGTGGGTCCAATTCTGGGAGGATTGGAGCGACTTGGAGAAGATCAAAATCAACCACAAAGAGCGGTAAAGGCGAAAAGATTATTTGGCGCCTTGGTGGATTATCTGCCTGGTGCTGAAGAAATAAAAGCAAAAGAAAGGGATGTTTTTGACGCCAATGGTTTTGTTTACAAAGAAGACGGAGTAATAAAAAAAGAAACTATCCAAAAAATTCAGGAATTCCTGCTTAAAGAGTGTGAGAATATAGTTTCTGATCCAGAATATGCCTCTTTTGATAAGCAATCATTTACCGTTATTACTTTAGCGAAATATTTCCCCGCTGATCAACCGTATACCAGACCGGTTGTTGAAGGAGCCTTACGAATTCTCGAAACGCGATTGAAACTAGACCCGACAAAAAATAAAGAGAAATTAATAGAACTCCGAAAATTATATGGTGCTGTATTTTCTCTTCCAAGAGAACCAATAATAGAGCTTTCTGCTTTTGTAAATCTTTTTGCTCCAGAATTGCCAAATATTAGCGCTCAATTCTGGAAAGATGCGGTGATCAACAGATTACAGGTAGAACAAATTGTCAATGCAATCGGTACTCCGGAAAATTTACCGGGCATCGGCCGAGTTTTAAAAGAATTCATACCTGCACCGGATAAAATTGTTGACGAGATGGTGAAATTAGATCAATATCAAGCTCGTCCGAATAAACTTGACAAAGGAACAATGATAAAACGAGTAGATGAGCTTCTGCTTTTCCACAAAAATAGAAATTGGGGAGATAAAGCGATGATTGGAATAAGTATGCTTGCTTTACTGCTGCAGCTTTTCCAACAATGGGATAAAGAATCTACCGCTACTGCTTCTCAACAAGGAGAAGGTGGTTAACTCCTTTTTTGACTTCGGTTTTTCCATCTGATAGACTAAAAATAAATTACTCATGCTGCTTCAATTTCTGCTTCTTCTTTTTCTTCTCCTGATCATCTATTTCCTTTCCCGGCTGGTTACCGCTAGGTTTTATGCCTTTTTATTTCTTCTGACTAGCAGTGAAGGTTTTTCCATGAGGATTTTAGCCGTCATTCTTCTTCTGGGAACAATTATCCATGAAGTGGCTCATTTTCTGGCGGCCACCATACTACGGGTGCCCACCGGAGAATTATCAGTCATGCCGGAAATTGAATCAATCAATGACGGTAAAAGCAAACAGGTGAAAGCCGGAAAGTTGGAAATCGTGGAAACTGACCCCTTCCGCCAAACCCTCATTGGCTTGGCACCGATGTTTGTTGGCCTGATATTAATATATGTAATCGGAAAACTATTATTACCTGATTTATCAAATATACTTAATACCCAATACTTAATACTTAATACTCTTTGTTTCTTCTTATTCTTTGTGATCTCAATCACCATGTTTTCCAGCCGTCAGGATCTGCAAAGTTTGATTTTTATCGGGCCGATCATTCTTCTTGTTTTAATCTCTTTGTACTTTATCGGCGTCCGGGTCTTTTTTGATGAAAAGCTAACCATGCAGATTACCGTGGTTTTTTCCGATCTTAATCTGTATCTGATAATTGCCGGAGTAACCGATTTTCTGGTCCTTCTCTTTGTCACCGCCAATCTCTCCCTTTGGCAAAAGCTGTTGAAAAAGAAAATTACCCTCCGTTAACTTCCTATGTCATCCCGAGTCCGCCAGCTGGCGGATCCGAGGGATCTTCCCAGGTTAGAAGATTCCTCCACTCATCCACTACCATGGAATCGGTCGGAATGACGCTGTTAATTCCCCCTCTTAGACTAAGAGGGGGATAGGGGGCGTTAAATGGAAGAATTAAACTGAAGCGGCAGTTGTCGGAGGAATATTTGGTTTCATATTGGTTGGCGCCGGCGGGGGAGTAGAGAAGTAATCCTCAAGAGGGTTCACGGTTTTCGATTTTTCTCCATCCGGCGGAAGAACGGTTTTATCTGTACCTGCTGGCGCCACCGGCGCCGGTATTTGTCCCGGCACAACCGGCTTCTGCGGCAATTCTCCGGGTGTCTTCACCTCTGCCGCTTTACTATCAGTGGCTTTCACCTCTCCCGGTTTAACCGCCGTCTGAGAAACAACAACCGGTTCTTCCGGTTTTTTCTTCTCCATTTTTTCTATTTTAAAAGACAGTTCATTCCCGTCAAAATCCACCAAGATCGAGTCGCCTTCTTTTACCTCTCCTTTAATCAGCAATGAAGAAATCGGATTTTCCACCAGCCTTTGAATTGTTCGTCTGAGCGGCCGGGCGCCAAAAACCGGATCATAACCGGTTTCGCCGATAAATTCCCTGGCCGGTTCGGAAATTTTGGCTCCAATCCCTTGTTCATTTATCATTTTGGTCAGGCTTTTCATCTGAAGGTCGACGATGGCGCTTAAGTGTTTGCGGCTAAGCGGTTTGAATACGACGATTTCGTCAAAACGGTTAAGAAGTTCCGGACGGAAAAACTTGCGCAGTTCTTCCATCAGTCTTTCCACCAATTTAGCAAAACCGCTGTTTTCTGTTTCCGGTTGAACACTTGTTTGGGGTTGAGTAACTACCGGTAAATCGGGAAGAAGAGCTTTTAATTCGCCCATCTGCCACTGTTTATCCACAGGATTTTTACTTAAGTAATATTTGCCGCCGCTGACAATGATTTCCTCTCCGGTGGGTTTAAAAAGATGGATTTCCCATTTTTCAAACGGTAATTGGTCGACGGTACCCTCTTCGCTTTTGATTAAATTGTCGCCTTTGCTTTTAATTCCGTTTGTGGAAACGATTTTTCCGTCGGCAAAATACTCCGCCAGTGTTCCGACAACCCAATTTTTGCTTTGCAAATTCTCCCGTTTCCAGAAACGGTTGCCTAAAGAAATTATTTCCATATTCGTTGGAGAAACGGCATGAGTCTCCACTTTTGCGGTTGGCAACTGTTCTGCCGGCCGGTCGGGTAGGGCGTTTATCACTGTTTGGTCTTTTATCTGTAACAAAATTGGTTTGACTGTCCATTCTTTAACGGTAGTTGAAGTCCGAAACCATAAACGGTCGCTGGCGGTAATTGTTTCTGAACCGTCTGAGGCGATCAAATGAGTATCAAAACCGTCGGTAGGAAATTCAGGATTTCCTTCCACTACTTTTGAACCGGCAAAATAATCAGTTAGAGGTTTTTCCAGCCATTTGCCGCTTTGCGGATCTTTTTCCCAATATTTGTCTCCCACTGTCACGATTTCTCTTCCCGTCGGCGAAACCGTATAGGTTTGAATTTTTTGGGGTTTTTGATTTGTCATTTGTCTGCCGGTTGACGGATTGTCATTTGCATTTTGCTTAAGAAGCTCTTCCTGGATAATCCCGCTGCCCAAGTTTGAAGTACAGATGACGATCGTGTTTTTGAAAGAAATCGTATGACCTTTATTGTCTGTCAGCCGGCCGTCATCAAGAAGTTGGATCAGGATGTTAAAAACATCCGGATGGGCTTTCTCAATCTCGTCAAAAAGGACAACCGCGTAAGGATGACGGCGAACTGCCTCAGTCAACTGCCCGCCCTCCTCATACCCGACATAACCCGGCGGCGCGCCGATCAGTTTGGCCACTTCATGTTTTTCCATGTATTCGGTCATATCAAGCCTGATAATCATTTCTTCCGTTCCGAAAAGGATCTCGGCGATTGTCTTGGCCAGTTCTGTTTTACCGACACCGGTAGGGCCGAGGAAGATGAAACTGCCGATCGGCCGTTTGTTTGACTTGAGTCCTGCCCGGCCGCGGCGAACTGCCTCAGCCACGGCGGAAACCGCTTCTTCCTGGTTGATCAATCTTTTGTGAATAATATTTTCCAGATCAATCAGTTTGGTCGACTCGCTTTCCGTCAGCCGGCTGATGGGAATATTGGTCCAACGGGAAACGATTTCGGCAATAACTTCCGGAGTGACGATATTGGTGGTAGTTGATTTTTTTACCTGGTATTGCTCTTTTAGCTCTTTAAGTCCATGCTCCAGTTCCTCTGTTTCCCGGGTTAAATTATCCGTGCGGATTTTATCGCCGGTTTTTTCCGCGTCCTGCTTTTCGCTTTGCAATTTTTTCAGCCGGTCCTCACTGCTTTTAATCTCCTCAGGCAAGGAAATGGCCGGCAGACGGACAGAGGCAGCCCCCTCATCAATCAAATCAACCGCTTTATCAGGCAGGAAACGGTCACCGATATAACGCTGGGAAAGTTTCACTGCCGCGTCAATCGCCTCATCGGTAATTTTCACCCGGTGGAAAGCTTCATATTTGTCCCGAATGGCCATAAGCATCTCTATAGCCACTTCAGTGGTCGGCTCGGCCACTTGAACCGGTTGGAAGCGCCGCTCAAGCGCCGGATCTTTTTCTATATACTTACGGTATTCTGTCACCGTCGTGGTACCGATAGTTTGCAGTTCTCCCCGGGCCAGGGACGGCTTGAGGATATTGGAAGCATCCATTGTCCCTTCTCCGCCGCTTCCCGCGCCGACCATATTATGCAGTTCATCAATGAATAAAATAATTGCCCCGCTTGAAGCTTTTACTTCTTTAATCAGATTTTTTAACCGCTCTTCAAAATCCCCACGATGCTTAGCTCCGGCAATTAAAGACATTAAATCCAATGAAAGGATTTTTTTATGGAGCAAAGTTTCAGGAACATCGCCGTGAGCGATCCGAATAGCCAAACCCTCAACAATCGCTGTTTTACCTACGCCGGCATCGCCGATTAAGACCGGGTTGTTTTTGGTCCTTCTTGAAAGGATATGGATAATCCGCTCAATCTCCCAACTGCGGCCAACCACCGGATCCAAAGCCCCGGCCGCGGCTTTAGCCGTCAAGTCTTCCGTATATTGCTCGAGAGTGGTGGATTTTTTCTTTTCCTCTTCTTTTTCCGTTTCTTTGTGGCCGGTAATTTTTTGGTTTAAAACCTCGGTGGTTAAACCGAATTTAGCCAAAGTCCTTGCGGCCACTCCTTCCCCCTCATGAGACAGCGCCAAAAGGACATGTTCCGGAGAAATAAATTCGTAACCTAAAGAACGGGCTGAAGAGAGAGCCAGTTCCAAAACTCTTTTGACCCGGGGAGAAAAATGGGGTGGGGAAGCAGAGTCGCCGGGCTTAAAATCCGTCTCCAGGTTTTTTTGGATTTCTGCCGGTATGGCTTTACATTCGGAAATCAGTTGGTAAACCGTACTGTCATGTAAAAGCCCCCAAAGCACGTGTTCCGTATCCACATATTGCAGTTTCAATTCTTTCGCTTTGGAAACAGCGGCCATGAGAGATTGGTTGGTCCGTTGAGTCAACCGGGAAAGGACATCCATCCCGACTCTTTTGTTCATGTCAATTGCGGTTGTTGGATTCGTCTGAGAAGTAGGGGAAGGATTAGGATTGGAACCGGGAGGTATTGCCTGTGGGGTTTGAAGAGAAGATTGTGGCGGATTGCCGATACCCGAATAAGGTGCTGGAGTGATATTGTTTTGTTGAGTTTGGGAAGAAGCTGCCGGAGAATCAGAAGGAGAAACTACCGAATGGTCAGAATCAGCAGGTAAACCGTCTTTTTTGAAATAACGGGAAAAATTAAATAATCCGCTGGGCATTATCATAAGTAAACCATGTAATGAAACCTCTGTCAAGATAAAGATTTCTTCTTTCGCCGGTCTTTTTCACGGGAATCTTATCCTGTTAAGTAATAGTTTGAATACAAATGCATTAGTTGCAAGACTTTTTTTCACATCTTATCCTCTAATAAGACTAATTAGGCTAGTTAGATTGTTTTGTTTATGGAACAACATCCAGTACCTCGAAATATTTCCAGTTTTGAATTTCATCTGGTCGGGGACATGACTTTGAGACAATTTGGTTATGTTGCCGGCGGAGGCATTTTGGCTTTTATCATTTTCAAAATTGCCCCATTCCCGGCAATTATAAAATTTCCGCTCGTCGGAATAACTGCTTTTATCGGTATTGCTTTTGCCTTTTTGCCGATCCAGGAACGGCCGCTTGACCGCTGGTTGGTGGCTTTCATTAAAAGTGTTTACGCACCCAGCCAGTATTTATGGAAAAAAACCAATCCGACGCCGGAAATTTTAGCCCGCATCTCTTTTATCACCACCATTTCCACCCCCCAACAACAAATCGCCAGCCAAAACGAAGCAAAGGAAAAATTGCGCGCTTATATGGCTACTATTCCCGCTGCCCCTCATCAAGTGTTGAATTTGCGTGAACAAAGCTATATCAATAAAACCTTATCATATTTCAATACCGCTTCCACAGCTACATCTATAGAACAACCCCCCAAACAACCCATCCCCATCATTCCACAACCGGTTAATGTCATCCAAACGCAACCAATCACGCTAATCCCTGAAAAACCTGAAAAAAAGGAGACTCTACAATCTGTTTCGGAGGCAGTGATTCAGATCCAACCGGTCGCTTCTGTTGCCCCGCCGGTTACTGATGAATATCTGTCTTTAAAAAAACAGCTGGGCGAATTGGCAGCCGAAAAAGAGAAATTAACCAAAGAGCTAACCATGCTGAAAACCGCGCAGGAAAAAATCAATCAACCGGAAGTGGTGAAACTGCAACAGGCCCAGGAAGTTAAAAAACCGACAATCCAAACGGTTACCCCTCAAATAGCGGTCAATGAGGTTGGTCTGACAAATCTTTCCCAAATACCCAATCTGGTTATGGGCATAGTTAAAGACGGTCAAAAAAGATTCCTGCCAAATATAATTCTGACTATAAAAGACATTAAAGGCGTCCCTATCCGGGCGGTCAAAACAAATAAATTAGGTCAGTTTGCCACTGCCACCTCACTGCCAAACGGCACTTACCTGCTTGAAATTGAAGACCCTTTGAAAAGGTATGTTTTTGACATTGCCGAAATTACGCTTTCGGGAAAAGTTTTCCAACCGATTGTTATTTTTGCCAAAGGTGAAAAAGAATTAAACAGAGAAAAATTAAACAAAGAATTGTTTGGAAATGTTAATATGTAAATATGGCTCAACCGACATCTGCCCCGATTCGGGCCACCACTCAGGAATTTATTGAGATTGAAGATGTCATCGACGATATCATCATCTTAAGAGACGGTGCCGCTTCTCTGATTATTGAGACAACGGCAGTCAACTTCGGTCTTTTGGCAGAAGAAGAACAGGATGCTCTGATTTACGCCTATGCCGCGTTTTTAAATTCTCTCTCATTCCCGCTTCAAGTTTCTATTATCTCCAAAAGAATGGATATTTCCCAATATATTGAATTGGTTACAGAGGAAGAAGAAAAACAAACTAACCAGACACTAAAAGAAAGACTCCGTCAATACAGGGAATTTATCCTTTCCATTGTCAAGGAAAATAAAGTTCTGGAAAAGAAATTTTATCTGGTGGTACCTTTTTCACCGCTGGAACTGGGAGTCAAGGGTGCCTTTAGCGTTTCCAGAAAGAAAAAATTGCCTTTCGCGAAAGACTATATCCTTTTCCGCGCCAAAACCTCACTCTATCCCAAACGTGACCATTTGTTCCGCCAATTGGGGAGAATCGGCCTTAAGGGCCGGCAGTTGCCAACCCAGGAATTAGTCGAGCTTTTTTATAATATTTACAACCCGACGGCCACCGGCGAAAAACTTGGGGAAATCACCGGTTATACAAAACCGTTGGTTGAAGGTATAAGCCGCTCAAGAGTATGATTCTACCTTTTTTAAAGCCAAAAAAAACTGCCGTACCGGTTAACGTTCCGCCGGTAGCGCCGCCCGGGGCAAAGGTTTTACCCGTCCAATCTGTCCCGCCAATACAAATCATTAAAGATGCCCAAAAAATTACCAAAGGATTAGTTTCCGTCAGGGATCTTGTTGCCCCGTCACTAGTTGAGGTGGATTTTGACAGTATCCGCATTAATAACAGTTATTACCGGACGCTTTTTGTTGCCGGCTATCCGCGCTACGTTTCCGCCAATTGGCTGCACCCGGTTTTGTCTTTTGACCATTCTTTGTTTATTTCCATGTTTATCTACCCGACGGAATCAAGAGCGATTCTGGAAGACTTGAAAAGGAAAATCGCCGAGATGGAAGCCACTATTCAAGTAGATATCAAGAGGGGTAAGGTAGTGGATCCGGCCGTCCAAGTGGCTTTGGATGATGCTTTATCTCTTCAGGCACAACTAGCCAAAGGCGCCGAACGTTTTTTCCAGTTTTCACTTTACGTCACTATCCCTTCCGACTCTCTTGACGATATTAACCGCCTGGCCAAAGAAGTAGAATCAACTTTAGGCTCAATCCTGATTATTCCCAAACACGCAACATTGGCCCAGGAAGACGGTTTCAAATCAACTTTACCTTTAGGAGTGGACCTTTTGGATATCACCAGAAATATGGACACGACTTCCCTGGCTACCACTTTCCCTTTCACTACCGCTTCACTGACCGCCAACGAAGGTGTCCTTTACGGCATCAATGAACACGACGGCAGCTTGGTGATTTTTGACCGCTTTAGTTTGGAAAACTCCAACTGCGTGGTTTTGGGAAAATCAGGCGGTGGAAAAAGTTTCCTGGTCAAACTGGAAACCATGCGCCAGCTTCTTTTTGGCACGGAAATGATTGTCATTGATCCGGAAGGGGAATATAGGGAAGTCACTAAAGCTTTAAACGGCGAGGGAATCGAGTTTTCTTTCAATTCGCCGATTAAAATTAATCCTTTTGATTTGTCCGGGGTTTATGAAGAAGGGGAAAACGAGCTGGGTTTAAAAATCTTATCCCTTCATAGCCTGATGCGGGTGATTATGGGAGAAATTGCGCCGACGGAGGACGCCATTTTGGACCGGGCGCTGGTTTTGACTTATAAACAAAAGGGAATTACTCCTGATCCCTCGACCCAGAAAAATGAGCCGCCTTTAATTGAAGATCTTTATAAAACTCTCATGGGGATGGAAGAGGAAAACGCCAAAAGACTGGCAGAGCGGCTGGAAAAATTCGTCAAAGGTTCGCTGGCCGGTATTTTTAACCAGAAATCCAACTTGGATCTTAAAAATCAACTGACGGTTTTCGACATTAAAGAGATGGAGGCGGAACTGCGGCCGATTGCCATGTTTGTCATCTTGGATTACATCTGGACAAAAATTAAAAGGGTAGTGAAAAAAAGAGTCTTAGTAGTAGATGAGGCCTGGTACCTCATGAAGCATCCTGATTCAGCCAATTTTCTCTATGGCATTGCCAAAAGAGCCAGAAAATATTACTTAGGTGTCACCACTATCACTCAGGACGTGGAAGATTTCCTTTCAACTGACCATGGTAAAGCCATCATCACTAACTCCAGTTTGCAAATTCTTCTTAAACAGTCGCCGGCCGCCATCGACAAACTGGCACAGGTCTTTTATCTTTCGGGCGGTGAAAAACATTATCTGCTGTCTGCCGGTGTCGGTGAGGGTTTGTTTTTTGCCGGCAGTGCCCATGCCGCCATCCAAATAATCGCCTCCAATGAGGAATTTCAACTTGCCAATACCAGACCTCATACAGCGGAAGAGGAAACCCCGCCTCCTCCCGCGCCTCCTACTCCCTCAATTCCCAGTGGAGTATAATAATAATGTATGTCTGCCAACCCATCACAAGATCAATCTCCTGATAAAAAAGAAGAATTATCTGATAAGACAGATATCCAAGAAGCGAAGGAAGAACAAGAAAAAAACTTAAATCAAGAGCTGCCGGAGCTACAAAACTTCTCTGTTATTGCCCAAGGACTTGGCGAGCTGGCTCTTCTTTGGACAGATAAACATGTTAAATTCATCAACTCTTTTAAAGTTTTAAATGACCCTAACTACGGAAATAATCTGTTAAAAATTACAGATCCCCAAAAACTCAGAGAAATTGGAGAAGCCCACGCGGTTACCGGAAAAGAAATAGCTAAACAAAAAGAGAGATTAAAAGGAAAGGGCGAAGCTAAGGTTGGTATTGGTCCATTTAAAACACAACGGATTAACTTTGAAACATACGACCGAAAATTGCAGGCGTATAGAATTGCCTATGATCTCCAAAAACATATCAATGGCTCTGAATTACAGCTAAAAATATACGGCACTATTACTAACTTTGGATTGGATAAAGACCGCGCTCGTCAATTAAAAATAGATTTTGCCAAATGGTACAGAAAAAATCATGGTAGTTTTGAGGAATATTTCCGAACCCATCAAAAAGAAATCGGACAACTTCACCAACAACAGTTTAAAACAGACAAAAAAGACCCGAGTAAAGAAAAAGAGGCCTTCCAACGAGGGGTAACGAAAACAAAAGAACAGTTTAAATCGACAAGAATTGAAGCGGCTAGAGCACACGTTAAACAAATTCAAAGCGGACAAGGAGCAATTAAAGACTTATTAAATCCGAACCTTCCTTATAGCCAAGTTGTTTTAACTCCTCAACAGGAAAGAGAACGTCATTTAGCAATTTCAAAAGGAGAATATGTTCGACAAACTCCAGTAATTCCCAAAACTCAACCGATCCAACCGGTTATTCAACCTTCGGTTGCTCAAATTACACCACCTCCTTCTATCTCTCCACCAACTATTCCACCAATCCAACCATCATTATCTTTGGGTCTTCGACAAAGATTTCTCGGTGCTTTATCTAGAAGTGTAATTGGACAATCAGCTAAAAGTGCTGTCAGTTCCATTACTGGTTTTTTAGGAAAAAAAGCCGCCATTAGTGCGGCTTTAAAACTTGGAATATCGGCAATTGCTGGAACTGCGACCGCTGGAATAACAACGGCGGCTCAAATCGGTTTAAAATTAGGAAAAGCTCTTTTTACCGCAATTGGAGAAAAATTGCCGATTGTTGGCGATTTTATTAAAAATATTGGTAAAGCATTTGATTTACCGGGAAAAGCGATTAAATATGCAGCTTTAGCCGCGGTTTTAGCTATTGTTGGTATTTTTATTCTTATCCTTTTCTTCACTTCAGGACTAGCGACTAACATGCCGACTTTAACCAGCGCGGATGCGATAAATGTGCCGGTTAAAAAGGAAGAAGTCGGTGCTCAAAAATGGCCGGATTTTGAGAAAGCAGTTTTAGGCGCCCTGGACACGAACGGGCATAATCAAGTGAAGAAATGAGCCGCCATTACTTGTAGAAGTAGTCACTGGTTTGAAAACTCCCGGATTGAGAGGTCCTGAGGTCTCCAAAACAATTTCCTTATCGGGGAAATTAGCCAAAAGATCAAGAAGAAAACGGTAATTGAAGGCAATTTCCGTTTCCTCGCCTTCAACTTTGGCTTCGATGAAATCCTCGTCATTGCCTACTTGCGGTGAATTGGCGCTGATCCGTAAACCTTCTTTCTCAATTTTTATTTTTATTATATTGGCTGCCCCCCTGGCAAAAAGCGAGGCGGTTTTGACCGACTGGGCTAAAAGCTCCCGGTCAACTACTACTTTGGTTTTAGCTCCAACCGGAATGATTTTTTCCACGTTGGGAAATTCGCCGTCAATCAGTCTGGTAAAAACCAAAATATCAGGGAGGTAAAAAACCACCTGGTTTTTATTTTCAATGATTGAGAAACCGACTTCTTCAGCTTTTACTTCCTGAGCAATCCTGACTACTTCCATAAGCGATTGGGCTGGTAAAATCGCGTGCAGCTCCTCCTCTTTATTGGGAAATACGGCTTTTTCCATGGACATCCGGTAACCGTCAGTCGCCCATAAAGATAAGGTTCCATTGGAAATATCAGTTTTAACTCCGGTTAAAACCGGTCTTGACTCATCGGTAGAAGCGGCAAATACCGTTCTGGTGATAGCGCCTTTGATTTTCTCAAGTGGAAGATTTTTTTTAGTTGCCGGTATATCCGGAAATGGAGGAAAATCAGTCGGACTGGTGGTTGTGAAAGTGGCCTGCGTTTTTCCTGATTTTACGGACAGATTGTGATCCTCCAGTTTTAATTCAATTTTGTCGGTTTTTAAACTATTAATAAATTCTATTATCAGTTTTCCGGGAACAGCGACCTCTCCCTCTTTTTCTATTTTTGCCCCGATGGTATAGACAATACCTAATTCCAGATTAGTAGCGGAGATCTTTAAACGGTTCTCTTCAGTTTTTAATAAAATATTTGAGAGGATTGGTAATTGCGGTCTGATGGAAATACTCCTACCAACAGTTATCAATGCTTTTATCAGGTTTTCTTTTAAGACGGTTAAATGCATATTATTTAATTAGTAGTAGTAGTAATAGAGAGTGTTGATAAGTGTAAAGAATTTCCCATTAACAGTCAAGAACAACATAATCAACTAAAAAACTAATGTGTATAAAGACCGCTCATTCCTGTTGATAAAAATGTGGATAAGTATAAGCCCCTTGTGGATAAGTAGATAAATCCAACAACTTATCCGAAAAGCCGGTTTTTTATCCCCATTACATCCTCTTTAATTTTTTCGTCTGTGGATAACAATCCATTTATCTTTTTTACTCCATGCATAATAGTAGTATGATCACGACCACCCAGAAGTTCACCAACCTGCATAAGAGGAAGGTTCAGCTCTATCCTCAGGAAATAATAAAGGATTTGCCGCGGTACCGCCAACATCCGGTCTCTTTTGTCACCTTTCAACTGGGACAGTTTCAGATTAAAATAAGAAGCGACACTGTCAATTACCTGGGAAGGTGTCACGGAATTTTTCTTCGGAATCTCTTTAACCGTTTTGCCTAAAATCCCCTTTACCATTTCAGGGTCAATGGGAATTTTCCTGATTTGGGCTTCGGTATGGATTCTGGTCAAAACCCCCTCAAGTCTTCGGGTGTCTTCGATGTTGGCGGCAATCAGTTTAGCGGTTTCCATTGTTAGGTTAATATTTTTTTGTTTGGATTTAATCAGGAGAATGGCGGTACGCAGTTCAAAATCAGGCGGTCCGACGTCGATAGTCAATCCTCCTTGGAAACGTGACTGCAGTCGGGTTTCCAGTTTATTTATCTCCTCAGGTGGCCGGTCGGAAGTCATGACGATTTGGCCTTTGTTTTGTTGGATGGCGTTGAAGGTGTGGAAAAATTCTTCCTGGATGGCGTATTTGCCGGCGATGAACTGGATATCGTCAATAAAAAAAAGATTCAACTGCCGGTATTTTTTTTTAAAACCAGTGGTGGTCTTATTGCCGATTGCCTCAATAATCTCGTTGGTAAATTCTTCACCGGTGCAGTAAATCAATTTAAGGTGAGGGTTTTTTTCCATAACCTGATGACCAATGGCCTGCATCAGATGGGTTTTACCTACACCTACTCCACCATAAAGAAATAAAGGATTATATGAAGCTCCGGGAGTCTGGGCCACGGCAGTGGCTGCCGCATAAGCCATCTGGTTGGACGAGGAAACGGCAAAATTCTCAAAAGTGTAATTAAGATTGAGCCGGATATTTGGTCTGGAAGGAATAATCTCCTGTGGAAGCTTCATGGTAAAAAGAGGACCATCGATGCTCTTTCCTATCGAAGCCGCTTTGGCGGAAAAAGTAACAACAATGTCTTTTTGGGTGTAGTTGCCGAGGGTTTTTCTGATAATGTCAGAATATTTTTTTTCAATAAGAGTAATCAGCATGGGATTTTTACAACCAATAACCGCCATATCATCTTTTAAAGAAATCAGGGTGGTTTGGGAGAGAAGAGTTTGGAAAACAGCGGTACTGACCTGAAGCTGTAGGTCATCAAGGACGGTTTGCCAAAGTTTTTGGGTGGCCATAGAGTTTTTCCTGAGGCAGTGAAAGATATCCACATGCTAAAAAAGTTATCCACAATTGTCAAGGAAGACGAAGTGATACTTACTAATTACTTTTTATGGCAAGTTTTAATTAGTCGGCGGAGAATTTGTCGGTGGAGGCTCCGGCGTTTCAGTCGGTTCTAGAATAGGTGTATTGGTGGGAGCAGGAGTATTTGTAGGCGCTTGGGTGGGTATAGGGGTGAAAGGAAAAGGAGTTTCGGTGGGAATTTTAGTGACGGTAGGTAAAGGAGAGGGAGATGGGGTATTGGTTGGTGCAGGCGGATTGCAACTAAACTGCGCCACTTTTGAAAAAGGAGAGAAATAATACGGATCGGTACAGTTGTCACAGGTGGCATAAGCGTATTTGGCGTAATAAGTGACTCCCTGGACAAAGAAATATTCCGTATTGAAGTTATAGGTGGTCGGCAATCCCTGATTGTTTGGTGGGATCCTGGCATCGATAAACCGGTTTTCCTGGTTGATGTCGCCGACTTTTATCCAATACAATTTGGCATTATTCATACTGCCGTAGCTGATATTGGCGCTCCAGTTATTACTGGAATTTGGTTGGTTGCAATTGACGCCCGGACTGTTTGACGGTTGAGATAGGTTGTTGGCGGAATTAATCACCAGGATTTCATTAGCCGCCGGAGCGGCAGCGGTTAAGATCTGCGATTGGCTAATCAATTGGCCATTGACGAATAAGTTTGCCTGGATTTGATAAGAAAGGCCGGTTTTAGCGTCACCCCAACTCCAAAAAACTCCGTTTCTGGCTGCCAGTTGATCAACGACAATTTTGAACTGGCCAGTACCGGTTTGTCTTGTTTGGACGGAAATTAAGGCGTTACCCGGAACCGTACCGTTTAAATCTATTCTACCCGAAATAGTCGCGCTTGACAGGACGGGAATAGTAGTGGGGTAAACAGCAACCGGCGTATTGGTTGGTTGGAGGGTGGGAATATTAGTCGGTGCAACAATACTTGGTGAGGGAGATAGGGTAGGGCTGATAAGGGTGGAATTAATAGTGAGCGATTCGTTGGCGGCCGGGGCGGTAAAGGTTTTGACGGCTGATTCAGCCAGTAAAACATTGCCTTGGACCAAAATCGCCCGGAAATCATATTTTTCCCCAACCTCGGCGTCATTCCACACCCATTTACCCTGGTCAACCGCCGGCAAATTTTTAATAATAATATTGAAATCTGTTTCCGTAGGCTTTTTTTCCACAATATCGATAGTACTTCCCGCAGGCGCATAACCGTTCAGATCAAAGGTTCCGGAAATATCCGCTTTGGTGGGGGTTTCCGGTTTTTGGGTCGTGTTTAAGGTAAGTACTTCCTCTGTGGCCGGCGCCGCCAGGATTTTGGATTCGGATTCGGTTTGGGGTTGTCCGGTTGTTTGGAGATAAGCTCTCATTTCATAAATTTCCCCTTTTTGGGCACCTATCCATTTCCAGGCGGTTTGGTCAACCGGAGGAAGTCCTGTTATTACTGTGTGGAATTCCGCTTCACCGGCTTTTCTTTGGGCAATGGCGATTGTACTGTTGGCAGGGACATAACCGTTTAGGTCAATCTTTCCGGAGACAACCGCCTGTTTATTATTTAAAGAGATAAAGAACGAAATAGTGGCTACAATTAACATCATTAATAGTAATCCGGCGACAATCAAAACGGGTTTTTTATGAGGCAAGGGCGGTCGTGATGGCGGCGGCGGAGCGGGAGAAGCGGGAGTGATAGGAATTGAAGCATTACCAGCTTGGGCAGTGGTTTCCATACCAAAATCATTTCATGCTTAAAGGTATTTGTCAATCAAGGATTTACCGCAAGCAGGATATATGATATCATTATAGCTTGTTATGCCAAAAAGAACATTCCAACCCAAAAAACAAAAAAGAAGAAACACTCATGGTTTCCGGCAAAGGATGAAAAGTGTGGGCGGAAGGAAAGTTTTGAGAAGACGAAGACAAATTAACCGGAAATCCCTGACTGTTTAAGTAATCAATGCTACCTAAAAAATACCGGCTAACGGTAAACGAGTTTTACCATAATCCTCATTTCAATAAAAAATACATCTTTCCGTCTTATATTTTGAATCTGAAGGAAGGAGAAGGAAAAGAAGTGAGATTAGTGATTTCTGTCCCGAAATCCCTAGATAAAAGGGCAGTTTACCGTAATAGGACAAAAAGAGTGGTTGGCGAAATTTTCAGGACAAAGATCGTCGGCGGGATAAAAAAGAAAATTGATATAAGTCTGAAAATGAGAAAAATCGTAAAGCAAGAAAAAGATATTCTTGGCGAATTAGCAAACAGTTTTCAAAAAACCGGCAATTTATGAAAAAAATCACTTTATCCATCATCCGTTTTTACCAGATTTTTATTTCCCGGGGAATTCTGCATAATCTGTTTGGTAATAGTTGCCGTTTTGCCCCTCCTTGTTCGGACTATACATACCAAGCGGTCAAACGTTATGGTACAATAAAAGGATCTTTTTTGGGTATTAAGAGAATTTTACACTGTCAACCTTTTTCCAAACATGTTTGATACCAATAATATTTTTAACACCCTGCTGGTGATTCCGATTTTAAATGTTTTAATCGGAGTTTATAAACTGCTTTTGACGGTAGGTATACCCGGCGCCTTAGGTCTTTCTTTGATAATAATGACCGTTTTAATCCGTTTACTCTTAAGCCCCCTAATGAGTACTCAGCTTAAAAGTACCCAAAAACTGCAGAAATTGAAGCCGGAACTGGACCTCCTTCACGCCAAACATAAAGATGATAAACAAAGATTGCAGCAGGAACAACTGAAGCTTTACCAGCAGGCGGGGATAAATCCGGCAGCCGGCTGTCTGCCGCTCCTTATCCAAATGCCGATATTAATTGCCATTTATAATCTTTTTTTCCAGCTTTTGAATAACACGGATTTAACCCAGGTAGTCAATGAAATCAATAAAGTTGTTTACCTCCCGATCCTTAAAATCAACTCGCTGGAGTTGTCTTTCTTCGGTTTCAATCTGGCTAGTAAGCCCTCAGATTGGCAAAAGCTAGGTTGGTGGCTTTTGGCGGTGCCGGTTATTACCGGACTGTTACAATATTGGCAGACGAAACTGATGGTACCAGCGGTGAAACCAACAGATAATCAGTCACAAAAAAATATAGTACCCGCCTCCGCCAAGGCTACGGCGGGCAAGGATGAGGATATGGGGACGGTGATGCAAAAGCAAATGTCGATAATGATGCCTTTAATGATCGGCTTTTTTGCCTATTCTTTTCCTTTAGGGCTTTCCCTTTATTGGAACACTTTTACGGTTTTTGGTATAATCCAACAGAATAAAATTAATAAGCAATTGGAGGCGGAAGAAAATGGCCAAAACAAAAATTAAAAAAATAGAATCAGAAATTGAAACAACCCTTAAAGATTTGCTTGATCGGTTGCAGGTCACTTCAACAATCGAAGTGGTAGAAACCGAGCCGGATAACTATAAAGTAAATGTCCAAACGGAAGAAACCGGTCTTTTGATCGGCTACCACGGTGAAACTATAAACAGCATCCAGCTTATTTTAGGCGTTATGCTTTATAAAAAACTCGGTAAATGGATCAGAGTAGTTTTGGATGTAGGTGATTACCGCAAGATGCGCGAAGACAGCATTAAAGAAATGGTAAATAGGATCGTGGCTGAAGTTGAAAGCTCGGGCCAGCCGGTTAATTTGCCTTTTATGACGCCGCTTGAAAGAAGGATTGTCCACATGATGTTGGCCGACCACCCGAAAGTTTCTTCGGAGTCTCAAGGAGAAGGCCGGGACAGGCGGGTGATGATTAAACTTCGTGAAGCAGTTCCTGCCGAAAAATAACTACTATTATTAAAGTGGTAAAAATCCGGCTCTTTCTTTTTTATCTTTTACTTGCCTTTCTTCCCGTCCAATTAGGCCGCCATTTCTTTTTTGATTTTTCCTTCATTTCCGGAATCCGCAGCGATTACCTGGCGCCAACGATATATCTTAACGATGTTATCATTTTCATTCTTCTGATTTTTTCTCTTCAGTTGCGTGGCGTCTTGTGTCATCCCGAGCGAAGTCGAGGGATCTTCCAACTCGGGAAGATTCCTCCACTCATCCACTATCGTGGAATCGGTCGGAATGACCGTGCACTCTTTTTGTTATTTGTTCTTTGTTATCTGTTGTTTAATTCTTTTATAATTTCTTCCAACCATTGGGTCGCTTTATACAAATCAGCCAAAATACTGGAACTGATTTTATTGGGTTTTGTGATTATCAGGATTAAACCTCAAATCCCGACAGTGTTAAAAGTATTATCCATAAGCGTCTTTTATTCTTCAGTGATAGCCCTTTGGCAATTTATTCTCCAGCATTCTGTTGGGGGATTGTCTTGGTTTCTGGGTGAGCGGACTTTATACGCGACCACGCCCGGAATTGCCCTTTTTTCCTGGTTTGGGAGATTATTCCTTCGGCCTTATGCCACTTTTTCCCATCCGAACGTCTTGGGAGGGTTTTTGGCGGTTAGTTTACCTCTTTTTCTTTATGTGATACTGGATTTGAAGCGAAAGGTTACAGGAAGGTGGTTATTATGGTTTAAAGTGGTGATTTTGGCGGGTAATTTAGTCTTATTCATTTCTTTCAGCCGAAGCGCCTGGATTGTTTGCCTATTGGGATATGTTTTAGTTTTATTGGTAAAAAATAAGAAAAAAATCAGTCGATTAAACAGTCACAAAAATATCCTTTTAATAACAATATACTCATTAATTATTATTTCAATTGTTTTTCCGTTATTAGTAAGCAAGTTTTCTTTCGGACAAAACCAAAGTCTGTCCGAGAGGACTGATTTGGTAAAAACAGCATTAACAATGTTGGTCCAAAAACCGGTCTTTGGCTTTGGACTGAACAATTTTATTATCCAGGCAAAAAACTATTCTTTGGGACCGCCCGGTCTTTATATTTTTCAACCGGTTCACAATCTGTATCTTTTAGTGATGGTGGAAACCGGAATAGCAGGCTTTGTATTTTTTACCGCCTTACTGATAGCTTCTTTTTTCAAAAGCATGCAAAAAAACTTAATAATAACCGTTTCATTAACAGCGATAATCCTGTTGGGTTGTTTTGATCATTACTTTTTTACCCTGCAGCAAGGACAGTTGCTTATGACGGTGATTATTTCCCTTGGTATGTACAAATGATCTAATTAGAGTTAGGATGTTGTTTACATCGGATTAATGATAGTAGATTAAATCGATTTATAATAACAGCATTTGTACATACCTTGCCTTTTTGCCGCAAAATACGTAAACTAATTATTATGAGGTGGCAAAAAATATTATTTTTTCTTTTGGTTTTACCGTTTACTTTAGGTTTGGATTTTTTACTTTACGCCATGATGAAAAGCTGCCCAAACTGCAGCAGTTTTACCCAATGGCTGCAGACTGAAGGCGCGTTGTCCTATCCGTTCGTGGCGGGAATAACCATTTGGTTTGCTCATAAGTTATGAATATCGCAATTTTAGGCGGCCGTTTCGATCCGCCGCACGTCTGGCATTTTTGGACCGCCCAGCAAATACTGGAAAACGTCAAAGGTTTGGACCAGGTTTGGTATATGCCGGATTACAGTAACGCTTTCAAGCCAATTCTGGCTTCTCCTTCCGACCGGGTGGAAATGCTTCATTTTCTGGAAACCGGCAGGCTGAAACTTTCCACCATTGCGGTGGCCAAAGAGACGGTCACTTATACCGTCCAAGTCGTGCAGGAACTGGTAAGAGACTACAATAATAACTACTATTGGGTGGTCGGTTCAGATGTAGTGACGGAGTTTACCCGCTGGCGTGATTATCTGAAGCTTTCGAGACTGATAAAATTTTTGGTTTTTCCACGCAAGGACTATCCAATTAAGATTTTACCGCCGGGTTTCCAGAAAGTTGGAGGCAATTTGCTTTTGAGCAATATTTCCTCTTCACTTGTCCGGGAAAGAGTCAGAAGAGGGGCCACCATTTCCGGTCTGGTTTTTCCGGAAGTGGAGAACCACATAAGGAAAAGGAATTTATACCGCTAAAAAAATGTCATCGCGAGGCCAGTCCGACTGGCCGTGGCGATCCCGTTGGAATTACTGTAGTATCACGGGATTGCTTCTCCCTCGACAAGCTCGGGATCGCAATGACACTTTTCAAA
>CAYGXQ010000002.1:51797-112364 GCA_964354025.1 uncultured Gammaproteobacteria bacterium | reverse complement strand
GCTACTTTAACGGGAACCGGAGGGAAGATATCCACAAACATATACAAAAGCTGGAGCCAGGACACTAATTTGGGAAAGTCAGGTAAATATATTCAGAACAGAACAAAAACTTGCTACCCCATATAGAATGTAGGGTGACTCAACTGTTCCTCTTTATGTGGTATACTTATATTTATGACATCGGCAAAATTAAAAAAACTATCAGAAAAATATCCTAACCAATGGGTAGCTATAAAAGAATCTACCGGCGAAGTGGTGGGTAACGGCAAATCTCCCAAAGAGGCTTATCAGAAATCTCAGGAAAAAGGCGTTAAAGAGCCTTTGATCACGAAAATTCCCAAAGATTATGCTACCTATATCCTCACTCAAATTTGATTATCTGTTATTTCCTGTCTTACTCAAAGGTTGTATTTGACTATCAGGGGAAAAGAATCGAGATTAAGGCCGCATCCATTAATAACTTGATATCTTTTCATAGAAAGATGCGGCACAAGGGCTCGTATTCATAAATACCATTGCATGTTATTTACGAACGAGCCCTAAGCCTAAAAGAAATAAATAAGGTAAAAAAACTTGCTACCCCATAGTATAATACCCGTATGGTTTCTTTAGCAGAAGTAGAATCTGGTAGAACATTTTCTCTTGTTACCCAACCAGCTATCCAGCCGGATTTGGGTTTGACGGAACATATTACCCGCCGACTTGGAGATAGGTTTGTGGATGAAGAAATTCAAACCGCTCTCTCGGAAAGGTCTTTTTCCATTAACCTTACTGATCTGGCCAGAGAAGCATTAGCTTTGTCTCTGTATGAACGAATGGTGACACATCCATCTAGTAGACCGACTTTCAGACCCGCAGAGATAAAAATTTCCATGCTCGGTTGTCCTTCTGTTCGTTTTTGCGCTACACCAAAAGCACTTGACCACGAACAACCATCTTTGATAGAACCTGCTTCCACAAGGTTCGAAGAAGCATTAGTACAGCTGATAAAATTACGAGCTGAAAAACATCCCGATAAACATAAACCTAGCTCTAAAAAAGCCAGAGTATGGCAAAGTCGTTTTAAAAGAGCAGAATGCGCCGCTTTAAAGTCATTGAGCAGGATTGTAACTGACGCATATGAAGTCACAGAGGTTAATGATCGTTTTCTACCAAAACCAGATATTCAGACTGATTCTGCAACTCAAGCTGTAAAACCAACAGTAATCTTTCAACATCAGCCGAAACCTGAACCGGAAGCGGCAAAATCTCCTCCGCTGTTTCCACCATGGGTCGCTGTTGGACTCCTTGGATTGACCTTGGCAGGAACAGCCGTTATAACAGCGGGTTGTGGTAAACCTCCTGATCAATCTCAAACAATCCCAGCTACATCACCCGCAACAGCCTTTCCTGATCCAACCATCCAGCCCCGTGAAGGAATGTGTACATGCCCCCCGACGCAATGGTCCTTTAATAAGAATCCATATTATAATCCGGGTGATACTATACAAGTAGGCAAATATTCTCCGGCGTGCGAAGTTGACGAATCGAAAAAACCAAGCTGGGTTGTTTTTCTCGAAAATCCGGAAAATCCATATCGCTATTATTCAGGCATCGGTTGTCCTCCAGAAAATATTGACCTCTGGTCAAAAGGCCACCCGCCAATTCCATCCACTACAGCTCCGAGCCGTACTCCAAAAGCTGTCAAGCTTCCTTTACCCGAAACTACTGCTACACCAACAGCAAAGCTACCTACAACAAAAATAAATAAAGTATATACAAATCCCGGATGTAACCCTCCAGATATTAGTCGTGGATGTGCTGGTCCGACCATTGTCTGTGAGCAACCGGCATATCAACCGGATATCCCTATCGTTACCGTAAGTTATGCTAATAGCAACGGCGAGCGAATTGTCACAGTTAGAGGCTCTGGCTCCCTAAAAGACGCTACCGCTAAAGCACAATTTTGTGACAAAGCATCACAATGTACGGATATAAGGATGACTCGGAGCAGCGATTTGCTAGGACCAATTCTAGGACCATCCAATGAATGGATTGGAACGTTTATCATTTCATCTCAACCCGGTACATCAGCCCAAGTTCGTGTCCAAATTACCCAACCAACAATATACTGTTCCGATCCTAAGTTGCAACCAGTTTCATTAGAAGCGGCTACTTTTATTGAGATTGATATGGGCCAAAAATAATAACTCTTCTTTACTTTTTCTCTTCCTTGCTTCCTGAAAAATTCTCCAATTTAACTGTGTTATAATGACTTAGATGAAAATCATTCCTAAGCTAAGCTTGTTGCAGCTTGATAGATTGTCAGAATTTACAGCAAACCTTGGACTGATATTTTTCGCTACAGGAGTAACGCCATTATTTTCTCAAGCTAATAAAGTAGATACGCTTATTTTTGAGATAAGTATAATATTGACACTAGGCTGTCTAATTATGAGTTTATTATTATTGAAAGGAGTAGAAAAATGAACCTGAATTGGTTACAAACTTTCTATATTGTAGGAGCACTTGTACTTCTGGCGATTGCTATCATTGCTTATCCTACGCTTAAGAGTCGTTCAAAAAAATAATGGATTCAAAACCCTGCCGAATCATGCCGGGACGTTTAATTCTTGATTCCTGAGTCTTAATTCTTTATAATTGCCCCATGGCTAAAAAAGAACAAACAATCGTCATCGCTCTCGTCTGCCAGACCTGCAAGAGCCAAAACTATATCACTAAGAAAAACAAGCTCAACCACAAGGAGAAGCTGGTTTGCAATAAGTACTGCAAGCGCTGCAGAAAACATACGGAGCATAAAGAGACGGATAAATTAGACTAAAAATGGTTAAAAATACTGCGCTACTTCTTTTTTTCCTTTGTATAGTCGCTACCTTATTAATCGGGATCAATCTCGGCAAGAAGATTGGAAAGAATACAGATGTACCTAATCTGCCTGTGCCGACGAATCCGCCGGTATCTGTTTCCCCGACTCTTATCCCGACTGTCCAACTGAACTTACCACCTACCTCTTCCGCCACAACTTCCGCCAATGCCGAAACTTCCACGGTCACCGACCAGACCTGCGGTTTCCGCCTGACTTTCCCAAGCAGCTACCTGAAACAAAAAACGGAAAACAGCCAGTCGCAGATTTTCACCAATCCGGATAAGCCTGAAGAAGGGGTAGCCACCGCCTGCCAGGAAGAAATCCCCAAACCGCCGCTTACTGCCGATAAAATCGAGTCAATAATTTTGGATGGAGTGGCCGCCACTTTGTATCATGACCAAAACGCCAAAGACGGCACACCGAGGGATGAAGTGATCGTCAAACACCCGTCGAAAAATCTGGAGGTCATCATCGCCGGCTACGGTACCATTTTCCGGCAAGCTCTTTCTTCCTTCAAATTTATCCAATAACATATAAATCTGGTATAATTAAGCGAAAATAGGGCCATAGTTTAATGGCAGAATAGAGGTCTCCAAAACCTTTGATGGTGGTTCGACTCCACCTGGCCCTGCACTAGAATCTCTTTCCGATCCGACAGTTGACGGAGAGAATTAGAGATTCTTGTGCCCGCCAGTAAACGCTCCATGAGCCGCGCTATGAATAATAGGTAAGGCGAATGGAAAGTTGCGGAGGGCAAAATACTTCTTAGAAAAAACTCCTCTCTTGACATAGAATGTAAACTATTTTAGTTTTATATTATGGATCCTGTCCAAAATAGCCCGAATAATCCCCCGCCTCCGGCGGAAAATAATCCGCTGGCCGGTTTCCCGCCATCCTCTAAACAAACAGCTAACAATAACCCTCCCGCCAATCCCCTGCCTGATCCGATCTCTCCACCGCCGTCACCACCACCAATCCCGATAGTTGGTAACAACTATGGCAGTCCATTGCCGCCGCCGATAATCTCTCCGCCGCCTCCACCAATGGTGATGGCTGTTGACGAACATCCAAAATCCGGCGGCAAATCCACTTTTATGATTATCACCATATTCCTGCTGGTGATTATCGCCGGCTTCGGTGTTTCCTTTGCATATAATTATTTTATAAACAAACCGGCCGCTCCCAAAATACCGGCAGTCGTCCCAACGGCAACCGTCATCCCCACAGTCGAAGTCAAGGTCATCCCTTCCGAGACACCGATTCCGGCCACCGGCTCGGCTATCATTATTCCGGTTGCTTCCGTTTCCGCCACCCGCGCTGCCACCCAATCCGCCTCGCCAACCGTAAAGATTTCCGTTGCGCCGATAACCGTCACTCCGTAAGCGCATGTCCAATAATAAGAAAAACAAAAAGAATAAATCGATTACTGTTATTCTTCTCGCAGTTGCCGTTATTGCCCTTATTTTCTTCTGTTTCCGGTATTATTATCGGGAAAAGCCGACTGAGGAAGAAATCAGGGAAAAAGTCCAGGTCACCTTCGTTTATGACGGCGATACCATCCAACTGGAAGGTAAAAGAAAAGTCCGTCTCATCGGCCTTGACGCTCCGGAAATAAACTATGGTTCCAAACCACCTGACTGTTTTGCCGAAGAAGCAAAAAATATTATTGTCCAATTGTTAAACGGTCAAACAATTGAATTGGAAACGGATAAAGAAGACAAGGATATTTACGGCCGACAGCTACGGTATATCTATCTTGATGACATCTTTATCAACGATTTCCTCATCCGCCAGGGCTACGACCGCGAGATGACCATCCCACCGGACACGAAATTCTCCTTACAATTTAAAGAAGCGGAAAAAGAAGCAAAGGCAGAAAACAGAGGCTTGTGGGGAAAGTGCCAGTAATAATTGTTGGTAATTGTTGACATCCGAAGAGCTACCCCCCTACAATGGATTTAAGATGGTAAAATATGTCCGTCTGTTTTTCATTTGCTTTATTTTGTTTTTCCCGGTGGTTTTTTTCGGCAAACTTTTCGAAGCCAGACATTATCAATTCCCGGTTATCGGCCAGCCGGCTGATATTGACCAAGCGTCCCCGCCTACTTTTGGACGGATACTTGGCCAAACGACCGAGGAACGGGAACAGAAGACGGAACAATTATTAGCCCGGTTAGATGAGATGTCCGGTGAATCGCAACAACAGTTGGCCGAGTTAAACATCACTCCGAAGACGGAAATGGCGGATAACATCTATACCCTGGCCACCACCCCGGCGCCGACTTATCATCCGAAAATCCAGACAATCTTGGCGGATGAAGCAGTAAGTCAGATAACAGATAACATAGAACAAAATCCTGAAAATTTAGAACTTAGAACTGAGAACCAAGAACTGCCAACGACTAACGACCAAAGACCAATGACTAATATCGGGGTGATGGATGAAAATCCGGAAAAAACATCATACACTATCGCTCTATTGGGAGACTCCATGGTGGAAACTATGGGTAAAGATCTTCCCCACCTGCAAAACCTTTTGGCCAAAGCTTTTCCCAAATATTCATTTTTACTCCTCAATTACGGACAGGGAGCCACCGACCTGGACAGCGGCTTATACCGGCTGACCGATACAACCAGATATCTTGATCAGGATTTTCCCGGGCTTCTTACCTACAAACCGGATATTTTAGTGGTCGAATCTTTCGCCTACAACCATTGGTCAGGCGAAATCTTCAACTTTGACCGTCAATGGCTGACCATCGCCAAAATCATCGACACGGTCAAAAAAGAATCTCCGGAAACCAAAATTATTTTAGGCGCGGCGATTGCTCCCAACGGTTTGGTTTTCGGCGACGGCAAACTCAACTGGCCGCAGGACCTCAAATGGAACGCGGCCGCCATCACCAAAGCATATCTCCAAAACCTGGTCAATTTTGCCACCAGTGAACACTACCCTTTGGCTGACGCATTCCATCCGTCGCTTGACTCTTCCGGTAATGGACAGGAACGCTATATCAACCAATCAGACCACCTGCATCCGTCGGATGAAGGAAAATTACTTTTTTCACAGAAGATTGTGGATGCGATTGTTAATAATAATCTTATTAAATGATAAATTATAAATTACAAATTATAAATTAATTATAAATTTCTAAATTTCTGAATTAATTTGGCATTTTATCATTTAGACATTTCATTTAGCATTTGTAATTTTTAATTTGTAATTTCTTATGTTCTGTCCTTCATGTAATTATTTATTGCAGAAACTGTCAGTGACCACCTCTTCCGGCGGCAAGTTCGACATCGACCACTGCGGCAGATGCGGCGGCACCTGGTTTGATCCGTACGAAATAAACCGGATTCCCTATCATGAGATCGTCAATTTAGCTAAGCTAACCGTGCTTCCCAAGCATCAATTGTATACAACCAATACTCACCTTTGTCCGCATTGCAGGATAGAATTATCCAGATATCGCGGTGAAAGCGTCCCCGCCCGGGTTACTCTCCTGCGATGCGATAAATGCCACGGCGTCTGGGCCACCCAAAAAGCCCTTGAAGCTTTTAAGGGCAAACAGGAAGAAACCGTCAAGGAATACAAAATGAGTAAAGTCGCTTTCCCCGCCCTTTCAGTCGTTTTTGTCCCGGCCCTTTTCGTCGCTCTTTTATTTTTCGCCACCTTCGTGACCACTCTCACTTTACAAAACGCCAAAGACCAACGGATACAGGCAACTCAAATGATGACGAAGCTGCAGGTGAAACCGATTTCCCCGTCAATCGTCAGTATCACTTTCCAAACCAAAACACCGGTTATATCAATAATTTCCTACGGGAAATCAACTCTCCAGATGAAGGAGAAATATATTTCGGCAACGCTTTCTTCCTCCCATCAGTTATTATTAACCGACCTGGAACCGGATACGGTTTATTTTTATCAGATAACTTTACGGGATGAAACAGACAGAAAATTTTCTACTGAAATGAAATATTTCCAGACTGGATTATAGTTTGAGGCCTTTGAGGTATTTTTTCAGCTCGCCGTTTAACCCCGGATGCTCAAGAGCCAGTGTGATCACGGTTTTGAGATATTCCAGCTGGTTGCCGGTGTCAAAGTAACGGGCGTCTTTTATCTCACAGGCATAGACTTTTTCGATCTTTAAGAGCTGTTCTATGGCTTCCGGAAGCCAAAGCTCGCCGCCCCTGCCCGGCTTGAGATTTTCGATGATAGGAAATATTTCCGGAGGAAGAATATATGCTCCATGGGTAGCCAGGTTTGAAGGCGCTTTGTCCGGATCCGGCTTCTCGACAATTCCCTCTATCTCATAAATATTATCTTTCACCGGTTTGATTTTGGCTATCCCGTAGCGGGACAGATCTTTTTTCTCCTTAATCCGTACCCCAGAGATAACCGGCTTGCCGTATTCTTCATAGACGTCGATCATCTGTTTTAGCCTTGGCGGATGCGCGTAAATAAATTCGTCACCCCAAAGGACGGCAAAAGGCTCATTACCTATCACATTTTTTGCGCAAAGTACGGGAGTAGCATTGCCGTAAGGGCCTTTTTGTCTCACGTAAATGAAGTTGGCCATATCGGCAATCCGGCGCACCTCGGCCAGCTCTTTTTCTTTGCCGGCTTCCTCCAGCCTTTTCTCCAGTTCAAAAGGATAGTCAAAATGATCCTCGATCGAGCGCTTGTGCCAGCCGGTGATCATGACGATATCGGTAATACCTGAAGCGACTATTTCCTCAACCACATACTGGATAACCGGCTTGTCGACGATGGGAAGCATCTCTTTAGGCATGGCCTTGGTTTGGGGAAGGAATCGGGTACCGAATCCTGCGGCGGGAATAACAGCCTTTTTGATCTTGGGATATGACCTTTTCATGAAATGATCATACCGTAACTCGGCTTTACAAGTCAACACCGGTTGTGATAAACTGCAACAAAGTGAAGCATGGCAGACTTACCTAAACCGATGTTACCGGATTTTAAGGCCAGCCCGATTGTCTTTTTTAAAGAAGTCAAAAGCGAGCTGTCCAAAGTCGTCTGGCCGACCCGTCCGGAAGTGATCAAACTGACGGCCATCGTCATCGTTGTTTCGGTCGTCATAGGCATTTACATCGGCGGGCTGGACATGGTTATGACGAAATTGACGGATTTATTGATTAAGAAATAATTTTTTAATATATGGCAGACAAAAAACAAGAAAAAAAAGAAAACCAAACACCAGTCGGCGAGGTGAAGCAACCAGTGGAACAACCTAACAACCTACAACCTACAACTGACAACTTACAACCTGATAAAGGCCAATGGTTCGTCGTCCACACCTACTCCGGCCATGAGAATAAAGCGTCTGCCGCCCTTAAACAAAGAATCACCGCCATGAATTTGGGCGGAAAAATCTATGAGATCGTCGTCCCCACCCGTAATATTGTCCAGGTCCGCCACGGCAAAAAAGAAGAATCCAAAGAGAAAATTTTTCCCGGCTATATCCTGGTGCGGATGACGCTTGATGATGAAAGCTGGCTGGCAGTACGGACTACCCCGGGAGTGACTGCTTTTGTGGGAATGGGACACAAACCGACCCCGATTTCAGACAGTGAAGTCAAAGCCATCATGCAGTTTATGAAACTTGAAGCGCCGAAGTTTAAGACCAAGTTTTCCATCGGCGAGGCGGTAAAAATCATTGACGGCCCGTTTGCCGACTTTTTAGGATCAATTGATTCAGTTGACGAAACCCGCGGCAAGGTAAAAGTGCTAGTTTCCATCTTCGGAAGAGAAACTCCTGTTGAGTTAGATTTTCTACAAATCGCTAAATTATAAATCCCACGAAATCCCTCATAAATCACTCCATATTATATGTTCTATATCCTATATAATTTATATTATCTCTCACTATAGGTTTTTATGTGGATAAATTATCAACAGCCTATAACTTAGATAGCCTTGCAATACACCCCTTTTCATTCTGAAAACATTATGGTAATATATCAAATACCTGTATTTATTATTAAGTAATTAAATATAGGGAGGCGAACAATATGCCAGCGAAAAAAGTAAAAACAATCGTCAAACTCAATCTTCCCGCAGGAGAAGCCACTCCCGCTCCCCCCGTCGGGCCGGCTCTGGGACAGCACGGACTGTCGATTATGGATTTCGTCCGCGCTTACAACGATAAAACCGCCAAACAAAAAGGACAAATTATTCCCGCAGTTATCACAGTTTATACTGACAGGACTTTCTCTTTTATCACCAAACTTCCGCCGGTAGCGGAAATGATCAAGAAAAAATTGGGTATCGCCAAAGGTTCAGGAAAAGCGGGACGGGAATCATCCGGCACCCTGACCAAAGCGCAAGCTGCCGAAATCGGCAAAGAAAAAATGGCTGACTTAAATTGTGATACTCCCGAAGCCGCTGCTAAAATCGTCGAAGGCACGGCGAGGAGTATGGGAATAAAAGTTGAGTAATTATGGGAAAAATAAAAGTTGCTACTTTAGGCGGAGAAAACGAAGAAGCACTGCGTGAAAAGCAGAAGGTTCGCCGTGAGGAAAAGAAAAAAAGGGAACACGCGGCAAAGCCGGAAAAAATCCACATCGCCGGCATGAAAGGCGGCGAAAGGATAAAGAGTGTCGGGGCGGAAAGTGAAGAGGAACTTAATCGGCTGGCCAAACTGACCGAACAGGTGGAAAAAGACCAGGCTGAAGGAATAAAGATTGAAGCGGAAAAACCCAAAAGAAAAGCCAAAATACGGGTACGATCAGGCAATTATAAAGCGGCGGTGATGAAGATCGAGCACAAAAAAGTTTATCCGATTGATGAAGCCCTTGCCCTTCTTCGACAGATTTCCCTGACTAAATTTGACGGTACGGTAGAACTCCATATTAACGTAGCGGAAAAAGGTCTGCGCGGCAATGTCCAACTGCCCCACGGCACCGGCAAAAAGATCAGGGTCGCCATCGCCGACAACACTACCATAGATAAAATCGTGGAAGCCGTCGAAAAAGGGAAAATCGACTTTGACGCCCTGGTGGCTCATCCGCAGGTGATGGCCAAGCTGGCCAAAGTGGCCCGCTTTTTAGGCCCCAAGGGTCTCATGCCTAATCCGAAAAATGGAACCATTTCACCCACTCCGGAAAAAGTGGCGGCCAAGCTGGCCGGCGGAGAAATCGCCTGGAAAACCGAGGCGGACTTCCCCATCATCCACCAGGTAATCGGTAAACTCTCTTTTAAAGACAAACAGCTTGAGGAAAATTTCAAAGCCTTCACCAAATCCGTCGGAGAGACGAAGATCAAGAATATTACTTTAAAATCAACGATGAGTCCCGGCATCAAAATTAAATTCAATTAATAACCACTAATTTCCTCTATCCTTGACAAATTATCTATTTTAAGTATAATTAAAATATTATATATATTCCGTGTATATTTTAAGTATGGTTAAAAGATATATCAAAAGAGGGAAATACCTAGACAAGGTGAAGCCCTTTATAGATAAAGAAATTATCAAGGTGCTGACCGGCCAACGGAGAGCGGGTAAAAGTTATCTTCTTTTCCAGATTATGGATGAGATCAAAAAAAGCCATCCCAAAGCCGCCTTTATCTATATCAATAAAGAATTGTATAAGTTTGACCAGATCCGTACATATCATGACTTACTCAAATACATTAAATCCAAAACCTCAAAAGCGGGGAAAAATTACCTTTTTATCGACGAAATCCAGGATATCCAGTTTTTCGAAAAAGCCCTGAGAGATCTGGCTGCTTCCAAAAAATACGACATCTACTGTACCGGCAGTAATGCCAATCTCCTCTCCGGAGAGCTGGCGACTCTTTTGTCAGGCAGATTTTTGGAAATTCCGGTCTATCCGCTTTCATTCCCGGAATTTCTGCATTTCCACCGTCTGGAAAAAAACAGCGATTCGCTCCTGAAATATATCAAATACGGAGGGCTTCCCTACCTGATCCATCTTGACCTGACCGATGAAATTGTCTACGGTTATCTACAGAGCGTCGCCAATACCATCATATTGAAGGATGTGGTGGAAAGATATACCATCAGAAATGTCAATTTTCTTTTAAGGCTGGTTGAGTATCTGGCGGATAATACAGGGAGTCTGGTTTCGGCCAAAAAAATCAGCGATTTTCTGAAATCCCAGCATATAGCCCTTTCTCCCAATACTGTTTTAAACTACCTCTCAAACCTGAGTTCCAGTTTCATTGTCCATAAAGTACCCCGGATGGAAGTGATCGGCAAGAAAATCTTTGAAGTGAACGAAAAATATTATTGGCAGGATTTAGGTCTTAGGCATACTTACATCGGTTACCGGCAGGCGGACATTAATAAAATTTTGGAAAATCTGGTTTTCGGCCACCTGACTTATCTGGGTTATAAAGTATCCATCGGTCAGTTGGATAAAAAAGACATCGATTTTGTCGGCGAGAAAAGCGGTAAAAGGATCTATGTCCAAGTGGCTTATCTGATCACTTCGCCCAAAGTCAAACAAAGAGAGTTCGGCAACCTCCTGGATGTTCCTGATAACTATCCTAAAATGGTTGTTTCCATGGATGAAATGACACAGGGTGATTATAAGGGTATTAAACAGATCAATATCATCGATTTTCTGACCATGACCGTTTTTTAAAAATGTAACTCTGAAACCCGCCTTGCCTGACTGTTGTCAGGCAGTCGAGGCATGTCCACCATGAGCCCGGGGATAAAGGTTAAATTCAATTGATTATCTCTAAAGTTGCCCTTTCCCCCTTCTGTCTGATATAATTCCAATACGATGAAACACCTTTGGGACTATGATGAAAAGGAGTTAAGAAAAACCAAAAAAGGCCGGCTCTTTATGCTGGAGAGATTGATAAATTACGGACCCGGTAAGACAAAACTGGATCTTCACTCTATAAAAAACAATTGGGATCAACTGCATATATATAGATTACCAAAGCGTTTATTGGAGCTTTTGATATGGGGAAAATACCAATCATCACCAGAAATCAAAAAATCATACTGGATGAATTGAAAAATGACCCTTTTAGGGACATCGCGACCAATAAATTATTGACTATCAATCAAAGGACTGATATTAAAGACTTCGTCGATCTTTATTATCTCTTAAAAAAATATACAATCTGGGATTTAATATATGGACTTGAAGCTAAATTTCATCTAAAAACTGACCAATTCCTGATCGCCTCTGACTTTTTGAAAGTCGATGATTTCGACTTTCTGCCTAAAATGATCAAACCTTTGGAACTTACCACTCTTCAATCTTTTTTCCGGAACCTATCTTTGGAAATCGGCCGAAAAATCACGAAGTAAAAGTCAGCTGATCTCCCTCTTGACAAACCCTAACATATTATGTACACTGACGTACATATGAATGTACTCATCCCCATCACTGATTTCAGGAAAAATATTTTCAGCTTAACCGACCGCCTGGTTGAAGACGGTGGCGAAGTACTGATAGAAAAAGACGGCAAAACGATATTGAAAGTGATTCCGGTTGAACAAACAGCCAGAGAACAAGCAAAAAAACTGTTGTCTATCTCCCGGAAACTGATCGGAAAAATAAAGATTGATTATAATAATAATTTCTTCCGCGGCAAAAAAGAAATCCGTTACATGCGTCAGTTAGGCGCATAAATTCTTTTATGGAAAAAGTCATCCTAGACAGCGATATCATTATCGATTATCTCAGAACCGGAAAAAGCTGGTATGAAGAACTTCTAAATCTCCAATTAGCAGGGAAAATCCAACTATACCTCTCCTCCGTCACTGTCGTGGAACTTTTTGCCGGAAGAATGGACGTCGAAACAAACAAACTGCTCTCGGAGCTGGTGAATAATTTTCCCGTTATCCCTTTTGACAAAGAACTGGCCCGATTTACGGGGATCGCCAAAAACGGACAAAAAGTGAATTTACCCTTGGCCGATTATATCATCGCCCAAACTGCAATTTATCTGAAAGCCAAACTGGCGACCCGAAATCTAAAACATTTCCGACAAATCAAATCTCTAAAATTCTATCCTTTCCCCGCTTCTCCTTGAGTTTGCCGCGAAGTATCACCCTCAAACCTGCCTGCCGACGAGGCTGGGTCCGCCATGAGCCCGGGAATAAAAGTGAAATTCGCCTAAGAAAAATAAGGTATTTTAGATGATACTATCAACTTCTTCTGCCCCCGTCCCTAATAGCGGATAATTCTTCAATTATCTAACCTGATGAAGCGTCCCCCAGAGAGTGGCTGCGGCCATAGCCCAATGCTCCGGTTCCACATACTCAGATGGTTGGTGAGTCACGCCCTGCTGTTGGACAAAGATCATATTTACCATATCGGAAATATGCTGAAAAACCTGTCCGGATTCACCGGCCGTGATCGGGAATTTTCGCACATACTGTTTATAAAGATCACGAGCTACATCCTGAATAACTCTATGTAAATCTTTTGATGGAAATAAAGGATCCACGCTGCCGGGAAGCGGACCGTTAAAATTAATAACGTGTGTGGGTAGAGGAAAATCCATATACCTATGACCTAGTGCTTGTTCTGAATTATTTATACTATCAACATGATGATAAAGAATGGCATCATAGACGCTCCTTTCCGAAGCTAGAAATATTTTTTTTAGTTGTTTTTCTGTCATTAATGTTCCTGCCACTGCTATTTCTTCTATTGGTTTTCTACCAGCTCTAGGATAACCAAGTATTATGGTTTCTAAGAAACTGGAGATACAATCGTTTAACCAGTGTAAGTCAGTACTTCTCACATCTACATTAAAACTGATTTCACCACTGGGATTGTATTCCAGTATCCCTATATTTCCTCTACCGTTTGCTATCCTACCTAAAAAGTTTATATTTCTTTCAATAATATTAATCATTCTTGCGGTAATTTCGAAAGACCTGAAGGTGGTTTGGGCATCATAAAACAAGCTATCTATTGTAGGAGGAGTGGGAGAATGGCTGATGACAATTGGATATTTACAAGGATATGGCCAAAGATGACGCTCATTATGTTCTTCTTTTGCGGCTTCGATAGTCTGTATTACATTTGTTACCGTTTCTTTCGTGTCACCGGCCACGACTAACGTCATTTCCGCCTCTCCGGGTACAACATTCATCGCCTGTTTACCGTTTATACCCATTTCGACAATATAAACCTCAATTCCTTCTACCTCAGTTATGGCTTGTTTAAGGTTTGGAAAAAATCTGGCGAGCCTATCCAGTGCGCTTAGTTTTTCATCTGGTTTAAAACTTGCATGATGACCCGGTGTACCAGTGGTCTTTATTGTCAGAGCCTGAGTATATTTACTTGTCATAACTTCTACTGCTTGTTTGGCGGCTTTTTCAATAGGTTCTACTATAATTTCAAACCTTCTGGCAGCGGGGATTGATTCCGGAGCGGCTAAAATAATTTTTTCATCTAATTTACCCGGGAAAGCATGGGGCTCGATGTAGCAACGGCCTTGCGGCAACAGCGGCGCAGACAGACAACTTATATCAAAATGGTCAGCGTGGAAATATTTTCTCCATCTTTCTATTGCCTCCCTTACAGATAATCCTATTTCAAGCCGGATATCCAGTTCAATATCTTCTATGCCTTGGGCAAACATGGCGGCGCCTAAGAAAGCCCGCTTCCCTGATTCTTCAGCGGTGTCGAAGACCAATTGGATGGGACTTTCGGGAATATACTTTGATTCAATCATACAGCGAAGCATCTCTAAAGTGACTGCTATACCTCCCTGGCCGTCTTCTCTGCCGGCATTGCCTTCCGGTGTATCCAGATGCGAACCAGTCCGCAGGGGTTTTTTCTTATCATCGGTTCCGGAAGGCGCGTAGGTGACAACCAGACCGGCCGGACTATTCCAGATGGTAATTCCATATTCAGGGAATATAGTATAAATTCCTTTTTCATCTTTACTACTTTCTTCCTTCAGCTCTCTTCCCTCTTGGCCTGCTTTTCCGGTTAGCATTTCCCTGACGATAGTGATAATTTCCTCTCTCACTTTGAAATCGCCGTGTTCGGTAAAAGCCGCCCGGCCTCCGCCTTCACCGATAAGTTGACCGGAGGCTTCAGAAACATAATGATGGTCGCCATCTCTGGTAACCACTGAAGAATAGGCGGACAATCTATTTCTGTAAGATTCGATTGAATCAGGGGAAATAAGAGCCAAACCCGGCTTGATTTCAGCCAATGAAGCAGGAATTCTTTCTCCCCTATCTCGTTCAATCATAATAGCTAGATATTATAGGCTTATGCAACAAGAAAAGCAAATCTCAAAATTTGACAGGGTAATGTATAATGGAGATTGTTATAGTAAGATAAATAAAAATATGATCAAAAAAATTCTGGTAATTATATTGGCCATTGCCGCTTTCTCCTTATTCTTTACCGTTTATTCCAAAAACAAGACTGCGCCGCAGCTGACACAAATCACTACCGCTGATTCGGGTAAATGGGTTGGTTTTGCCCCTTTTTATCTGGCTAAAAATAAAAATCTTGACAAAAAATACGGACTGGAATTAAAAATTGAAAAGGTGGGCAGTTCCGACGCCAGAAGAGGGATGTTGGCTTCCGGACAGGTAGATTTCCTCACCCCAACGATAGACGGAGCCGTATTTAATATCAACGCCGGCATGGATCTGAAGATTATCATGGCCTATGATACTTCTTTCGGCGGCGACGCCATTGTGGCTAAAAACAGCATCAAGACTTTTGCCGACCTGAAAGGCAAAACCGTGGCCGCCACCAAAGGCTTTACCAATTATTTTTTCCTTAAATACCTGATGAATAAAAACGGATTGCAGGATAAAGATATCAAAATTCTGGATATGCCGGATGAGACGATCGGCCCGGCCATGCTGGCCGGCAAAATAGACGCCGGAGCGATGATGGAGCCGTGGATCAGCAATGTCGTCGCCCAGGGGAAAGGCCATATCCTTATCTCCAGCAAAGAGACGCCCAACGTGGTGACTGATATTGTTCTGGCCAGAAATGACGCGGTAAAAAATAAACAGACCGCTTTTATCGGACTGGCAAAGGCCTGGTTTGACAGCCTCGAATACTGGAAAAACAATCCCACAGAGGCTAATGAAATCATGGCCAAAGAATACGGCATGACCGCCGTAGAGTTTGGCAAAGCCATCGAATCCGTCCGCTGGCTTGACAAAAAGGATAACCTCGCGTATTTCGGCACGGAGGATAAAAAAGGAATGGTTTTTGAAGTCACCCAGTCAATCATTGACGTGGCGCAGGCGGAAAAGATCATCTCCAAGCAGATGACCGCCTCTGAGATAATCGATTTGTCAACTTTGGGAAAGTTGAGATAAACTGATTCCATGCCCGCATTTTTCACCAAAAACAGAAAATCGCCCTATCCCTCCTTTTTGCTGATCCCCTTCTCTATCGCCATCTTTATCTTTCTCTGGATAATACTGAAAACTATATTCGGTATCGGTGATTTGACCCTGCCCAAACCGGCCAGTGTGGCCGCAGATATATGGCAGCTTATTTGGAATAAAGAAATATTGAAAGACGTCGCCATCAGCCTTTTTCGGGTCGCTACCGGTTTTGCTGCGGCCGCCATAGTCGGAATCCCGGTTGGGATAATGTGCGGAATCCATAAACCGATACAGAATATCTTTGAACCCTACTTTAATTTTTTAAGATTTATCCCAGCCGCCGCCATGATCCCTTTGCTTATCTTGTGGTTCGGGGTGGGAGAATTCGGGAAAATCGCCCTTATTTTCATCCGGGCCCTTCCTTATCTGGTACTGTATATCAGCAGTGCCGCGGCCAATGTGGAAAAAGAATACATCGAGATGGGCAAAGTATTGGGAGCAAACCAAAAACAGATCCTGACAAAAATCGTTTTCCCCCGGATTTTCCCCCAAATCTGGGATATCTGCCGGATAGAACTGGGCAGCAGCTGGTCAACGGTCGTATTGGCGGAAGTCTTAGGCGCCAATTCCGGCATCGGCTACCGGCTGGTACTGGCCCAGCGTTATGTCCATATCACCGAAATATTCAGCCTGGTAGTCATCAGCGCGGCGGTGGCCCTGACCATCGACAGTTTATTGAAATTTGCCTATGGGAAATTATTCCCCTGGGCGGAAAAGTCAAAAATACTGGAGCTTTAAATATGAATTACCTGAGGATAACTAATCTGAGTAAAGATTACCGGAAAAACGGCCAAACAGCCAAAATCCTGGCGAAGATCAATTGCGATTTTGAAAAGGGAAAAATCCACGTGGTTTTGGGCCCGTCCGGCTGCGGCAAGACTACCCTCCTTTGCCTGATCGCCGGCCTGGTAAAACCTACCTCAGGCGAGATCAGGCTGGATAAGAAAATCATCACTTCTCCCGCCTCCGGCGACCTCGGCGTAGTCTTCCAGGATCTGCGGCTGTTTCCCTGGCTGAAGACGGCCGAAAATGTCGCTTTCGGATTAAGAATGAGAGGAATGCCCGAAATTGAAAAAACTACCCGGCAATATTTGAAAATGGTCGGTTTGGCGCCTTTCGGGCAATATTACCCGTTTGAGCTTTCCGGAGGGATGAAACAGAGGCTAGCCCTGGCCCGCAGCTTAGTTCTTAAACCGCAGGTTTTACTTCTGGATGAACCTTTCGGCTCTCTTGATCCGACAACCAGAAAACGGATGCAGAAGCTGCTTTTACATATCCATAAAGTGTTGAGAACCACCATCATCTTCGTCACCCATGATACGGACGAAGCCATCACTCTTGGAGACAGAATTTATATTTTGTCGGGAGTACCGGGAAAAATAAAGAAGGTATTTGTAAACAGAACCGCCGAATTCCCCAACACAGTTCATAAATTAAAAAGTAAAATCGTCGAGAGTTTTTAACGAAAATATTGAGGATTAACTTCTGATTAACGGCAGACAAGCACATCTAGGTCCGGTAGTACCGGTTTTTCCTGATTCATCCCAGGGAGTGATTAAAACTTTAAAGCCTGATTTTGTAAGAATTTTTTTGATCCGGGGAAGCTTGTTTCTGATAATGACCGTTTGATTATCAACAACCATAACATTACAGGCGCCGAGCAATTTTTCCTCATGGGTGACTTTGAGCAACTTGTAAGTACTTAATATTCCGGGCAATTTTTTTATTTCCCGAGGATAGACAAGAGCGACTTTATCTCCGATCATATTAAATACCCCGTCAAGATGGATGGTTTCCTCCTTCTGGTCAAGGTAGAGAGGCATAATCCTGAATTTTTTACCGAATTTTTTCTTCATAAAATCAACCGCATTGGGACTGGTTCTTATACCTATGCCCAGAAATATTGTTTTGCCGTCAACCAATACGTTACCGCCTTCTAGATTGACATCATCCGGAGTTTTAATAATTTTTCCGGTAAATCTATTCAATATGTGCCTGATCGCATCAATCTCATGTTTTCTGCTGTCAAATTTCATATTGCAGATGACAAACGTACTATCTACGACAAAACCAATGTCACGGGGGGCTAACTGCTGAGAAATATCTTTTGAAGGATTGGGAGAATAAACTTTGACGTCTTGAGCTTCTAAAATTTTTTTTAAATAGAGATATTCTGCCGTGAGTTTTTGCCTGGTAGGACCGTATTTTTTCCCATAATACCGGCGCATACCGCGATTGATCTTTTCTCCCTGAATAAAATTTGCGGCCGTGCCGATAATTACTTCTTTGAGTTTGCTAAACTCATCGCGAATATTGAAAGCCTGACGCATAATCGGATTATAACCTATAATATTTGTTTGCGCAACTGATTAAATTATATATTATCTAACAGGCTTTTTACGGTTGAGAGAATTAAATTATGGGGTAATTTTTGGATTAATCCCAGAGCCCGGGGAGAAAGGTAAAATTCTCCCAAGAAAAATAAGGTCTTTTAGATGATGCTATCAACTTGCGCTGCCCCCGTCCCTATAATCCGTCCCTATAATCTCTAGTCCAATATTTAATCTTCGTATACCTCTGAGATCTTTTGCGCCACGAGGACTTTGGCGGCCTTTTCTAAAGCTTCAACTGGAGTCTGTTCATCTTTTTTATGGGTATTATTTGAAGCCGGAAAAATCATCCCAATCCTTCCATTTACCACTCTTTCCACAAGAACCTGGTGATCTTCTCCGGCAAAAATTAATTTTTTCGGAACCGGTACTCCGGCAAACCTCTTGCCCAATTCGTCCAGCTCCTCAATCAGTCCCGGGTCCATCGTTACCGGAGGTTCACTTCCGCTTAAAGGTCCATCTATAGAGAGTATATAAGGAAAAGGATTCTTAGTTGATTTATCCTTTTCTAAATACATGACTCTATCAAATGTTAAATCTCGTACAACAGGATCTAATTTTAATCGCTTTATATAACTCCCCATAATTAAAGCATCTCTCTTAAAAAGAGGTACAATCATTTGTTTTGCAACATTTAACGGAGGGTAGAAAAATGTTTTAATTAAATCATATATAAGAACTTTCAAAGCTGTTTTACCTTCTGATCTTAAATCCAAAGTAAATTCTATTTTCCCGTTTCTCAAACCTATAGTTCCGACAGTTGCAGTCTGATACATATTACTGTGATGAGCTGTACTTTCTCTGCACGTATAATCAATCAGATAGATATATTTTTCCGCAAGATCAAGAAGATAATCAAGATCTTCGGGTTTATAATGCGGTGAGAATGCTATAGCTGGAACACTTATATCCAAAAAGTCTGCTGCGCTTTTTTCTTCTCCCAATTCTTTAGTTTTTGCTTGTTTGATCTCATCTTCGATTTCTCTTCTTGCCTGCATAAGGAGTTTACTAACTTCTCTTTGTTTACTTCTATCCTGTACGGGATATGCCAATGTGAAATACATTTCTGATAACCCGGCTACCCTGTTTGGCACACCATTAGGGATAGAAAATTCAAATGGATAAAGAGTGATCCCTCTATATTTTTCCTGTGACAATATTTCCCGGATTTTTTGCCGCCAGGCCAATACTAGTCTTACTGCATCCACCCTCTCTTCCATAGGTAAGGAAGCGGCGTGTCCTTCGGTACCTGTAACCCTAATGCCAAAAGATATCAGCGCATTACTGGTAATTGTCTCTGAATCAACCTGTTTTATTGATGGAATTTTTTCTAAAGTCAATTTTAATTTCGTTGAACCAAGTACTTTTTCCGCTGACATGAGCATATCCGGAAGCTCTCTTGATGAATTATTGGGAAAAGGATGAAGTTCAAGATGGCTATACATCCAACTCCAGGAATAAGGAGACTGGTCAAGAAGCGGCTGGGACATAACCCGATCGACATTCTCTTCCTTTAGATCTTTTATTCCGAAATGTCTGGCCCAATTTAATATTCCCTCTCTTAAGGTGATGTCTTGAGTTAAAACGGTATCAAGAACTTCTTTGTTAAGTCCTCGAACCAAAGCCTGGCTGCCGGAAAAGTATGGCGGAGTGTCTTCTCCGGTGACGATCAACACCGCAAATCCTCTTTTTGGTTTTTTACCCGTCTCTCGAAAATTATTAACCAGTATTTCTAAAGTCTCGAAAGCGGCCGCACAGCCTTCCTGTCCGTCTTCCGTCCCCGCGTCATTATAAATCGTATCAGTGTGGGAACCGGCGACGGAAGGCTCATCTTTTTCCGGATCCTCCCCTTCAAAATATACCACTAAGCCTGAAGGATTTTGCCAGACGGATAATCCGAGACTTTCACTTCTTCTTAATCTTCCCGCCTGAGGGTAAGTCTCCACTCTGTCTGAAACTGCCTGCCCGCCGGCCATCTGCCATACCCAGTCTTCCATCGTCTCCCTGGCCCGGAAATCCTCTTGTGTAAATTGGCCTCTGCCTCCGCCTTCACCGATCTTACCCCCATGAGCGATACCGGACAAGATGTCTATTCTGTCTCTTATTCTATCTATATTCACCTGCTCCACCAGATGCGAATACTCCGGATGTCTTTCAAAAAACGGAAGTGATATTGATTGTCGTTCATCTCTTATCATAAAATCATCCTTTCACCATAAATCGATGTTATATTCTTTTTTCCCCATAAAATATAAGCCCATATATTGGGCGACAGGATATTATAGGCTTATGCAACAAGAAAAGCAAATCTAAAAATTTGACAGGGTAATAGACGACGTTAGGGAACCGTTAGGGGACGGTCCTTTGATTGCTTGTTGTGATCTTCTAGATTTTAAATAGTTTACTTTCTGCGTCTTTTTCTTCTCAAATATTTCTTTTGGGTGAGAGTCTGAAATCTGGGCTTGCCTTCAATATCTTTATCAAAAGAATAGCTATTTTTAATATCTTCCATTATCTTTATCCCAGAGAGGATAAATTGCCGATAGGATTCCCTCTCTTTGTTTGTTTCCCCTACCAATCTGGTAATCTCATTTTTATCGATGATTGAATATTGAGAATGACCAAATATCTCCCCAAAACTGCTCCAAAGATAATCGTCAACCTTTTCTGCTAAACCTGCTTCAACAGGATTAAGATGAATATATCTTGAGGCACCCAGGAAATAGCTGTCTTTATCGCAAAGTTTGCTTTTAAACCTGTTTTGGAAAAGAGTACCGATCCTTTTGTATTTCCTGTTAAAATACATGGAGTAACTGGTCAGAAGCGAAGACATGACTTTGGCAAGAGGAGTCTTCTTCGTTTGGATAAGAAGATGAAAGTGATTGGGCATCAAGACATAGGAATAAATACTGTGATCGTAACCGTTGACATTATTGAGATCTTCAAGCCTTTTTAGGAACTTTATGTAATCGCTATCGTCAATAAAAATCTTTTGGTAGGCGATTCCCCTATTGAAGACGTGATAAAAAGCATTCTCGAAAGCAATTCTGGGTCCGCGGGGCATATCTGTTTAAACTATTGCATTTCTAGATTGTCCTGTCAAGATATCAAAGGACCGTCCCCTATGGGACCGGCAAAAAGATCAGGGTAGCCATCGCTGACAACGCTACTATCGATAAAATCGTGGAAGCGGTGGAAAAAGGCAAAATCGATTTTGACGCCCTCGTTGCCCACCCGCAAGTGATGGCCAAAGTGGCCCGATTCCTAGGCCCCAAAGGCCTGATGCCCAATCCCAAAAACGGCACTATCTCACCTACTCCGGAAAAAGTAGCGGAAAAGCTGACCGGCGGAGAAATCGCCTGGAAAACCGAGGCAGATTTTCCCATCATCCACCAGGTCATCGGCAAATTGTCTTTCAAAGACAAACAGCTTGAAGAAAATTTCCAAGCTTTCACCAAATCCGTCGGAGAAACAAAGATCAAGAATATTACTCTGAAATCCACCATGAGTCCGGGGATAAAAGTAAAATTCAATTAATTAACTCAGGTTGCCCATACCCCCTTCTGTCTGATATAATTCTAATATGATGAAACACCTTTGGGACTATGATGAAAAGGAGTTAAGAAAAACTAAAAAAGGCCGGCTTTTTATGCTGGAGAGACTGATAAATTACGGACCCGGTAAGACAAAACTGGATCTTCACTTTATTAAATACAATTGGGATCAATTGCATATATATAGATTACCAAAGCGTTTATTGGAGCTTTTGATATGGGGAAAATACCAATCATCACCAGAAATCAAAAAATCATACTGGATGAATTGAAAAATGACCCTTTTCTTTGTTCCAACTTTTATTTCACCGGCGGGACAGCATTAAGCCTGTACCACTTGAAACACCGCTATTCCGAAGATCTGGATTTTTTCAGTTTAAACAAGTTTGATAATGAAGTTATTTATTCAAAAGTAGATAAATGGTCCCAAAAATACGGTTATAAATTTTCTTCTAAATTCAGCGAAGTAGTTTATATGTTCTTTCTTGAGTTTCCTGATAAAAAAGAACTGAAAATTGATTTCGGCTATTACCCATATAAACAGATCCACAAAGGAAAAATGGACGGGCCTTTATCAGTGGATAGTTTAAGAGACATCGCGACTAATAAATTATTAACTATCAATCAAAGGACTGATGTTAAAGACTTCGTCGATCTTTACTATCTCCTAAAAAAATATACCATCTGGGATTTAATATATGGACTTGAAGCTAAATTTCACCTGGAAACAGACCAATTCCTGATTGCCTCGGACTTTTTGAAAGCCGAGGATTTTACTTTTTTACCCAAAATGATCAAGCCTTTGAAACTCACCGTTTTGCAATCTTTTTTCCGGAACCTCTCTTTGGAAATCGGCCGGAAAATCACGAAATAATCGGTGAAACAGGTCCACCATGAGCCCGGGGATAAAAGTCAACTTTTAATAATTTACCCGTAAATTGCCCTTATTTCGTCTTTCCAGCTTGTAGATTCATTACCGTTTCTATCCAATCTCCAGACTGTAACTGATTCTCCGTGATTGTTTAACTGAATTGCTTCAACTACCGGCTGACCTTTTATTTTTTTATACAAAACTCCCAAAACCAGATGACCGTAAATCGGTAATCCCCGCTGGAGATAAAACCGGCCGCCTTCTGCCAGAAGCGGCAATGAGCGCTGATAAACTGCTTCCAATTCTTCAGGTCTACCATGCAGTCCCTGAGCCCGCATGTTTAAGATAAGATGAGCTTGATTAATGTTTTGCTGTTTGAGAACAGCCGATAAATCAGCTTTTGAAGTATCGACTGATCCTACAAAACTATAAATATTTCCGTGTAGTTCTCTGAACGCTGCTAACGATTGATTATAAAGCTCTGTTGCGTCATCCTGTGACAACAACTCTAAAGTTTCATCATAACGAGCAGGATTAAATCTATAAATACGGTTTAACATCGCTTGTTCTGAAGGTATCCGGTCAACATTAACTACATGTGCCAATCTACCTTTAAGATGTAAAGCTCCTGTCCGTCTATCAGTAAATAATTGCTGGGTGACTAATCCGGCACTACCGCCTTCATCAACTACATTTATGGCATGCAAATTTTCCGCTTCCATTCTGCCAAATACTTCTTTCCAGAAATCCCATTCGATCCGATCTACTCCGGTCATGGTCATCCCGGCTTCAATTTGCGTAACCATGACTTGGGAATACTCCTCTCTTTGCTCATCAGTCGCTTCATAAAATATCCATCTGATAAATTCCGGAGTCAGTCTGCCATCAGAAGTAACACCTTGGGGAGCCTTTCCCAAACACCAATCCTTAACCGGACCGTAATGAGTCAGGACTGGTAGGTTCATGGAAATTGCCGAAGTTTGTTCCCAAGTATCAAATAATTTCTTCCAATGACTGGCTAATCGGTCGATGGCTTCAAAATCCTGCGATCTCAGTATATCTAATAAAGCCGTGGCATTGGCTTTTCCAAAGGCTTTAAAAAATGAGTGATTAACTCCTTCTAAACGTATCAATTCTATTAATGTTGGATTAAATAATCCGCATAGTAAATAGGCAGAACGATCAGAGTTAGGATGTGCTTCCTTTATAGGATCTAACAAACGGGTCAAATTATATTCTAGAACATCTTTTCCTGGAACATGCATATTAAAGATGGTTTGGTTATCAGCAGACTGACACGCAGTAATTGTCAAATCAGTACAAGATAAAAATCCTAGTTCTACCATCTTATTCAGATCTCTACCGTAATTAGATTTCTTTTCAGCTTTTAAATATGTAACAAATTCTGATAAATTATCTGGGTGTATGTTACCAAAATAATTAAGAATCTCATGATAGGTATACGCTTGGATACTAATCCGTAGCAATATATCTTTCCAAGACAATGTCTGTCCGAATCTAAATTTTATTGGCATATCTAAAGAAGGAATGGGTTTATATAACCGAAGCTCTTCCTGGGAATCAGGAATAAAACCGCTAACATCTTTTGATAAAGTGGCCAAAGTCGTTGCTATGGCAAATGTCGGCAAATCAGATTCTGCTACAAAATGATTTAAATAATCAGTTACACTCTGAAATGTCACTCCTTCCGGTAAACCTAATTTACCTTTAAAAGCTTCTAAGGCTGGTTGATCATTATTATTGATCCCTACAGCCTCAACCAAGAGTGACTGCCCATAAGTAATTTGCTCATTACGGGCAGCTGGAGCATGAAATCTGCGGTAATCAATTTCAGCATTCATATTTTACCCTCGCTCTACTTTTGGGCTAACGGTGTATTATAGGTTAATGGCTAATAAAGAGCAACTTTGGGATTATATATTATCTAACAGGCTTTTTACGGTTGAGAGAAATAAATTATGGGGTAATTTAAGGATTAATTCATGAGTCCGGGGATAAGTACAAGTTTAATGATCCAACACTCGTGAGGTTTTTGCAAAATAATTATCGCCGTCGATTTTAGTATAGGTATGGGGCAAAGGAAAAATATCCTTATTGCCTCCGTGCTTTTGCATTTTAATCTCAACACAATTGTACTTTTTGAAATAGTCCTCAATCACCAAGTCAATCTCTTTTCCGCCGTATTCCCGGTAGAAATAGAGATTGCGTTTCACCTCGGTATTTTTCCGCTGTTTCTCAATTTCCAGAATAATGAAATTTTCAAATAGTCCGCCCTGATCCGGCCGCAGCCTGGTTTCCCTGAAATCTTTGACCAGGGCGTTACGGACGCCTAAATCATAAAAATAGAGTTTCCGGTTTTCCGAGACGGCTTTTCTGGTGTTGGTTTTGAAGGACGGCAGAGGAATTAGAATATAGTTTTTAATAAAAATTTCAATGTAGTTTGCCACCGTGACGCCATTTGAACCTAAGCTGGCGGCAATTTCCCGGATGGAGACTTCGCTGCCTAACTGGAGGGCAATTTTGGTGAGGATGTCCCGGGCCAGTTTCTCATTTTTAAGTTCATAGATGTCAATCACGTCTTTTAAGACATAAGCATTGACAATATTTTCAAGTAATTTGATCTTTGCCTCATCCGTGATAGTCCCCGGCGCGTAAACTTCCGGGTATGAGCCAAAAATCTGAAGATTTTCAAGCAGCTTCTTCTCAAAAGCTTTTTCATCGTACGCTTTGTAAGTACTGTTTGCTTTAATTTCCGAAATGGACAGTGGTAAACAATAGTGCTCTGTGAACCGGCCCACCTGAGTATCAAACTCTTTGCCTTTTTGTTTAAGTTCACTGCTTCCAGTGGCGATCACTTTGGTTTTAAACTCATCGTGCAATAGTTTCAGGGCGACTGTCGCCTGCGGATAGTTTTGCACTTCATCGATGAGAATTACCCGGTTTTGGCTAACCAGTTTTTCCAGTGTTTCTCTGTCCGGTTTAAACTTCTCGTGATCCGAAGAAAAATCAAAATTAAAAATCGGCACCTTCAGTTTCTGGGAGAGTTTTTGCAGGAGCGTTGTTTTCCCGGAACGCCGCGGACCCCAAATATAGAAGGTTTTATAATCTTTCCCCCGTAAATACTCCTCTATTTTAGCCTCAATCGCACGTTTAAGCATATTTCTACCTTTCATTTTACTACTAAATTGCAAAGTGTCAATATGCATTTTAATACTAAAATGTCATACCAATATCCACCCTGAGCCCGGGGAGAAAAGCGGGAATTTGATATTTTTTGACCCGGCGTGCTATAATCCGCCAATATTACTATCCCCTGCCCAAGAGGTAGGTTTTTTATGGCACTACAAGAAGTAGCTCGAGAAAAAGCAATTGCCACTGAACAAGTTCAAGAATCTTCACCATTAACAAGAAAAGATTTATTAATAGGATTTGCCGCTAGTTTACCCACATTACTACAAAGTTACCTTCAGTCTGGAAACGCTACCTGGGAAACAGGAAACCGTGAATTAATGGAAACTCCGCTTGGAATAATCCCGGGAGTTAGCCTGCTTGGCGAAGAAGGAAAAGGTCTTGTATTAACAAGCTGCCTAGCGGCATTTAATAGTGTTACGGGGAAAGGAGAAAATCCCTTTAAGAAAGTTGTCACCCGAAGCGCTGAACTTTTCCATATTTTTGGGCTTACCCCCACGGATGCAAAACCTTTTATTGACGCTAGTGATCGGCCGGCCGATAGAACGGGAGATGTGCTGGCTGTCATCGGACAGATGATGACTATGCCGGAGGAAAACTTTTCCGCTGAAAATAAATATCTCCTATACACCCAAACCAGGGAATTTGCCTCGACATACCGGAGAGAACCAATAGTAGCAAACCAATGGCTAAATCTGTTAGCAAATTATACAGAGACCGCTCCGCCACCGCCGGAGAACACTACTTTTTGGAAACAAATAGCTGAGGATGTCATGCTTGATGGGATTCAAGAAGCACAGAATCATTTCACACATAAAAAGACTATGCCTATCTTAAGCCGTGTGCCGGAAGAAGTTTTAATCGATCATCAAAACTTGATTACAGAATTTTTTCAGAAAGCGCAAGTTGGTCGCCTTTACGACGAGGATCTAACCGCTTATCAAAACTTTTTAGACCGTTTGCCAAAAGGAAATTTAACCTTAGTCCAGGCAGTCTGGACTCACACTTTAGGTTTACAGGAAAGAGAAATGAATCACACTTCATATCCTCAACAATTAAATTATGCCCGTATAACCGCCGTCAGACTGGAAGATTCATTACCGGAGGCAGAAAAGGCTCAAGCAATCACGTCTGATCATCTCATCGCCTGTATATTAAATGAAAGAAAGCGAAAAATAATACTAACTGATAATAAATGGCTAGAAGACAAAGCTGCCGGTATAAGCCGGGAATTATTTAGCAGGGCTGACGATAAAACGATGTGGGAAACTTATAAGATAATACCGAATTCCCGTGATTATACAAATACACTTATGACACTCCTCTTGGCGAGCAGACCAGAATTCCTGCTGAAAGTACCCCCAGCCGGTACTGATCGCCAATCGCCGGTATGGATCCAGCTTTTACGTGACGGTGATCTTCCAGAACAACAGAGAGACTTTTTCCTTGATATAATAGCCGAAAGATTTTACTCGGAAGATAAGAGACCTTTGATCAATGCCATCCTCGACGCCAAACAGGACGCCTGGCTCAAGGCGGACGGAATTGCTCCGAATGATGAGTATTTAGTGGCGGAAAGAACAGAACGATGGAAAAAGATTTTTGAGAATGTAAAACCTTATATAGCTGGATTGGCAGATGATTTAATCGCTAAAAGGATTACCAAAGCAGACGCGCTTATCGCCGGTTTAAATAACCTTGCTCCTGAACGACATGGTCTGCCTCCCCAACCGGAATACTCGCTATGGGAAAAAGAACAGCTTCTCCGGGTATTGACATCCACAAAGACACCGCATCGTGCCAAAAAACAAATAGCTGAAGATAGCGTCTTTGTGGATTATTTTTCTCTCGATAAAAAACGCCACTTTGGACTTGAAGAATGTAGAACTATCCTCGAAGCTCTTGCTTCTACTGATTTTTTTAATGTAGCAGAGGATGCTTTTCGTCAAAACGCAATAATGGCAGACCGAGCTGAAGAAATATTATCTGCCTTGACATCTCGTCTTCTGAAACAACAAGAAAGCGCTCTTGTTGATCTTATGCAACTACCAGCGGCCAGCTTGAAAAAACAAATAGACACGGTCACGCTTGAACATATGGTCACCACAGCTCTTTTCAATTGGTTTGTAGCGATAGCCATAATGCTTCCTTCTGACATGTCACCAGACACGTTTCATAAAACATTATCGGATATTAAAATGTATGCAGCTTCACGGGTATTCTATAAAATACAAGAATTACCACAATGGCGGGACAGATTATCGGCCGCTGTAGATCTAGCCCAACACCCGCAACTGGACCGTAAACGGATGGAACAAATATTTCTAGCCGCAGATATTCCTATTCCCGCATCTCTTCCTAAAGCTACAACCGTTTTCTCCGGCGAACCTACACCTCCGGCGGCTGAATAAATTCTGACTGAAGTTTTCCTTCCTTCGTAATTATTCAGTTCTTCCCGAAAAACAATGTCATTGCGATCCTGATGGAAATCGGGAGAAGCAATCCCGTTATGCTACAGTAATTCCTACGGGATCGCCACGCTCTCCGCCAACTGGCGGATCGCTCGCGATGACCTGCTATCGGGAAACTCTAAATAGACACCTTCCTTCCTCCTTGACTGATCTTCCAACAGAATCTAAACTGGAAATGAGGATTGTTATGTCATTCAGAAAAATTTTATTCATTTTATTTGTTATTCTCATTATTCCTCAACCTGTTTCTGCCTTCGACCCTTTCACTATCAAGCTCAAATTCTGGCAGCCGCCAAGGCCGACAATCACCCCGACACCAACGATTACTCCCACGCCGGAACCGACGACCCCGACGCCGATAATCCCCTACATTACCAATATCCCGCCTGAAGATTTGGACCAAGTTGAACAACTGATAAACTCAATAATAGCCAATTGCGAAGAAGATGGCGTCTGGGGCAGAGTAACCATCCGCAATTTTTCCTGTGTGGAAAACATCACCCCTCCTCTTCCACCCCAAGTCATCGATGTCATGCGTACTTCGACCTTTAATAACACTTATCTTCAATGCGTCGGCTTCGTGAAAGCGGCTGATCTGACTGCCAGCGGGACTACTTTCCCCGAAACTCTCTACGCTAAGGCTTATATCACCACTCCGCCCACCGGTTACCAATTTGTCGACAAAAATAATGGTACAATCCAAATTGAGGTGGGCGACCTGCCTCTTTGGGATTGGTATACTTATGGTCATATGGCCTATGTGACGAAAATCTATGACGCCGATACTTTTGAAGTCGCCGAAGGACATTGGGATGGCCGAGGGCTAGTTCGGATAGGAAGAATCGAAACAATTGATGCGCCATATTTTCGCGGCTGGTTGAGAAGAATATGAACAAAAAGAAGTTATTGATCATAATCGCCGTCGGTCTGGTTCTTCTCGTTATCCTTATCCTAGTGTTGTCATTGAAAAAAGCTACCGAATCGCCCGAATCTCAAAAATTCACCAACAGCTACCAACCGCTGGAGATCAAAAAACCAACAGTCACCACCGCTTTCATCGATACTTTCCCGGAAAAAGCGGCGGAAAAGGAAAAAGAGTTCCAAAGGATTAACCATCCGGATGTCTTTTTAGCAAACTTGAGTCCCTACAAGGCGGAAAATTTTTCCGTGAAAACCGGCGGATTTAAAAATGGCCATTTTTTCTTCACCGTCACTCTCAATAAAGACAGTCAGGCTTTGGCAAAAATCAATTTCTTCGACTGGCTGAGGGCAAAAGGGCTGGGCGACGACCAAACGGCATTATTAGACATTGAATACAACTATCAATGAAGTAGCCGTGGCAATCTCGGACGGGATTGCTTCTCCCTCGACAGGCTCGGGATCGCAATGACAAAAGAAATATATGAAAACCCGTAACAGAAATATTTATTTTTTAATTTTCCTCAGCGTTTTCTCTCTGTCTGTAGTCGGCACTTCGATCTTTATACAAAACAGCCAATTGGAAACCAGAAGTAAAGCAGCAGACACTTATTGTCCGGACGGCGGCAGACGCTTCAATGATACTCCTGAATGCGATTACGGCAAATATGACGCGCATGGCTTTGAAGTGAATTCCTGCCTGGTGGATAACGGTAACGGCAGCCTCTGCTCTCAATGCATCCGCGTGCTTTATCATACTGATTATCCTTACGGACCCTGTAAATTTTCCCATAATGATCCCTGCCGTAGAGGAGATTTCACCGGCGGGTGTGCCGGCACTTGCAATAGCGAATGCTGCGGTGAAGTAATCATGTCCGGAGAAGCATACGACGCTCAAAATCCGCCAGGATCAGGCGGCTACTGCTACAACGAGCCGCCGGAATACGAGGAAGAACCGACGGAAACGCCTGTCCCCACACCGACTAAAAAGCCCAAACCGACTGCGACGCCTCTTCCGCCAACACCCACTTACGGCCCGTCACCCACCCGCTATGTCCCGCCGTTTCAGGACGCGGAAGACACTATTATTCCTAACCAGCCGGACTACCACGGCCAATTATCACCCACCCAAGCTGCAAATCTCCAACCGACCAATCCGCCGCAAAACTATCACACTCCGGTTCTTGGCCCGACCAATCCAGCCATCAACCGACCCAATACCTTTGTCCGGCCGACTCAAGAAACCCAGAGAATTTCGAGAGATCCGACCGAAGAACCGATACAGGAACCCATCAACTATCCGAATAGTCAGATGAATGCCGGAGGGACCACGGACAGACAAACATTTGAACCGACTACAACTCCTGTCGTACCGACTCCATTTATCTCCATCAGGAAAACGGTGGAAAAAACAACTGATTTTTTCAAACAGATATATAATACTCTCCGGCAATGGTCGCTAATCATTTTGCCGTAATTGCCGCAAACTACTTCATTTCTGAGGCGTCATGTCAAGATATCAAAGGACCGTCCCCTAGTGTACCCCTAGTGTACCCTAGTGTATGGTTGTGGTTTAATCCAATTTTTTTTCTTCTATATCGCGGATGTTTTCTGAAATAAGAGTCCGGATTTGTTTTCTCCATTTAAGTCCCTCTTCATAAACCTCAATATATCTGAAAGCATACCTATCCTGGTATTGGTACCTCTCAAGACGCACCAGTATCTCATCTTTCAATTTTGTACTCCTGCCGATTTCTCCTAAGGCCAGGAAAAATTCGCGTGGCAACATAAGCGGGTCATCCCGGTCCAGGTTCGCTTCGAAATCATCAATTATCTCTAGAGTACGAACAGCGTCTCTTCTTGATGCGTAATATTTAGCAAAACCGATCAACCTCAACCAAAGGGCATTGGCGGCCGCTTGCATCTCATCCTCCAGATATTTCTGGTGGAAAGTCAATTGGGCTGTTCTTAATTGATCTGATCTTGCATAAGAATGCTGAGACCTTCTCTCCTTTAAAGTCAATTTACTTTCTGCTTTGATATATTTAGCATAATATTCCAACCTGGCAATGGCTGCCCTGACTATATTTGGTTCATCTGCTTCTTCTGCAATTTGATATACTTGAGTGTAATATTTCACCCAAATATCTGATCCCATTACAGCAGGTTCAGAACCTAACAAAGAATCAAGCTTATTAAAAACCTCATCAAACTCCGTTCTCCTTTTTTCTGATTCGGGCAACTCTGTTCTTGAAAGAGGCGCACTGCTGGAAGATTCTTCCGGCGGACGGAAAAGATTCAAGACCGCTTCCCGACTGCCAGCTTTATTGGGAAGATCCATCAGTCCGGCCTGGATAGAAGCATACACTGCATCATCGACTAGATCTCTATGAGTCTGCCGATATTGCCTGTAATGCTCAATAGTGGCAATCGCTTGAAGCTCCATCAGGTCCCGGATGAGTTCCCTCCGAGCTTTCTTATATTCAGGCTGTCTCCTGATTCTGGCTAGAATTCCTTTAGTGTCTTTTTCATATATAGGGTTTAAGTTTGCTAAAATCCGGTTGAAAAAAAGATGGGCCATGCCCCAGCTGTCTATTTCCTCTTCCTGCCGTTGAAAAGTACCCTCATGCCTATTGACAAAAAACATCAAAATCGCCGTGTCTGTCTGTTCCGGATCTTTCATACATAAACAAAGCCTGCTTGACCTCCGTCTGACTGCTCTTTCAGGCAAAACCCGTGTATCCATAAACTCCAAAATCGGTTTGGGGGAAGATACAGCTGAAAATAAGTATAACAATTGCGGTAAAGGAAAATTCCGTATTTTTGACTCTTGATAGTATTCAGTTCTACCTATTCTAATAGGAGTAATAAGAGGGAGACTAATATCATACCTGGTACCTCTTGCAGTTGACATATCGGGAATTCGTAACATATCCGAATTATTCAAATCTATACTGACAGGGATAACGCGCCTGATAGATGGGTCAAGTTCTATCCTGGTTGTCTCTCCTTGAGCCGCATTGGCAATTCTAAAACTTCGTAATTCGTGACTTTCTACGGATCCCTCTTCGGAAGAGGCAATCAAACCACCATCAGGAGAAAAACCTATTAGTGCTTCCTGTTTGTTTCCTTCCTGTCCAAATACGACACTACCAACTATCCGGGTAATCTGAGGAAGCTCACCAGACCGTTCGACTTTTCTAAGTGTTTCTGCTAAAGCCATAATGACCTATAATTATAGCTTGCTTTTTCAGGAATGCAATCTTTGGCTTTTTCCCTCTTGTCTGCGAAAATATTTTGTGGTATAAATATGAGTATCCGAAGACAACAAGCACAAAAATAAGTCTTGCCGAGGAAATGATTAGCGTCTAGAGAATAGCGTCTAGCGTTTAGTTGCCTCGGCAATGCCGAGGTTTTATTTTATATATGCCGACACAAAGAAAAACAGACCAGGTAAAACTGATCAAAGAAAAATTGAGCCGCGCCAAGGCGGTCTTTCTGGCCGAATACCGCGGACTCACCCACCAACAGCTGGAACAACTGCGCCGGGCTCTCAAAAAAGTCGAGGCGGAACTGGTGGTGGCCAAAAACACTTTGGTTAAAATTGCCCTGTCAGAAAATAAATTTGCCCAATTAGACGATTTGGCGAAGGAGCTGAAAAATCCCACCGCTACCCTCTTCATCTACGGCGACGAGATCGCACCCATCAGGGAACTGGCTAAATTCATCAAGACTCTTCAGCTTCCTAAAATCAAAATCGGCGTATTTGCCGGTAAACTGGCCAATGAAGCCGACTTTTTAAAACTGGCGACATTGCCAACCCGTGATGTACTCCTGGCTACTTTGGCCGGCAGGTTAAATTCACCGATACAGGGACTGCACTACGCGTTGAGTTGGAATATACAGAGATTAGTAACTGTATTGGGAAATGTTAAAAATAAAAAATAATAACGAACGGGGGTGAAAGAAGTTTATGGCAAAATTAAGTAAAGAAGAAATCTTAAAATCAGTTGAGGAAATGTCAGTCCTTGAACTGGCAGACCTCGTCAAAGCTTTGGAAGAGAAATTCGGTGTTTCAGCAGCCCCAGTGGCGGTCGCAGCTCCAGCAGGAGGCGCACCGGCAGGAGAAGCCGCTCCCGAACAAACGACTTTCAATGTGGTGCTGAGTAATGCCGGCACCAACAAAATCGGCGTCATCAAAGCCGTCCGTGAACTGGTACAGACTCTCGGTCTTCAGGAGGCCAAAACATTGGTGGAATCAGCTCCCAAAGAAGTCTTAACCGGAGTCAACAAAAAAACGGCAGAGGAAGCCAAGACAAAATTGACTACGGCCGGAGCGACGGTAGAGTTGAAGTAATTAATGATTTTTTTACCGGATTACTTGTATTAAATTGTCTCTCTTGGTAGAATACTTATTTATCTCTCTAAATATATAAATTTATCTACCAATAATACAAAATGTATCAAATAGAGGGGCAACTACCGATAACCACTGCGGACAGATTACGTAGACTTCAAGATGAAATCTATTATCAAATAGCACACTCGGACCACAATCATGTGGAAGGGACATGCGATGATCCATCAAGAGATGAACCTTGGACAGCGTCTGAAAATAGCTGGCTGAGTTGTATGGTTAATAGATACCCTACAGGAAATTGGCAGATAAAAATGCTGGATGCTTATCGTCATCCCGAGGCTGAATTAGCCTCAATATCAGATAATACACCGTTTCAAACGGTAATATCCGGCTACGAACAGACAGCGCACAGATATCTCCTTCTCCAACAAAAAGCCATGATGACAGTTGCTTTTAAGTTGGGAAGAAAAGTAAAAGGACAGGCAGACAAAATAGGTATTTTAGAGACAGTTCCATTTTACTGCTGTATGTTCAATCTGTCTGCCGATTCACAAAGAAGAACAACTTTGAATGGTTCAGGTTTAGCAAAAAAAGCGGCTGAAAAATATGGAGGCGATAAATTTCCTAAAGATTTTGTTTCGCTGGAAACCAGGCAATATCTTACCGCACTACATGCGGGATTGGAAAGACCAATTATAGCTTCTTTAAGACGCAATCGTCCACAGGGCGAAACCTGGTATATGAACTACCCTGAGGATCGGGCTACGGACATGTTTATTGATGAACTCCAAGGCCTAAAAATTGATGGTCTTATTATGGGTGTGGATATAAGCGATGACGAAAAAGTTAAGTCTGTAGCCGCCATTTCTCCCTTCCTGCAACGTCTAAAAGACAGTAGATTGCTTTATAGTCTACATACTGGTGAACTTAAGGACGAAGAGACTGCTGCCGGATTAGAAAATATTATTTCTGCTATCCGTTTACAAAATATCAGGCTGGGTCATGCCTATTCTTTATTCCGGCTTCTGTCAGCTCAAAAGGATGATCCGGTATTAGCCTGCCAAAAAGAAAGAATCGCCCAAATTGCGGTTGAATTGGGTATGTCTCCTGATACTTCCTATTTTGATATTGCTATTAAAATTCTAGAATTAGCGAAGGAAAAGAATATTTCTCTGCAGTTATGCTTAACCAGTAATGCCATAATTTGTATGAATCAACCGCCTTCTGACTATCTTAGGCATCCGTTTATTTTAAGTTTAAAACGATACGGTCCAGCTCTAATACCTTACCTCCCTCGACTCACCTTTTCCGCTGATAACTATACTATCACTGGATTTACTGTACAAGATCAGTTATGCGGTCTGATTAAAGAACTGCTGATCAATTCATCTGACCGTTGGGGACCTCATAACCTAGCGGATTTTTTTAAACAAGTTACTCTTCCATAATAGATAATAATTCTCTGGCACGGCTAATTTTCTTACTAGCTTCAAATCGCACAAGTTCACCCTGTTCTCCCGGAATACCCTCAAGACTTGAAAGATATCCATCGGAATAGAAAGCGGACATAATTCTCCAGATTCCTCGTGATACTTCCTCGGCTGTCAAACTGCGTGTCGGCATACAGGCTCCCCCAAACCACTTACTGGGTATGTGATTGTCTCTGCCTAATAATCTAGATTCTATCACCTCATCGTGAAGATCAGTTCCGGCAAAGGGTACGGCTCTATGCACTTGGATAATAAATGGCGGCAGCTCTTTTTTTAATCGTAAGATAGTTTCGTAGAAAAACTGTAGCGTCTCGCTAGTTTCAGGCGGTAATCCTAAAACAAATTCCAGTTCGGGCACTATCCCGGCCTGCCAAATCCTTGTTACTGCCTGACTAATTTCATCAGGAGAGACTATCTTTCTGATGTATTTCTGCATATCATGATGAAGATGTTCCACCCCTAATTTTATATACCTTAGTCCTGCATGGCAACATAACTCTAACAGTTGAGGTTTTTTCTTATCTGCATGCAATAAATGTTTTACTATACTATCACAGTTCATCCTAACTCGACGGTCTAACCCTCTTTCAAGTAAAATTCGGACAGTTTCTTCAAGATTGTCCGGGTCGGCAAAACAATTCACTCCCGCCAAATACACCGGTATAGTTTCAAAACGCAACCTTTCCACTACCTCTTCTATCTCATCTGCCACCTGCGCTGGAGGTCTAAATTCGACCTTAGGTCTTCCGGTACCCTCTTCCAACTGCTGCAGTTGGGTATTGAAGCAAAAAACACAACCGTAATAACAGCCTATATGAGTCAGAACATCCAGCATTTGTTTATGCTTGTACATTTCAAACCATGAAGTTTCGGTGCCGCCGGAGTGAAAATAACTCGAAAGACCTGGAGATAAACGTGAATAATCAGGCGGATTTACCATCCTTAAAGGTAAATAAGGCGAGATGGTTAAATCTCCACTTGGACGGCATATACCGGGATAGTCATCACTTATCTGGAAAATATTTTCTCTCCTTATGCCACTTTTTAATAAAGCCAAAAAATCACGCCATGACCTATCAGAAATACCTCTGAATATTAAATCAATTTCCGGCGCACTTCGGAATGTTTCAGCCGTTTGTAAAGTAACCGGACTACCGCCGACTCCAATAATGGTATTAGGGGCAGCCTGACGAATTTGTCGAGTAATCTTGTCCAATTCCAATAACTCACCGGGCAACATGACACTTAATCCTGTAAATAAAGGTTGACTTTTTCTTACAGCCTCCACCAAGTTTACTCTGCCTGCATCTATTACCTCAGCAGAAAATTCTTCTCTTTGGGCACAACCGGCCAATACCGCTGCTGTTCTGGAAGGAACCGGCAGCGTATTTCCGGTAACTGAAGTAGCAATAACGATTTTCGGTCTATCTTGTTCATGTCTCATAATATAGAAGTGAATTATATATTTTTTCCACAATAAATCCAAATTGATAGTAAATTTTACCTAAATTTGACTTGGTATGAGAAAATATTACATATTTATGACAAGCCTAGAGATACCTGCCCATATACCTAAAGACGAGTTTCAAAGCATGCAGAGATTCATCTTGGAATTACGAAATACCGGACTGTTGCCTAATAAACCGGTAATTGTAAATCACTGCGGCGAAGCTGCTTTTGACTTGACTTCAATAGAGAAGGAAAATCAATTTATGGCATTATTACCGCAACTTGCACAGATGACTTCGCTGCCAGGACAACCGGTTAACTGGACTAGCTATCATTGTCTGGATTTATACTATCAGCATCCCAACTTGTTACACACCTCTGCCAGAATACGTTTTGATTCTTCCAAGAAAACTGCCAACTCTGCTTCTTTTGGAGAACCTTCAAGTAACCTAGCTGGAGTTACCCGAAAAGAAATCTGGGTAAATACTCGTCCTCGGCATCAGCAGGTGTGGGAAGATGATCTATTACTTCTAACACCTAGAGATGAAGTAAAAGCCGTCTATTATCCAGAGGCGGTAAGCGAAACTTGGCTGTACGACTTAGACGGGAGGGTAAATTCTGCCTCTGCCAGACTTTCACATGTAATTTTAAAAAAAATCTTCTTTTATTTCCCTGATCATGGCTTTAATAATTTTCCTTCAGGAGATGGAAATATTTTCCATACCGGCTCCTACCTGAATGCTGGTTTACAATGGGTACGTCATTGGATAGTTAATGACAATATCACATTAATCCCAGTCTTATCGGCTCTCCTTTCAGATGGGAATCAAGATAGGTTGCTCACCGAAGTAATTCCCGCTTTAATATCACAATTTGGAGGCACTTATCGTTTCCAAGAATTTCCGATTGCCGAATTACAAACCAATGATAGTTCACGTGCAAGAGAAGCGATGCATTTATATCATCAACTGAACTCTGTCACAGGTCTTCGTTTGCGCCATCACCGGAAAGCGCAGGGTTAAATATACATCATTCTATTTCAAACTACCTGCCCTTCTTTGATGTCTATTGACAACATAAAATGGGTTATGTTACATTACATATCAAATTGATTAGATAATCTGCCTCCTTATAAATTTTTCTGTCCGCAAACAATTGGAGGGCTCAAGTAGAAATATTTTGTGATTAAGTTATATACTTAATACCTGATACTTAATACTTGATACTTAATAATATGTCTCTAGGACAAGACTGGCCGGACCTTTTAACCGTAAGGGAAGTGGCAAAAATTCTGCGCGTCTCACCGCTCACCATAAAAAGATGGGGCAAAAGAGGCAAACTGCCGGCCATCCGCATCAACTCACGAGGCGACCGCCGGTATAAAAAAGAAGCCGTCATGTGGCTTCTGGGATTGCAGACTAAGGAGTAATAAATTGCGCTATTCCATAAATAAATCGATAATATATTAATTGACATGCGGCCGCTGAGGATTAATTGCTACTTTACGATTCAAACCATCCCGCCCTAATTCCTGCTATAAACCTTTGGATGGCCGCCAATACCTAGGAACCTAACGGTATTTTTACCAAACCATTCGTAAACAATCCTGATATCATCGGTAATGGAAAAAGCATGTTGCCCATCCATGACGCCAGTCAAAGGATGATTGAACAGTCTGGTATCGTCGGGATTATGCATGAATAATTTAACTTTGGCGTTAATCGTCTCTTTCAAACATGGATTCTGGTCTATTAATTCCCTTCGCATCTTATCGTAATTCCCGTTGATTTTAACTTTTAGCATGTTTTTTCTCTGGGGGAAGTTTTAGATTATTAAAATAATCATCAACATCTTTCTCTGTTTTTAAAACAATGTCATTATCTACGGGTTCTGCCGCGGATTTCAAAACTTCCGCCTCAAACTCCGGCGTAAAGCCGTTTTCCGTCAGTCTGGGATAAAGAAATCCGCGCAGAAGATCGCGGATTAATTCGCTGATGGAGGAATACCGGCGTGCCTTCTGTATTTTTTTGGCATCCTGGTACATGGTTTTTGGTAAGGAAATATTGATAGTAGTATTCATATACAAAGATTGTATGATATAAATACAAAGTTTGTCAAGGAAAAATTATCCTTATTCCACTTCTATCTTCTTCAACTCTTCCGCGGCAACGGTAGGATCGATAATATTTACTGACAAACCCGTCCCCAGCTCAAAACCGGCCCGATGGACAAAACGGGGAATGATCCTGATAAACCAATCTTTGGCGTGATGGATATAGTAATTGTAGGCAAAAAGCTTCCCTTCATATTTGACTCTTAAACGCCGGACTGTTTTTTGTAAAATAACTGCTAAGTCTTTCATCTCCTCATCCGTAACATCGGCAAAAGTCGTCCCTACCTTCTTCGGAGCAATCCAGACTTCATAAGGCCATTGGGAAAAATCAGGGCAGTAGGTGACAAAAAAATTATTATCCTCAACGATATTTTTAACCGGTTCTTTCACCAGCGCATCCAGATTTATTTGTCTGGGGATAACCACTAACTGGGAATGAGGATGAGCTAAAGAAGCGCCGGCGTGCTCGCCGTGATTGCAAAAGATCATGACATGCCCGTCATTTTGATGTTCAAGGAAGCGTTGGTGGTAAACATTAAGCAGTTTTTCCAATTGTGATAAATCAAAATCCTCTATATCTTTGTTGTGATCCGGGCTGTGGATGATTACTTCGTGGATATCCGTGATGGGGAATTTATTGGGAACAACCCTGATCTGCCAGCCCGGAGTATCTTTCTCTCCTCCCCCGAGACGCATAATCTCAGGCGGCGTCTCTTTCTCATTGCCGGAGCAAAAAGGGCAAACGGTTTTCTTCTCCGGCCCATGGTGTTCATCAGGCCCGCCTTGACTCGGCCCGCTTCGCAGCGAGGCGAGCGAGGCAGGCCGGTCCTGCCGGACAGGGGCAATGATAATCCATCTTTGGGTTTTGACGTCAGGGACGAATTTGGCCATTTGTTTTATGTTATAATATTTTTCTATGTTAAATCAACACTCTTGTCAAGCAATTGTAGTTACCTGTATCGATTTCCGGCTGCAGAAATATATCGAGAAATGGACAGCGAAAAACCTCCCGGGCGGCTATGACAAGCTTTCCATCGCCGGAGCGGTGAAAGATATGACATATGTTTTAAAGCAAATAGACATCTCCATCCGTTTGCATCATGTCAAAGAAGTTTACCTCATCAACCACGAAGACTGCGGGGCGTATGGAACGGAAGGATCATTGGAGAAACACCAAAATGATTTGACGGCAGCCAAAAAAGCGATTAGCGCTAAATTCCCCCACCTCAAAATCTTCCTCCTTTACCTCAAACTGGATGGGGAGTTTGTGAAGGTCTGATGATTTGTTAAGGTGTGATATAAAGACATTTATATTGACAGTATCTTCAAGGTAGTATAAAATTCAGTTTCGATGTAATACCGCCTGCTAAAAATGTAGGATTTTTTATTTATGCCGCCTCTAGAACAACAACCATTAATACAGTCACGTTTTGTCCTTGAAGAGGTTAAACGACCGGAAATAAATGACCAGCTAATAGGTATGCTGAGGCATTTTCATAGACTCTGCGAGATCCCCCACGGTTCTGGCCAAGAAGCAGGCGTAAGCAATTATTTGACAGAAATAGCCAAAGCCAATGGCTGGACTCATAAAAGGGATGATTCCGGAAATCTCTTGATTCTAGTTCCTCCTTCACGCGGCTTGGATAAATTACCCGGGATAATCCTTCAAGGCCATATGGATATGGTTGGCGTCCCAAGCGATCCGGTAATAAATCCCGATTTGCATGGAGTAAAAGCAATGACTGATGACGGTGTCTGGTTAAGGGGAGACGGCACTTCCCTGGGTGCTGATAACGGATTCGGCCTGGCAACCATGTTGAGTCTGGCGCAATCCGAAGATTTAGAACACGGCCCCTTGGCGCTTCTTTTTACAGTTCAGGAAGAAACCAGTATGGAAGGAGCTAAAAATTTCGGATTATTGGCTGATCTTCAAGGTTACTCGAGAATATTGAATATGGACAGTGAAAAGATGGGTGAAGCAACCATCGGCGGCGCCGGCGGAGCCCATACTAATGTCAAATTAACTCTTGAAAGAGAAAAACCTACTGACGATTTAGTTTACATGTCCGTCTGTGTTTCCGGTTGCCAGGGAGGACATTCCGGACTGAAGATCAACAGAAATCACGTCAATCCTATCAAAATAATGATGGATATAGCTAAAGGTCTTGACGATCCGGAGGCTCGTCTAAGACTGGTTTCTCTTACCACCAGTAATGCAAAAAAGAATGCCATCCCTCAAGACGCCCAAATGGTTATTGCCGTACCCCAGTCTGAAGCAAGATCCGTTGAGAAAGCTTTGCAGCAAATAAATACTCGACATGACAAGGTATTTTTCCCTCCCGAAGAAACAAATATTTCATATTCCTATGCCGTATTACCGGATGAACAAACGCAACAAGCTGAAAATATTCCTATGACTGTTCAATCAACACAAGCTGTCATCGATCTTTTATCAGACCTTAGACATGGAGTAATCGACTGGATTGGCCAAGAAGGAGGAGACGTACGGACATCAACGAACCTGGCAATAGTTAAAACTGACAGCGGTACGCTGGATATTAATATTATGAGCAGAAGTGCAGATGCGCAAAAATTAAGAGATTATATAGACTCGGAGTTGCCACAAATTGCTGGCAAATACCGTGCATCGGTTAACACTCCTGATGATCCTTATCCTGCTTGGGAACCGGACTTTGAATCTCCGATACTCACTGCGGCAAACGCCGTCCATAAAGTGATGTTCGGCAAAGATATTGTCGCCAGAGTTACCCATGGCGGACTGGAATGCGCATACTGGCAAAGGATGTTTCCTCACGAAACCCAAATCATCTCTATCGGTCCGACTATACAAGACCCGCATACACCCCAAGAAATAGCATCATTGCCATCTGCGATGGAATTTTTCCTTTATTCCAAAGAACTAATCAAATATTTGACTTCCAGAGACAACAGCTAAAATCCTCTACCTCAAACTGGATGGGGAGTTTGTGAAGATCTAATCCTATTTTTTTCTATCTTTAGCAAAACTAATATAACCTAAGCCTGCCAATAATATAAAAGCAATAATCATCAAGATTGTATTTACTGTATTGATATTCATAATTATTGCCTATCTTTTCTTCTTCTTTCTGATAAATAAAAAATAAATACCATAAAGAAAAAGAGTACTCATTATTACAGCGAAAAAATATACTGTATCAAAATTTATTTTCATAATATTACTTTACTAAATCCAGAGCAAATTTTAAAGAGAAGAATGTTAATATAAGAGACGAGATTGATCTGGTGATAAAAAGAGTAGGATCATCTATTTTAGTAAATACCGGTGATATTAACCCAAACGTAATCCAGGCTAAAGCGAAATTCCCTAAAAACTCCGCCAATACACCTTTCTGCCTCAAATTGAGTTTTTTCATGGCTAAATTTATAATAACATATGTCACCCTTTAAAGGTTCAACCTTGCAAGGTATATTTATCCTCAATCGGCAAAGAGACTTTGACTTGGGTTCTTGGACCTTTGATCGTGAGGCCGCTGATCAGACAAGCTTCTCCTCCCAGCACCGCAACTGCTTTCCCCGTGAGATAAAGGCCGAAGCCGGAACCTTCTTTTTTCGCGGCATTTGAGCCTCTTCGTCCCTTTTCCCATACCCTTTCCTGTTCTTCGTAAGGTATTACTGATCCATCATTTTCAACAGTGATAATTAACTTTCTATTTCCGGTCGCGTTAAACAGACGAAGAGTAACTCGGATATATTCATCGCTGTAGCGATAGGCATTGCGGAAAAGATTTTCCAGAATAATCCGAAGAAGGCCGGGATCAGAGGTAAAACGTAATTTTCTGACATAATCAGTTACTTTATCCCAGCCGGAAACTAAACCTGCTTTCCAGTTAAATTGGTCTTTTGATTCTTCTACAATCCGCCAAAAATCAAGTGGTTCATCCCCATCTCTCCTTTGATAGGCTTGCCCCGTCAACTCTGCCCGTAAAAAAGGGAATGTCTCTCCGACTCTGGCGATATTGGCTTGAAGGATTGGAATCTGTCCTCTAAGTTCAGCGTTAGTAATATTAGAAGGATGATAAGGATGCTGAGGATTTCCCGGCTTAACAAAATTGCCTATTATTTCTGCTCCTTTTACTAACTCGCCTATTACCCAACCGGCCAATTCTCTTCTTTCCATCCCAGCTAATCTGCTTTTTAATTGATCTGACACTTCTTCATTTACACGAACCATTCTATCGATTTTAACTAATTCATCTGTCAATAAGACTGTATCCTTACGTAACCTTTGCGAATCCGGATTATGGGCAAATACTCGTCTAGCCAATGCACTTTCAAAAGTAAAAATATCTGAAAAAGCGCGGATACCTGCCGAAACATCATCTAATCTTCTGAAAATTACTTTATTATGGTTGGCTAACATTTGTCCTATTCCGGCGATATACGTCAACGGTCTTCTCATTTCATGCCTTACGCCTCGAAGATTGTCATAATAGTCACGGTTATCAAAATATTGTTTCGCCATCGATTCTCCTAATTCCTCTAAAGGTGTTTGTACATTATCCTCTAAGAATGGATGGGTTAGCGCTTCAATAGCCATAGCGGAAGGGTATTATAACGGAACGCAGAGGAAAGCTACAAGTAAGCGTAGGCATTATAGATAAAATATCTTTAAACAGATATAGCAAAAGGTATCGATAGATTTATGAAAACAATCCCATCCAGTCGGTCCAGAAAGAGGTGACGCCTTTGTCAGTCAGGTCGTGGTGAAGGTCGTAAGACTGCCAGGGTTGGCCGAGCCTGACGCTTGAATCATAATAAATCGGTAATAGATCAGTCTTTGCTGATTCCTCCACCTCGAAGGAGTCCCTTCGGAACACCTTCGAGGTGTCTTTAAGGCTTGTTGGGAATCCAAGACTTGCCCATTCTTTCAGGATTTTGAAGGGAATAGTAATAATGTTTGATTTAAGTTCAAAAGCACGGAAAATATGGCCTAAATTCCGTACACTGGCCGTAAGCACTTCAATATGATGATCGCTCTTTTCATACATTCTTAATATATTGGCGATCACGTCCATCCCCTTCTCTCCTCCGTCATCGAGCCGGCCGACAAATGGTGAAACGAAAACCGGATATTTGGCTCCCTTTGTTGCCTCATATACAGCCGCCGCCTGGCTTTGGGAAAATACGAGGGTAAAATTGAGGGGCATTTCTTTACAAAGTATTTCTCCGGCTTTCAGGCCTTCGGCCACGCAGGGAATTTTGATTGAAGAATTGGGAATCCATTTTCTCCTAACTCTCGCTTGTTTGATCATCTCGGCGGTTTTGGTCTTCTGATCGGCAAAAACCTGGATAGAAACGGATCCGTGAAGGATAACCTTACTCATTTGTCTTACAATTCTTTTATACTCCTCAAGAGCCGCTTTCTCGGTATTAGGTATTAAGTATTTAGTATTAAGTATTTTTTTCTTCTTATCTATACCTGATACCTGATACCTGATACCTGATACCCCTCTATTTAGTAAATTCTTCGCGATCAATGTGGGGTTGGTCGTCTGGCCGTCGAGAAAGCCTAGTAGCTTTTTAGCTTCGGCTGTTTCTTCCGACACCCCGCCGTCGAGAAAGATTTTGGAAGAAAAAGCGGACTTGACCATACAGGATGATTTTAACAAATATTTATTTGAAAGTCAGCAGCGAATACACTTGACAGCATGGTTAAACATACTATACGATAATTTTAGATATAAAATGTACTATCTCAGCTGCCTGGTGTTTTTATTTCTGATCATTTTTTTTCTTCAATTATCCGTTCACCGGAAATCATTTCTTCAGTTGGGCTATCTGACCGCCATGTTCCTCCTGTTATTCTTTTTTTTGCCTGAGTCAGCCCATGCCGCCACAACTATGTATGTACGGACGAACGGAGACGATATCACCTGCAGCGGGCTGGTCGATGCCCCTCCTATTTCGCCTCCGGATTGCGCTTATCTGTCGATGACCAAAGCAATGACGGTGGCTATCGCTGACGATATAGTCAATGTCGCCGCCGGTGAATACGCCGAAGACGTCACTATCAATGTAAATATTAAACTGGTCGGAACCGGCAGTCCGACGGCCACCAGTTTTACTCTCACCAACACAGCGACTCTGGTGGCCGGGACAACGGGTATCAGCTCGGCGACGGTTAACGTCGACCAAACCGGGGGGGCCGGCGCCAAAATCGCTGACGCGCTGACTTTGGTCTCGGCTGAAGGAACGATTAATATCGCTGCCGGCGCGTACGGCGAAGACATCACCATCAATAAAAATATTAAACTGGTCGGAACCGGAGATCCGACAACGACCAGTTTTACTTTGACCAACGGTGCCACTTTGGTTTCCGGAACCACCGGTATCACCGCGGCAACCATCAATGTCGATCAGGTTGGCGCAACCGGAGCAAAAATAGCCGACGCTTTGACGCTGGTTGCCGCCGGCGGGACGATAAATGCCGGAGCCGGAACATATGCTGAAGACGTCACTATCAATAAAAGCGCCCAGCTGGTCGGAACCGGTAGTCCAACGGCAACTAGTTTTACTTTGACCAACGGCGCTGTTTTGGTGGCCGGCACCACCGGCATCACCGCGGCCACCGTCAACGTCAACCAGACCGATGCCGCCGGCGCGCTCGTCAGCGACGCCCTTACATTGGTAGCCGATAACGGTACCATCAACGTCGCTTCAGGAACTTATGCTGATAATTTTACCGTCACGAAACCGGTAACCATCAAAGGCAATGGCGCCGCCAATACTACCATCCAAAGAGCGGCCACCGGCGGGGCAACGGTCATCGTCAATTATGCCGGCACGGCTGACAATCAGGTGATATTGGACAGCATGACCCTCTCCCCTCCTTCATCAGGAGCGGCAGCCGGTGACTGGCCGGTACAGATCACCACCGGCACCAATTATTTGACGATAAAAAATTGCATCATCAATTCCACCGGCGAACCAACTGCCGGTATTTCTCTTGAAGGTGCTTATGATCATCTGACGATAAATAATAATACTTTAAACTATGATTCTACCGGGCTTGACGTGGCCCTTAATTTTAATCCGACTGCCACCGATGGGGTGACGAGTAATCTTAGCCTGACCAATAACACTTTTACCGCCACCGGCGATGTCCATTACGCTATAAAATTTGCCTCACTCCAAACAGCTGCTATTTCGGGTAATACTTTCGGGTCGGGTGTCAGACTTTATCTGGTCGATGGAGGCAATGACACTTCGGCCGTCACGGTCACCAGCAACAAATTCACTCCCAGCGATACCAGCACTTCGCATTGGGGCGGCCTCCTGATCATACCAAAATCAAACGACGGGGTAACCAAACTGACCAGCTTGACCGTCTCCAATAACGGTTTTGTCAGTAACGATTTCGGCCTGGCCTTCGTCACCACGCTGACGGCAGACCGGATCACTCTGGGCGGGATTACGGTCAACAATAATAATTTTGCCGGCAACGACACCGGCTCAGCTCCTTACGACAAAGCGGTGGTGGTCGCCTATGATCCTTCACCCGCGACTCTGAACGCCGAAAATAACTGGTGGAATAGCGCCACAGGACCCAATACCGACGGCGACTCAGTCAGCGATTACGTTGACTATGACCCGTATTATACTGATGTTAACCGGACCGTGCTTTCCAACGGCAGTTACACCGACTCAACATTGCTTTCTTCAAGCGCCGGCCAAGTCCAAATGCCCAACAGCATCACGGCTATATCCCTCAACAAAACAAACAATCTGGACACCTCGGCGGGTCTGAGTACCGCCTCAGGCGGCAACGTCTACATCGGCGGAGGCTTAATGGCTTTAGGAAACTATACGTATAATGATCTGACTGCCCAGAACCTTTCAGGCGCAATAACTATCGGCGACACCAGTATGACCGTCAATAAAGTCGTCAGGCTCGATTCAGGCATCACCGGCACCGGCGTCACTGTTTCCACTTTAAATTCGGCTCCGGAGGTAACTGTCTCTATCCCGGACGGAACGGTTATTATGGGTCCCAGCGGCTGGGACGGTAAATTTCAACCTCCGGTCATCTATACCGCTCCTTCAACCGATTCTATCCCGTCCGGATATACCCTAGGCGACCATGTCACATCTTTAGGATCTACCAGCGTCGAACTCTTATTTGACAAAGCCATAAGCATCATCATCAAAGGCGCATCAGGCGCTATCGGGTATAAACCGGTCGGCTCTTCTTCGTGGGTGAGAATTACCAATGCCTGCAGTGGAACATATGACAATCCGACCGCCCCAACTTTCCCCGGAGAATGTTTTATTTCAAATTCTACTGATACGAAAATTCATACCTACCATCTATCTTATTTTGCCTCTCTTGACTCCACCAGCAACACTTATTCTTCCGGCTCATCCGAAAGCACTGACAATACCAAGTGTCAACAGCCCAAGCCTCTCGGCCATCCTGATTTATTCCAGATAAATATGAAAAAGAATTCAGCTACTCTTTATTACACCACCGTCAAGGAAAATATGAATACGTATTTTATAATCTACGGCTTCAAACCGGGAGACGAGAGATATGCCATGTCATTTGCCGCCAATCCGGGGAATGGACACGTCTGGTCCATCGATATAAAAAAGCTTGTTGCGGGAAAAACTTATTATTTTAAAATGCGCGCCGGCAACGGCTGCGCCCCAGGCGAGTGGTCAAGCTGGCTGGGCGGCAAAACTCCCTACTCAAGCTACGCGACTTATAAATACATGAAATATACTAAAAAGAAATAAGAGAGTCAGTCGCAAACATATACTTGTACCTATCCATAGTTTCCAAGTAACATGTCATTGCGAGGATCCATCTTGACAAAGTGTTTCTTATTTATTAGAATATTGCTATTAATTAGGAAACAACCATAGTTATGAAACTGCAGGATTTGAAGAAGTATAACGTCATTCTCTTTACCAAAGAAACTCTCAGGCAAATTGAACCGAGGGAAGACTCGTTAAATTACAATCTTTCCTATTGGATAAAAAAGGGGGAAGTGATTTTGCTGAAGAGCGGGCTATATATTACCCGTGAAAGAAGGGAAAAAGAAGCCGGGAATAAAGAATTTCCGGAATATATCGCGAATAAAATCTATGAACCGTCATATCTGTCCGGTGAATATGTCATGAGCAAATTCGGCCTGCTGACTGAGGGGGTAACAAATATCACCAGCGTCTCCACCAGAAAAACCAAAATATTCAAAAACGCATTGGGGGCTTTTTATTATTATTCCGTCACCCCTCCTCTATTTACCGGTTTTACGGCTAAAAACTATGATCAGTATCCTGTTTTTAGCGCCGGAAAAATTAAGGCTCTTTTTGATTTTCTTTATTTACGTTTCCTGAAAAATACTCCGGTAAACGGAAAAACAATTGAGGAGCTTCGTATAAATTGGGAAAACATGAAAAGACCGGAATTTAAGGCGATGTATAAATATGTTAAATTATCCGGAAGCAGAAAAGTGAACGAGGTATATAATCTGATACAATCAAAATACTATGTATAAAAACATTCTGAAACAGATCGTTGCCGAAAAGAAAAAAATGGGTATCGCTAAACCTGTCATCTTAAACTACCTGAAAGAGCATATCCAATACGCCGTACTGGAAAATATTTACAACAGCAAAGAATACAAAAATATGATTTTTAAGGGAGGATCATGCCTTCGAATCTGTTTCGGACTGCCCAGACTTTCTGAAGATTTGGATTTCGATATCGATACCCGAAAGCGGGAAAAGTTTTCCCTGAAAGAACTCAACGCCTATCTGGAAAAGGAAATAAAAGAGAGATATGTCGCCCTTCTTGAAACCAAAATGCAATCAACAAAAAGAATATATTTGAAATTCCCTATCTTAAAAAAGTTGTCCATGGCCGAAGCCGGTGAAAGTGATAAATTATATGTAAAAATTGAGGTGGAAAATGATATTTTACCTTTTGCCGGGATGTCACTTACTCCCGTTTCCCGAATGGGATTTAATTTCATCGTCCGTCATTATGACCTCCCCACTCTGATGGCCGGTAAAATCCATGCGTTTTTATATCGGTTGTGGTTTAAGGGGAAGAAAAATGAGATTGATATAAAGGGACGGGACTTCTACGACCTTTTCTGGTACTTTGATAAAGGAGTGACGCCGAACTGGAAGTGTCTGAAAAAAATCACCGGTGTGGGAAATGAAAAAGAGCTGAAAAACAGGCTTTCGGCGCAGATCGAAAAAACCGCTACTCCGCAAAAACTTAAATATGACCTCCTGAATTTTCTGCCGGACAGCCGGTTCGTCTCGGATTTCTGTGAAAATTACCGGGAGATCATGAAGAAATATTTAGGATAAGCTCTACCCATATGATTATTTCACCGTATTTCTCCGGAAATCCAAACGCTTTTTGAAGAGTTTTTCTGTATAACCGCCCTCTGAGATAAACTTTTTCTCCAAAGAAGCCATCTGTCTATCCAGTAAATAGTTGGTCCGACGGATAAGATTGGCCAGATAGTTAACAGGGATAAAGGGGTTAAGAGGGTAAAGAGGGTCGAGAGGAAGTAGATATTTTCTCATTTTGTCCCTTTTTCCCCTTGTGTCCCACTTGTCCCTTATCTGAAAACCTCTTGTTCTGGCAAAATCACGGTAATCCTCCAGTAATTCTTCCCAAGATCCCCTCGTCACTCCCAAAAGCTTGATGTAACCCTTCGTACTTTTCTGCAAGTATCCCTCAACTATACATTGTTTGGATGAGCGGGCGGCTTGAACCATCTGCTCCCGAGTTCTAAGATTTTCTCTTCCCGGCAGGAATTTCCCGACAAATTCCACCGTCAGATCGTAAATTTCGACTGAGTTTTGATAGGTCAGAAGATACTCGTAACCGGGCTTGGACATAACATAATTATACGCTTCATCATAAGGAAAAAAATAGCTTTACTCTGCATAGTTTCGTACTGATATAATATATAAACTAATATGATTTAATATAACTTAAGATATCTTATTAAAGAGAAAAATTTCGGAGAAATCAGGAGTTATTCCTGTATGTGACGAGCTTGATTTGATGGTCCTGAACCGCAAAAAACAGGAGGTTTATCAAGGGTATATTCATATCGTCCATAACTAAAATCTACATTCCTATCCTCGGATGTTATGGCAATAATATTGCCGCCAGTCCCGGCAAAATTGCGTAAGACAGGATAATTGGTATCCACACTCAATCCAAGAATAGTAATATCATGCTGTCCTGTATGCACGGGTATTTTGGTGTGATTATTTCTTAAATCCTCTACCATCAGAAATGCCTCGTGGGCATTAATCAACTGAATCTGGCTTTCTACACCTGGCGGTATATGCAATAGCTTCCGGTTTATCAGCTCTTCCATCGTAAGATCGGCAATTAGTCCATAATCATAAGGCAACATTAAACGATATACGGCAGGCTTATCCGCTGTGAATATGGCATCAGCGATAGTTAATAATCTTCCTGCCACAAGAGCTACCGCTTCGGGAATCTTTTCCAGCCGGTCGAAAGGCACTTTTTGCGCATTAAAAAGAATTCGATAATAAGGTTGGTCTGTTATATTAACCTCAAGAACATCATTCAGCGATATCATTTCATCTTTTGAGGCATCAGTAATAATGAGCGGTCGTTGTTCAGGAGGATAATCACTGTATTTTTGCATAAATAATCGTAGAAAGGTTACGAGCCTTTTTTTCAGCATTGGACTGGTAGTAATAATATTTGGGATATCTGCAAACCCCTTGATAACTAATACTGGTCTGGTTGTAGGTGTATTATCTGGTTCTGCCGCAAAATCATCGGCAGGTCTAGCACTTCCTGCTACTGAAACTGCCTGACATGCTTTATCAATATCCTCTAATACACCTTTAAAACCAATCTTCTGGCTATGAAGATCAATAACCCTGGCATATCCTTTTGTTCCATTAATATTACTCACCATTCTATCAAGTATTTCACCTGCATCGCCGGAATATGCTGTACTAAAAATTATACTGTCTGTCTCTTTTAATGACCTGCAAAATGCCAATGTCCCAGCCGTCTGGACAATATATCTCTCCCGTACGGCTCTACCAAGTATTTCCAATGGTTGGGGTTCAGATTGTTGAGTTTCGGCATCCGCCAGTGACGGTGTAGCTGTTGGGGGACTATTTTCTTGCAACATAAATGTAAGTTATATTATACTCTTTTGTTTTGAGATGATTATAATTATTATCTAATTTTTTTCAAGAAAAGGATATAGAATAGAAAGTGGTATAAGAGGCTATAACAGCCACGACAGGCCGAGGAGAACGACGGCGACAAGACCCAGGAAAGAATATCTTTACTTTATTTTAAAGAAAGCAATGTAGAAAGCAACCGCGCCCAAAACAAAAGCCAGGATATAAACAATAGTATTTATATTCATAAATTCCTCATTTTCTCAGGTGAAAATAAGCATAAAAAATTACGATACTACTCATAATAATCCCAATGGCGTAAGCCAACCAGATATTCTCAGTGATCATTTTACCTCCTTTGCAAACGCAGAAGCAATATTTAGAAACGCCCAGGAAGCGACTATGGCGATAGCGCTTGGTAAAAACCCAAATAGATCAGTAGGCTTTATAAATAATGGAGTAATTACTCCGGCTGAAAACCAAGCTACTGCCACGTTAGTAAAAAATTCTGAATATACTTTGGGTTCTCCTCTTAATTCTGTCATCAATAATTATTCTATCACAAATAAAATTAGCGATGTCAAGCGGCTTAATACCCTTTGATAAGGCGCGCAATAAATTGCGCTATTCCTGTTCAAGCCTGATCTATTTTTGAACTCTATAAGATATTCTGCTACAATACCACAAAATATATAAATATCTATCAAAATGCCTCAAAATCGAGGTGAAATTTTTATGGGAAATATAACAGAAACGATAAGAATAGCAAATGGTCATGATGCTTCACCGGATCCACCATGGATAGAAACACCAGAAGGTATGGTGATGAAAAAAGAGGCAGATCAATGGACACCGAGGGAAAAAAAGCAATTAATTGAATTATTACGTCAGGCCTGTAGAATAAATGAGGTTAGCCCTCTTGATACTGAAGGTGTTGTACCCGGTGATCCGCCGAATGACGGCCTGGAAGAGATACCGGTTCCAAGTCTTGTTGCTTTAATAAATCTCACGAGAGATTTTGCTCTTGAACAAGGACAAGCCATTAAAAAGCAAATTGCAGTTGAAGCTGACATATATCAAAAAAAATGCGCTGATTCCAGAAGAAGGATAAATTGTAGAGATAAATTATTTCATGACGGAGCAGACCAACCCCAAACAACAAATCTTCCATTCATAATTCAGAAGCCGATCATTAACAATATTCCACCGTATGAAGTAAAGAAACTGAGACGAAAGAGAGAACTTCCGGCTGTTAGAACTACTGAAATAGTTCAACATATAGAAAAACCGGTTGTAAATCTCCCTGACCTTATACGAAAAAGACAGGAAACTGCTGATTATGTGGTTAAAGCAGACTCAAACACCATAGAAAGGACCATGGACCAATGGAACCGGGCATTTAAAACTATTGATGCCCATACCATACTTAAAAATTGGGATTTGTTTGAACCCTTTTTTACCTTAACAGAATGGGGCATAAAGGAACAGGAATTAACTAAGATCAGGGATGCACTTACGGTAATTGACGCCCATAAGGGTATATTTGAAGATCAAAACGTCAGTTTGAGACAGATAATGAGAAATGTGAGATATGTATACGCAGGCGTTGATGAAGCTGGAAAGGTCACTTTTGATGGTCATTTAAATAAACAGGCAAGCCAAAATAGATTCGCGCTATCTATTAGAAATCCTGTATTTCTGGAAATCAGTAAAGCTGTTATTACTGTTTTAGATCATCTGGATTTACCTTCCATAATCGCCAAGCCTGTGGAAGAAATAATTGAAGGCAACACTGATGCCGGACAGGTTTCCCGCGCCATACAAGCTCTTGAAGAACTGAAAAGTCCGTTTGTCTATCACAGTCCGCAGGTAGATATCTTTGTAGAAAATATTCTTACTGATATTAAATACAGCTCATCAGCAGGTAGTAATATATATGAGTTTGCTAGAGATGATGCAACTATCCAAAGATTCGGCGATCTGATACAGGAAATGGTTAATATAGTCACTTTGCCCAAAACCGCCTGGGCGGGAGTGACAAGGAATGACGCGCAGGATTTTCTGGACTACCTGGCCTCAGGAATATACAGAACAGACCTCGTCATAGAACTTATGAATATAATGCGTGTTAAGGATAGGATCATATCCCCATACCAGCTGCAGGGATATTTCGAAAGAAGTACGCAAGGTGCCTATGAGATGCTTGATGGTGATTTTAACCGTCATCGTTTCAGTGATCTGGGCAGGCACCTATTAGATCACAAATATCTGATATCATCCGCCCAAAGAGAGCATGAACATGACGAACTCTTACTCTCTTTGAAACACAGATACGACTCAAAAGGACTGGCATTAGATTTAGGATCAGCCATGCCAAATATTCTTGTGAATAAAGCACGTATGTTAGGTCATACCGGCCCAAGAGTATCCGTAGATCGGGCGCCCTTAACTGTTTTAACTGAAGATACAATCCGTTTTAGGCATGAATTTGGTGCTACTCATAATGGCCATGTAAAGATAATCATGGAACACGCGTGGGATTTTACTCGAAGATGCCAAAAACCTTATAGACATCTCCGGGTTGATTTAACTGATACAGATCATTTGGTAAAAGAGTTGGATGATATGGGATTTCTTATCAGCCTGCTCTTGGAACAGGCTTCGGCGACGCTTTATCTGCCTAAAGAAGATAAACTGAAATTAAGAGAAACCGTTTTGAAAAGATTGGGAACACAACAAGCTGATAAAATAGCTCTTGCTGTGTTTACGGGCAGATACAGGGTAATGGAAAACTGGTTGAATGAAATTGTCCTTAAAAGAGATGGTAACGGAAAATTCTCAGTTTGTTTAAAAGAGGCAAGAAAAAGCGTTGGCCGGGATTTTATATCTGCGCTTATAAGCGGACAACACTATGATCAAGAAGTATCTCCCCAGAGGAGTGATTATGAAAATAGAAACTTATTATTTGAAACCAGTCAGGAAACATTGCCCATATCGGTATCCTGCTGGCTGGATTTTCTGGAAAAAAATCATCCTGATATTTATGCAAAAATAAACTCTATTCCTCTGCCTGACCACTACCAAAAATTTGGCATAAATAAATATATATTAGATTGTATTTGCGGTTCTCTCTCAACCACTTATCTTTTTTATAATAATCTCCCGGGAGATATAAGAGAATTAAGACAAGAAGGTTTAATTGAACTAATATACTGGGGAAAAGTTAATAAACCTGCCGGAGAATTGACCCCGCTTGCTGAGGCAATAAAATGGATTTGCGATAATCATCCGTTTATTATATGCGGATTGCGGGAACTGATACTTTTGAATTCCCAAAACCCTGATGTCAATTTAGACAGATCCATACAGGGAGCACTGTTTTTTAATACTGTCCCCATTGAGCTTCGGCCAGACTCCTCGACAGCTATTACAAGAACTTTTAGGCCGGAGGCATACCTTCGTGCTACTGATCGCTATTCTCGAACTCCACACATCAGTGTTGCGGAATTTGAGAAATCTCAGGAAAAATATCATCCGGAAAAGATTGAAGACAGATTTGCAGGGTTTATGGAACAAAAATATTTTCCTTTTAGGGCGGAAAAAAATGTCATCTATCCCAAAGACGAAAAAGAATACAACCGGTCCCTCGGCAGGTCTGATATAGAGCAACTTCTTATCGAATACCTGTCTAAATCCCAGGAGAGCAAACCTTTATCCGAAAGTTTCCCTGCATATGAAGTCCTGCGTTCAGGCAGTCAACTGTGCCTTCGGGATAACGATGCCCGAGAATTGGCAGCTGAACTGGATAAAGGTATGACTCCTACCAGGGCTGCTTGTTTTGAAATGCTGGGATATTTCATACTCAGGGAAAAGGACCAAATTAGTTTAAGGGAAGTGATTTATCCTTTACTGGACTTTTTCCGACAGGAAAAACTCGATTTTTCGAGGATCAGGGCAGTTGTGCATCCTGCGGAAAACGCCGTCCTGAAAATACTGGCTGAACGGGGAATATCCCCTGACAATGTCACCCTTTCTGAAAAGGCGTGCAACTGGAGACAGGGCGGCACGCCTAATCCACAGTTGGGCGGTAATCTGACCGGAAGAAACTTCGAGCTGTTCTATATCATGCCTGATGGTAGAAGAATTGAACTGGCAAATTTTATCAATATCAACGGCATAGAAGGCAGGGAAGAAAAATTCGGCCAGCTCGGGGTCTGGGAAGTAGCCTGCGGTAAAGACAGACTGGAAATGGCTCTGCTTTCGCAAAAACACAAAAGAAATATCTCTGTCTTTGATACATCATCCTTTCTGGAAATCCATAGGGAAATTAATAGGTTATCAAATGCAGGCCACCCTAACCATAATAGATTGACTGACCTTCTAACTGACAGACTGACCGCAACAAGAGCCATAATCCATTCCATGTCCATGCAAAATAGTGATTTCGACAAAATTTTGTCAATAGAAGAAGAAACCCTGAGATTCCGGGCACACGGCCGGAAACTGATCAGAGAAACCATCATACTTTCACGACTGTTGAAAATTCCTCAAGACAATTTGGTGAATATTGTGTTGCAAAGAGGTCTAGTTTATTATAACGGACTTGAGCGTAAAATATTAACTCCATCGCAAGAAAATGAAGAAAGAATCCTAGCTCATGAGTTAGAGGAATACGACAAAAGCATCATTCATTTACTGCAACATCCTCATGGTCCCCTGAATTTATTATTAAAAGACAAAACTGCAGATACGAAAATTACCGAAAGAACATATAGAGGCACGATGGAAAATATTGGACTGTCGCCATTTTTATACGATGAAATTATGGAGGCCTGCCAAAGAATTGTCGCGGCGGAAAAACCTGATGGGGTGTTTATCCAAAATATGCTTTTTGACAATCTTGGTATAAGATTACCTGAAGAAATTCTCAGGAAAAAAGCTCAGGAAATAGCTCTTCATATCGAACAAACAAGACTTAATCCTGATTCAAAAACATGGTCAGTTTCCCTAGGAAAGTATGCAAAACCCTCAAGACCAGTCATAAAAACATTGAGACAGCCCATATTGGAACCTGACGATGGACAACCTGCCATCGACCATCAAAAGGCAATTGATGAAGCCGCAGAGAGAATCGCCCATGATATTGCAGAATATCTTCCCCATCTTGATGATGGTAACCGTTGTATTATCGCTATGGGAAATGGCCCCGAGGCTGACGGTACCCCTCATAACATGTCAGTCATATTAATGAAAACGTTGATTAAAGCTCTTGAAAAATCGGGAAATGTGACAATAGAGAAAAAATCAGCAAAATACCTGGATACTTATTTAATCTCTTTTCCAAACGGAGGAACATTAACTGTCCTTATCAATAATTGCGATGTAAATTATTGCGGAAGAGCAATATTACAAAATAGTGATCTATCTTCTCTTCCGCCCGCTATAGTTGTCTGGGACAATGCCAGATTATCATTGGGAAGGATCGAAGCATCATCAGGTATAGATGAAGGCTCCGCTCATAATGGACTAAGAAACATCGCGGAATTATTGGGATCTTTCCCCTGTATAGGAATAGGAACTCATACGGATAATCAAACAGGCAGTATGGCAACAAACCTTCTGAGAAAATATTCTGGTAGAGATCAGGACGCTGTTACCGAAGCTCTTATCACCTATTGCGCAGCCGTCATAACTTCTATTGGGAAAAATACCGGCAGAAGTAAAAAAAATAATCCAAAAAGCGCGCAATAAAATAGAAGCTATCTCAAAACGTTGTCTCATGTCATTGCGAGCGTAGCGAAGCAATCCCGTCGGGATCGCCACGCCCCGACGTAACGTCGGGACTCGCGATGACAAAGTTTTACCAAATCCTTAACGGCTACATTAGGCCGAGGAGGGCGACGGCCACCAGACCCAGTCTTTTGCCCCATTTCAAAGGCGCGCAATAAATTGCGCTATTCCAAACAGAAACGGATTAGCGGACTTTAGTCCGCGCTATTCCTGTTTAGGGAATTTATTTTATATTTCTTAACTTTTCAATCGCCGCTTTGATATCCGGAGAATTGAAAATGTAGGAATTGGAGTTTATCCTGGTGGCGCCGGCGGCAACCACTTTGGCGGCATTTTCCGGATTCATCGCTCCGTCAACAGCAATCGGAATTTCCAAATCTATTTCGCGGATTTTCCTGATTTTTTCAACCGTATCTTCCCGAAAAGGCCTTCCCGAGAAACCGGCATCAATGGCCATGACTAAAACCGTGTCAATATCATTCAGATATTTATGAACTGCCTGCCAATTAGTCGGCCCGTCTATGGCCAAACCGATCTCCACATCCAAACGGTTGCAGTCCTCTATATATTCCTCCACTTTCTTCCCTTCCACATGGGCAAAAAAACGTTTGAAACCGCTTTTGGCAAAAGGCTCAATATATTTCAGGGGATCTTTAACCATCAGGTGAAGTTCAAAAGATAATTTATGCGCCTTACTCTTTACTATTTCCTCCACCTCGAAGGAGTCCCTTCGGAACACCTTCGAGGTGTCTTTAAGGCCTTTTATAATACCGGCAAAAAGAGTCGGATCAAGAAAAGTGGTGTTGGGAACCAGTGTCCCATCAGCCAGGTCGATCTGGACCCAAGAAACTAAATTCTCAACCAGACGGATTTTCTTTTCTATTTCGGAGAAATCTTTTTCTAAGATGGCTGGGATGACTTCGGACATAATTTTAGGGTATAGTGACTAGCCACTAGGGTTTAGTTACAAAAAAAATTTCACTAATCACTAACCCCTAACCACTAGTCGCTAATACAATATATCTTTCTTCCACTTGAAAAGCAACTGTTTTTATGAGCATAATAGAAATAGCTATGCTGACTAAACACCGAAAATTGAAAGTCAAACTCCTGATTGTCTATCTTATTTCCATTATCCCTTTTCTCATCTTCATCTTCTATGTGGTTGATCTCTGGTATGACACGCGAAGAGCTCAAGCTTATACAGAAAATACTGATTTCGCCAAACTGGCAGCGGAATACGTCAAGGAAAGTTTTCAGGTGGGACAAATTACTTCTGATATTATCGCCCAAAACAATTTGTATGACGTTATCGTGAAGGATAAGGAAAATGGCCGCCTGATTTTGAAAGAGATCATTGCCAAATCACCGAGCATCAACAGTATCAATATCATGAATCTTGACGGCTCTTCGCTGGCATTTAGTTTTGACATTCCCAAGCAGGAAGAAGAAATAAATATTCAAAGCAAACCTTATTTTCAACAGGCATTAGAGACCAAAAAGATGGCCCTTTCCACAGTCATTATCAGCTCTTTTTCGGGTAAAAGGTTGATTATCACCGCCGTACCTGTATTGAAAAATAATGAAACCGTAGCCATAATCACCGCCACTATTGATCTGGAATACCTGAAAAAAGCGACGGAGAATGTTTTGGAAAAGAAGAAACACAGTGACGGAAAAAATACGCTAATGCTTTTGGATGATAAAAGGCAAATTGCTTTTATCACCAACCAGGAATTCCCGAAAGAGGAGGATCTTGGTCTTTTATCCGAGACTAACTATTTCAAGGAAGCGCGGAGTGGTGTGATTTCTCCTATCGAGAACGAGCTTCTCCCGATTGTCAATACGAGAGTAAACGGGGTAAGTCTCCCAGTTGACCATCAGGGATGGGTCATCCTGCGGGTGGTACCGGTGGATGAATTATTTTCCCCTCTATTTATGGTCCAAAATATGACTTGGCTGATTGTGATTTCCGGACTCTTCTTCGCCGGCGGCCTCTTCTCCTTTTACCTGCGGAAAGTAAGGATCGTCTACTGAGTTCGTGTCATTGCGATCCCGAGTATATCGAGGGAGAAGCAATCCCATCCGAGATTGCCACGTCGCTTCGCTCCTCGCAATGACAAATAGCTAGGTAATTCCTCTTTATACAAATCCCTCAAGAACGCTTCATTGAACAATAAAGCTACATACATTTTCTTTTTTATTAGACAAACACTTGACAATATATTTATATATATATTACATTAATAATAAGAATATGGAATTTAAACATATACAAATCTATACATAATTAGCCTTAAAAAGATATACAAAGCTATACAGATCTTAGAAATGATAAATTATAAATTCTAAATGCTAAATTAAATGTCTAAATTACCAAATTCTAAATTAATTCAGACATTCAGAAATTCAGAATTTAATTTGTAATTTATAATTTGTAATTTGTAATTTTTTCTTGTGACTGCCCAAACCACTAAACAAATCTATTCGATAGGCGAAGCCGCCAGATTTTTAGGCAAGTCCGTGATGACTTTACGCAGGTGGGTAAATGATAATAAAATTACCTGCCTGAAAACTAAGGGAGGATTCCGGAGATTTTCTCATGATGAGCTGGTCCGGGTAAAAAAATTCGGCCCGCTTCCTATATCTTCGGTACTTACCGCCAGTCAAGCTATCCACGAACTGGGGATCAGCAAACAAACTCTAAGGCGCTGGGGTAAAAAAGGCAATATAAAAATCCTGAAAGATAATACCAATCATCTTCTATTGGCGAAAGATGAAGTGGAAAAAGAAATCCAACCTAAGCTGACTGAATTTTTCAGCCATTCAATTTTCCCCAATGAGTTTCTTCATCTTGGCGCGATAATTTCATCGGCAGTCATTTTTCTTTTAATTTTTTTATGGCCGCTTAGAGATTTAAGAATATCCGGTGCTAAATATTCTCTCCCTCGTCCTCTTTCCGGCGCGCTAAGCGCGATTGTAGCTCCTTTTTCCAAAACCATGGCTGTAGAAATACAGACCACTCTTAAACCGGCGGAAGTGATTTTAGCTCAGGCACAAGCCGCACCGGCCGCCGCCGCCCAAACAACAGAAAGAGTCACTGTAAATCAAGGAGAGGCGGGAGCCAGAGGACCGCAGGGAGAAATCGGGCCCGCGGGAGCAATGGGACTGCAAGGGCCGCAGGGAGAAAAAGGAGAAATAGGATCGGCAGGACTTGCCGGAACTAAAGGAGATAAAGGTGATAAAGGTGACCAGGGAGATAAAGGAGACGCGGGAACGGCCGGAACAGCCGGAAGTGCCGGTTCTATCGGAGCCACCGGAGCTATCGGTGCCGGAGGAAGTGGAGGTGCCGGTGGAACAGGAAGCGCAGGAGAAACCGGTCCAACCGGAGGCACTGGGGCAACCGGTATCGCTGGACCAACGGGAGGAACCGGCGGAACGGGAGCGACCGGACAAATAGGACCGAGCG
>CAYGXQ010000002.1:0-51697 GCA_964354025.1 uncultured Gammaproteobacteria bacterium | reverse complement strand
CCGGAAATACAGGCTCAACCGGCGCTTCAGGACCGACAGGTTCAACCGGAGCCACCGGCATGACCGGACCGACAGGTTCAACCGGTTCAACCGGAGTCATGGGACCAACGGGAGGAACCGGCGGAACGGGAGCGACCGGACAAATAGGACCGAGCGGAACAACCGGTTCAACCGGAGCTTCAGGACCGACAGGCGTCACCGGAGGAACAGGCGCTTCAGGACCGACCGGAAATACAGGCTCAACCGGCGCTTCAGGACCGACAGGTTCAACCGGAGCCACGGGAATGGCTGGCCCAACCGGATCTACCGGCGGAACCGGAGCTTCCGGACCCCAAGGCCCGGGCGGTGAAATGTATCTTATCGATGGCGGAAATTACCTTTACCCCAACACCACCTACGCCACTGATTTCAATGTCCCTTCAGGCAATGTTGGTATTGGTACAACCGCCCCGGGAGTAAAATTTGACCTGGTGGAAACCGGCGGCGGCGCCCAAACAAAAGATCTGGCTAATATCTCCGTCAATGTGGCTACCGGCGGCACTTTTGCCGGAGACGCTTTGCAGATAACGATGGACGCGGTGGATGCCGACGGTTATACCGGCAAGGGACTGAAAATAGTCTTGGATGAATCCCAATTATCAGCCAGTGCCTTCCCGATCTGGGTGGAAGATGACGCGGGAGACGAACTTTTTGACGTCAACCAGTTCGGTTTTGCCAAAAGCAAACGCGGCTTCATCTCCTACGACGGCTATATGGGGCAGGAATTCAATACTGAAATTACCGCGGTAACGGCTGACAACACTTCCTGGGGAGACGACACTTCATGGGTAGCTGATGAAGGTACCTGCCAATTTGCCGTCACCGAAGGCAATCCTTCTTTCAGCCGCCAAAACTCGGTGGCCGCTGCCACCGGCTGTACTGTCTTTATGGGAAGAGCGGCCGCTGATATGACTTCATTTACGGGAGTGGCCAATCTTCCCAGGGTCCTGATGAAAGTCAAGCCCAGCGCGGCTGATGCCAATAATGATATCTGGACAGGGCTTTATGGGACTGAACCGGTAACCACCGATACCGAGCCAACGGAAGGCATCTATTTTACCAATGCCGATGGCGGCACCTGGAAAGGCCGGGTTAATCCCGCTTCCGGAAGTACTGTTGATGTTACTTGTACCGGCGCTACCATCTCTACTTCCCAATGGGCTCTTTTGGAAATCATTGTGGAAACCTCAACCAGAGTCAGATTCAGAGTGGATGAGGATATCTCAGACGGTATTTCCTGGAAAGATTGCGGTACGGCAGACCCAAGCGGAGTTACCAGCCAATTGGGAGCAGTTACTCAACTCGGTACCGCAGGCGCTACAACTACCAATCTTGACCTTGATTACTTCCGGGTCTGGACAGATGATCCGATCACCAGCGGCGGGTCGCCCCCGGCAGGACAAACCGTCCTGGTTCCTGAAGAAGACAGTCCGCTCGATCCTGTCGCCAGCGCCGATATTGCCGAGGCTTACCTGACTGCGGAAACGGAAGAACTGCTTCCCGGTACGGTCGTCTCCATAGATAAAGAAGGAGGAATAAAAGTCAAGAAAAGCTCCGGGCCTTACGAGAAAAACCTCCTCGGCGTCATCACCTCTGCGCCTTATCAGGTTTTGGGTGAAGAAAGCAGTAAAACCACCAGAGTCGGGCTTTCCGGCCGGGTGCCGGTCAAGGTCAATCTGGAAAACGGGATTATTCTGCCCGGAGATTACCTCACCTCTTCCTCAACGGCCGGAGAAGCGATGAAAGCGACCAAAGCCGGAGCCATCCTCGGTAAAGCGCTTGAAGGATATACCGGTTTGAAAGATGAAGTCGGCGATCCTGAAGACAAAAATAAAATCATGATGTTTATCGCCCCCTCCGCTTATACCGGCGAGTTTGCCACGGTTGATGATAAAAAGGAGGGTACTGAACTTTTGGCCACGCTTCTGTCCCAAAATGCCGGCCTTCCCCAAGGGACTATTGACGAAAAAGCTCTCACAGACACTCAAATCTTTGCCGACCGGGTAGTAGCGGCCAAAGAGCTGGTCGTACCAAAAATTACCGCTGAAAAAATCCTAGCCAAAATCATCTCACCCCTTCCTTCTGAGAATCTGGAGATAGAACTTGCCGACGGACAAAATGTAATAGTTAGAAATACTAATTCCAACAGGGAAACCGTCAGGATTGATTCGCTGGGCAACGCTTATTTTGCCGGCACTTTAACCGCCGGCAAAATCAGAGCGGCGCAAATAGAAGGCTTGGATTTCCTCAAGATTTCTTCCGCTTCGGCGGTATTGACCTTTAACGGAACAACTATGGAAGGGTCCGCATCCGCGACACCCGTCAATTTAGGCCGCGTGATCTTTGAATCAGGCCTGGTAAATCTTGATATGAAAGTATTGGGAGCCTTTGAGGCAGCAGGGCCGGCGACTTTCCGAAATGAAACTGTTTTTGAAAAACTGGCCAGCTTTTTGGGTGAAGTATTTCTGGCAAAACCCATTTTTGATAAAGACACCGCCGGTTTTGCTCTGGTTAAAAAGGGTGAAAGAACGGTCAAAGTGCAATTTGAAAATGAATTTAAAGAAACACCGGTCGTAACGATCGACCGGATCTGGGAGGTAGAAAATGCCACCCTTTCAGTGATTGATGAACTTGACGGCTTCTTCCTGCCCAAATCCGAATATACTATCGCCGGACTGACCACCCAAGGATTTACGATTGTTCTGGAAGAACCGGCGGTAACTGACTTTAAATTCAGCTGGATAGCTCTGGCGGTCAGAAATGCTAAAACCTATGAGAACCAAAAACCAGCCGGACAAAATGTGACAGATACGCCGGCGCCATCCGCGCCCGCGCCTTCTCCTTCTACGGTTATAGATACGCCATCCGCTACCCCCTTACCCACCAGCACTCCGACAACCACTTTGCAAACACCAACTTCCTCCCCTACCCCCATCATACCTACGGCCATTATTTCACCTACCGTCACTCCCCCGCCGGCCCAAAAGACGATTACTGTCCTGCCAAACGAGTTGGGCTTTGTCAGGCTTCGGGCGGAACCGACGGTTGAAAGCGCGGAAATAGGACAGCTTCCATCTGGAAAAATCTACCCATTTGTACAAAAAAGTAATAATTGGTACCAAATCGAGACAAATAATCAGACCGGCTGGGTTTCGGGAACATATGTGATAGAAAATTAAAATGCAATGAAAAGCTGGTTATTTTTACTTATTTCCATCTTTATAAGCTTTATCCTTTACGGGGCGAGTATCAGAGGCGCCTTTGTCTATGATGATCTTAACTGGGCAAACAGGCAGGAGCTGAAAAACGGCAGCAATTTTATAAAATTATGGGGAGAGCCTTATATCCCCGGTCTTGAGGTAAACGGCACTTACCGGCCCCTCACCATTTTCTCTTTTGCCCTCAATTTCTCTCTTTTTGGGGAATCCACCGCCAGTTTCCATATCATCAACCTCATCCTCAACGGCCTGGTCATTTTCCTCGTTTATGAGCTGGTAAAAAAACTTTTCGGGAATGAGTTTTTGGCAGTGGTCACCGCTCTTTTTTTTGCTTTTATGCCTATCCACAGTGACGCGGTCGCCTTCATCAAATCAAGGGATGAACTCCTGCGTTCTGTCCTGATACTTTTATCGTGGATGACGTTTCTAAAAGCTACCGCATCAAATTATATCGTAAAGTGGCAATATATCTTGATCTCTCTCATACTGTATTTTTTCGCCATGCTCGCCAAGGAAACAACCGTGATCATCCCTTTGCAGTTTTTCGCCGTCTTTTTCCTGCTGAATGAGAAAAAAAGATCCCAGATCCCCAAGCTGGCGGTTTTTTATCTGATCGTTTTAATGATATATATGTATCTCCGCTTCCGGGTTTTGGGAAATTACGCGTTCGGCACCGACGACCTGGCTTATGCCCTCAATCCCATCAGGCTCGCCCCTCTTCCCTCACGACTTTGGACCGCCTGCGCTATCGCTTTTTTATATATCAGCAAGGCTTTTGTCCCGTGGAATTTGTCCGCCACTTATCACTCGAAATATCTGGAGCCTTACAGTAGTCCCTGGCAGTCAATCACTATCCCCTTCGGCATTCTCTGTCTTTTAATTTTGATTTTCTTTATTTTATTTAAAAAAACCCGGAAAACTCCTTTGGGGATCGGCGCTTTGTTTTTTCTCTCTTCTTACGCCATTATTTCCAAATTCTTTTTTACGGCCGGAGAAATCATGGCCGAAAGAATGCTTTATTATCCTTCCATCGGCCTGGCCATGATGGCCGGCTTTGTCTTTTTGAAGATATTTCAGCGGAAAAAGCTTATCGGCATTACTTTATTGATAATAGTGCTTTCTATTTATACGGCCATCGTCATCCCCCGCAACTATATCTGGCTCTCCAAAAGAAATTTGGGAGAAAGCATGATCCGGGACGCTCCCAGGAGTTTTGAAGGATATTTCATGATGGCTACTGTTGAGTTTAATGAAAAAAATTACGGGAAGGCTAAAGAGTATGCCAAAAATGCCTATGCCATCGACAGGACTTTTCCCTCCCTTCTCCACCTGATGGGCAGACTGGCAATTGTCGAAGGCCGCTTCGATCTGGCGGAACAATTATTGCGTAAATCCATGACCAGGCAAACTCAAGCGGAGATAAACAAATATCTATCTTATGCCATTGCCAAACAGGGCAGGTATGAAGAAAGCCAGCGGCTGCTTCTTTTAAACCTTGACAAATACCAAGACGATAAACAGGTAAAAACCCTGCTGGGGATAAACTATCTCAAGCTGGGACAGAAAGAAAAGGCGCAGGAATACCTGAAATGGGATGAAGATGCCGATCAGTTTGAACAACAGCAAATGCTGGATAATTTCTGAAAAAATTAACTAAGTTCGCGTTTTAAAGCTGAGGGAAGATCTTCAATAAGCGACCAATAGCTTTTAGGGGAAAGAGCTTTTAATTCATTTTTTAATAGTTTTTTATCTTGAATTTTAAGGTTATCATTGATTTTTTTCCTTTGATCGGCAGTTAGGCGCAGTTCCTGACGCAAACTCGCGTCACGGAGAATGTAGTAGAGATCAAAGAAATCCCGGGGTTTGTTTCTGGTTATGAGGGCGGTAACTTTTTCTTCTACCAGGATTTTTCTATCTAAAAGAAAGAGATTGTATGCCGGGACTAAAGACGAGGAAACGATAATATTTTCACTCATTTTAACGCTTGAGTCACGAAAAGATATTTGGTTTTTGATTTCGATTATTTCGTCAAAGAGAGTAACGTTAATATTGGCTAAATGTCCGCCCGAAGTGGGTTTGGATTCGGTAATATCAACAGTTAGTCCTTCAAGGGAAAGATTGTAGAGAGTGTTGGTAAGAATATTTTCGTAGTGAGAATAAGTGTTCGTACCGGTAAAATCCAGATCTTCGGAAAATCTGGGAGAACCAAAAACAATTCGAAGAGCGGTACCGCCTTTAAAAAGAAATTCCTGACTGCCTTTTACCATGTAAAAATTACGCAGAAAGAGATTTTGAACATATTCTCTCGCGATATTACGAAAGCTTGTTTGTGTTTTTACGGCCAGTTGAATGAGATTATTTTTGTTGACCATACTTGTTTTTCATTAATTTAGCGAATTTTATAAGTTTTTTTTGAGAAAATAGTCTCAAATATGGTTCCAGTTTTGTCCAGTTAATTTTTGACCAGTCAAGCCGGTCGTTGTAAAGCTTTTTACCTAGGTATACAAAATAGAGAAAATCAGCTACGGCCTTTTCTAAATCAGCTAAGTAGACAGTTTCTCCACCGGTAGAAATAAGATTGTAGCCGGTAAAAGCCGCGGTTTTGATTTTATTGTAGCTAAAAAGCCGATCTAAAGCTTTAAATTCCCGAGTCGCCTTCGAGGTGATGGAAGTGACCGCGTAAATTGTTTCGGGGATTAAATGATGATAGGAAAGGGCAGAATCCAGCGAAATATAGGAAGGTAAATAAAGTCTATTGGCAACGGAGAATTCGCCGGCAGGACACGCGGTGAAAGTAAACAGTCCTGCTTTAAGTCTAATTATAGCTCCTTTTTTGACATTATAGGTAAGAAAAGACTCGGCTGTCCTTCTTTTCACGTCAAATTGCCGCGCGGCTTCATTGGTCGTGAAGATAGATAGATTCCGGGAACAGAAGTACCTTTCTATTTCATATAAATTCAGTTTTACCATAAATTTATGGTAAAACTAAATTAACTATTTGTCAAGCAGTCATCCTATATCTTCGTATAATACACCGAGCGGCCTTTGCCGTGAGGATAGATCAGGCCGAGAACAGACAGTCTGGAAAGGTCGCGGGAGGCGGTAATCTGCGAGATTTCAAAAAACTTTTGGACTTTCTGATTGGTCATTTTCTCCTGCGGATTATCCAATAGGCTTAATATCCTTTTCTGCCGGTCGTTAAGCTCAAAAAATGAGGGGGACAGGTCATTTAGCACAGATGACTTGCTGATACGATCTATCACCTTTTCCAAATTTTGAGAAACGGTGGACATGAAATAAAAAATCCATTTGTTATGGTTGATATCGCGTACCGCATTTTCCAGGTACTTAAGGTAAAAAATCCTGTCATTTACCCATTCCTCTTCCAATACCAGTAAGCCGCGGAAATCAAAACCGGATTTATACAAAAATAGATAACTCAGCAATCTGCCGATCAAGCCTGTTTTTTTTTCAAATATCCCTATTTGATAAATTTGGCTCTGCACTAAGGCCGCCTGGATTAAAGGATGATCGCTCTGCGATTGCAGATATTCAAAAAGAGCATCCAAACTCCGCCGAAGGGTATTATAAATTGATTTGGAAAATCTGATATCCGAAGACTCAATAATCTCCAAAACATCACCCGAGCGCACGTTCCCGGGATTAAGCAGCCAATTTTCTCTTATTTGATTAAAGGCTTTGTTATGTTCTAAAGCCAATAAAACTTCCTCTTTTTCCAATCTTTTGCTCCGGGTAGAAATAATTTCCGTAATTTCCTTTTTGGATAAATTTTTTTGGGAAAGAAGTAAGGTATTTTGGATGCGGGAAATCATGGCATCCCAACGGAGTCTAAGTTCAGTTTTGGGCGGAATGGGTGTAAGCAGTATTTGCCGCCGGATATTTTCGATCACTGAAATTTGTGCATTCAGTTCCGCGGACAAAGTATATGCCAATTTCATCTTAATCTATTCTTATCAGAATCTTATCATAATGTCAATAATGGAAATATTTTAAAATAATGAGGCTAATTTTATTATTTCTGATAAGATTATGATAAGATTATTATACCTCTTGACAAGTGCGTAAAAATCCCTCATATTTAAATTAAATCATATATCTGAAGGGAGGTGAGTCGTAACATGTTAAACGGCATTGGAACAACTGAATTGGTTATTATAGCTTTAATACTGCTGGTGCTATTCGGAGGTAAGAAACTTCCGGAACTCGCAAAAGGAATGGGAGATTCAATCAAAGAGTTCCGCAAAGCAGTCGTTGAAAAAGTCTAATTTTTTATGAAAAAATCTGCCCAATTTGTAATAAATGTATTAACGGCAGTAGTCATTATCAACGTTGCGGCTTTGGTGTTCTCAAAAGACGCCAAAGCTGCAACGGGTCCTCTGCATTCGTGTGAAACAGGTACCAGTTGCGTGATTGGTGAGTTTCTTTATGACGACTCTTATGCTCCGATTAATGATGGTAACTGCACTCTAACCAGCCGAAAGCCTGACGGCAGCTTGTATTTGAACGCTATTGAGATGACAGACCCTGATCCTCTGATCCTTGACGGCTGGTATTCACATGAGTTTACGGCTCCTTCAACCTTAGGAATTTACCGTTCCCAGATTTGCTGTACTTCCGGAAGCGAGTATCTTTGTCTTGATAAGAGCTTTAACGTCGCCGCTCCCCTTCTTTCCACCAGCAATATAGCAAACACCGTTTGGGATGCTCCGAGAAGTGCTCATACCGCAAGCGGCACCTTCGGCGAAGCGATGCAGAACATCATCCCTGCAACCGCTGATATCGCCCAGGCTACCTGGGCTTACTCCAGCCGGAGTCTCTCCACTTTCGGCAGTCTGGTTGCTGATGTCTGGAACAATTCAGGCCGTTCCCTGACCGGCTTCGGGACACTCATTTCTGATGTCTGGAACAGTACCACCAGAACTTTAACCGGAGCCAGTCTCGGAAGCGGTTCACTGGCTACCAAAGCAGATGTGGATACGAAGGTGGATGCCAAAACTCAGGAATTAAAAACCGATATTTCTAACCTTAAAAAGGTTTCCCAGCAAACAAATCTCCTTTTGGAACAAATAGTCAACAAACCGGTCATCGAAACTGCTGTGGAGGAAGTGCCGGATCTGCAGGCAAAACTGAAAAGTACCGAAGCAATAGCCAATCAGTTGTTTATCAGCATCCAGTATGCTCAAAGCAAGGCCGGTTTAGCTAATCTTCAATGGGACAGTTTTGAAGACAACGAAGTGCTCGATTTGACGCAAGAACTTACCACAGGATTCGGAGGAGAAAACGATTCTTCCTCCGCCAGTTCAGTTTACGGACACATCAGCTTTTTAAATGAGTCCTGGGACTGGAATTTCGTGGAGACGATAAAAAACCAGGTAAAAGCTGTTAAAGTAATCCTTGCTTCTATCCAAAGCGAGGTTGAATCTTCCGGCCGGTCAGGCAATATCCATAGCAAAATGAAGACTCTGGTTGGTTTTCTTGATCAATTGGGCAATTCAATCGGTGATGTGTCCAATAAACCAAGTCAAAATACCTTATTCGGCAAGCTAAAAGAGACAAAACTCCTGGCAGACCAGTTAGAAGGGAGATCGGAAGAGGCGGGAAAACTCCTGGACAGTTGGGACTCATACCAGTCGTCGGAGAAGCTGGAAAAAGTAAGGGATTTATCAAAAAAAGTCGTCACTATCAATAGAATCCCCAATATCAACCGGGTTTTGCTTTCAACAACTTACGCTTCGGAGAAGGAACTTAAAAATCAAGGCTTATTTGTCCTGGGTATAATCAATGCCAACAAGAAGCTTCTGGCGGGAAAAACCGGCTCAACGCTTATCAGTACCTGGCTTGAGACGGGAAGCATGGTTTTTAAATCGCTGGTATCAAACCCCTCAACTATCATCAGTCAAAATGCTACTGTGAAATATTATCTTCCTCCGGAAATAAAAGAAACGGATATTATTGAAACAGATGAGGGATTAACCGTGAAATACGATACTGAGAAAAACCAATATTATGTCAGTGGAGAATTCTATCTTGCCCCCTCCGAAACCAAAACTGTTTCCGTCAGAACTCAGGATATTTGGGTGATTAATCAGGAAAAAATAAAAAGCCTGAGAAAGCAAGCCGAAGATCTCTCAAAACCGCTGGATAAAACTTCCTACTTTGGTCAAGGAGTAACCATCAAAAGCGATATTGATGTTTCTTTGGATAAAGTATTGATGCTTATTAAATCCAACGCCTCGCCGGAAGCAAAAATCCGGGCCTGGCGCGAAGCGGAAATAGAAATGAAAGCAGTCGAAGAAAAGATCGGGAAACTGAAAGAACTGGTCACTCAAGCAGGCTCGGTCGGAACACTATTTGGATTCGTCGGAGGAACACAAGCCTTAGCGGTTTGGGGCCTGATTCTTATTTTGGCGGTTGGTTTTGTCTTCCTGTCTTTGTATATGAGGATTTTGATCAAAAAAGAGGAAACAGCCAAAAAGCCGGCTACGGAAAAGAAAAAGTTACCGGAATCCCATGATGCGGAAAATAGCTCTTTTAAGTTAGTAACCAAACCAAGAAACAGTTTAAGGTTCGCGATGATTCTCCTGGGTTTTGGTATCGGGTTTGGCTTAACATTGGGAATTATTTTGGGGAAAGGAATAACTTTCGCGATGAATCCTACCTCGAAATCATCAGTTGAAAAGGTCCCGGTCGAAAAGATCCCGGAGGCTAAAGTTTTGGGGGATGAGAAAATAAATCCTGTTTCCAAACAGGAAGAAATACCGACGATTCAAATAGTTGTGCCCCCGGGAGCCTCGGTGAATATCCGAAAGACGCCGTCTGTAAGCTCAGCAGTGATCACCAGAATCAGCCGGACTGCCCAATTTCCACTGCTTGATGAAGAGAACGGCTGGGTAAAAATAGGAATCGAAGAAGAAAAAGAAGAGATAACTTATAATGAAGGATGGGTCAGCGCGGAATTTGCCAAAGAGGAATGAAAGTCCAAGTTTCGCGTTATCTGTCATCGAGAGCGATCCGGCAACTGTCGGAGAGCGTGGCGATCTCGCAGGAAATACAGTAACCCAACGGGATTGCTTCGTCGTCTAACTCCTCGCAATGACATGATTCATATGCTTAACGCGAAACTCGTGTAAGGATTAAAGTCGTGAGACGAAGAGATTAAAAAAGTAATGCAGAGTCATAGCCCCCGCCACTCCCAGCGGAAGAAGCTCTTTTTTCCAGCTACCCGAAAACAAAATAAGAAGCACCGTTGCGACATGAAGAGGAATTGTCCAGAGGAATCTTTCCAAAAAGGTCGATAGTGTACCCACCAGCAGAATATTAGACAGATAAAACACGCTTTCGGAAAAAGCAAAAAAAAGACCGGCCAAAACAGTCAATTTTATCTGTGAAGACCGCTCCTCCTCTCTCCCCAAAATAAAAAAGACAAGAACCGTTTTTGCCAGCTCTTCAACTATATAAGGATAGGGAAGGATAATTTCTATCGGCCAAATTACAAAAGGCAATATAGCGGCAAACAGAACAATAATCATTTTGCTTATGATTACTTATTTTTTAGTCTCTTTCCCGCTGATAGAATCTTTGAACTGCCGGATTGCTTCGCCTATGCCTCGACCCAACTCAGGCAGTTTTTTGCCGCCAAACAGCACCAGTAAAACCACGGCGATAATGATTATCTCGGTAGTGCCAATGCTTTTAAACATATTCAACCCCCTTTCTCTGCGCAAGTCTAAAGACTGCTTTATTTAATAATAAAGTTAATTCAAAGAGTAATGCAAGAGGCAAAAACAGCAGGAAATCAGAAAGAAGATCCGGGGGCGGAAGAAGAACCACAAAGATAATCATAAAACCGTAGATCAAGCGTCTCTGTCCGGAGAGAACGTGATACTCTATAAGTTTGGAATGCAATAAAAACGTCAAAACCAGAGGGAATTGATAGGCGATTCCCAGTAAGATTGCCGTGAGGAGCGTCTTAGACAGAAAAAAGCTGATATCAATAACATTTCCCACTCCCAGCTCCACCGACTGTTGATAAAACAGCTGTACTGTATATCGCATAACAAATATACCGTAAGCAAATCCGACCAAAAACAAAAGAAGGCCCAGAGGAAGTATAGTGATAGCGATTTTATATTCCCGGGGATGGAAAGCAGGCTTAAGAAAAGCCAGAACCTGAAATAAAACGGCGGGGAAAATGACAATAAGACCTAAAATGAGACTGGAGTTGATCGCTAAGCTGATAAACTGGAAAGGTGAGGTAAAGACAATATTTACGCCTTCAAAATGAAAGATTCTCAAGATCAACCTGATTATCTTTTCATTATAAATGAAACCCAAAATACTGGAGATAAGAAACAGGCAGAGTAAAAACAAGAGACGCCGGCGCAATTCTACCAAAAATGGTATGTACTTGGCAGTTTGATCAACTTTCACTCTTGCGGGCATTATTTTTCTCCCTTTAATCCCTTGCGGAATTCTCTCACTGCTTCCCCAAGACCTTTGACAAACTCGGGCAGCTTCTTACCGCCAAAGAAAAGGAAAAGCAACAAAGCAATAATGATGATTTCTGTTGATCCGAGACCAAACATGGGTTTTTAACTCACCTCCTCTTTTATATTGTTTTAATAGTTTTTTCTACTGTTTTTTTCTTCTTTGCCGGAGGTTTTGCTTTCGCAGCAGCAGGTTTCGGCTCGTCAGGGATTGGTTTTTTTCCTTCAATCTCTTCGTAAGAATCTTGAAATTCTTTTTTGGCTCTGGCTAATTCTCTACCCGCTTCGCCAATTCCGCGGGCCCAATCCTTCAGCTTTTGACTGCCGAATAAAAACAAAAAAATTATGCCGATAACAATAATTTCAGGTGTACCTATATTATTTAAAAATGGCATATCTTTATTCATCATAAAAGAGGGATGATAAAAAAGTCAAGTAAGAAACGGGTATTTATTGTCATTGCGAGGATCCGCCAGCTGGCGGAGACGAAGCAATCCCGTGATGCTACAGTAATTCCTACGGGATCGCCACGGGACGCACCGTCTGGTGCATCCCTCGCGATGACAGTATTGCCGGTAAGAACTGAATAACTACAATTATTTCAGAGACGCCAGAGTCGCTTTGGTTTTGGCGTCCCGCAGTATCTTGCCGGCAGTGCCAGCATCAGTAATTCCGGAGATGACTTCACCCCAAACCGCATCGGCAATTTCGGAAGCGGAAGCGCCGCCGGCTGGAGTTTCAATATAAGTATCGGTTCCCAGGTCATAGGTATTGTGGGTAGGGTCAGTAGTGTTTTTGACGATGGTGTTGCCATCCCTAATCATAGTCCGGTTGACGCCTGAACCAATCGTAACTCCATAGGAAGAATTCTTGTAGATAAGACAATTGCCAATGACGTTGTCGGTAATACCCGTAGGAATACTCGTACCTGATAAGGCAATACCATTGACGCTGTCGGTAATAATGCAATTGGTAATTGTTGTGGCACTCGTGTCATTGCTGATATTAATACCATTACCCGTGCCAGAACCGCCGCAGGTATCCATAACACAGGTGGAAATTACACTTAGGTTAGAATCGGAAAGAGCAATGCCGTGGCCGCGGGCATTTTCTATCCAGCAGTCCTGAATCAAAGCATTGTTGCCGTTGACGAACTCGATGGCATTGGCACTGCCATCGGTGGCGGTAGAGAGATAAAAACCGCTAATTTCAACATTGTCGGCCGGAACCAGACCGGTGCCAATGGCGATTGTAGGCGCAGTAGTTCCAACAAGCGGTTTGAACTGGAAAACATAACCCGGGCCGCGGAGTTTCAGCGTATGCTTGATAATAGTTATTGTTTCGGTGACAGTGGTAATTCCAGAAGGATTAGATGAGAGACAGAAAATGACGTCATGGGCTCCGGTTGTAGCTAAAGTCTGGGCTTTGGCAAAAGTGGCAACCGCCGTGGTTGGCGTCAAGCCGGAATTGGCATCACTGCCGGAATAAGGATCCCAATAGAAGACGCTGCCTATGGCTCTTTGCGAAGTCCCCATCGAAGCCAGCATATATTTCAGATTAATATTCTCGCTGGAAGTTGTAGGTGTGGCAATCACCCCGGCGGCTGAAGACAAATTTAAAACTTGGGTGTTGGCTGAAGGAGCGATCGGATTGCCGCCCGGCCCGCCCACCAGATTGCCGCCGGAAATGGTGCATTGGGTGAGTGTGTCACGGGCCTCAAATCTGACTCTCCAGTTATCAAGCAGTCGAACAGTGATCGCTGTTGTCACCCCTCCTCCCAAGTCGTCCTTACCAGTGGCGTCGGCAATTTTGTTATAAGCCAGACCCGGCGTCAATTCATCTTCAGTGTCCCTAACTTGGTTAATCAAATACTGCATGCTCAAGCTGGTGTCAGAAGCAGGCACTTCGATGATACTGTCATAAAAATCAAAATTCAGAGGTAAAGCCATAACAATAGTTTACTGGATTTTTGGAAAAGTAACAAATCGTTACGTAACGATGGTATCCGCGGTCCTGATGGCGGAGGTAGAATAACCGGTTGAGCCGAATGTGCCTGTCGTCTCAAAAGGCAAAATGGCGGTGGCTGTTTTCCTGCGGACTCTAACTAAAATACTTCTGTCTGTAGTATAAATGACGGTGATGGAGGCAGAAGTGGTGGTAGCGGCAATATCGATAAAAGGAACATAAGCAGTATCGTCGGTCTGAGTATATTCTCTATCTAAGACGGGTGAGATGCCGGAGAATGTCGAACCGCTCCAGGAAGTATAAGTGTAGCGTGTTTCACGGGTGCTTGTTGTATCGTTAATATCAACCACCCGGATTGAACCGGTAGCTGGCGTATCGACGGCTATTGAACCGGTCACTACAAAGGTGGAATTACCGGTAATATTTCCGCTAGCAGCAGTGTAGACGGCCTTATTGATGGCGGTGCCGCTGGTGGTTCTAAAGACACTAACCCTGTCATCTGAGAGCAGATTGGAGATAGTGATTGATTGTGTATTGGGAGGAGTTTGAGTGGCGCCGTCAGAGTCTATCAGCTGGAAATTTTGGATGTCGGCGGTAGCCATAGTCTGAATCCAGACCCCCTGGGCGCCGAAGAATTTACCTCCGGCAAAGGTGCCAAAAGGAGAGGCCTTGACAGGAGAATAGGTGTTGGTTGGACTAGTTTGAGTATCCTCGTGCGCTCTAATGTATAGCTGGCCCTGTTGAGTAGCATGGGTTAAGGGTCCCCCTTGAGGATAGGTGGTGGGATACATGGTAAAGGTGGAACCGATCCTGGTAACATATTTTAAATATTCATATACCTGGGAAAGCACCCGGGTAGCACAGCCAATGATCACAGAGTAGGTAGGGCTGGTTGTTTGTTGGTCAAACTGTTTAACCATAGTGTAAGCTTCGGTCAGGGTGGAAGAAGAGGTGGCGCTTTTACTGGGTGCTCCGGTCAGATCTTCACCGTTTTCGAAAATGCCCACCACATTTCCCAAAGTCATGGTGCCGGAACTACTAGTAGAAGTCTGTTTAAGAAACACTGCGGTCGCGCCGGAGCTACTGCCGGTAATGGTGGTGAGACTGGTAAAAGAGCCGTTGACGGCACTGTAGGTGATGGTGCCGTTGACAAAGGCAATAGTAATGTCATTATAGCCGGAAGCGGTGGCTTGCGGAGAAGTGTTGTTCAGATCAACCGAGGTAGCCAGAGGGACCGCATTCCGTCCTCCTGATGTCAGGTCAATACCGAAGTGGTCATAGAGGTCAGCATTACCCCCGGATGGGTAATTGCGCAAAAAGACAGTGATGTTGCCGTTATCTATCTCCGTACCGGCCTCTTTAGTTTTGATCAGGACGTCAATATGACGTACCGCTGAATTGACCTTATCTTCCGGCCACCATTCAGAACCGCTAAAGATTCTGGCCCCGTTTTGGGCAATATAAATTTGTTCTTCATTTATATGTTGTTCGATAGTACCTAAGGTATAGACGTTGGGCCAAAGACATTCACCGGAAACAGAGACCGCGGTCATGTTGCCGCAGGTGACGGAATCAACCGTGATTTCCTCATCATTGTCATCAAACATATCATCGGCGGCATCACTTCTCACCCACAACTTTTTACTGACGGTATTGTAGGCAAGCAGTTTCCCGGTATCGCTTGTCGTTCCGCCGACCACCACCTTGCCAATATCCCCCGAAGTTAATCCGGCAGTCGCATCGAGTGTCAGTATCCTGATACCTGTAATGTTGGTAGGATGAAACCATCCAGACGTTTGTACCGCGCCTCCCTTTAGAAACTGAAAGGAATCATCATCGGTGAACCAGCCATTGATAAGCGTGTACTCAGTCGGGGTCTGGGCAGACATGGGGATCGTATCGTCCATTTGGGCCAGTTCATCGAAGGTATCCTGAAGATATGAATAAAGGGCGTTGACAGAGTAGATAACCGTGCCGGCAGAATGGTAAACCCTCTGGTTTACATAATCTATGGTAAAATCATCAGCAATTGCCATATTGTTATCTTATAATTAAAATATAGAAGGGATAAGAACTTGATGTCAATAGGTAAACCGTCAATGATATATTTACACGCTAAATGATATAGTTTAAGGTTAACGGGGTAAATATATTTTATATATCTTCGTGTGCTTGCCGTTTCGGCATTGACATTGCGTAAGCGGATTACGGCTTCGGCGGCAACCGGAAGTCGGGCATTTACCCGGTTCGTTTGAAACAAAACCGCAGCCTCCTATGCAAACATAATGGATTTTGTTTAATTTTGTTGGTTCTTCCATAATTATTACTTCAGTTAGGGGTTAGCCGGAACAGCCTCCTCAAAGGGAAAACCGGCTGTTTCTTCTATCCATCTCTGAAAAGGACCGGGAAATGCGGCTTTTGTCAAATCAACCATCTCTATTATCTCCCGCGCGCCCGCGCAAGGAATACCGTCAATAATTTTGACGGCTTTTTCAAAAACTTTATTAAACTCTTCTTCTTCCCTCAGTTTGGGCAAAGACTTAAGGGGAGGATCCATTTGTCCCAAAGGCAGTAAATCTTCGACAGAAAAATACCATTTTCCGCCCGCGTAATACTTTCTGATTTTAACACCATAGAAGATAGCTATATATGGACCTTTTATCTCCCCTGCTGAAGTAGTCTTCGTCGAAGCGGGCTCGCCTCGCTGAGTCGAAACGGGTTTTTTTCTTCGACCGGCAGGTTTTTTGCTAACAAACTTGCCGCGAGAACCCCTTTTTGGGGTTGGCCTTAATTTTATTTCTTCTGAAATATGTTCTTTGGCAGGTACAACACGCTCGTCTTTTGATTTATCTCCGGTAAGAAAATTCAGGGGGTTAAAAACCATATACCTTTTTTTACTTTATTTTATCCCGCTTGTCAACTTTGTCATTCGTAGTTATTCAGTTCTCCCCGAAACACCTGTAATCGCGAGGGATGCACCAGACGGTGCGTCCCGTGGCGATCCCGTAGGAATTACTGTAACATCACGGGATTGCTTCTCCCTCGACTATGCTCGGGATCGCAATGACACTTCCCCGAGGGCTTTTTGCCAGTTATCACTTACTCCGGTCACTTCCACAAATCCCTGCAGATTCAGTTTGGCTTCTTTGGGAAAACAGATCATGTTGGCTTCTGGGGCAAAATTCTTAAAGATATTTGTTTTATTGCCAAAGAAATTGCCCGGCCGGTAGTAGTCGAGAATATGCCAAAAAGCCCGGTAGCCCAGTTCGAAGATTGTCCCGATGATTTTATCTGACCCTTCCACTGTGTTGTTTTCCACATAAAGCACCGGCCTGCATCTTTTGATAGTATTTTTGGCCCCTTGAAGGACTTTTTCCTCACCCTCTTCCACATCAATTTTTATAAGTCTTAAGCGCGGCAGTTTCAGTGAATCTATGATCAAAACGTCAACCGGCTCCCCCTGGTTTAACTGTTCGATACGCAATCCCCCGAAATTTTGTTCCACGTCGGGATCCAAAAGAGGCACTTTTATTTTTTTGTCAGTATCAGCGGCAAATTTATTCAGACAAATAACGTTTAGAAGATTGTTTAAGGCGATATTGGTACAAAGCAGGTTAAAACTGATCCTTTGCGGTTCAACGGCGTACACCAGTCCGCCAGGAGCTACTTTTTTACCGAAAAAAACCGCATGGGTGCCGATGTAGGCGCCCACATCTAAAACTATATCTTGGGAACGGATGATTGAACCGAGAACCACCATCTCCGGTTCTGTCCATTCACCGTATAAATCAAGAGAGCGGCCGATGATTTTATCGTTGATATTATAGGCAAACAGACCGTGCCGGCACTTTTTGATGGCAATATTTCCGCTTTCCAAAAGTCTTTTGTTTTTAGACATGTATTTTAAGATAATTCTCCCACATTGTCAGATAGGCTTTTTCCAGATTGGAAACAAATTTTTTAGTGTTAAAAAGAGGATAAGTCAGGCGGTTTTTAATAAGTTTTTCTTTAAGTAACTTAAGTGACTTAGGTGACTTAGCCAGACTAACTGCAAGATCCTCATATTCGGCAGGTGTGTGAGTGATCAGTTCCGGCAAACCGACGGCAGTCAGCAGACTCGAGGCAACCCTTGAGGCAAAATGCCGGCCCTGCAAGGTAACCACCGGCACCCCGGCCCAAAGAGAATCGGAAGTGGTCGTGTGTCCGTTGCAGATAAAAGTATCCAGAACCAAATCAGAGAGCTTGATGCGCGCCAGATGCTTATCATTGGGTATTAAATCTGCAAATATTAACCGGTCAGGGTCGACCCCGCGCCTTTTTGCCTCTTCCTTGAGATTGGTCACCGCGAACCGGTTGCTTTTTAAAAGCCAGAGGATGCTATTTGGCACTTTTTTAAGTATCCTCATCCATACCTCAAAGGTCCCGGGATCAATTTTATAAGTGTGGTTAAAACTGGAAAAGACAACCGAATCTGACTCGGCGGGCAGGCCAAAATCGCTTCCTTTAGAATTTATACCGGAAATTTCGCGCCGGCTGTTGATTTGATAAGAGCCGGGCAGATAGATAAACTTCTCCGTGTAATATTTCGACATTTGGGGCGGTGTGACAATTTTGTCGGTGATTATGTAGTCAAAAAAGCCCCCTCCCGTTGAACCCGGGAAACCCAAATATACCGCCTGAATAGGAGCCGGTTTCAGGGCGGCAATTTCCAGTCTCGAGTCTTTGGTATAACCTTTCAGGTCAACCAGGATATCCACCCCGTCCCGGTATATTTTTTGAGCGGTTTCTTTGAAATCAAGGTCAAAAATGTCTCTAAATTGATCGCAGCCGTTTTCGATCTTCTTTCTGAAAAGACTGCCATCATCCGGACCGTAGGAATAGGCGAAAACTTTAAATTTCTTCCGGTTGTGAGTTTCAAAAAGTCTTAAAACCAAATGGGCGGTGGCGTGATCATAAAAATCGTTGGAGAGATAACCAAGGCTGATTATTTTTTTCTTTTTTCCTGCCGTGAAAGAAAAAGGGGGGAGAATATTGGAAATAACCCTTTTTATCTGACGGCTTTTTAACCCGGCCACAGCCAAATTTATCTGGGGATCCATCTTCCTTATGACAGACAAAAAGGGTGTTTCGCTGATCTTTTCGCCGGCCGCAATCTCTCGCAAAGTCAGCCTGTCAAGCTCTTCTGCCCTTTTTTGATATTCGCTAAAGTCGCATGATTGCATCAGAGCATAGACTAATAACGCTTGCGCTTCCGTCAATTTCGGATCAAATCTCAAAGCCTTGCGGAAATTTTCGGCTGCCAGATCCAGTTTATTTTGTCTTTCGTAAATTAACCCCATGTGGTAGTAAGCGGTGGCACAGGCCGGATCCAGCCTGACGGCTTTTGCCAAAGAGACCAGAGCCGCATCGAATTTACCCTGATTAAAAAATACCACGCCGATGTTGTTGCGGGTTCCGGCCAATCCCGGGTCTATCTTTAATGCCTGCCGGTAATACTCAAGGGCATGCCGGGAATCGCCCATCTGTTTATAGAGATTGCCTAAATCGCTGATGGCAAAAGCATACCTGGGATTGATGGACAGGGCTTGATGGAAATTATTTAGCGCCTGGTCATAATTTCCGGAGTTCAGATATAAATTCCCCAACAGCGCCCGAGCTTCCGCGTGGCCGGGAACGATCTTCAGATACTCTTCAAGATAACGGAACGCGGATCGAAACTGATTTTCCCTGGCATAAATTACTCCCAGATGAAAATACGGCTGGGGGTAGTTGGGGTCAACTTCAATTGCTTTTTTCAGATACCTTATGGCTTTATCAAATTCTCCCCCGGCATAGGATATCAACCCCAGATTGTTATATGGTTCGGGAATACCCGGATTTAAGTCAATGGCGCTGTTCCAATTACTGATGGCTTCCTCTATTTTACCGACCGATTTAAGGGCGTTGCCTAAATTTACGCAGGCGAAGGCATTTTTGGGATCTGCCGAGATAGACGAGGTCAAATGTGAAATGGCCCTTGGGAAATCTTTTCTCTCCAGATAGATTACTCCCAGGTTGTTGTGGGCCATGGAAAAATTGGGATTTACTTTTACGGCCTGCAGGTAATATTTTTGGGCGTCATCTTTCTTGCCTGACATCTGGTAGGATAGACCCAGGAAATAGTAAGAATGGGGATTTAGGGAAAATTTAAGGGCTTTTTGGAAAGATGCAATAGCCTGATCAAAGTTTTTCTGATTGGCATAATTTATCCCCTCCCGGTTGTATTTATCGGCAAGGGTAAGGTTATTTTTCATTATGGATTGACGGTGACCGTTTCCGGTCTTTGCCTTTTTTGATAAAGACCCCATATTCTGGTATAGGCCTCTTCCAGATAACCGGTAAACTTTTTGGTGTCAAAAAGAGGGTAAGTTTGGCGGTTTTTAATAAGTTTTTCTTTGAGTGACTTAAGCGGCTTAGGTGACTTAGCTAATTTAATCGCCAGTTTTTCGTATTCGGCAGGTGTATGGGTAATGAGTTCAGGCAGTCCGATGGCAGAAAGTATGCTTGCAGAAACCCTGGAAGCAAAATGTTTACCTTTTAAGGCTACTACGGGCAAACCTGCCCAAAGAGCGTCGCTGGTGGTAGTATGGCCGTTGCAGGGGAAAGTATCCAAAGCCAAATCACAAAGGCTGAGACGGGCCAGGTGGACTTCTTTTTGCAGCGGCCAGGAGAAAACGATTCTTTTAGGGTCTATCCCCCGCTTTTTAGCCTCATCGGACAAATTGGCCACTTCCAGCGGGTTTTTGTCCAGCAGACAAAGAACGCTTCCCGGTACGGCTTTCAGAATTCTCATCCAGCAGTCAAACGTCTCCGGGCCAATTTTATAAGGCTGGTTGAAGGAGCAAAAGAGGAAGGACTTTCCCGGCAGGAAGAGATCCTTTCTGGAGACTCCGCTTTTAGGCCGGGCTTGTCGATTATCATTCACCTGGTAGCAATGGGGCAGAAAAATAAGCTTTTCACTAAAAAAAGGTGTTTGGCTTTGAGGCGTGACTATATGATCGGTAATAAAGTAGTCAAAAAAGGAAGCTCCCGAGGTACCGGGAAAACCTAAATAACTGACCTGTACAGGCGCCGGCTTAAGGGCCGGAATCTCCAGCCGGCTGTTGGAGGTATGCCCCTTCAGATCGACCAGAATATCTATGCCATCATGATAAATTAAATCGGCGGCTTCAGAATGGGAAAGATTGAGAAGGTCGCGGAAGTGAGTGGTCTTTTCAATCTCTCTCCGGTAGCTGCTTTGGTCGTTTTGCCCGTAAGAGTAGGTAAAAATGTCAAACTTCTTACGGTTATGAAGCCTTAAAAGTCCCATTATCAGATGGGAAGTGGCATGATCGCGGAAATCATTGGACAGATAACCGAGGCGTATTTTAGGACCGGCTTTTTTATTAAAAGCGTATGGTTTTGAAAATGGGTAAATTTTCTTCTCAATATATCGGCTCCAAGCACAGGCAATGTCAAGATTTCTCTGGGGATTTTCTTCATAAACCGCGGAAATAAAAGGAGTTTGGGCCGGCAGTTGTTTTTTGAGTAAATCTTTTCCAGTCAGTTTTTTCATCATGGTTTTTATCTGTCCGGCTGCTTTCCAGTCACAGGTTTCACGGATCTGGTGATAAAGCTGTCCGTAGGTGGGAGAAAAATGGGGATTTAATGAAAGCGCTTTTTTGAAATAATAAATGGAACCTCTGGTATCACCCAGAATTCTTAAGGCGACACCTAAATTGTAAGCCGCGCTCTCGATATTCGGATCGGCGGCAATAGATTTTTTGAAATATTCGCTACTCTTTCGCGGATCTATATAGATAAGGCTGGCTCCGATATTGGCTAAGGCCTGGGCATTTTGCGGATTAATCTTTAAGGCCTTTTTGTAGTATTTCATCGCCTCTTTCGGTTTGCCGATTTTTTCCACCGTGACGCCGAGATTATTCAAAACAATCGAATTGCGGGGGTAAATCGCCAGAGAAGTCCGATAACTTTTAATCGCCTCGCGGTATTGCCCTTTGGCCATGTAAGCCACGCCCAAATTATAAAAACCTTCGGAAAGATGGGGATTGAGCCGGGTCGCTTTTTGAAAGCAGGCCAGAGCCCGGTCGAGATTTTGGGTCATGTACAGATGACCCAGATTGTTAAAAGCTTCAAAATCGCTGGGGTTTAAATAAACCGTCTGCTCAAATTGCTTAATCGCTTTTGAATAATCCCCTTTCTGCTGGTATGAGAGTCCCAGGTTAAAATGGGCGGCCACAATTTTTGAGTCCAGTTTCAAGGCTTTTTGAAAAGCTCTGATTGCCTCATCTGTTTTGCCTGCCGCCAGAAGTGAAGCTCCCTGATTCAAAATCATTCCCGCCTTCTTGGTTTTATCCATATACATGTTATTTTAGTTATTATAGTTAAAAGATCAATGGGTAACTAACTATGTAATATAATAATTAATGCAAATCGCACATGATTACAATTGACGGAATTTATTTGGATGATAGATATTCCTGGATAGAATCCGGAAGCCGACTTGGGGCAGTAAGTCCTTCAAAAAAAGGCGTTATCTTTCTCGTCTCAATTAATAACGCCCAACCGCGCTTCGGCGCCTGGCAAAAGATGATCAAAGCTCTTAATCCCGGACCCGAGAAGGTAATATTTTGCGAGAACGACAGTACTGATAGGACAGTTGATATTATCAATAACTGGGATTTTCCCCATGAGCTGATTTCCTTTAAATCTAAAAAGGCTGATACCCAAAAAGACATTTACGCCGTTATTGCCCGCAACCGTCAATATCTTTTGGAAAGGGCAAGAAAATTAAATCCTGAATTTGCGATTTTTTTGGATGATGATGTCTTCCCGGATGATGAAAACATAATTGAAAAATTGACTTATCATAAACTGCCTATTGTAGGAGGAGCATACCTGCGGCCTTTTGCGGATAAGGGAGTTTTTGTTTCTTCTTATTGGGATATTAATGCGCCCTTAAAAGATCTTCCTCCGGCAATAGATTTGGAAGATCTGGTGAGGAACGGCAAAAGAGAGGGTTCTCCATTTTTAATGTTTTCAGCTTGCGAAAACTGTGTGTATAAAGTAGCTGCTACAAGTGCTGGTTGTTTATGTTTGAGCAGAAAAGTTATTCAAGATTCCCGTCTTAAATTTTCCCCAAGAAAACGCAAAGATGCGGCGGAGGGGACTTCGGAGGATTTTGGTTTTTGCCTTTTGGCAAAAAATTACGGATATGCTGTTTGTCTAGATGGAGATACAAGACTTTCTCACTTGGTCGCGACACCGGAAAAATTAAGGCCTTGGATAAAACGGTAAAAATATATCGATTGTGTCACCGGTAGTAATAAATCTGTTATATTTTGACGCTGAAAGATATAGTGTCTCACTAAGTAACGATCGTGTCGTCCGTTCTGATGGCGGTAACCGTCAGGCCGGTGGAAACCACTTGTCCTTTAACGGTAAAAGGAATAATGCCTTTTTTTCGAACTCTAGTGACGACATTGCAATCGCCGGCATAAGTGATATCGACAGATTCAACATCTGCCTCAGCAGTTTTGTCGATAAAAGGCACATAAGCAGTATCACCGGTTTCGTAGTCTTGGGAAAGTCCGGCGGTAAATGGCGCAAAAAGTTTGACAATGCCGGAAAAGACTTTGCCAGTGTAAGAATCATAACTGTATCTTTTTTCTGAATTTTCTGAAGTGTCGATAATTCTAATGACTCCGGAGGCCGGCGTATCGGTCGGAATATCCTCAACTGTCGTAAAAGTGGTAAAGCCGGAAGTGTTGGCGCTGGCGTGAGAAGTCAGATAAGTTTTATTGACGATTTCGTTATCACCGGTGGTTCTGAACATGGAAACAACATCCCCGATTTCTAAACTGATAACACTGATCGTAATCGCGGGTGGAGGTATTTGGATAATTCCCAAAGAGTCAATCAGTTGATAATTATTAGCATCAGCATCGGCAACATTTTCAAGAAAAACTCCTCTGGCCCCGAAAAATTGTCCGCCGGCAAAAGTGCCAAAAGGCGCCTGTTTTTGGGGACTGATGGTGGTGACGGCGCCGTTAACTTGCGCGGTAGCGCCGGAAGTAAATCCGGTGATGACCATGTCATTAACAAAGGTGCCGTGGACATTACGAAGAACCATGCTACCGGTTAACCCATTATCATCTAGCGAGACTAGATAGCCATAAGCACCACTGGTGCCGTTAATTCGTTCGTGTGCGGTTTCGTCAAAATTATCCACTGCCTCATTGTCATAATCAAAACGGATGTCACCGGCGGCAGTGTAATATTCACCGGCAATCCCGCCCAGATCAGTGATTGAGCCGCTGCGGGTGACATATTTTAAATATTCATAAACTTCAGCAATCGTGTGGTCGTTGCACTCCACTACCACATCATAGGGTTGAGGGCCGTGGTCGTTGCCCAAATCTTTGGCAGCGTAGCCAACATCAAAAGTAAATCCAAGGTAGTCTTCAACGTCATCTTCAGGAGTCTGGTTGTTGCCGTCGGCAAAAGCGGCTAAAGGTACCGGGTTGCGGCCCGAAGTGGCGTCAATGACAAAGTGGTCATAAAGAGAGCCGTATGTGCGGGCTAAAACCGTAAGATTACCGCTGTCGATTTCCACTCCGGCTTCTTTGACCTTGACTAAAATATCAATATGCCCGCCAAACTCGGGCCACCAGCGGGTGATTTGGACGTCTTCCTGGTAGACATCAAGCGTGGTGAGCGAAACTAATGAGCCAAGAGTGAAAATATTCGACCAAATGTTTTCCCCAGATTTGGAGACAGATCCGCCCATGGCTCCGGCCAATGTCCCGCCAACGGTGATGTTTTCCGAAGTGTTGTCAAATAGATCGTCGGCAGCGTCTGCCCTTACCCATAATTTCTTATCGGTTGTATTGTAAGCAAGAAGTTTTCCCGTGGCACCGGATACTGCGCCGGCTACGGCGGTACCGAAATCCCCATCATCAACTCCTGTAATAGAAGCGAGGGTTAGTATTCTGATACCGGTAGGATTAGTAGTTGGATGGTGAGTCCAACCGAGTGTTTGAATGGCTCCACCGGTCAAAAATTTGAAAGAAGGGTCATCAATAAACCAACCATTGATGAGGTTGTATTCAGTAGGAGTTGAAGCTGACATAGGGATTTCATCATCAAGCGTTAACCCAAGATCATCAAAATAATCGAGGAGCCAGGAATAGAATTGCTGGACGGTGTAAACCGTAGTGCCACCGGTGTGTTTGATGACTTTAATATCGGGATAGACGGTAAAATCGGAAGAGATGCCCGGATAAAGATCGATAACAACTGTGTCAAGAACCTGGGCAATAAAAACGTACGCCCCTTCTGAAGTCAGAGAACCGCCGATTTCGTAGGGTAAATATTTAACCGGCGCGCTGGATTTTCTGACCCTGACCGTAATATCCTTTTCTTCTGTATAGACGATGCTAAAGGTATAATCAATTGTGGTTTCGTTGGGAGCCGGAGTGCCGGACGCAGTACCGGTAGTAATGAGATCCAAAGGATTATCACCTTCAAAAATGTAATAAACACTGCCGGGGACAATGTTGGCCAAAGTGACAGTGACGACGGTGGCCGGATATTTGGCGGTTTGAGCAACAGTAGTATAAATCTGCAGGCCGTTGATATACGAGCTGTATGACGGGAATAAGGCCCAGCTGGTGTTGGTGGCGACATTGGTAGCTCTGGGTTCGCCGTCTGAGTGCCGGACAATTGCTTCTCCGGGAAAAAATGTGCCGACAAAAGGCGCTTTGAGCCACAATGTTCCCTGCGTCACCAAATCAAAATCAGTGTCAACATACGCCGTCGCCCCGGAAACAAGGCCGCGGATTTGTTCATTAACGACAAAATTTTTAACCTGCGAGGTATACTTCATCCCCGCCATCGCCGTTATTTTTATTTTTAAATAAAAACCAACGGTTGCGGCAGGCAACGTTAAACCTGATAAAACTGCAGGAGTGACGAGGGTAAAAGCGGAATAATCACCCGTGGTTTTAATGGCGTATTCGATTTTTAAACCCTCCAGATAATCCGTGCTGTTGCCTAAATCAAGACCGCTTAATTTAAAGGGGAGATTGCGGAAAGCAGATACGCCCAGGATTTTATGCGGCCATTCATAGGTGACCGTATCTCCCGCGGTCTGCAGATAGAGCTTTCCGGAATTATCAAAATAAGCCGTGCCCGTGAGGGTATACGGTTTGCTGGTTTTGGAGGAAGCATTGCAGGCAATATGGAGACATCCAGTGGTAGCGGTGAAGTACAGTTCATGAAATATGGTGTCGTAAACCTGGGCGTACGCGATAGCGACGCCGTCTAATGTTTGACCTAAAGACCAGGCGGGAGAAATGGGCGGATTGTTTAAATTCGCGGCATTGAGAGGCTTGGAATTGCCGCCGGAAACGCCTTTGAAAATCATATTCAGGCCGATGTGGATGTGGGGAAAATCGGAGTTATTTAAAATCATATTCTGAACCGTGACCCCGGAATATTGGTTATTCGCTTCAACGAAAAGACCAATCGTTGTACCGCCGGTGAAATAATTACGGAAATTCGTAATATTCCAGTTATGGAAATAGGTGTCATTGGACTGGGTAAGGAAGTTCGCCAAGCCGGCCATGTAGGCCCCGCCCAGATCATAGGTGAGATTAAGAATTTTATTGCGGGAAGAGGAGATGGCAAAATATGCCAGGGCATAGCTCGCGGGTGCGCCCTTGCCGACCTGGGTAAACGTATTGACGATGTTGTCAGCAGACACGTTGCTAAAATGAAGCGTGTTGCCCGATCCCTGCCAGGTGGTAAAGATACAGTTGTTTAAATCCGGGTCGAAATCAGGGTCAGTACTGCAGTAAACCTCGTCCCACAAAGCGCCGGTGGGAGCAGCGGCCAAGGTAAACTCAATGCCGGAATGGGTGGGAGCATCGCCGTAGGCGCGGCACCAGGACCTGATAATGGAAATATCCCGGACTTCGTTGGCGTTGATGACCGGTGCCGAGGTGGTAAGTATATAAGGCCTGACAGTACTGCCTTTGTTGATGGTGGCGCCGATGGCAACGATGGCCTGGCCGTTGGTGTCAATGGTGATTTTCGCGTCGGTCGCGCTTGCGATAGCAGTAAACGCGACGGAGACTTGCTGCCAGAGGCCGGTGGCGGTAAATGCTTGTTCGGCCGTCCCCAGGGAAATTTTGCCGGCCACCGTTGGGATAGCAGCGGTTGGGTTGCAGCAGTAGTACAGGGAAAAAATATAATCCTGGCCAACCGCAGTGGCCACCGATTGGGTCAGGGATCCAGGGGTGCCGCCGGCGGTGAGAAGAAGCGCTTCGGACGTTTGGGTGGCGGCATGCGAAAGAAACGGTGAGGTGCGGCTGGCAGAGCCGACCGTCAAACTGGAAACAGACCAGGGAGCGGCAAAAGAAGTGCCCCGCAGACAAAGATTCATATTCGCGACTTGTTCGGTCGGGGTGACTTCAAATTCAGCCGAATCGTTGTACGATCTGTAGCCATCGTATTTACGGATTTTGTAGTAATAAGTATTGTCATTGGCCAGATCAACCGGGGTGATGGTGACGCTGGCAGAGTAGGCGGCCTGGGTATACAGCGGTTCGTTGACGTAGATGGTAGAGAGGGTGACAGAGGCAATGGTAAATTTGCCGTCGTTGAGGCCGGAAGTAGTATTGGCCACGGTAATGACATCACCGGTCAAGTAGCCGTCCAGTAAAAAGGAGCCGGTAGAGCAGACGATGGTTTTGGCCACGGTAAAGGTCAGTGTCCGGCCGGCGGAAGCAGTGACAACCGCTTTTTGGACGGCGTGGTAGGCAGTGATAACTACCGTGGCGGCATAGACAGAGGCATCAGGGATCAACGGTTCGTCAAAGTTTAAGACGGTGGCGGCGACATTGCCGATGGTAAACCAGCCGTTATTGGCGGTAGTTCCCGTGATAAACAACCGGTCGTCGGCCAGGTAATTATCGGTGACAAAAGAACCGGTAGAAGCAGTCACTTTATTGACTTGAATGGTAGCGGTGTCAGACAGCGGGCCTTCGTCGGCTAAATTGTCGCTAAAAGCTAAATACAGGGTATCGACAGCAGAAACTGTGAGAAAATTGCCGCTGGTGTTATTATTGGTGGTTCCAAAGACCGTCACCCTATCGCCCATAATCCAGCCGTCAGTGATAAAAGAACCGGAAGAGGCGGTAATCCGGTCGTTACTCGTGGTAAATTCCAAAGTCCGGGTGCCGGAAGCGGTCAGGCTTAAGGCTTTGAAGGTTAAAGTCCGGCCGGCGGCGGCGGTCATGGTCGGCTTATTGCCGGTGTGAGTCCAGGTAACGGCATTGGTGGAAATAGCTTCACTGGCATGGTTTTCCGTGGTGGTTAAACGGGTGGCAGAGGTAACCGTGACGATGGTAAAACATTTGTTGTTATAAACAGTGCCCGATCCTTTGACCACGTCGCCGACAATGTAACCGTCCTGAATCCAGCTGCCGGCGCCGCGGTCAAGCCGGTTGTTGGTGACTGTGTAGGTAATGGTGTTTCCGCCCCCGCCGCTGACAACCAAATGCGGCAGCAGCTTACTGCAGGTGACACAAGCTCCGGATGTATACGCGGTTTGGGTGGTAAGGGTTTCCGCAACATTGAGGGCGAGTGCAACGACACCGATGACTGTGAATGTGCCGTCGTTGACGTCGGAGGTTCCCGTGACGATTGCCCGGTCGCCCGCGGTCCAGAGATCGGTGGTAAAGGAGCCCACGAGGGCTTTAATTTTATTCGTTGTGAGAGTGGCACCGCTGGTATAAGCGGCCTCGTCAAACATCATTTCCGAAACAGTTAACACTGTAGCCGCCACCGCGGTCAAGGTGAAGGTGCTGTTGTTTAACGTGGTACCGGTGACCCTGACTTTATCGCCGATAATCCAGCCGTCAGTGATAAAAGAACCGGGAGATACGCCGGTGGCGGTGATGGTTTTTAGCACGGAAAACGTTAAGATTCGATCGGCGGAGGCGGTGACGGAGATGTTTTGAAAAGTCAGACTGCGTCCGGGCCAGGCATTGGCGTATATAAACCGGGCATTGGCAATTTTGCGAGAGTAAATGGTAATCGCCGGATCGGTGTCATAGGCGGTTTGGGTGGTGACGGTTTCGATAAGATTCATAACGGTCGCGGTCACGCCAATGACAGTGAAATTTTTATCGTTTAAGGTGTCGGTGGAACCGGTGCAGGTTAAAATATCGCCGACAGTCCAGGTGTCAGTGACAAAAGAGCCAGGTGAAACTCCGGCGGCGGTAATTTTATTGACGGCGATGGTGGCGGTATCAGTAAAGGGTCCTTCATTAACAATGGTGTCGCTGACGGTGAGATAATTGGCGGAAACTACCGAAACAGTCAGAAATTGCCCGCTGGTGTTGTTGAGCGTTGTTCCGGTCACTCTGATTTTATCGCCGACAGCATACCCTTCAGTAACAAATGAAGTCCCGCCAACCTGGGTAATTCGGCTGTCGGAGTTGGTAAACTGCATTGACCGGCCGACGCTCGCGGTATAACCCAAATTATCAAATTTAAGCGTTCTGGCGTCTGTCGAAGTCTGTTGGATCTGGACCGCCGGAATATCTTTGCCAATAATCCTGGCATTGGCGGTATACGCACTTTGGGTGGTCACCGCTTCGTCCACGGTTAATTGTAAAGTGTCAACGTCGTTAATGGTAAACGTGGTGTTGTTAAGAGCCCCGTCCGTTCCCAGAGCAGTCACTTTATCGCCAACCGCAAAGCCGTCGGTGATGAAAGAACCGGACGAAGCGGTGATGGTTTTGTCGGCATTAAAAGTCAGGGTGCGGCCATTGGTCGCCCAGACGGTGACAGTGGGAATGGAAACAACAGGCGCGGTATTGAGCCCACAGATACGATTACTGGCGCTGGGGGTGAAGCTCGGGGTGTCTCCCCGATAAACTTCCAGGGCATTTGAACCCCATTCCAACGAATACATGGGAACGCGGTGAGTCCAGCCAAAGGTGACCGAAGAGGTGGCATTGCAGTACGCGGAGATATAATCAGGAAAATAGGTAGAGCCCAAAAACGGGGTCGCACTGTACAGCCGGCTTTCGGTATACAAAACGCGGTCGCGGGTATAATATGAGCGGGATTTAAAATAATATTTATGAGTTCCGTCGCCGATCATATCTGCGCCGGTTTCAGGGTCGTACGTCACTTTAGTCAAAGCGACGTAATAATTCGAGTAATAAAACATATTTTCCGAATTAGTCAGGTTGGTGAATGTGTTATTGGAGGATGATTGCAGATTAAGCATCGGCCCGCCGTAGTATTCTATGCCGGTAAACGTGCTGTTGGTGACGGCGGCCATGAGAGCCAGGCCAACATTATAGAGGCGAGTGGCGTTTAGGGCAAAAAGCCGGATATTGGTCAACGTGACATTGTCAGAATAGGAAATATTGATCATGGAGGTGGGGGCGTTCAGCGTGCCGGCGGTGATAGCATTGGGCGCCTGAACGACGATGGCAATATCATTCCACGTTGAGTTGGAGACGTAGCTCATGTGTAACACGCCGACCGTGGTGCTGGCAATGGCGGCGCGGACATCCCGGAATGTCCAAAGGGTGGTGTAAATCCGGCGAACCGGCGGCATGCCAATCCCCAAGCCGTCAACTGTTAAAGAATAAATTTCCACAAAAAGCGGCGGATAATTTAAGCCAACATCAGTTAAAGTCACTGTTTGGGCTTGGGTGAAGTTATTGTACGCATCGTCAAACAAACAGGTGTCCAATGTGATGCGGGCGCCGCCGGAAGTAACAATCGAGGTGCCAATGACGGCGCTGGTAGTTAACACATTCGCCGGGGTGTCATTGGCAATCATAATGTTGGGGATTTTGACATGGGCGCCAACCGCCAATTTGTTGCCATGGACATCATCGCCAAAAACCACTTCGTTGGTGAATTGGACCCTTGCCGGGTTATAAATAGTCACGGTCACTGCCGCAGAGGCAATCGTTGAAGCATTGTTGATAATGAGTTTGTTGCCGTCGGCAATGACTTCTTCGATGACCGAATTGTTGGGAAACTGCGTACCGCTGGCATTTATCGAAGCGCCGGGGTAAATATTGGCGACACTGGAAACTAACACCACTCTCGAACCAATAACCGTGGTGGAATTGATCAGCGAAAATACTTCATTCAGACGGCTGGTATTGACCGTCTGCGTAAAAAATTTGCCCCGCTGGCCGGTCGAAACATCCAAAATGCCATCAGCATAGCTTTTGGTTGATCCGCCATAGGCGCCGGTGACATTAAGCCAGATTTCCCAGTCTTCTCCGTCCGGGGTTTGTTCCACCCAAAGACAGGGAATATGATTGCTGTAAGGGACAGTGATTGCCTGGTTATCGGTGTCGTCACCGACTTCATCAAGAACAATCCAATTTCCCGTGACTTCGATGGCGGCCAAGCCGCTCGCGGCAGTGATGGTGCTGGCAGTGGTGCCGGAAGCCCGGCCGGTCGTAAACCTGATGCCGGTTTCAGTTGAAGAATTGGTGATTTTCAGAGTGCCATTATTGATGGTCATGGATGCCCAGAATTTGGCTTGATCAGTATTAACGGTGACGGTATTATTGTTTTGAATCGTCAAAGCGTCGCCGGAGCGAAAGGTAAACAAAGCCCAGACCATCGAATTCCAGTTGGCACTTGCCTGAAGCCGGAGCACCCAACTGTTGCCGTCAGTGGAAGTTGCGCAGTTGGTCGAAGCGTATCCGGAAGCAACAAAGAGGCCGTTGCCAAAACACACATTGTTCCACACTGCGGCCACAGGCAAGACACTGTCAGTCCAGTTGGTGCCGTCAGTCGAATACGCGGCTTTGGTGTCGCTGGTTTTGGAGACGGCCACAAACCGGCCGGCGCCGTTACTGCAAACCGAACGCCAGTTGGAAAAAGTTGGCGGATCGGCCGCCGCCGACCAGGTATCCCCGCCATCGGTTGAATAGGCAAAATAAGCCGAGCTGGGAGTCATGACGACTGCCGCCGAAGCGGCTTCTGTCGTGACGGCTTCCACTACGTCCAGTGTGGTGGTGCCCACAGCCGCGACAGTGAAAGTTTGATCGTTGGAAGCCGAACCGGTCACGGCAAAGGTTTGACCGACCACATAACCATCGATTGAAAAGTCACCTAAAACCCGAGTAATCCTTTTAGTCGCGGTTGTAAAAGCCAAGGTTGTGGCATTAACATAATTAACCAAGCGTGGACCATTAGCCACAGCCACAAATGTCGGCGTTGCCCCAACCAGGCTATAGCTGATGCTTACCCAGTTGGCGACATTGGGCAAATTGCCGCCAAACGCCCATGACGTGCCATCGGTTGAATATTGACAGGTATTCTGGCCATAAGAAAGGGCGACAAACCGGCCATTACCAAAGCACACCGCCCGCCAGTCGCCATTTTGTTGGGTTCTTGAAGTCCAGGATATTCCGTCCGTGGAGCTGGCTGCCTGAGTGCCGGTTACCGTGGTGCCGGTTAAAGCCACAAAAATGCCATCGCCGATGGCTCCAAATGCACAGCCATACCAGCCCCGACCGGCACCGGATGCGGGCAGGGTTCTGGCAATATAGTTTATGCCATCAATCGTGGAATTGGCATAGGTTTGATTAGCATTGGTTGCCACGGCGACCACAATGCCGTTGCCATACGCATTGCCGTACCAGTTGTAATCAGACGGAGCGGTGGCGGCTGTCCAAATTAATCCATCCCGGGAATAACGGCCGGCGGCAGTGGTGACGCCGCCGATTCCCACAAACATGTTGTTGACATTATCAATATTGGTGCTTTGAAGTGTCGTGATTGTCGCCATAAATTTTTATTTAAATATTTTAATGACCCTTTCAAAATAATTATTTTGATCAACTGTTATAAAGTCATGAGGAAGAGGAAAAATATCCCTGTTGCCTCCCTGCCCCTGCACTTTCATCTCAATGCAGTTGTAATGTTTGAAATAATCCTCGATAACCAGATCAACCTCTTTCCCGCCATATTCTCTATAAAAGTAGAGGTTGCGTTTAGCTTCTATATTCTTTCTTTGTTTTTCAATTTCCAAAATGATGAAGTTTTCAAACAGGCCTCCCTGATCTTGCCGCAAGCTGGTTTCACGAAAATCTTTAATCAGGGCATTTCTAATGCCTAAATCATAAAAATAAAGCTTTCTATTTTCTGATACTGCACGTCTGGTATTAGTTTTAAATGACGGCAATGGAATCAGAATATAGTTTTTTATAAAAATCTCAATATAATTGGAAACGGTGTCTTTATTTGCTCCAAGACTCGCTGCTATTTCCCTTAATGACACTTCCGATCCTAACTGCAGGGCAATCTTTGTCAGAATATCCCTTGCAAGTTTCTCATTTTTTAAATCATATATGTCAATAATATCTTTTAAGACATAAGTGTTTAGAATCTTTTCTAAGAGTTCTATCTTGTTTTCTTCAGATATATTTTCCGGCACATACACCTCGGGATATGCACCAAAAATCTGTAGTTTTTTCTGAAGCTCTTGGAAAAATTGCGCTTGTTCGTATGCAAAAACCGGTGTATTATCGGCAATTTCGGCAATGGAAAGCGGCAGACAATATGCTTCGTGAAACCGTCCTGCCATCGTATCAAAATCCTCCCCTGCTTTCTGTCGAAGTTCACTGCTTCCAGTAGCAATCACTTTAACTTTGAATTTACCTTGCAGTAATTTCAATACAACAGTTGCACCGGGATAATTTTGTACTTCATCAATGAGGATGACTTTATGCGTTGCTGCCAGCTTTTCAAGTGCGTCACGTCTGGGTAAAAACAACTCCCGATCAGTTTGTAAATCAAAGTCAAAATAAGGAACACCGAGCTCTTTTGATAGTTTCTCAAGAAGTGTAGTCTTACCTGAACGACGCGGTCCCCAAATAAAGAAGGTTTTATATGACTCTCCTTTGAGGTAATTTTGGACTTGCTTATCAATAGAACGGCAGAATATTATATTTTTCTCCTCCAATAGGACATTTTAGCATTAATCTGGATAATGTCAATATCCAAATTAGTATTATTTTGGCTGTTTGGAAACTGTCAAACGGGGTTTTTACCGGGATTTTATTATTTTCAAGAGCCCAAAAAATTCATTAAAGATTCAGGATTAATAATCTCATATCTGCTTGCCTGATAGTTTCGGCAGAATTCTTTACCCGCCGATCCGGTTTTACTTTTTGAAAGTTTAAATTCAATTGCCCGAAGTTTTCCATCCTTTTCTTCAATTAAATCAATTTCTTTTTGGTCATATGTCCGCCAAAAATACCAATTTGCATAATCTTTTCTGTTAGCCATGACTTTTACCCTTTCTATAAAAGCAAAATTCTCGAACATTGCCCCGGAGTCGCTGCGTAATTCCAGTGAATTAAAATTTCGAATCAGGGCATTTCTTAGACCTAAATCAACAAAATAATATTTTGATGTTTTTGAAATCTCTTTGCGAAGATTGCGGTTAAAACCGCGCAGATTGATTACAATAAACATCTTTTCTAAAACGTCTAAATATTTTTCTACTGTTTGGCGATCCAATAACAATTTATCGGAAAGTTCCCGAATATTCACCTCACTGCCGATTTGAAGCGCAAGAAGTGAAAGCAAGTCCAAAATTTTCTTGGGTTTTTTTATCTCGCCAAATGAAAGAAGATCGTTGTATAAATATGTGTTGACGACATCAAATAAATAATCTTCTTTATCTTTTTGGCCGTTTAACGTGTGAATCTTGGGATACATGCCGTGCGTCAATAGTTCGGGCAGTTTTGTTTCTAAACCAAAGGCAAGCTCGTCTTTCACAAGTTCTGAGACTGCTAAGGGATACAAAGTGAAAAAAGTAGCCCGACCGGTTATGGGTTCGGCTAATTTGTTGGCTAAATCAAACGAAGCAGATCCGGAAACCAAAATATGAATTGGTTGACTATCAAAAACAAGTTTTAAAGAGGATCCGATGTTCTCAATCTTTTGCGCCTCATCAATGATTAAAACCTGAGTATTGCCGATAAAACTTTTCAAAGTATCGTAACGGGAAACGCTAAAGACATTTTGAACCCTTATATCGTCTCCTTTTAAAAAAAGGACGTCTCTTTTTTCTTTGTTGACAATTTCATTTAACAAAACAGTTTTTCCGCTTTGACGAGGTCCGTAAAGGACAATCACTCGGGGTTCACCAGACAATTTATCCTTAATTAGTTGGATTAAAGTCCTATTAATTAGCATTAATTGATTAAACCACACATTATTTTATTTGTCAAGGCTATAATTACGGTTTATACATGTCATACGGGGGTTTTTACCGGAAAGATAATTCTAAATTATCAGCCACGAAAGGCGTGGCCTTTCGGAGTTATTCGTCTACTCTACTTCTTCTGTGGCGGTGGTGGAATAGGGATCGGCAGTTTGAGTCAGTTTTTGATGAACTGATTTTATGATGCCGATAATTATAAAAATAACCGTGGGTAAAAGCAAAATGATTCCGGTATATGCAAGAGCTAAGGACCATTCAAGAGTAACCATACGGGAGCCGGTGGCCAACTGCTGGATGGAATAAAGTTCTAAAAGCGCGATCAGGAAAAGTAAAAATATCCCTTTAGCCAGATATTTTTTCGCAATCAGGGAGAGTACGAGGAGTACACCGGTAAATATAAGTATTGTTTTTATGCCGATTGAGACAGCGGTAAACGGATAAACGGAAATAATGGCCGGTTGAAAAAAGTCAAAGGGGTTCTTCAAGACAGGCTTAAAAGGCCCGGCCAGGAAGTCCAGGACCGAGCTTAATATAATTAAAGCAATGATAAATACGGCTAAATATTCTTTTTTCATTTTTTTTGTTTAAGGTTAATTTCCTCAAAACCCGGTAGGGTGTTACCTAATATTTGAGGATCGTGAATATTAAAGGAAATGACATACTGCGAAGTTTTATCGGGAATTGTCTTCCAATTCCGGTCTATAGTAATCGTATTTTTAGTATTGGAAATCACTCTCCTCACCTGTCCTTCGCCTTTCCCCCGGGAAATCCATACCGGAGAATTGACAAAAATGTTCTTTTTCCAGTTTTTCGGCTTATCAGTCAGACTAAGCTTGCCTGCTTTTGAGACCACGCCTAAAGTCTCCGGGGCGGGCTGGGGAGCGCCGGCGGCCAGATTTTTATAGCCCGGGTTATTCTTCACAAAGTCTTCGACCGGATACCACTCCGCGTATTGATGATCTTTCCGGTGCTGCGACCGGTATTCAACCTTCATATACCCGGGCCAGTTATTATCCGGGGAAACCCGCAGACAGTCCCTTTTATTGCCGTTTATATCAACAATAATCATAACGATACTATCTTTCTTTCATAGATTATACTATATAACGCAATGAATTTTTGTTTGATTTGTCATTGCGAGGAGTCTCAACGACGAAGCAATCCCGTCCCACGCCTGCGGGCTCGCGATGACAATGCTTCTTGAGGCTAGCGTGTCCGGAAATGCAAGTTGTTACATTAAAAGACAACATTAAAATCATAGTAATCAAAACCTTCTTCTCCCCTATTGCCCCAATTAGTTGAAAAGCTCGTGTCACCCTTGGCATATTTATAAATTCCGCTGCTTTCTTCTCTCATGATAAACCATGCCCCGTCTTTATTGAGGAATCCATAATAAGCCGGAGTGGAATCATCTACCCGAGCAATTTTATACCCATCTGTGGGATGTTTTTCAGCAGGATCAATTTGGGTCCCTGCCGTATTTTTCAGAGCGACGGTACCCGGTCCGGGGACGCTGCCAAAAAAGGCGGCCTGGGCTTTTCTGGTGAAAATGGAAAAGAGAAAGACAGTCAGTCCCGCCGATCCGATGAGTTTGATAAACTTTCTTCTGTCCAGATCGTAATGCTTGAGTGTTTGGATTTTCCCTTTGGGGATTTTCGTTTCCTCTGCCTTGACTTCAAGAACTGCTGGTATAACCTCCGGGGGAATGGCTAATTTTTTACTCCTTTTGGGCCAAACCAGCCGCCAGAAATAGAAGGCCAGAGGTAAAAAGAGAATGGCGCTCAGGAACTGGGGAATTGATGATGCTCCCGCAAATCCCATCACGGCCATGATAGTAACAAGAATAAAATTATAATAAAGCAGGAGTTTAAGTCTTCTTTTGAGCCTGAAGATTTTAAAGAGTAAATAGGCGGAAACCGGCAAAAAGAGAACAAAGAAAAGTAAATTTCCCGACTGAAGACCAAAAGCGGCTGCCCCCAAAGTGATAAAAACCGAGAGGAAGAGAGAATAGTAACGTAGAAATGATTGAATAACTTTCATGCCGATTTAAGAACCTGTTTGAAAAGTGTCATTGCGAGGCCGCAGCCGAAGCAATCTCGTGATACAACAGTAATTCCAACGGGATCGCCACGGGACGCACCGTCTGGTGCATCCCTCGCGATGACATTTTTTTGACTTTTCAAACAGGTTCTAATATTCCACCTCTTTAACGAACTGACTACTGATAAACCCCTGTCCCCCGCTGTTTTGATTTTTTTGCACGTCAGCCAGTAAGACTAGGTACCAATCGGGATATTTCTCTATAAAAATGTATGTTTTGCCAAATTCGGCTTTTCCGATAATTTTTGAAGTTAAACTTTTTCTTTCATAAACATTGACTGTTGAATTTTTCTTATCTTTTATGGTCAATGTTCCTCCCGGCGAAGCTTCTTCTGCTGAAAAAGATGCCTCTTCGATCCGTTTTTGTCCTGATTGCAAATCGGTTAACTTGCTTTTAACAGCTTTAAGTTCTTCAGCCAATTTTGCATTTGCAGATGATTCTTTATCCGGACTTAATTTTTCAATTTCCTGCCGCAAGGAACTTATCTCCTTGGAAACTGCCGGAAGCAGTACGGATTCCGAACCGGGCGAACGGCTGCTGATTATTGAGTAAACTAAGAGGCTGAAAGAACTGATAAAAAGAGTCATCAGGATGATTAAAGGCCACTTTGAACCTTCTTCTCCAATTTGGTTTATAAAGAGCGATTTGGCAGGTTGCGGTTTAAAAATACCCAGAACTATCAGCCAAAAATATAAACTGATAGGAATAATCAGCAATGTCAGAAAGAAGCCTTGCGGTTTGGAAGCAAAAATCAGCGACCATATAAATAAAGAAGTAGAAGTAATTAATGTGTAATAGGCAAGAAACAATTGATATCTCTTCATATTCTGATTCTGATTTTAGTATAGTATATCATGTATTTTCAATACAATGTATCAAATAAAATGTATCTCTTGTAAAAAAATATAGGGTAGTTATAATTACTCTTGCATGAAAAAGATATTGCGCGGTAAAACGCTTTTTATTATTGCTGGTGCTTTAGTCTTTGTAATTATTATTTCCGGTTTTGGCTACGGTATTTATAGATACCAGAAAATTGCCAATGAACTGGCGGCCATGAAAACCGATCCCAACAAGATTCAGGAAGTAGCCAAATCAGAACAGAAAAAACTGATCGAACAGGTGGAAAAACTGATGGTATTGCCATCCGATGAAGAGCCGACTGTGGCCACCGTCACCGATCCGGAAAAACTCAAAGACCAGCCTTTTTTCTCCACAGCCAAAGCCGGCGATAAAGTCCTCATCTATGCTAACGCCAGAAAAGCCATCCTCTTTGATCCGACCGCCAACAAAATCATTGATGTCTCGCCAATCAATCTCAACACCTCTTCCCCGTCTGCTAATTTAGCCAACAGCACTCCCACGCCAATGCCTTTAAAAATTGCTCTTTACAATGGGACGGAAGTCGTCGGCATCACCCAAAAAATCGAAAAAGAACTGAAAGATAAAATCGGCAATATTTACGTCCCTGTTAAAGAAAACGCGAAGAAAAAGGATTATCCTGAGACGTTGATTATTGATTTAATGGGCAGTAAACCGCAGGTTGCCGAACAGCTGGCCAAAGTCCTTAATGGAAAAATTTCTTCTCTTCCGGCCGGAGAAAATAAACCTGCCGATTCTGATATTTTGGTTATTGTCGGGGCGGATAAGAAATAGCGTCACTCATCCAGCATCTTCAACCTTCTGATGTGCCTTTCCTCGCCGGAAAACTCTGTGGCAAGCCAAGCTTTAACCAATTTTTTAGCCTGATAATCCTCAAGCCAATCGCCTGAGAGGGCAATGATATTGGCGTCATTGTGTTCCCTGCTTCGTATCGCTTTCTTCGGATCTGAAGTGGCATAAGCTCTTGCCCCTTTTATCCGGTTGGCGGCGATAACCATCCCGCCGGCACTGCGGCAGCAAAGAATCCCCTTCGGCCGGTCTTTCCAGAGCATCGGATGTTTTTGGCCGGAGAGTTCTTCCTCGGCTACTCTTCTGGCGACGGCAAAAGCGTACTTTGGATAGTCGTCATCTTTATCGTAGATGGTGTTTCCCATATCCTCATAAAGAAGACCCCATTTCTGCAGCCACTTCTTGATTTTCTCTTTAAGGTCAAATCCTCCGTGATCACAGCCTAGATAAATCATAAATCAATACCTCCGCTAATACTTTAACAAGAAATAACCTCTCCTGTCAACAAAAACTTGCCAAAGGTAGTATAATATAACGTTATGGAGCCCAAGACAAAACAATATCTGCCAATTAGTCTGATTATCGGAGCTTTAATTTTGGGAGGGATCGGTTTCTGGCTATTAGGCAAATCCACAAAGGGCCAACCCGGTATCCTCGGTCAAGCAATTTCTCCTACCGTCTCTCTGCAAATAACCGGAACCAAAACTACCGGTGTAACTAACATTCCGGACAACAATACTTTCTCCTTGAACATCACTTCTCCTGCCAACAATTCCACCGTAAAAGTGCCGTACGTAAGAGTAGTCGGTAAAACCACTCCGAGAGCGGATGTTTTTGTCAACGGTATGGAAGCATTTGCCGACGCCAAAGGCAATTTTTCCGTCAATACCGCGCTGGACGAAGGAGAAAACATGATATACGTGGCGGCTAATGATACCAACGGTAATTCCGCGGAACAGGAACTAATAGTAACATACGAAATAATTAATAAATAATATGAAAAAAATTATCAATATCATCGCCATCATAATTTTCGCTACTTTGCTTTTCATACCAGCGGTTCAAGCGGCTGTTACGCCAAAAATTAGCGTTAAAAACAGTTCTCCCACGGCCGTTTTGAAAAAAGCGGTCATCCCCAAAGAAAGCGCCATCATCAAAGAAGGTACTTTAATTGCCAAAAAAGGCAATGTTTTAACCGTCACAAAAGACGACAAGACTTACACGGTCACTATTGATAATAGGACTCAACTGCGGCGTAAATTCTGGGGCAAAACTACTTTATCTGAAATGCAGGAAAAGGATACGTTAAATATCATTGGGAAATGGACTGACGCGGAAAAAACGAAAATTACCGCCAGGCTGGTCCGCGACCTTTCAATCCAAAAGCGCTACGGCGTCTTTTTCGGCTCAGTGAAATCTATTACCGCCACCGGTTTGGTTATGGAAACAATCAACCGCGGCAGCCAAACCGTCACCTATTCTACTACCACCAGATTTATTAATCGCAAGAACCAGGTAATAAAGAAAGATCAGATAAAAGAAGGAGATAAAGTCAGGATAAAAGGCACATGGAACAGTCAAGCCAATACCATCACCGAAATTGTCCAGGTGAAAGATTTCTCCCTGCCGATCGTTCCTCCACCCACTCTCACTCCTACACCGAAGAAATAATTTGTCTCTTTTTGTCATTGCGAGCCGAAGGCGAAGCAATCCCGTCGGTTATTAAGTATGAGATTGCCACGTCGCTACGCTCCTCGCAATGACAGGTTTCGGATGTTCTGTTTTGTTATATCTTATTTCTTCTTTCCAATTTTTCTTGCCGCGTAGAAGATCGCCAGAAAAAGGCATGACCAGCCGAGGATGTAAAAAAGCACCGGTAATAATTCCGTGATAATTAAGTTCAAATAATGCTGCAGCCGGTAATGCGGCTGAATAGTGATCAAAGATTTCATTGTCTGCTCCCGAAAGGCATCAATGATGTGCTTGTCATATTCGTAGGAAAAAAGGAGTACCCCAAAACCCAGGAAGCAAAAGGTGGTAAACCGTGACGGCCGCCAGACGGACAGGGCGATCGAGAGGCAAAGCCCGGCAAAATAGGCAAAGGCAATGTAGTTGTGCGAAAACAGAAGGTAAACCGTCACCATGATATTTTGCTGAAGATCCGGCGCAATCGGCGTCATAAAAGTATTGTAGCAGAACCAGTTTTATTCTGCAGTTTTCAGTTGGAGTCTTAAAAGAAAAATCAGCTCGTCTTTCAGCTTCGTCTTGACCCAGGCTTTCTGCTTGTTGTCGATTAACTCGCCAAGTCCGGACAAAATTTCGTTTTCTTTTACAGGTTTTACTAAAGATATCGCTTTTTTTAAAGCGTTTTTATAAGAAAGCCCAGTCTGCTCCTTGATGAGTGTTTTGTTCATTTTATAATCAGAGGAAAGGAAAAACCAGACATCAAACATATCTCTCATGGCAAATTTGGCTCTGGTGATGAGAGCGGCCAGCTTATTGGCCGCCATATCATCTTTCACGATGACCTTCACCGGAATCCCCAGATAATTCCTGATATTGTACAAACAGACAGGCGGTCTTTTGGAAATTTCTATTTTCATATTCCGGCTGTCTTTTTTGTATCTTAAAAAGAAAAATAGCGTATATTTTTTATCACTGTCATCCAGAAGTTCACCGTATGAAGCCAATATTTTCCTCAGTCTTTCTCTTATTTCATCTTTCATTGAATAATCTAAAAGATCAAAATCCAGATCAACCGAATATCTGGGAAGATCGTAAAATAAAAGCGCCGCCGTCCCTCCCTTAAATCCCAGAATTTTACCAACAACCGGATCCTGATAAATATCCTTCACGATTTTCACCATGATATTTTTATGAAGTTCTGCATCAAACATTTTCTTTGTAGATCCGGAAATATTCCTCAAATCTCCGCTTGAGGCTTCCGGAATGATAAATTTTTAGTAATTTTCCGGCTTTGTCCCAATTGACCGGCTTTAAGTTGTCGAAATGACGGTTTTTATAAATGAATATTGCGTCTAAAAACGCCCTTTCCAAAGAAGCCTGATGATAGTTGCCCATATCCATTACGCTTTCATCATTATAAAGAACCGCTTCTTTGATCTTCCGGTATACTATGTTGATATCCCCCACTCCTATCTCCCGCGTCAGATATGATACGGCATAGACTGTTTCCACCGGTTGAAAAACTACTCCTTCCTTAAAAAGTACTGTTTCCAGACTGATATAGGATGGAGTATATAATTTATTGGCCAGTTCATATTTGTTGAAATTATCCTTGGCATAGATGCCTTTCTTCAGCCTGACCAGTTTTCCGGTATTTCCCGCGTAGCTTAATCTCCTTTTGAGATTGACGGAAGAAATATCCGGAAACATGAGTGATATTTCAGCTACGGTAAATACCGTCCGGGGACTTTTATAGAAAGCCAAAATAAAGTTATCAGTCATTATTTAAACTATAAGCGACATAATTTGTCGCCTACAGTTCATATAATAGCATTATTTTACAGTTTGTCAAGGAAGATAAACTACATCCGGTTTGCACGGATGTAGTAAAACTTCTTCATTTCCGGAAGGTACAACTTCTCTACCTCCCCGTCCCAAAATTCGACGAAATTCGAATAATAGCTTTATTTAGGCCTAAATATATAATTATTTTCCACTTTTGTTAATAATCGGTCAAGAGTACCAAGATTATTTAATTGTTCTGGTGTTATTGCTCCAGATAAAGGTAAGTCGTTTAATTGTCTTTTAATTAAAGTCCAATCTGGATCAGTCAATAATCGTTGATTGTTAATAGATACTAAATAATTTATTCTTTCTAAAGCGTCAGTAACAAATGGATGCTGAGCAAGTTGATCTTCAGGTGTAATAATTTCTGGTGCTTGATTAATTAAAGATACTCTTCTTAAAATTGTTTGATAAGGTTGTCGAGATAAAGCATTCAACCCAATTTCCCTCCTTTGAATGTCCATTATTTTATTCAGTTGAGCCTGAGATAGATCCCCTATTCCTCTTCCGATAACAGATTGATTCGGATCTGTTGGAATTTGACCACCTTTTGTTGACATAATACTTTTCGCAAAGTTTACTTGTCTTTGGTGTCGGAATTGTTGATATACCCCTTGAATTCCGTTTGCTACAGTAACCCCAGATGCTCCAATAGACGCTCCTATCATGAAAGGATGCAGTTCATTGCTGCTAGCTGAAAAGCCTGTCGATTGTTGTTTCAAAATGGTATCGGCAAATACTGCGGCAGCTCCACCATTAAATCCTATACAACTGACAGGGTTTGGTACTAATAAGCATGTAGCTCCCAATATTGCTCCAGCCCAATATGGGGCAGCAATCTTATCCTGGCTTTTTAGATCTTCCGCCGGGATGTTTTCCATCGGTCTGTTGGGAAGCAGTTTAGCTCCCAAATCTGGTATCAGATCGTCTCTGACTCTTCTGCTTCCTCCGCCACCTCCGTCTCCTTCATCAAACATATTCCCTCTCGGATCATTCATCATCACCGGATTTCCGCCGACATAGGAGTATCTGTTCAGCTGGTCATTGACACTATCAGCCGAGATAAATCTGGATAAAACAGGATCATAATAGCGGGCGTTGTAATAAGCCAGTGAAGTATTCTGATCCCTAATCTGTCCGGTATATCCTCTTTCCGTTATACTTTCCGCTTGACGCTTTACGCTTAACGCTTCTTTTCCATAAGGCGCATATTTGCTATATTCCACATTATTCCCATTCTCATCCGACACAGCCACCACGGAACCGAGGTGGTCCTGATGGATATAGTAAGTGGTTTCGGTGTAGGCAGCCTGAACGGGAGAGGAAGATAAATGCAACAATGTTCCAATGCACAATGTTACAAGGAAAAGATTTATCCATTTAACCATAGTCATTATTGGATTAGCGAACTTCAGTTCGCGTCTGGCGCGCAATAAATTGCGCTATTCCAATATATTATTTAATACCATTGTGGCACAGAGACGGAAGACGTGTCAAATCACGGACCTCTTGACATCTCATCTTTAGTATATTATCCTGTACATAAATGTACAAGATAAATAAACTGGCAAGGCTGATCAAATCAGACCGGAAAATATTCCATACCGGCGATCTGGCTCTGCTTTGGGAAATAAAGAGTAAAAATACGCTTTACACCGCCATCAAAAGATATGTCAAAAAAAATATCCTCATCCCGATCCATAAAGGACTTTACGCGACCGTCCCTTTGGACCAGCTTGACCCTCTTGATCTGGGCAGATCGGTCATCCACCGCTACTGTTACTTATCAACCGAAAGCATTCTCAGTGAAAACGGCGTCATATCGCAGGGAATTTACAGTTATACCTACGTTTCCGATTTTTCAGGCAAATTCACCATCAATTCACTCAACTTCTTATCAAGAAGGCTGAAAAAAGAATCTCTTTACAATCAATTAGGAATCATTGATGATGACGGCATCTTCAAAGCTACTCTTTCGAGAGCGGTGGCCGATATGCTTTATTTCAATCCGAAATATCATTTCGATAATAAAAAACTTATTAACCGGGATGAAGTAAGATTAATCCAAAAGGAGGTTTACGGAAAATGATAGTCGCCCGCAAAGAAGATTCTTACCACAAAGCCCAGCTTCTGATGCTTCTGACGGAGATAATTGACGATACGGCTTTAAAAGGCACGATGCATTTCAAAGGCGGAACCTGCGCTTCAATGCTGGGATACCTGGACCGCTTCTCCATCGATCTGGATTTTGACCTGGCGGAAAATTCTGACCTGAAAGATCTGAGAAACAGGTTCCATAAAATATTCTCAGGGCTTAACTTTACTGTCAGTTACGAAAACAAACGAAACATTGAGTTTATCGTCAAATACGAAGCCGCAAAAGGCTCGCGAAACAGTATAAAAGTCAGCGCTTTGCCAAATCCCTACCAGTCAAACGTCTATAAAACTGCCTATCTGCCTGAAATTGACCGCTTTGCCTCCTGCCAGACGATCGAAACCATGTTTGCTCATAAACTGGTTGCTCCGATTGACCGTTTTCGGAAATATAAGACGGTTGCCGGCCGGGACATCTACGATATCCACCATTTCTTTATGATGGGATACCGGTACAGTCCGGAAATTATCGAGGAAAGAGAACGGCTGAAAGTCAAAGATTTTTTGAAAAAACTGGCCGGTTTTATCGAAAAACAGGTCACGGAAACAACCATTAATGAAGACTTAAATACCCTCCTTCCGCCTGATAATTTCCAGAAAATAAGGAAAATCCTTAAAACCCAAACACTGGCGTATCTGAAAGAGGAATATTGATCAATTTGTCATAATATCCATCAACTCTTTCTTCTTCTTCTCCGTCACTTCGACGACCACTATTCCTGCAGTAGGCCTTGCCTCGCCGAAGTCCGGTTCTGTCGAGACGTAGGCGGGTTGTCCGTATATAACCAGGCTACCAAGGGGAGCAAGAAGGATAGCCGGCACGCCGGCCAAATCATCCTCGCCAAGGATTTTAATGATTATCGTCTTTCCATCCTGGATAATTTGTTTGTAACCGTGACTAACCGCGGCAATCAGCGTCTTGGTAATACACCCTGCCGGATTCCTCACTTTCACGATCCCTTGCAAGGCTGAACCCTGCAAAGGTGGGAAACTCAAGTCGAGAATAGAGTTATAAACCTTCTTTCTTTTGACTTTGAAGTCAAAAATGGCTAAATTGATTGGTATACCGGCCTCATTACACAACTTTGTCACTTCATCACCGACAGTGCTAATGATAGCCGGCCGGATTGCCCCAATCATCTTTTTCAACTCTCCGACGATCTTTTTATGTTCATTCTCATCCCCTTTTATTAATCTCCCCTGCGGCCTCTTTAATTTCTGTCTCACTTCTTCAGTAATTTCTAATTTTGAATGTAATTTGTAATTTGTAATTTGTAATTTGTAATTTTTTCCCTCCCTATCTATCTCCCCCATCCTGATTCTGGTCGAGGCAATCCTTTTCCCGTCCCGGGCTCGAACGTATGGCACAGTAATGATTTTCAAAGGCACAAGACCAAGTTCCACTCTTTTTTGGTTAACCTTCATCGCCCCGATACTCGTCTCCTTCGTGACAACCAGCGCTTCAATCCGACTATCCGTAATTGCCGGCCCGTAAATATCGTCTATTTCGACAATTTCTGATCTAACTATCAATTTTTCTTTTTCTAAAAACTTAACTAATTCTTCCTTCCTCTTTACAAATTCCTCCACCTCGAAGGAGGAGGCTATGCCTCTTTTTCCCACCTTCGAGGTGTCTTTCCCGCTTCTTTGCAACTTTCCGCTTGCGTAATTGTCCGATGTTAACCCAATAACAACTTTCTCCCCTAAAGAAAAAGCCTGTTGAATAAAGTATCTGTGTCCCTTATGGAGGAGGTCAAAAGTCCCGGCGATGGCGATAGTTTTATACATAAAATCCTATTTATTTATATTGTGTTATTTACTAGCCTCTCATACAACCTTAGATATTCCTCCGCGCTTTTTTTCCAGGTAAAATCGCAAACGAGAACTCCTCTTATCATCTCTTTGTGCCTTTTGAAATCATTTTTATATATCCCGGATGCTTTCTTGATTGCATGCTCCAAAGCGACTGAAGAATATTTCTCGAAAAGATAGCCGTTTACTCCATCCATGACGGAATCTTTCAATCCCCCTGTTTTTCTGGCTACCGGTATAGTCCCGAAACTCATGGCAATCATCTGTATTAATCCGCAGGGCTCATATTTTGAAGGAACAACGATAAAATCCGCGGAGGCATATATCCTGTAGGCCAGCTCTTCGTCAAATACGAATTTGCAGGAGATATTTTTCGGATAAAAGGTAGAAAGCCATCCGAATCTTTCCTCCCAGTCGGTATTGCCGGATCCCAGTAAGACAAATTGGTATTTTTCCAGATCTAATCTCCGGAGCATTTTATGAAGTATATCCAGTCCCTTTTGGTTGGGATCCAGCCTGCCTATGAAGCAGAACATGGGTATTTTCTCATTTACTTTCAGTCCCAGGCTTCTTTGCAGATGTCTTTTTATTATTTTCTTTTTTGATATGCATTCTTCCAAATCCTCATTATTTATCGCTCCTCTTCCGTCCGCTTTATAAAAAGGCATGGGATGTATTTTTTTAATATATCTTTGATTTAAGTTTATTCCGTTTAATATTCCAAATACCCTGGCTTCTTTTCCTCTCAAAACTTCCTCAAGACCCATACCGTATTCCTCCGTCAGGATTTCTTTAGCATAAGTGGGAGAGACGGCATTTATCGCGTCCGCGTGGATGATGCCTTCCATAAGCGAATTTACCTGTTTGGTCTTTATTTCCCAACGGACAAGACTGCTTTTGCGGAAATTTATTCCCATTTTTTGGAACAGCTCAGTTTTCCCTGCGCCCTGGTGCGCGAGGTTGTGGAGGGTAAGAAGGGTTTTGCATTTCAAACCGTATTCTTTCACCAGAAGCGGTATCAGACCGGCATGATTATCGTTGCAATGGATCACGTCAGGATAAAAATCCAAAGTATCGCGGGCCACTATCTCTACCACGGTTTTGTCGAAAAAAGCAAATGTATCACCGCTCACTACCGTATCAAGGTATCTTTTGTTTTTAAGGAAAATTACCGGAAATTGATTTAGGGGGTGCAGAAGCTGGAATATCTCCACCTTTTCTTTTCTGCCCGCGTATTCCACATACAGTTTCCCCGTCAAATGCTTCCTGTAGCGGCGGAATTTCACCGCGTTGTAGTACGGGATTATCACTCTGATATCTATCCCCAGTTCTTTCAAAGCGCCCGGCAAAGCTCTGGCCACATCCCCAAGACCGCCGACTTTGAAAAAAGGAGCTATTTCCCAGACAGCAAATAAGATTTTCATAATAATCAGCGTCTAGCTTCTAGCGTTTAGCGTTTAGTTAATAAAATTATGTTCTAGACGCTAGTTTCTAGACGCTAGACGCTATTACTTTCTTATATACTTTCTCATACCCCTCCACCATCTTTTCTACCGTAAATTTTTCCTCGACAAGGCGGCGGCAACTGCGCCTCATCTTTCTATATTCTTCCTCCGGCATGGAATATATTTTCTTCACCGTCTCCACCAATCCTTCTATTCCTGTTTTTTTTGTTATCCATCTTTCCGCTTCACGCTTTCCGCTTTCCGCTTCAATTATAAATCCCGTCTCGCCATCTTTTACCACTTCCGGTACGCTGCCCCGGCCGTAAGCAATCACCGGCGTCCCGCAGGCCATCGCCTCGATCATTACCAAACCAAAGGGTTCTTCCCATTGGATGGGGAAAAGAAGGGCCTTCGCCCGCCTTAAATATTCTTTCAGACTTTTCCGGCTGATGAACCCGTGATTTTGGATATCTTTCCCGTTTAGATAAGGCTTTACTTTTTCCTGGTAGTATTTCATGCTCTGTCTGGCCGCCCAACCCAAAAGTATCAGTTTCACTCCTGCAACTTTGGCGGTTTTGATAGCCAGATGCGCTCCCTTATCAGGTACAATCCGCCCGACAAACAACAAATATTCTCCTCCTTCTTGCCCAAAAGGATAGTCCGAAAGATCCAAACCATGATAGACCGTCGAAATATAATTCAGATCCGGTATCGCTTTCCTTTGGGCATCTGAAATGGAAACGTAATATTGAGTGTTTTTATAATCCTTCAAAATATTTCCCAATTTGTCTAAAGGACTGTGTAATGTAGAGACGGTAGGGGTTACTACCAAAGGCGCAAAATAGGCGCTTTTTTTATCAAAATGACTATGGATGATATCGAACTTGCCTTCTTTGGCCATCTGATAACAAAGGCTTATAAGCGAATATTCGTAAGCTTCATGGGGACCGATGCCGATGTTTTTATCCTTTGCGGTTGCGCGTGAGGTAACGGAAACCAACTTGGCTTTTGTCCGGCTGTCTCCTGAGGCGAAAAGCGTCACTTTATGCCCCCTCCTTACTAATCCTTCTGTAATCCTGGATACTATTTCTTCCGGAGCTCCGGAGAAACCGGCCGGCACATCCTTAGGTTTGGGAGGAATTTTGATCAGATTGGAAGCAAGAATAGCAATTCTCATAATAATCAGCGTTTAGCTTCTAGCGTTTAGCGTTTAGTTTTGAACTAGACGCTAGTTTCTAGACGCTAGACGCTATTACTTTCTTATAAACTTTTTCGTATCCTTCAACCATTCTCTCCGCGCTAAATTTATCCTCCACCCGCTTTCTGCAATCGATTCTTTTAATCTGTCCTGCCTTTTTAACCGCCTCAATCATTTTGTCAGCATCTTTCACTACAAATCCGGTTTTGCCGTCTTTGATAATCTCAGGTACTGATCCGAAGTTATAAGCAACCACCGGAGTACCTGTGGCCATTGATTCAATCATCACCAGTCCAAACGGCTCATGCCAGGAAATCGGATATAAAGTACAGTAAGCATGAGAATATACTTCCGCAATTTTTTCTTTATCCAGCTCTCCGATAAATTCAATTTCTTTTCCGTCAACCAAAGGTTTTACTTCATTTTCAAAAAAATCCTTTTCCACCGGATCTACTACCCCAACCATTTTCAGCTTCATAGCCAAAGTTTTTGCTACCTTTATCGCCTCTAACGGCCCCTTTTTCCTGGTAACCCTTCCCAACCATAGAAGATAATCTCCTTTTGCCGGTGAAAAGGGAAAATCCGCAAGATTGACACCGTTATAAACGGTCCCAATCCAATTAAGATCGGGCAATCCCTCTTTTTGGCTGTCAGAAATGCTGACAAAATTATGGTTTTTGAATCTTTGCAGTGCTAACCGTTTCTCCGGGATTGTTTCTTCCTCGACTAAGGTACTGTGCATTGTATGAACTACCGGCGTCTTCACCAAATCCGCCAAAAACATCGCCAAATGCTCGGCATGATTGTGGATCAGGTCAAATTCAGAGGACCGTGAAAAACAGTCGATATATTGAAGAAGCGGCAATATCGGCTTGTTTTTGATCTCGCCGCTGTTTCCGATAGCTTGGGGAAAAGTGGAAGATAGTATAGCTGATGTTTTTGAATCTCCAGAGGCAAATAAAGTCACTTCGTGGCCTTTTTTTGCTAAACCTTCTGTCAAACAATAGATAACCTTCTCTACTCCGCCATAACCAATCGGCGGCACGGGCAAATAAGGCGGAGCAAGAACGGCAATTTTCATATATTTAACAACGCTTTTTCATAACCCTCAACCATTTTTTCTACAGTAAAATTATCCATGACGTTTTGGCGGCAGGTTTGACGCAAAAGCTGACATTCTTCTTTTGACAAAGAGTTTATTCTCTTCACACCCTCAATTAATCCTTCAATTCCAGTTTTTTGAATTTTGAATTTTGAATTTTGAATTTGATTTGTCATTTGGATTTTGTCATTTGGATTTATTATATATCCTGTCTTTCCATCTACTACTACTTCAGGCACTGCGCCGTTGCCGAAAGCAACCACCGGCGTCCCGCAGGCCATGGCCTCGATCATCACCAGTCCGAAAGGTTCCTCCCAAAGAATGGGGAAAATGAAGGCTTTGGCATTTTGATAAAGCCGTAACTTTTCTTCAAAATCGACTTCACCCACATGCCGGATAATCTCTCCATCTATATCTTTCTGTAATTCATTGTAATAATCCTGATCACGGATTTTGCCGGCCAAAACCAGTTTCATTCCCAGTTGCTTGGCTACTCTGATAGCCGCCCCTTGATTTTTGTGCCGGCCGATCGTCCCCATCATGAGAAGATAATCTGATTTCCCGTCATCCCGACCGAAGGAGCGAAACGACGAGTGGAGGGATCCTCCAACGTTGGAAGATTCCTCGACTCCCCTCCGCATCGGAGGGTCGCTCGGAATGACAAGAGGCACATATTTTTCCGTATCGACGCAGTTACCCACGGTGGCTAAATAATTCAGATCCGGAAAATCTTTTCGCTGGGCGCCACTGATAGTAATGATATGTGTTTGATATTGTTTGAATATCTCTGCTAATTCCGGAAATATAGGTAAATGCATCACATTTACAAAAGGTTTTCCTAACATTTTGGCAATGGGTAAAAATACCGCCTCGCCACGCATATTGTTTAAGATCAAATCATAATCGTCTTTCCGGTCAAGCAGTTTTTGGATCACTTGGGCTAGGGAAACATTTTCCTGACGGAGTTTGCGGGAGGATTCGACATTGCGCGTATCGTTGCGCGGACTGAAGTCCGCTAATCCACCTTTATCCGGAAATCCACCTTTATCCGGAATAGCGCACTTTAGTGCGCGTAATGAGCGCGGACTGAAGTCCGCTATTCCGTTATTTCTTACATTACCTTCTCCTACTTCCACCAGCTCATATTCTTTTTCTTTTTTTGATCCACCGGCGGCAAAGAGGATGACTTTATGGCCGCGCTTCCCTAAACCTTTGGCCTGATAATAAGCGATCCACTCCGTCCCGCCCTGATACGCAGGCGGAACGGCAAGTGCAACAGAACCGAGAATGGCGATGCGCATAATCGTAATAACCCAATACTACCAATATATTATCAAGGAAAGGAATAGCGAACTTTCAGTTCGCGCAATAAATACGCAGACTAAAGTCTGCTATTCCAATTTTACCTTGCGTGATTATTCTTATTCTTCGGGAAATAGGCAAAGCGCATGTACATGAGGATGAAGCGGTGGGCGATGGTTTCCCAGGAAAATTTCTCTTCAACAATCCGTCTCGCATTCTCGGCCATTTTCAGTCTTTTTGCCTCATCAGAAAGAAGCAGATTCACCTTCTCGGCAATTTCCGATGAATTTCTCGGCCGGACAAAATAACCGTTGATCCCGT
>CAYGXQ010000001.1:0-139111 GCA_964354025.1 uncultured Gammaproteobacteria bacterium | reverse complement strand
AGTTTATCACTGTTCGCAGCAAGCTGCGGGGAACTAACCCCTAAAAGAGATTAGAGATCATCGATACCACCCTAAGGGAAGGTCAACAAAGTCCGGTCATTCATGAAACTAGAAAATTTGCTTTAAGTGCGTATGATAAAATTACTATCGCGGACAGATTGTTGCGTATTGGTGTTAGTTATCTGGAAGTATTTTCTCCGATCGTAAATGGTTTAGGGGGAAGCGACTTAGGCTTAATTGTTAATTATAGAAACTCTATTGCGCGGGAACTTGACCATCCAACTTATGTGTTTGCCCATTGTCGGTGTAAACAGCAAGACGTAGAAGCGGCTTTACGTGATAATCCTGATGGCTTGAATTTATATTTACGTACCTCTGACCCATCACGAGGAATTGAACAGGGAAGAAAAATAGAAGACGTCGTCAAAATTGCAAGACCGCTACTTGATGAGATCAGAAGAAATTACCCAAACCAAATACTCAGATTCAGCGCAGAAGATGCCTTTAGGACTAAACCGGCAGATTTATTTGCCGTCTATGATCCTATCTATGAATTGGTGGACAGACTCGGTTTCCCCGACACAGTGGGAACAGCAACACCCAGTCAGGTTGCTGAAAGGATACATTTGTTAGAAGAGAGATATCCAAAAGTTGCGTTTGAAGGTCATTTTCATAATGATCGAGGTCTATCGTTAATTAATGCCGTCACAGCAGTAAAAGCTGGCCTTGAATATATCCAAACTTCAGTCTTGGGACTGGGCGAAAGATCGGGCATCACCTCAATGTCCGCGCTTCTTTTAAATTTATATTTAGAAGACCCTAAACTACTGGAATCACTTCTACTTAACCTGTCAGGTACTTATCCTTTGAATGTACTGGTGGCAGATATATTTCGGATGCAGGTTCCTCCGACAGAGCCGGTCAGCCTTACAAACCGTACCCATCAAGCTGGTGTGCATGCTAATGCAATACTCAATGATCCAGGAAAATATGAAGCTCATCCGCTGGCAAAATTTGGAGTGTCGGAATCAAGGCTGCTTATAGGGCCATTCAGCGGGTGGAATATCATCCGTTATTTTTTGACCAATATCCTCCATTACCATGAAGTTTCTGAAGAACAAGCCAAAGCTATCGCAGGAAGACTTAAAGAAAGAGCGCATGAATTATCAGAAAGAAAATCTCCAGCTGATTTACTGATGGATATTGCCGATGAAATGGCTATACCCCAATTGACCCATCCAAGAGTCCCAGAGCCGCTGATTAACTTCAAAGATTAATAATTGACATCCTGGTAAATCATGTTTTAGAATTGAAAAAATGACGACAAATAATATTATTCTCTCCATTACTATCCTTCAGCTCTTTGCTGGAGGTTAATTGCGGGAGAGTACAGATAACAGAAATCTAATCAAAAACAATCTCCCGCAAAAAGGGGAGATTTTTATTTTATGTCTGAAACATTAACTAATACTTATTTCTTTGACCGCGGCATGGTTCTTGCTCCTTATCCTCCAAACATGCATCCGGCAGTTAAAGAATATGTAAATGCATTTATTGATCCAAGAAGAGCTTTTCCGCCACAGGCAAATGTATTTGTCAGAGCAGGCATTCCATACGATCCTCTTCCGGCCACTTTAGGTTGGCCGGAAAGAGAGTGGGTATTTGCTCTAAATGCTGAGGCAGCCGGAAGGTTACAAGCTTTACAAGGTTGGCAGGTAGAAACGATTGTCGATCATCTTGGTTTTACCCGTCAGGAGGCTCATCAATTTTTGGAAAATAATTCCGGAATAGGAATCGCCATTATCCCTGCCGATAAAATGACGAGAGTTATTCCTACTTGGGAAGTAATTTTTAGCTTATCTTCTGTCGGTACAACTGAGAAAGCGCGTGAAACGATTGCTAAAACTTCTTATCATGCTGTTACCCGATGGGGTGGCGAAGCCGGTGATAGTAGACGGAGATTACGTCAAGAACTAGGATGCAATAGTCGTTTCTCAGGCAACGGAGAAATCAAAATGGCTTCCGGCCCCACATATAATGGGGAAGTTATGGTACCTAATAGAAAAATTAAAGATCTATTTGATCCTAAGATTGGAGGCGCCGTCATCTTTCTCGAAAAATGATTCACTGAATTTTCGCTGCGGTGTGGATTTAATAAATCTGGGATTTTTACTTTTTCGAAACTAAATAAGTGAAAGCTATGGCAATAATTGACAAAAATATTACTCCATAAAAAACCGTCATTGCCAAAGTCTGATTAGTAATCATAATTTTCCTTTATCTGCGAATACTATTGAAAGATATCCGCTGATGGCAGACGCCGTCAATCCCCATAATACTACTAACCAATTTATCTTGTCAAAGCCAATAATAGCCGGCACGACAAGCGAAGCTAAAGAAACTTCTGAAATATTGGCTGAAAGAGTGGACAATGCCCGAAGTTTTGAATGAGATAATTTGTGCATTGAAATTATGGTAGCAAAAATCCAGCGATAAAATCAAGACAATCTAAGTGGTCTGGTAAATCACAGACAATCCCGATACAATGTATTTATGGAGAAAAAGGATCCTGTTGAAATTACCCGTTCGCCGCAGGCACTGGCTGCGATCAGGAAAAAACTCTTAGGGAAAAAACTCAACTACCAGGAGATTTTTTCGCTGATGGATGAAGTGGCGCACCAGAGATTGGGACCGGTACTGACGACCTATTTCGTCGCCGCCGGCTTTAAGGAAGGATTTAACAGCAATGAACTTTATTATTTAACAAAATCCATGGCCGAAACCGGGCAAAAACTGCATTTCAAAGGCATTGTCGCTGATAAACATTCCACCGGCGGATTGGCCGGAACGAGAACCACGATGATTCTGGTACCGATTGTCGCCGCCGCCGGTTTCCAAATTCCTAAAAATTCTTCCCGGGCCATCACCACTCCGGCCGGCACGGCCGACACTATGGAAGTTTTGGCTCCGGTCACTTTCACCCCGGCCAGGATCCAGCAGATCGTGGATAAAGTCGGCGGCTGCATCGTCTGGGGCGGCCATTTGGGATTAGCACCGGCCGATGACGTCATCATCCAGGTCGAAGAACCGCTGGCTTTTGAATCTTTTGACAAAGTGATCGTCTCAATTATGGCTAAAAAAATTGCCTCCGGGGCTACCCATCTGGTTTTGGATTTGCCGGTGGGGACGACTCTCAAGATCAAGCATTTCAAAGACGCCGAACTCATCGCCGAAAAATTTAAATTTTTAGCCCGGAAATTTAAAGTAAAAGTAACCGTTGACATCAATCAGGCGCTTGAGCCGGCCGGACACGGCGTCGGACCGGGCTTGGAAGCGCAGGATGTTTTGAAGGTTTTAGAACAGCGGCCTGACCGGCCATTTGTCCTGGAAGCCAAAGCCTTGAGACTGGCTGGCAAACTGCTTGATCTGTGTTTGGCGGACAGCAAGAATAAAAGTAAGGAAAGCGGTGAAGAACTGGCCCGCCAGATTTTAGCCGACGGCCGGGCGTGGAAAAAAATGAAAGAAATCATCAAAATCCAAGGCGGCAACCATAACGTCGGGGTGGATGATATCAAAATCGGCGCCTTCCATCAGGAAATTCCCTCGCCGCGAAAAGGAACGATCACCGCTTTCAATAATTTTGATCTGACGATTGTGGCTAAAATCCTCGGCTGTCCGGCCGATAAAACTGCCGGCATTTACCTTGAACGCCGGATTGATGAACATGTGGACAAAAATGATATACTGTGTATACTGTACTCGTCTGATAAATGGCGGCTTAAAGAAGCCATCGAGACGCTGCCGAACGCACCGATTTATAAAATTGAGTAAGATGTCATCCTGAGGCGTAAGCCGAAGGATCCCGTAGGGAATCTGTAAGCGGAGGGGATCCCTCGATCCGCCAGCTGGCGGATTCGGGATGACGCAAAGCGTCATGTTTAAAAATATCATTGCACCCGTCCAGGCTTGGCTTATTTCCCAAAACCGTTGTGTCGGCTGCGGTGAACCTCTCACCGGCGGAAAAAAGAAAAAAATCTCCGCAGACCTCGAAGAAGTCACCTGTAAAAAATGCCAACGGGTCTATATTTTTAACAAGCAAACCAAACATTACCGTCGGGCACCTCTGGTAAAATAGTTCATGAAAAAAAGACTCAATATTTTTTTAGGAGTCGTTTTAACCGGTCTGTTGCTTATTTTTCTCTGGTGGAAACAGGCTCTCCAACCGGTCAATCCCAACGATAATAAACAAATTACCTTTACCGTGGAACGCGGCGTTGATGCCAGAACCATTGCCGATAACCTTAGGAAAACCGGGCTTATCCGCTCGCCGGTGGCCTTTTTCCTGCTGGCCCGTTTCGGCAACCTCGGAGCCAATCTCCAATCCGGCAATTTCCGGCTCAATCCCTCGATGAATCTTTATGAAGTCGCCCAAACCCTTACTCACGGTACCCAGGATGTCTGGATTACTGTTCCCGAAGGCTTCCGCCGGGAAGAAATTTCTCTTAAAATTGCCCAGGAGTTATCCATTCCCGAAAATGAATTCCTGAAATTGAGTAAAGAAGGTTATCTTTTTCCCGACACTTATCTTATCCCTCAGGACGCTTCTGCCGCTGCCATTATTGATATTTTCAACAAAAATTTCCAAAAAAAAGTGACCGCTGATATTGCAAATAAAGCCGCTAAGAAAAATTTGAATTTGGATGAGTTGATCACGGTTGCTTCCCTGGTAGAGCGGGAAGCCAAACTGACCGAAGACCGGCCGCTGGTGGCCGGCGTCATTTTAAACCGTTTGAGAATCGGGATGAAGCTGGATATCGACGCCACCATCCAGTATGCCCTCGGTTATCAGCCGGGGCAAAAATCCTGGTGGAAAAAAGATCTGACGGCCGAGGATATGGCGATTGATTCTCCTTATAATACTTATTTGAATCCTGGTTTGCCGCCCACCCCCATTGCCAATCCTGGGCTGGCGGCCATCAACGCCGTCGTTGAAGCGCCCGATAATGATTATCTTTATTACGTGGCTGACAAAAACGGCAAATCCCATTTTGCCAAAGACATCGAGGAACACAACGCCAACATCACTCAATATCTCAATCGGTAACGCAGAAGAAACTGCCCACGGAAGTTAATTCCTCAAGCGATAAATCATCTTTTATAAATGCCGAAGCACTGCCGCCGTCGAGATTAACTGCTTTTTGAAAATTGACACCGGTTTTTTTCTGAAATTCCGCAAGTACCTTTGGTAAATCCGTCAGAGTCGGCCCCTGAAAATTATTTTCTTTGTCATAAACGGCTAATAAATAAATTACCCGATTAATATCAATCGCCAAAACAATCCTTCTGGCCGGCTCGTCATCACGGATGGCTAATTTTCTCGGTAAATTATTGTTTATCAGCGGCGGTCCAAGCTGAATGGCATATTTTATCGTCCCTGACGGTAATGATTCAGCAATACCATATTGCCCGTTATCCGTGATATAAAATATTTCCGGAATCAGATTATTGACTGTTTTTTCTTTGATAACTTTTCCACCCGCGATAAACAATCCCAAAGGCTGATTATCTTTGGTATAAAACCCGGCGCTGGTCAAATATCTGCATTTATTTTTATCAGCAAATGTCCTGGCTGTTTCTTTTTCGGCAAAATTGGGAATAAGCGATAATTTATTAACATCATCAATTTTTATCCAAGAAATTCTATATGAATTTTCATCGAAAATAACTTCTGCCGTGTTTTTTGGATACGAAGAGATGATTGGGGTTGTGACTGCTTGTTCAACAATTATATCTCTTGCAGATTGCCAACGGAAAAAGAAAATTAATATTGGTACTAATAATACAATAATGAGGACAATTATTTTTTTCACTGATATTTAAAACCACCCGTGTTTTTTATGGGATGAATTTTCTGCTTCAAATTCATTTAACAATTCTTTCTGCCTGCCGGTAAGTTTGGTAGGGACAGTTACTTTCACCCTGATATATTGGTCGCCGCGGCCGTGGCTGCGGACATGGGGGACGCCTTTACCACGAAGTCTTATCAAACTGCCCGGCTGTGTTCCCGGCTGGATTTTCAAATTCAGGGGGCCGTCTATGGTCGGCACGGAAACGACATCGCCCAAAACCGCCTGGGGGAAACTGATCTCCACATCAGTAATCAGATCATAGTCCTCCCGCTTAAAACGGGGGTCCGAAGTGACTTCAACCACAATATCGTAATCCTGGAAACGGATGCGGGTGCCGTTGTCTACCCCGGCCGGGATTTTAATATTTTGTTTTTTGCCGCCGATCTCCACTGTTTTTTCTACTCCCTGCACCGCCTCCATGAAATCCAAAGGTAATTGGTAAATTGAACGCCTTTGTGATCTTCGGCCAAAAGGCGAGCCGCCGCCGAAGAACTGAGCAAAAATCTCAAACGGGTCGGAAAATCCGCCGAAATCAACCCCTTCGAATCCTGTTCCTCCCCCACTACCACCATAGTTAGAATATGAATACGTAAAAGGTCCGTATTGTCCGGGCTGCTGACCGTATGGAGCGCCTCCGCCAAAACCTGCTCCGGGCTGGAAAGCCGAATCGCCGTATTGGTCGTAAACTTCTTTTTTCTTCGGATCGGACAGAACTTCGTAAGCTTTGTTGATTTCTTTGAATTTCTCGTTTGCCTCAGCGCTTTTATTTCTGTCGGGATGCCACTGAAGCGCCAATTTCCTGTAAGCGCGTTTTATCTCCGCCTCCGTGGCGGTTTTGGAAACTCCCAAAACTCCATAAAAATCTTTTGACATATATCAAAGGGCGCGCGAAGCGCGCCCCAACTTATAACTTACAACCTACAACTTACAACTAACTAACCACTTCCCCTTCCTGCGCATCCTCTTTTTTCGCATGATTCTTTTTCTTATCCTCCCCGTTCTTATCATCACCGGTTGGCTTCTCCTCGGAAGGTTTTGCAGAAGAGGCTTGCTGTTGCTGTTGATACATCGCCTGGCCGATTTTTTGCATTGAGTCGGAAAGATCTTTCGTCTTTACTTCCAGATCTTCTTTGGTACCGCTTTCCAAAATCCCTCTCAAGACGCTGATTTTTTCCTCGACTTCTTTTTTTATTTCAGCGCTGACTTTGTCACCGGCGTCTTTCAGCGACTTCTCCGCCACATAGATCATGTTATCCGCTTTATTCCTGGTTTCGATCTTCTCTTTTTTGTCGCTGTCTTCCGAAGCGTGAGCTTCTGCCTCTTTGGTCATCTTCTCAATTTCGTCTTTGGAAAGACCGGTCGAACCGGTGATCTTGATGCTCTGGCTTTTGCCGGACGCTTTATCTTTAGCAGAAACGTTTAAGATGCCGTTGGCGTCTATGTCAAAAGTCACTTCCACCTGCGGCACTCCTCTTGGCGCCGGCGGGATACCGTCGAGGATAAACCGGCCCAGTGATTTATTATCTGCTGCCATCGGCCGTTCTCCCTGAAGGACGTTTATTTCAACCGAAGTCTGATTATCGGCGGCGGTTGAGAAAATTTCCGATTTAGAAGTCGGCACGGTCGTATTTCTGGTAATCAGCGGCGTCATTACTCGTCCTAAAGTTTCTACTCCTAATGTAAGCGGCGTCACATCCAAAAGGACGACATCACGCACTTCTCCGGTCAAAACACCGGCCTGGACTGCCGCTCCTATTGCTACCACTTCGTCGGGATTGACGGAACGGTTCGGTTCTTTGCCGAAAAATTTTTCCACTACTTCCACTACTTTCGGCATCCGCGTCATTCCCCCAACCATCACAATCTCGTCAATTTTATCTTTGGTGATTTTGGCGTCTTTCAGACAAGCTTCAACCGGAGTAATAGTGCTGTCGATCAAATCACCGACAATACTCTCCAGCTTCGAGCGTGTTAGCTTGGTCACCAGATGCAGCGGCCCTTCTTTTCCCTGGGTGATAAAAGGGAGATTGATCTCCGCTTCCAGACTGCTTGAGAGTTCTATTTTGGCTTTTTCCGCCGCGTCCCGAAGACGCTGCAGTGCCTGCGGGTCGCGGCGCAAATCCACCCCGTTTTCCTTTTTAAATTCGTCGGCTAAATAGTCAAGGATTTTTTTGTCAAAATCATCTCCACCCAGATGAGTATCGCCGTTGGTGGCTTTGACTTCATAGACTCCCTCACCCAGTTCCAAAACGGAGATGTCAAAAGTTCCGCCGCCCAGGTCATAAACTGCCACTGTATGGGCGTGTTTTTTCTCAAGACCATAAGCTAAAGCGGCGGCCGTCGGTTCGTTCAAGATCCTTTTAACCGTCAAACCGGCAATTTCTCCGGCCTGCTTGGTGGCCTGCCTTTGGCTGTCGTCAAAATAAGCCGGTACAGTGATGACCGCTTCCGTCACTTTCTCGCCCAGATAACTTTCAGCATCGGCCTTGATTTTCTGTAAAATCATTGCCGAGATTTCCTGCGGGGTGTATGTTTTGCCGGCCACTTCCACAACCGCCATATTGTCCCGACCACTTTTTATCGCATAAGGTAAAAGTTTTATATCATGCTGCACTGATTTATCAGAATATTTTCTACCAACTAATCTTTTAATGGAATAAACCGTCGATTTGGGATTGATAACTATCTGTCTTTTGGCCACATCACCGACAACCCTTTTTACCGGATCAACGACCGAGGGGATGACATTCCGGCCTTCGGCTGAATGGATGACTTTGGGACTGCCGCCCTCCATCACCGCCACACAGGAATTGGTTGTTCCTAAATCAATACCGATAATTTTTGACATATAATTTACCTCCTTATTTAATTTTTAACTTGCGTTTTCTTTCCCACTTTTACCTGGACAACCCGGATGACTTTATCCCAAAGCGTATAGCCTGCTCTGATTTCTTCAATAGCTTCGTCTTCTTTGTCACTTTCAGCTATCTCCACACACTCCATGAAATTCGGGTCAAATTTTTTATGCAATACCTCAATCTTTTTGACTCCGTTTTCTGTCAGTACTCTTAAAAAATCCTGTACTCCCAACCTCAAGCCCGGATCATTCAGATGTTTATCAGCTTTTTCAAGCGTATCCAAAACTGCCAGAAGTTCCTTAATTATTTTCTCGGCGGCGTATTTGGCGGTTTCCTCACGCGCACTGAAGACTCTTTTTTCCAGGTTCTGGTAATCAGCCAGGGCCCGTAAATATTTACTTTTTAATCCTTCATTTTCGTCCTGAAGTTCTTTAAGTTGTTTCTCACACCGCTGGCAAATGTCAGTTTTTTTATTCATTTCCCTTACCAGTTTGAAGAAATTTCATTAATAAGACTTCCGATATAACGTACCATCGGGATGACCCGCGGGTAATTCAGCCTGGCCGGCCCGACGACACCGATGGCACCGCTATGAGACGGTGAAGAAAAATGGATAAAAACCCCGCCGCAGGGAGACAAAAAACTGCTCCCCAGCTCTTCGCCCATGATAACCGACAAAGCGTCTCCTTCACCGGTATATTTTGATAAAACATTCCACCAGAAATTATACTGGTCAAGCGTGTCCAAAAGATGTTTGGTGATATCAATGTCGTAAAATTCCGGCATTTCCAAAATATTGCCAACGCCTGAGGTATAGACTTCACCTTCATCTGTAGCGGCTAAAGACATCGTTTTCGTGTATTTGGATAAAGCCAGCGTCGCATCCTTCAAAATTTTCTCCATCTGGGTCCGATGTTCCCAGATATTCTGTTTGACGGAAACTTCCTCAGCCACAGACAAATCCTTAGGTTTCATGAGTTTGCCGATATATAGTTTTAAAGTTACCGGCGTCGGCACCCTTCCGGCTGAGGTATGCGGTTGTTTAAGATATCCTATCTTGGTCAGCTTAACCATCTCGTTCCTGATGGTGGCCGGTGAAACACCCAGATTGTATTTCTTGTCCAATGTTTCTGAGGCTACCGGTTCGGCGGTTTCAATATATTCATCCACAACTGCCTTTAGAATCTGCAGTTGTCTTTGGGTTAATTCTGCCATAATTAGCACTAAAATACCACGACTGCTAATGTTTGTCAAGAGAGTCCTTTATCTGTTAGTATGAAATTAATGAACCGCAAGCTGCTCTATCTGCTTCTGATTCTTCTTTCTCTACCTCTGGTGATTATCGTCTCTGAACAAGTCCAGCAATTATTGAGTAAAGCGGCTCCCCAACCGGCCAATATCGTCATCGATACCCAAAACCAGCTCGGTCCCTTTCCTTTACTTTGGAATTCACACTCTCAAGGCGGAGAAGAGCCGCCGCCGATGCTGAAGGCGGCTGTATCGAAGTTGAAGGAAATTTCTCCCAAATACATCCGTCTGGATCATATTTACGATTATTACGGCATTGTCAAACGGAAAGATAGCGGTTTCGAATATGATTTTTCCCGTCTTGACGAAACCGTCAACGACATCATTGCTGTCGGGGCAATACCTTTCTTCAGTCTCTCCTATATGCCGAATGTTTTCACCGCTTCCGGCAACGTCATCGATGTCCCTTCGAACTGGAACTGGTGGAAGGATCTGGTTAAGGCGACTGTTGAACACTACAGCGGTAAATCCGGTAAAGATTTGACCGGCGTTTATTATGAGGTTTGGAATGAACCGGAACTGCCCCAATTCGGCAGTTGGAAAATCGGCGGTGATAAAGACTACCGCCTCTTATATTTTCATGCGGCCACCGCAGCTGCCGAAGTGCAAGGAACCAATAACTTTTTCTTCGGCGGGCCGGCTGTCGGTTCGTATTATCCCAACTGGGTAAACGGATTTTTATCTTACGCCGTGCAAAATAACCTCCGGCTGGATTTTTATTCCTGGCACCGTTACCACAAACGGCCGGGAATTTTTGATCAGGATGCTCAAAATATCCGCAAAAATCTGGCCGCTTTCCCAAAATATGCCAAGCTGCCCCTTGTTTTAAGCGAATGGGGCATTGACTCGGAAAATACGCCTATTAATAATTCGGAAACAGCGGCTTCTTTTACCGTACTCGCGATTACCCAGTTTATCAATGATATTGACCTGGCCTTTGCTTTTGAAGTCAAAGACGGCCCTCCACCATCAGGCGGCCGCTGGGGGCTTTTTACCCATGAAAAAAATACGCCGCCCATGTCGCCTAAACCGCGCTTTTTTGCCTACTCGGCCCTTAGCAAGCTTTCCGGACAAAAGCTTGGGCTTTCCGGCTCAGGTACTTATGTCAGTGGGCTAGCTTCCAAAAATGAGCAAAAAATTACCGTTGTCCTTGCCAATTATGATCTGAACGGAAAAAATACGGAAAATGTCCCGGTCACTTTTACCGGCCTGCCGCCTTCTTCTTATAAAATAAATTATTTGTATCCTTTAAGCCAGACAAACGGTACTTATGAATTAATCGCTACCAATGGAAATTTGACTAAGGAATTTCCGATCTCCGCCAATAATATTTTGATTTTGGAACTGGAAACCAATGCCCCGCTCGCTTCATTTGTGTCGGGACGAAGTAACGCTGCTTCCGATCAGGCTCTGGTTCTGGCTGATAACGCTCCGTTTATTTTAAGTGCGCCGGAATTTCGTCTGCGTCCAAGCGGAGAAATCAGCTTTGATATCAAACCTTTTTGGCAAAACGGAGAGAATAAAACTTTTCTGATTTTTGATGCCCCTTACGCCACCACTTCCGCCGTCATTAACCGGCTCTTTTTGGCCAAAGAGAAAAAAGACACCGGAGATTTTTTAACTTTCGGGGTGGGCGGCAACAACCTGACAGATAGAGTTAGTCTCCCTATCAATAATTGGACAGGAGAAACCTGGCATCACCTACTGGCTTCTTGGGGTATCAACGGTTTGTCGTTAACAGCGGATAACCAGCCGGCCGCCAAACTGGAAACTGCGGTTGATGTCCGAAACGGCATCATCCTCCGTTTTTATCCGATTAATGCCGCTATCGATAATCTGAAAATAGTCTTGGGAGGAGAGCAAACCATCACCAGAACCTTCAACAACCGGGTGGATAAATAAAGCAGTCGTCATTCCGAGCGAATCCTGAGCGAACGAAGCGAGACGAAGGAGAAGTCGAGGGATCTTCCACCTTGAATTCACGTATTTGGCTTGCCACAGTTTCTGGAATAGCGCACTTTAAGTGCGCGCTGAACTTGTCCTGAGTGAAGCCGAAGGACGCGGACTAAAGTCCGCTATTACCAACAAATTCCCAAGCTTTAAATCTTGTCATCACAACCCAAATCAATAAAGACCGCATCCATTAATAAAAAACTGAATAATTCTTTCTTTATCCTCAATTTGACATTTACGGTTAATCATGATACGATATTGATCGTTAATGTGACATTTATGATCAATATTGATAACAAATTAATCGCAAATGAACTGATAAAGCAAAATCCCTGGTGGGCGGATAAAGGGGTGGAAATCGAAGAAGCAAAAAAACCAAAGCGGGAAATTTATCAAATGCTGAAAAATAAAATTACTGAGTCAGATCTGATTACCGCGATTATAGGAATGCGCCGGGTAGGAAAAACTACCTTAATAAAACAGGTAATTGCTGATTTATTGCATCATGACATAGACAAACAAACAATCCTTTATTTTTCCTTCGAAGAGTTTGTGCTGGCCCAAGAACCCAAATTTTTAGAAAAAACTATCCAGATGCGGATAGATAAATATCCTAAAGGGAAGCTTTATTTTTTCTTCGATGAAATTCAGTATGTTGACTATTGGAACGCGATATTAAAAAAATTCACCGATTTATATCCGCAAATTAAATTTATTATCAGCGGTTCTTCCAGTCTATTTATTAAAACCAAGGCCAGGGAAAGTTTAGCCGGCAGGATATCAGAAACTATCATGCGGCCTTTTGGTTTTGGAGAGTTTTTACGTATACAGCATGGGGTAAAATTTACCAAAACTGCTCCATTTGCCAATATTAGTTTTGAAAGACCGGAATGGGAAATTGAACAGTTGTTTAAACAATATTTAGCCTGGGGCGAATTTCCATATCTTCTAAAATTAGATGCCTGGAAAGACAAGCAGGAGTATTTAAGAAGCTGGGTGATTGGTAAAGTGGTGGAGCAGGACATTCCCAAATATTTGCGGGTGGTCAGAGAAGCGGAACTGGTCAATTTGACCCGGATACTGACAGAAAAACCCGGACAACTGATAGAACTGGTAAATTTGTCTGCTGATTTGCAGCTGGCTAAAAATACTCTGTCGCACTATATTGATTTGTTGGAAAAAACTTTGCTGGTAAAACAATTGTTTAACTGGAAAATGGGATTTCGAACCAGAAATGTCCGGCAAAGAAAAATTTATCCCTCGTCAGTTAATTTATCGGCGCTGCAATCCGCCTCAGGAATACAAGAGGCAAGCTGGGCTCCAAGTGAAAGTATATTGGCGGAAAGTTTTGTCGCTAATTACTTATTCCAACAAAGCGGAGAAGTATATTTCTGGCGGAAACGTGCCGGTCAGGAAATAGATTTTATTTGGAAGACAAATCAGGGATTAGTCCCGATTGAAGTAAAATACCAGAAACAGATCAGGCGGGAAGACCTGAAAAATTTATTATATTTCTGCCGGCAGGAAAAGTTAAACAGTGCGATTTTAGTTACCAGAGATATTTATAAAGAGAAAATGACAGATAATATCATGATAAAGTATATTCCGGCATATTATTTGTTATAATCGCTCTATATCAAATCTCGGATTTCTGGACGTTGACGGCCTCCGCGGTGGTATCGATCAAGACTCCCTGATACGGTTCTTTCCTTATCTTTTTATATAACTTACGAAGAAGACCGATTTGCGGCACTTCCAAAAACCAGACCAGGAAAAGGTAAACCGAGAGGCCGAAAAAAGTCGACACGCCGGTAAGCATGATTAGGTTAATAGTTCTGGTGGTGTCAAAAACCAGCTGGTCAAAAAGTTTAAGCGGGATATAAAGAGCCAGGCCGGAAACAGCCGAGGACAAAAAAATCTTGCCGGCCGGCAAAAATAATTCTCTACGACTAAAATGGCCGATTTTCTTATCAAGGAAAATTAGAAGCAACGACATATTTAAAAGGTTCGCCACCGTCGCCGTCAAACCCAGCGACCAGACGCCAAGATGAAAATGAATAATCATTAAAACCGATAAAACCGAATTTAACAAAACAGAAACAGCTCCCACAATCACCGGCGTCTTTGTATCATGCATGGCGTAAAAAGACCGGGCTAAAAGATGCACCAGGCTTTGGGCAAAAAGAGAAAAGCTGAAATAGGCCAAAGTCGTACCGGTAGTCACTGTACTCTCCCAGTCAAACAAAGTTGAAGCGCCAAAAACAAGCCTGACAATCGGTATCCGCAGGACTATCAAAATGACGGACATCGGCACAACCAGAAAAAGAATCTGGTGAAATGAGGAAATAAAAGTCTTTTTAAACTCCAGCCAATTTTTTTGGGCAAAATTCGAAGAAAGGGAAGGCAAAGTTGCCTGGGCGAGGCTGACGCCAAATAAACCGATCGGCAATTGCTGCAGATGCTGGGCAAAACTAAAAATCGTGACTGCCCCGGCTCCAAGCAATGAAGAAAGAATTAGGTCAATCGTCGTATCTATCTGAGTTACCGCCAGTCCCAAAGTCCTCGGTAGAATTAGTTTTCCAATTTCCCGCGCTCCCGGGTGTTTATAGGCAAATAACCAGTTATGCCGGTAGCCATAAGAGACAATTGTCGGTATTTGGACAAGGGCAAAAAGGACAGCTCCGATAACGACGCCGACTACCGGCGCGTACAATCCAATCGCCGGGGATAAAATAATGATGGCGAAAATAATACCCAGATTGTAGACCACCGGAGCCAGTGAGGAAATAAAAAAATTGCGGAAAGACTGCAGCATCCCGGTAATAAAATTACCGATAATGAGCGGAAAAACCTGAGCCAGCATCATTATTTGGGAAAAAACGGCCATCAGATCAAGCTGCTGTTGGTTAAAACCGGGAGCCAATACCTGTGAAACCTGCCGGCTGAAAATAACCAACGGTAAAGAGATTATAAGAAAAACGACCGAACCAATATTGATCACAATCGAGGCCATCATGAAAGCTTCTTTTTTGCCCTTTGTGTCCAGATAGCTGGTAAAAACAGGGATAAAAGCGGCAGCTAAGGCTCCCATTACCAACAGTTCGAAGATCATATTAGGCAAACGGAAAGCGGCGTAATAGACACCCAAATCCGAAGGTGAAAAACGGGCGGCCAGAAGCCTGTCCCGCCAAAGACCCAGGATGCGGGACAGCGCAACCGTCAGCATGATGACAGTTGCCGCCGAAAAAATATTTTTTTGCTGGCGGGTAAAAAGTGAAAGCGTACTTCGAAATAGCTTGACCATAAGCCTCTTCTTTAGTATACTACCAAGTATATGCCAATCACTAGAGGTGCCAGGAAAAAATTACGCCAGGATAAAAAAAGACAAAACCAAAATCTGCTGGTGAAAAAAGAAGTCAAGAAAATCATCAATAAATACCGTAAATCTCCTACCACGGCTCTCCTTTCCCAAATCTATAGCCTTCTGGACGAAACCGCCAAGAAAAAGATTTTTCACCGGAATAAAGTCGCCAGACTGAAATCACGGCTGGCAAAATTGGTTGGTAAGAAAACCTCCCGAAAAAAGAAATCCGTAGTATAATTTAGTTAAAGATCTCTCTCATTCTTAATTATTGAATTTTTAATTTAATTTATAATTTAGAATTTGTAATTTATAATTGTCTTTATGTCTGCCCAAAAACCGAAAGTCAATATCAACCTCGTCGTCCGGGAAGCACCGACCTCTTTTTCCGAACAGTTTCTTGCCTGGGCCTTAACTTACGGCCGTTATATTATCATTCTGACCCAAATCACTGTCCTGATCGTTTTTTTTCTCCGCTTTAAGCTGGACCGCGATCATACCGATTTGAAAGAATCAGTCAGCCAAAAACAGGCTATCGTCGAATCAGTGGCTGATCTGGAAACGGATATCAGACGTGTACAGGGAAAACTGGCGGATATCCGCACAACCTCCGAAAACCAAAACTTATACAGTAAGGTTCTGCATTTCCTGCAGGAAAATACGCCGGTCGACACTTACTACACCACCGTCTCACTTTCAGGCGACCGGATCACTTTCGCAGCCACTGCCTCAAACCTTCGCAGTTTCAGCTACCTTCTTCAACAGCTTCAGAAAGAGAACAAGTTTTCTGAGGTCACCCTTGAGGATATTTTACGCCGGACAGACGGTAAGATAGAATATAAAGTAAAGGCCAAAATTAATCAAAAATTTTTCCAATAATTTTGATAAATATGCCGCTATTCAATATCAACCGTTCACTTTTTACACAAGCTTACAAAAAATTGCCGCAAATCACCAAAAACAAGAAGACTGTTTCTTATTTCACTATTTCCCTCTCGCTTTTTACGCTTTCATTTTTTGGCTTTTTCGCCATCCGCCCGACGATCATAACCGCGGTCAAACTGATAAAAAGCGTTTCCGATTTGAAAAAAATCGACCTGGAATATGAAAACAAAATCAGCGGTATTATCCGGGCCCAAACTGAATACGAGCAGATAAGAGACAGTCTCCCCTTGATTAATTTGGCGATTCCCGGTAACGCCCTTTTTCATAAGCTGGCACAGGCGATTGAGAATTTTGCCCAGGTTTCCGAACTTTCCATCAACCAGCTGCAGATTGATAATGTCCCGATTTCTAAACTCACGCCTTCCGGCAAACTCCAGAAATACAGTTTCAGCCTGATCGGAACCGGCAATTATCAGGCAATGTCTTTTTTTGTACAACACCTTATCAACTGGAAAAGGATAATCACTATTAATTCATTGGAAATGACCCGTGAGGGCGGAACTGATAATAAAAATTTGCGGATTGCCCTGAAGGCTACCGCTTACTATGAACCGTAGAGAATTTACCATCATTGCCCTGATCATGTTACTGACGGTCATCGCCTGGATTTTTTTCAGCGTCTTTGGTGCCGGCAAAACTACTTCCGTCACTGAAATACAACTCAAACAGGTTGTCCCGTTGACACCCACTTTTGATAATGACATAATCAAACAGCTACAAAAACGGGAGGAATAAATGTACCGCAAAGAAAAAAAGATTCCGACAATTATAGCCCTTTTCCTTATCCTCGGAGGCTTAGGCATTGGTGTTTATTTGGACCGCCGACCCCAGTCGTTTACCTCAATGGCTAATCCGTCGAATGTACCGGTGGATGTCCAATTTACCAATGTCTCTGATAGTTCCTTAACCGTTTCCTGGCTGACGGCCCAAGAAACGACCGGTTCTGTTGTTGTTTCTTCGGACGTGCAAAAGCTAACCTTTTTGGATGACGGCGACAGTGACAATCTGCCGCGCCCAAGAAATACTCATTATGTAACAGTGAAAAATTTAAGCGAAGACACGAACTATTCGGTGAAAGTCATCAGCGGGACAAATTCCTGTAAAGAAGAACGGGCATGCCCGGTTTTTTCCCAAAAAACCGCTTCGAAATTGTCTTCGACGCTCGACTTGCCGCCGACTCACGGCGTCATCGTAGATAAAAACGGCAAACCTCAAGAAGGTGCTATCGTCTACTTGACGGTGAGCAATAATTCCATCTTGTCCGGCAAAACCGATAAACTTGGGCTTTGGGTTATCCCTTTTAATAATTTACGAACCGGAGACCTTCTTTCACGGCCGAATTTATCCGACAGTGATCTTATCCAAATAACGGTGAAAAATTCTTCTGATGGAGTTTCTTCAGCCGTCATTGATCTGAAATCCATCAAACAAAACCTGGCAATTCCCGACATGGTCATCGGCAATTCTTACAATTTTATCAATTTGCTTTCCAAAAAAGACCAACTGGCTAAACTGAACAATCAAAATATTTTGGGGGCGAAAACCGCGGTCACCATTTTTCCCACCATGACGAAAAAACCGGAAAAGCCCGCGGAGATCGATATCCTTTTCCCCCAAAACGACCGTGATTATACTCCGGATAAGAAACCCAAACTGCGGGGAGTGGCCCGGCCGGGCAGTCAGGTTCTCATTACGGTTAAATCTGATCCGCAGACGGGGAAAATAAAAACCGCCAAAGACGGTACCTGGTCCTGGACCCCGCCGAAAAACCTTGAACCGGGCTTGCATGAAGTCACTATCCAATCATATGATTCTTCCGGGAAATTAGTTACTGTCAAGAAAACTTTTTATGTTCTCAAAAGCGGGGAAAGCGTCTTGGGCGAGGCCACCTTATCGGGAGAACTGATAACCGTTACCTGTGCTCCTTCAGTTTGCCTTCCGTCTCCCACAACCATCCCAACCACCGCGCCGACCGTTCCTTCAGCTACACCGGCCCCCACCAGCCCTCCTCAACCGACCGCGGTTCAACCGACTGTAATTGCGCCTACTCTGCAACCGCAACCAACCTCACCGCCCGTCGGCGCTCCCCGATCAGGCTCAACCGGGCCTACTACCATCCTGTTTGCCGCCTCCGCCGCCTTGCTTTTCTTAGGCACCAAACTCCTCCTGTTTCCGTAAAATTGTATCTGTCATCCCGAACCCTTCGACTTCGCTCAGGATAAACTTCGTTGAGGGATCTTCCAATCTAGTGGTAAATTATACTAAGCCTATAGTGCTTGACAGGCTCTTTTTAGCATGATATATTACTTCAAGCATAAATTCCCGGCAGTAATCTGATCGAAAAAATCGTAACATTTACTCTAGAACTTCCTCTTTTACTTTTTCTCTTACTTGAAATAATTGTTCAATAGCTGCTTCTTCCCCGCTTCCAGAAAATCCGCAGATCTTCTGCCAGACTCCATCAATCATATTTTCAAAAATTATCTGCTGAGTGGTATTCCGTCTATCCATCGAAGGCAATTTTTTAAATGCTTCAGCTAAAGACTCTCTTGCTCTGGTGTAAAACGGTTCTAGCATGATTTGCATCTGGGGAATAATTCTTGGTGCATATTTCGTTAGAGCTTCACAAGCTTGAGCAATTTGCTGATAATCAACATCGTTTAGTTTTTCTCCGGCGTGTCTTTTGCGGCCGATATCATCATAAGCTTTCCGGACAATTTCTTGATCAGCAACCAGGGAAGCAGATAAAGAATCATCTTCCGGTAATTCAAGATGCATGAAAAGCCATTGGTAAATAGAGGGCTTCTGACCGATATCATTACCCATCTCATGTTTCTTATATTTTCCTCTTATCAAGATATCCTCCATATCATTCGCCACTAAGATCAAATAGCCATAGTCACGGTTAGCCTCAGCCCATAAAGCGCCTGATTCGGGAAATCCAGTTACTTCGCCAGCGTAAAGCGGATACCAGGCAAAAATACCGGCAATTGCCCGTTCTGCTTTCTCATACTGTTCGAGAAATTTCGGATTTTCCCAGACATATCTTTTTCTCTCTTTGTCCCAACAAAGACTTCTACTCGCCACGTCACCATAATAAACAGCAGTCATCATTTCAGAAACACCTAAAGCTAGTCTGTTATCTGTAGCTTTTATCTTAACTATTTCGTTAATAACATTCAGAATCATCAATAGCGCCCGTTCGGAGGCATCAGTCGGACCTTCTGTTACCTGCAAAGTCGGCTCATTGTCTCTTCGTAGATGAATATCATATCCGTCATCCTTAGCGAACATTGCTCCAATAAAAGCCTGTTTTAGTTTCATTATCCAAATCGCTTCCTCACTATCTGCTCCATAAACATCAGCAGTCCCAGGAATGATTGCTGCTTCCGCTTTCCGCCGTTTCAAAGCGTATTGGATTATTAGTTCTATCTGCTCTCTCATCTCCGGCGGGAAAAGCGCTCCCACTGATCCTTCCGGCACCATTCCCAACCAGATGGCTTCATTCATCGCAGACGGTCCTCTCCTTTCCATAGCCGAAACCGCTTGCTCCATAACATCAGCCGGAACAACCGGTTTTCTGTCTGGATAAAAATATTCTCTTTCGCGCTGGTTCAATGCTTCTCTTGTCTGTTCCAAAAACCTGTATTCTATAGATTCCCTACTGTCCTTAACGTAATACTTGGCAAAATCATCTAAAATTGTTCTGGCAAAAGCAAATCCTTTGCGCATCTCGACTGGATCTCTCCCTCCAATCCTTTCTGTCACTCCGGTCAGAAAATCGATCAACGTCGCTCTATAACTCCTATCATCATAAATAATTTCTCCTATCGCTGATAATAAAAAACGGAAATCCTTATATCTCCCATTCTTGAAACAATTTACCGCATCCAATTTTGCCAAGACTGCTTCTGACGAGAAATCCCAGTTAATATATTTTGTATATAATAGTGGAGATGTTCTTTCATCCGTCAAATCAGTTTGTTCAAGAATTTTTAAGGCCAAAACATATTGGAATTCCTCTGGGATATCAAACTCAAACCTTTGTCCTACTTTAATAATCGGGAGATAACGTTCACCCTCTTTGGCTTTGGTATTATCATCGATGGCGTACATGACTGCCGAAATTCTATCCTTTAAATCAACCTGACTATCATTCCATTGCAAAGGATACTTGTTAAAAAAATCTCTCAAATAATCTCTTAAAAAGGTTTCGCTGAAACTTACCTCCTCATTATTTATCACTACCATTTCCGCATTTTTAGTAGCAGTCATTTTATGAACTAATCCCTCAAGGAAATCAACGACTTCATTGCGTGTCTGTTCTATATAAGACTTAAGTTGTCCAAAAGCCATCTCTATATATACCCGATCTTCCCCATTATCAAGACAGGCATCGATACGTCTTCTTAAAAAAGTATTGAATAGATCATCTCTCGTCGTAATACGTGGCGCCCATCGCAAATCAGTAAGAACCGGTTCGGCTACACGATGATAATCTATACATAGTTGTTTTTTTTCTTCCGGCAAATTGGGCATACGTCTCGTTAAGCTATCAATAGTTATTTGCGCTCCTACTCTGGCATCCCCCTGCAATTCATTTGCTTCTGCCTGTCTTTGTCTTATTCTTGCCCACATAGATGGTAAAACAGTTGGTGTTTCTCCTATCATATTAGCTCATCATATACCCTTCTCCCCTGATGCTTTTAATGGTTTGAGGGGGGATAAAATAAAAAGCCAGTTTTTTTCTCAAGCGCCGGACTGTCTGCGCGATCGCCCAAAGAGAGAATGCCTCCGGATTGTCTTTCCATAAAGCTTCGGCTAACTGGTCAGTCGTCACCGTCTTACCCTTATTTTTATGCAAAACCTGTAAAACCGCAAACTCTCTTTTGGTTAATTTTATTTTAGCACCGTTTAGAAAAAATGCATTTTTAACCAATGTAAGTTCCTGGATGTTTTTTCTTTCTCCTATCACGTATTTTTTGAGGGACAAAAGCATCAGTGGATGACGGAAAGTGCCGTCATTTTTCAAAAATCCTAAATTGACCAGGTATTCCCCAAAAATCTCCCTGTTGTATTTTTTCCAGTTATCTTTATGCATGACTACTTCTTTTAAAATTCGAAGTGACTCAAGCGGAAGACTGTCAAAAATATCCTTAAACCAATACTCACACATTTTGTCATCTTCGACAATTTTCCGCAGTTGTCTGATATCTTTCACTTCCGGAAATTTTTTCAAAAAATAACAAAGGGCGCCGATTACTCCATGCAGCCCGCCTGAATACTTGATCACCAAAGGCCATCTGTGTTTAAGATCAGCTTTCAGGAACTGTTCTTCCCTTTGAATGTCAGTAATTGTCGTGGCTTTATCCAATAATTTAAGAAAAATAAATTTATGGTTGGTAAGGTCTTGCACAAATCTTTGTACCCAGGTGTTTTTGCAATCCAGGATTTGCGGTTCGGAAAAGACCAGATAGGAAACTTTTCCGTAAGTGAAGCGGTGGAGGTAGATCAGACTGCGAAAAAAAGCTTCTCCCTGGTCAAGCAATTTTTGGGTGTCTTGGAGAATATAGACCAGTTTCTCTTCCCCTAAATTCTTGGTCATTTCCGTCAGGTGATAGTAAAAAGAATAGTCATTAAATTCTTCATTCAAAGGCAAATTATATCCCCGAATCTTAGCTGTTTCGGTAAGCCAATATTTATAAAGTTGAGCCGGGGTGGGCGGATTCTTGTCTTTATATTCCAAAAATACTGTCTGTACTTTTTGATTTGACAGGTATTCCTGCTTGAATCTGGAAGAAGTTATCTGGTTGATCAGCAAAGTTTTGCCGATCGAATTCATCCCCACAAAAATTAACACTTTGCCTTTTTGAATCGCTTGGGCTGTCTTTTCCAGATTATCCCGATAAAAATTGAAGTACTGATTTTGGATCTGTTGGTTCGTATCCATGTTGAGATATTATCCTATAATTTAAACAGTTTGTCAAGTATTTTGTCAAAAATCCCCTATTTTTGATACTTTTTCTCCTCTTATGATCAAGATTTTGTCATAGAAAGTTGTATAAATACAACGGCTGTGGATATTTAACTATAGGTTAATTAATCCGCATGCAAACTGAAGAAGTTTGAAGTTGTCTTTTTCAAGTTCAGATATTTGCTTCTGATTACTGAAATTTGGACAACTAATAACGGCTTTCTTCGCTTAGTTCAGGGTAGCCTAAGTCAAATAGAAGGGTTTACCCCGAGCGAAGCGAGGGGCTCTTTAACAAGCTTCCTTGGGTAAGACTCCGCCATTAATAAACGGAGTCGCAACCCCGTACCGTCCTCAGGTTAAATCAGGACTGGTACTGGGGTAATAATCTTATTATTAGGGGTATTTTCCTCCCTTGTCTCGCCGAAGCTTCATGCGTAGGCGGACTTTTGAGTCAGTTCTACCCTGCTGGTATTGAAGATAAAATCAACCTGCTACTTACTGGTTTTTTTGTAGAAGGTATTCCAGAAGAGTAAAAAGGCAATAATTAAAAGACCTAAAGCAATGCCCATACCGATTGACGTTGAAGTAATAGATGGAGTCATATTTTTTCTTTTAATTTTAATGCTATCAACAAACATAATATACCAAATGGAAGATTGATGATCAATAGGAGTATCAAATCAAGAAGAGTTTTTATGCCGATGACGCCGGGAAAGATCAATAGCGTCCCAAAACAACCCGCGGCAAGATCGGTAAACAGATCGCTGAAAACTTCGATTTTCTTTGAGGTAATCTTAACCATAATTTTATTTTACTCTTTTTGAATCCGCAGTAAAGCAATTTATCTTCAGCACCAGCTGGGGTAGGCTGACAAAAACAAAATCAAAATGGAGGAAAAATCATGAAACGCGGAAGACTCGCGCAAGTTTTGGGCCTGGTTTTTTTGGCCACCTTATTGACGCTTGGTTTCATCACGAACCAAGCGATGACGCTGGGTTGCTCGCGGACGGTCAACTTGATGTACCAACTCGACCGATCGGGCTCGATGGGGACCGCTTTCGGCTCCGGCACCCGGCTGGACGCGTTGAAGGGTGCGGTCGCCCATGTAACACCGCAAGTCAGCAATCCCGGGTCCCGCCAAGGGGTGGTTAGCTTCGCTGACACGCCTCGGGTAGACCTGGCCTTGACTCCTGTCTATACGGACGTCATCGCCGCGGTCAACGCGCTAACGGCCAACGGCGGCACAGAGATCGTGCCTGCCTTCGTTATGGCCAAGAACCAGCTCCTCGGAGCAGAAGACCCGGTTGTGCTGTTGGTAACGGATGCGGAAATCACCATTACTCAAACCAATCAACTAGTTTCCGCGATCGAGGTTGCACAGGCCGATCCACAACTCGCGGGGCTCAGGGTCTTCGCCATTGGTGTGGATCTCGACTCGACCCGTGAAGGCTATCTGGCTGAAATCGCCGAGGCTGGCGATGGAAGCTGGGGAAATGCCTCGTCGCCAGATGAGCTCGACCAGCTCGTCCAAGAGATGATTTCGGTCATCTGCAATTACCAACTGACGACCAACGTAGTCGGCCAGGGCACGGTGACGAAGAATCCGGACCAGACCAGCTACCAGGCTGGTACGGTCGTCACGTTGACAGCGTCGCCGAGTATAACCTCGACGTTCGTCAATTGGACCGGCGCAATCACGGGTACGGCCAACCCGACGACGGTCATGATGACGGCAAACAAGGTTGTCACGGCGATGTTCACGATCAAAACCGCAGCAATCGCCATCACCATCGAACCGGAAAACAAAACCGTCTGCTACAACCGATCCGCAACTTTCACTATCGCAGTCACTAACACAGGGGACCTGGATCTGTCTAACGTGACGGTGACGGGCACGGTCGGAACCTGCAGTCGCTCCATCGGGACGCTAGTAGTCGGCGCAAGCAACGGCTATATCTGCACGACCAACGTAACGGCAAGTTTCACTAACACCGTCACGAGCACCGGCCGGGCAAACGGACAAAACGTGAGCGCTATGGATGCGGCTCAAGTCCGCATGGACGCCTGCCGAACGTACCTACCAGTCATACAACGCGATTTCCTTTACGCCCCAGACCTAGTTGTGGTATCCGGCACCATTAGAAACAATTACGCAATGGTCATTATTGCTAACATCGGAACGGCGCCGACAACTGGCTCATGGTGGATTGACGGGTATGTCAACCCGCCTCGCGTCCCCGGCCCCGGAGATTTCTGGCAAGATCTTTCCCCTGGTTGGGATGGGTCCCGCTGGACTGGTCGGGGTGTGGCTTTTAGCAACTGGTGGCCAAACGGCACCACAGTCTCACTCAAACCGGGTGAGACTATCACATGCAGCACTGTGGCCAGTGAGTCACAGGGTTGCAACTATTGGGTCTACTACTCGAACGTTGATCCGAACCTTTCCGGCATTGGCTACTATCGGGTCGATACAGACGACCGGGTCAACTGGTATAATGGCGAGCTCGAAAGGCATGAAATTTTGGGCCAGCAAGAAAACAATCTGTACGGGCCCTTCACGATCCAGGCAACGGGCGTCACGGCGAGCGCCGCCGTCACCCCCACTGTTCCCGGACCAACGCAACCCATGCCGGTTCGCCCAGCGGCCCCAGGCCACTAAATTACCCAAGAGAAGCTAGAGGTAAACCCAAAGGAGGGAAATGTCGCCAGCCTACCCCGCTGACAACCAAACCTTCCCTAAATTTACCTCACTTCCTGAGCCCAGAAACGCTTTTTGTTTGTGGGCTGAGGAAACACGAGTTACAGAGAAAAATCGTGTAAAAATAATCTTTATCCGGCAATTGCGCAGGATAAAAGGTTATTTTTATCGCACCTTAAAAATGAAGAAAAGATCAAGATGATATCAGGCTTGACGGCTAGACGTGGGTATAATTTTGCTTATTATATTCAAGTCTCGCCGCCAAGCTGAAGTGTCTATCGAAAAACAAGTACAAGAGAAGATAAAAAGGAGTAAACCGTGAACCGTTACAAGATTGTTTACATCGCGACGATCGCTTTGTTGCTGATGAACGTCGTGAACGTGAGCGCCGCGCCGGCATCCAATGTCACTTTCTTGACCGAGAATGGCGCGAAAACCGGCACCGTTGTGAACGGCGCCTGGTACCCGGACAGAACAAAGTTCTACGTGCAGGGCAACGATACCGAACTCGCTGCATCACGGGTGAAATGGGAGTACGTTCCCAATGACGAAGTCGATGACATGCGCGAAGCAAGATTCGCTCACCCGGAGTTGTACCGGACGGTCTTCGAGCAAGGAACGAACACACCGGCTCCTGGGTCATGGCGCCTGGTCGTCATTGACGCCAACGGGCATGAGCTCTATGAACTCGCCCATTTCGGCCGTGCAGCTGAAACCGACTGTGGGCCTGGCTGGAGATACAACCCTGGCTGGGGTGGTTGCGAGCCCATCCGGTACCCGTAAAAGTCAAAGGCTTGGCGGCCTTGACTAATCGATCTTTTCTTCAAGAGAATTCAGAGGGAGCAGAAAGGCATGATCGGTATCCGATTGGATATCGAGAAATTGTGCGGCTTTGTCTGCATGAGCCTTTCTTGCTGGTTTATGGTGTCTGGGTATTTTCCGGAAGGGGTTTTAGAACCTTAGGTTCTAATTTGTATCCCTTTTCGGGATTACCTTCCTACCATAACCTTTACCATCTGAATTTCTCTGTTTTACCGATGGAATCGGTACTGATGAGTCCATTCCTTCAATAAACTGAAGGCAGGACGAAAACAGAGAAAATACTTTTTTACGCTCTGAAGAAGCGAAAAAATATATTATATACTATTATTAATGACAGGCACTTGGAAAATAAAATATTATTCTCCTTTAACCGGAACATCACCAATTTATGAATTTATCGAAAGTTTACCACCTAAAGCAATCTCCAAGGTTTATAACACATTTCAGTTGTTAACCGAGTTCGGACTGACTATTCGGGAACCCCACGTGAAAAAATTAACCGGAACACCGCTTTGGGAAATAAGGATATTAGGAGAAGACAACCTCCGTATTTTCTACGTGACCGTGAAAGAATCCACTTTTTTACTGTTGCATGCTTTCAAAAAGAAAAAACAAAAAACTCCAATAAAGGAAATTAAAATCGCCTTAAGTAGATTAGCTGAATATAAAACACGGACACTGATTTAACCGCTGGACAATATAGCAAAATTGTGATATTATCTTTTATATGCACATCACTGATTGGGAAACCCATAAAAAAAGACTTTTAAAAAATCCTGAGATTCGTAAAGCCGTTGAAGACAACCGGCTGGAATACGAGATTGCCCGTGCTCTGATTATGGCAAGAGTAAAACGCGGTTTTACCCAGAAAGAACTAGCCAAACGACTCAAAACCAAACAGTCAGTTATTTCCCGGGTGGAAAACGCCAGAACAATGCCTACCTTATCATTTCTTAAACGCCTGGCTGATGTTTTAAACACACCGCTTCGTGTTCAATTCAGTTAAATAGTTGTATTTCTACCAGCCTACCCCGCTGACTATCTTTAGCGCTGATGCGCAAACCTCCTTAGGTTTCCCCCAGTCCTGAAACTTATCGAAGACGGAAGTTGGAGGACGGAAGTCAGAAGACAGAATACGGAAGACTGAAAGCAGAAAATGGAGGACAGAAATCGGAAGACAGAATACAGAGGACGGAAAAATCTGTCATCCGCCATCGGCCATCTGTCTTCGAAAAATACTATTCAAGGATTGAGGGAAGACGAATAATTAACAATTTAGCAATTTAACAATGTAACAATTGAACCATGAACTCATGAATTATTTCCGGTCTGAAGAGGCGAAAAAATAAGATTATTGAGGTTTGTTTTGGATGGACTCGATTTCCTCTTTGATGAGTTTTGCCATATTGAAAGCTTCCGTTATTTCTTCTTTTGTATAATCGGTGATATCCGGTGGATAACGGGTTTCCGTATAAAACCCTGTTAACGACTCACAAGCGTCACGAAGAGAATCAAGAGAAGAATCTATTTTCACACATTCATCCAGAAGCTTAGGTAATTCATGAATTCTTGGAGGTTCAACGTCATGAAGTATCAGAAATCCTTTAAGAAGTTTCTCCGCCACCTGTTGAGACAGAAAGGCAATCTGGGGATAAATCTGATTTTCCTTAAGACCTATTTCCGCATACCGGTAATCGCTTATCGCCGCATCAAACCACTCCTTGGCAAGAACTTGTTTGTCAGTCGCCATAGACAGTCTTTCCCTCACTCAATATTCTTTTTATAAAGTAATCTCCTATCAGAATACGTTTATCCAATTCTTCAGGCGTATATACAATTGCATCTAAAGGATAATTTCTCACCATGCCTCTTAAAGCTTTGAATATTTCTTTTACTCTGAACGGCCTCTTTTTATCACTTTCCTTGATGATTAAAAGGTCGATGTCAGAGTTCTCTTTAATCTCATTTCTGGCGACTGAACCAAAAAGAATAATTTTTTCCGGTTGGCAGTGTTGAATTATTCTTTCGATTATTTGATCTGTTTCACTGTTAATTACGTTCACAATAGTATTAGTATATAACTTACACAGACGTAAGACAACCTAACGAGACTAAATATTATTTACGGATTGAGGGAAGACGAAAAATTTACAATTTAACAATAGAACAATTAAGCAATAAAATCATATATTTTTTCCGATCTGAAGAAGCGAAAGATCCTTCTATTGAACTTAAAGCAATATTTTGATAAATTGTCTAAAAGGAAGATATGAAATTAAAATACAGTAAAGACGTCGATATACTTATGATGGAATTATCTGACGATCCCATTGCCTTCGCGGAAAAGAAGGACAATATCATCGTGCATTTCAATAAATTCCGCCAACCGGTCGCTCTCGAGATTATGGACGCTAAGGAGATACTTAACCGTGCATATCATACTCTTCCTCAAAAGATCGAAAGAAGAATGATAACCGTATAAGGGAACAATATTTTTACGGTTTTATCTCACAACTTGGGGATTCCAGTTGACAGGAAATATATTTTTGGATTTCAGTGAAATCTCCGCTTCGGGGAGTCAGCACCCACATGTCTTTATACTGCCAGGCCGGCGGATTGACCAGAAAGCCTTTTCTCTTTTGTTTTTCATCGCCGGTATCCAAAACCAGTTGACGGACAACACCTTCCGGCATAGTCAGGAAAAATTTCCCTAAAAGGATCTTCTCCGACCAGTTCAAATCAGTGGCCACGTTTTGCATAAAAACCTCATACAATTTTTTCATTAAGTTAAAATCTTTCCAAAGTTTTTGGGTAATAATTTTATTTTTCACGGCCAAAATCACCTGCTGCTGCCGTCTGCCTCTGGCAAAATCCGTCCCCTCTTCCCCTTCGGCGTGGCGGCTGCGAACATACTTCAGAGCCAGTTTACCGTCCATATGTTGCCTCCCTTTTTCAAAAACCAGTGTTTCGTAACGGCAGGCGTATGTTTTGTCGCTACCGCAAGTATCGTTTTCTTTCCCTTCAACCGGATAAAGTTTATCCGTAAATGATTTCTCCACCTCAATATCGACTCCGCCAATCAAATCAATCACTTTCTCAAACCCGGAAAAATTTATCATCAAACCGTATTGCACCGGCTGTCCCAGAACTTCCTCAATAGCCGCTTTGGCCAAAATCAAACCCCCTCCCGGCTTTTTTTCTTCACCGTAATGATAAGCGGAATTGATCCTGTCTTTCAAAGACGGTAGCCAAACATCTCTTGGTACGGAGACAACCACGACGTCTTTTTTGGCAAAATCCGTGCTGGTAAAAATGATCGTATCGGTCAGATCTCCGCCTTCATGGCTGCCGCCGGAAATTCCCAAAAGGACTACGTTTGTCCTGCCTTTGTATTCTTTCAAATCTGGTTTTTTATCAAAAACCAGACTTTGGATTAAAGAGAACGATAAATTATTTTCTCTGGCGAAGTTATAATAAGGGGCAAAAAACCGCACTAAAATGATTATCGCCACAAAAAAAACTCCCACGATCAAAGTGGGTAGGAGAATTCGCTTGAATTTAATCAATTTTCTCTTAAACGGATGAAGCATTGACGATCATCTCCCAAAAAGACTCAACAATCATACTGGCGCCGCCGACCAATACCCCGTCGATTCCGGATGCGTTTAAGTAGGAGTTGATATTTCCGGGCTTAACACTGCCACCATAAAGGATATTTTTGATCTGGCTGTTTTGTTTTTTCAAAAAATTAGCCATTTCCGAAGCTTTCTCCGGCGTTTCCGGTTGACCGCTGCCGATAGCCTCTACCGGTTCGTAAGCGACAATGGTCACTTCTTCCGGAATCTGGTTTTGTTTGTTGGCGATGCAATAAACCGGAGTTAATTCTTCATCTTTGGCCATGATTACTTTGGCTGAAAGTTGAACCTCATCTTCCTTAAAATACTTTCTTCTTTCCGAGTGGCCGATGATAGTATAAGCAGCGTATTCGGCAATCATCCGGGCGGTGACGGCTCCGGTATAAGCTCCGGCAGGGAAAGGTGAGACGTCCTGAGTGCCCAATTTCAGAGGTAGCTGATATTTACTAATCAATTTCGCCGCTTGGGGTAAATAAAGATATGGCGGACAGATAACGATTTCCAGCCGGTCGATTTTTACGGCCGGATTGTCCGTAAATTTTTTCTTCATTTGGGAAAACCAAATCTCCACTTCCCGGCTGTTTTTGTTGGATTTCCAGTTTGCTATTAAGTATTTCATGAGTTAATAATTGGATTAGCGCAATTTATTGCGCGTTTTACGCAGACTAAAGTCTGCTATTACAATATGCTATTATAGATATCCATTATATCATGAGCGATAATCTTCTCAAACAACTTAATCCGGCGCAGGCGGCCGCTGTCAAACAGACTGACGGACCAATCCTGATTTTAGCCGGAGCCGGCTCGGGGAAAACCCGGGTTTTGACTTACAAAGTCGCCTACCTCATCGCTGAAAAAGGCATTTCTCCCGATAACCTCCTGATGGTCACTTTTACCAATAAAGCCTCCGGGGAGATGAAGGAAAGGATTATCCGTTTACTAAAGACCAGCGACCAACGACCAGCGACCAATCTTCCTATCTGCGGTACTTTCCATGCCATCTGTGCTAAAATTCTTCGCCGATACGGCTGCAAATTAGGCATCCCGCCCGGTTTCCTCATTTACGACGACCAGGACCAAAAAGAGGTTATCAAAGAGGCGGTTGGCAAACTTGATCTTGACCGGACCAAATTCAAACCCACCATCGTTGGGGCTATGATTTCCTCAGCCAAAAACGAACTGATTTCCTCGACCGAATATCCGCAGTATGCCTACGGCCCTTTCCAAAAAGAAGTCGGTAAAATCTATCTTGAATACCAAAAAATTCTCCGGGAAAACCAAGCCCTGGATTTTGACGATCTCATTTTTATGGTCGTCCGTCTATTGGAAAAGGATAAGGAAACGGCCGGCTTTTTACAGAATAAATTCCGCTATATTTTAGTTGACGAATACCAGGACACCAACCGTGCCCAATATGTATTAACGAAACTGTTGGCCAAAAAATGGCGCAATCTCTGCGTTGTCGGTGACGCTTCCCAAAGCATTTACGCCTGGCGTGGGGCGGATTTTCGCAATATTGTCAATTTCCAGAAAGATTTCCCTGATACCAAAGTTTTCCACCTTGAACAAAATTACCGCTCAACCAAGATGATCCTGGATACCGCTTACTCGATAATCTCCAAAAACCAGTCGCACCCGATCCTCAAACTCTGGACGGACAAAAAAAGCGGCAACGCGATTAAACTTTATCAGGCGGGAAACGAACACGATGAGGCGGACTTCATCATCAGGGTAGTCTCCGATTACAGATATTATCATCCGAAAAGTGCTTATTCTGATTTCGTCGTCCTTTACCGGACCAATGCCCAAAGCCGGGTCATCGAAGAAGCGCTTCTTTCCAAAAGCATCCCTTATCTTCTGGTTGGCGGCGTCCGGTTTTATGAAAGGAAGGAAATCAAGGATGTCCTGTCATACCTTCGGTTACTGGTTAATCCGGCCGACTCGGTTTCCCTTAAAAGGACGGAAAAAATCGGCAAGAAAAAGTATGAGCGCTTTTTAGTCTTTGCCCAGGATTTCAAAAAATCAGAACAATCACGGAAATTGACCGTTATGGAAATTTTGGACCAAACTCTCGAGTCGTCAACCTATCTTGATTTATATGATCCGGAAATCGAAGAGGAATTTTCGCGGCTGGAAAATATCAGGGAGCTCCGTTCGGTGGCGGCTGAGTTTGACGACCTTTCCCTTTTTTTGGAAAATGTCGCGCTGGTTGAACAGGAATATACCCCTGATCATCCTGTTCCTCAAGAGAAAAACGATGCCTTAACCCTGATGACTCTTCATGCCGCCAAAGGTCTGGAGTTTAAAACCGTTTTCATCATCGGCATGGAAGAAGGTCTTTTCCCCCATTCCCGCTCACTTCTTGACACTTTGGAGTTGGAGGAAGAAAGACGTCTTTGTTATGTGGGAGTGACGAGGGCGATGGAAAATTTATATCTCACTTTTGCCCGGCAGCGGCTGTACTTCGGTCAGAGGAATGCTAACCAGATTTCCCGGTTTATCCTTGATATCCCCGAACATTTAGTTACTCTGGCAGGAAACGACCCGGTTTGAACCGGCGTGGTAAATATAGGAATTTCCGGAAGCGTTTAAAGTGATAAGATAACCCGGGACAATTACCTGAGCATATATCATATTTTTCTTCGGACAACCCAAACTCGTATTCGACCAGTCTTTCTTACTTATGTCTTTCAGTACAATCTGTTCTCTCCCGATTTTTAACCTGTTTACCAGGTCGGAAATTGCCATCTCGACATATTTTGAAGTTGAACCGTCCATATATTTATTTTGAATTGAACTTATTTCTTTTTGGGAAATTAAGCCGGCAATCAAAATAACGAAAGCAACCAATAACCACTTCGGCGTCTTGGCCAGTGGCGAACGCAAAAATTTTGTATTTCTTTTCCTCATCATAGATATGATAACATATAAAATATCATTGTGCCTTAAAACCACACCGGGTGTGTGCTGCACACACCCGGTGTGAAGAGAACAAGATATACTATGAGTATCAAACCAGTTACCATCGAAGATAAAGAAGCCTTTAACTATCTGGCTCTCCACCCCCTTCAGTCATGGGAATGGGGGGATTTTCGCCGAAAAACAGGTTTGGAAGAAATCCGCCTGGGCAATTATATCAATAATAAATTGGCGGAAACCGCCCAGATCACCCTCCATCCTATTCCGTTTATCAAAAAAACCATCGGCTATTTCCCCAAAGGTCATATTCCTTCCCACGAAATGTTAGAAGAGTTATATTGTGTGGGGAAGAAACACCATTGTATATTTATAAAATTAGAACCAAATGTTATTACTAATACCCAATCACAATCCTTAATTCATAATTCTAGATTCATAATTCTAAATTCATCTCATCCACTCTTCACCAAATACACTCTTCAGCTCAACCTGACCAAAAGTGAGGAAGATCTATTAAAGAATATGCATCCCAAAACCCGGTACAACATCAAAGTCGCCCAAAAACACGGAGTGGTAATTGCCGAAGATGATTCTCCTGAAGCTTTTGAAAATTATTTAAAACTGACTTTTGAAACCACCAGAAGGCAAAAATTCTACGCCCACGACGAAAAATATCACCGTCTGATGTGGGAAACCTTGAAAAAAAGCGGTATGGCCCACCTTTTTACCGCCACCTATTCTCATGAAGGGCAGAAACATATTCTGGCCTCCTGGATTGTTTTTCTTTTCAACGGTGTTTTGTACTATCCGTATGGCGCTTCAAGTGACCGGTTCAGAAATACCATGGCTTCTACGCTTCTTATGTGGGAAATAATCCGTTTCGGCCAAAAAAAAGGAGCCAAAATTTTTGACATGTGGGGGGCGCTGGGTCCCGAACCAAACCCGGCTGACCCCTGGTTTGGATTCCACCGGTTTAAGATGGGCTTTTCTCCCAAACCGGTCGAATTTATCGGCAGTTACGATCTGATCATCGATCCGGTTCTTTATCGTTTCTACAACCTTGGTCATCGAATGAGAAATCTCTTCCTTAGAATTAAAAGTAACTTATAGAATGAGAAATAATTTATTTATCGGGATATTTTTTTTACTCGTTACCTTCCTCTGTTATCACAATATCCTAAATAATAAACTTTTTTATGACGATGAAGAGCTGATCTACAAAAATGCTTACGTCGCTGACCTTCGATATTGGCCGAAATATTTTTCCGAAAATATGGTGGCCGGGGCGGGTAAAACCAGCAATATGTACCGTCCTGTTCTCCTTCTTTCTTTTGCCATTGATCATACCATCTGGAACGTAAATCCTTTGGGCTATCACCTGACCAGTATCTTTCTTCACGCGGCAAATGCCTTTTTGGTTTTTCTTCTTATCCAATGTCTATTTAAGCGAAAAATCCTGGCTTCCGTCACTGCTTTGTTATTTATCATCCACCCGGTCCAAACGGAAGCCGTCGCTTACGCGTCCGGCCGGACCGATCTCCTTTGCTCTTTTTTTGTCCTTCTGTCTCTCCTTTTCTCCTTAAGAAAAAATATTTTACCCGCTACTGTTTTTTTTATTTTGGCGCTTCTTTCCAAAGAAACGGCTGTCATTTTGCCTTTTTTACTGATTTTAATATTACTAATCGATAAAACAGGTAAATACTCTCATAAAAAATTGTCTATAATAACTGTTGTCTTTTTGGGTATCGATTTTGTCTATATATTTCTTCGGCTGACGGTCCTGAATTTCGGCAACACCCTGAACTTCTACCAGACTGGTAATCTTTATAGCCAAAATCTTTTCGTCAGATTGCTGACTTTTCCTCAAGCTTTTTTCCAATATCTCCAGCTGCTTCTTTTCCCGAAAGAGCTGATTTTTGCCAGAAATATAACTTATGTTTCTTCTCCCGTAAATCCGGCCGTGATAATGTTTTTATTAATCACCATTGGCCTTCTTTTTTTAATATATAAAACAAAGAATAAAATCCTCTTTTTTTCCTCCGGCTGGTTTTTCTTGACCATCCTGCCAGTTTGCGGCATTATCCCGATCAACAGTATTGCCTCCGAGCATTATCTGTATCTCCCCTCAATCGGTTTCTTTCTTCTGGTTGCTTCTATTTTCATATTTCTCTGGCAGAAATTCTCCAATCGTAATCACCGGATAATTCTATCCGTCTTCTGTCTGACCGTCTTCAGTCTTCTGATTATTAAGACTATCATCCGCAATAACGACTGGCGCGACCCGATCACTTTTTATACCAAAAGCCTGACTCAATCTTCCTGGCATATTCCCATGCGCAATAATCTGGCTATGGCCTACGCGGAAAACAAACAAACGGATCTGGCGATAGCCGAATATAAAAATCTGATTGCTTTATCGGATGTTTATCCCAATACTCACCACAACCTGGCCAATATCTATAAGGAACAGGGGAAATATAAGGAAGCCGAGGAAGAATATCAAAAGGCAATCGCTCTGGATCCGACTTTCATTTTCAGTTATTATGCGTTGGCTGACCTTTATGAAAAAACGGGAGAGAAGGAAAAGTTAAAAGAGATAATGATTAAAATTCAAAATTTAAATAAAAAGTAATAGCAGACTTTAGTCTGCGCGCGCACTAAAGTGCGCTATTCCCAGAGTTGATTATGACAGACATCCGTCAATCACCTCAATTTGCTGCTTTTATGAGAGATCTCAACTGGCAGGTGGCGAAAATAGGTTCCGCTTATATCTATCTGAAAAAATTCCCTTTGTTTGGCCATTTCGCCAAAATTCCCCGGCCGGACAAAAATTTTTCTCTTAATCAAATAAAATATTTGTACAAACAATACATAATCTTCCGCCTGAAAATCGCCCCATATCTCCTTGTTCAGGATAAAAATGCCGAACTTTATAGAAGGAAATTATTAAGTAGCGGTTTTAAAATTGAACATTCGCCTTTCAATCCCACCACCACTATCCGGATAGACCTGACCCAAAAAGAAGAAACAATATTTAACAGTTTTACCGAAGCCAAAAGAAGAGGTGTCCGCCGGGCAGTTAAAAACGGAATTACAGTCAAAGAATCCAACGATCTTGAAGCCTTTATCAAAGTCCGTAAGCAGCAATATAAACTAATTGGTTTTCTTATCACCAAAGAAATGAAAATGCTCTGGAAAAATTTCCATCCACGACACGCTGCTTTACTGTTGGCCTATCCAACAATGAAAAGTCAACCCCTGACGCGGATGCAAACGATCGCTTCTATCAATAATGAGAAACCCCTGGCCGGAATATTACTGCTTATGTATGATAAAGTTGCCTACTATTGGTATGCTTCTGCTTTGAAGGAAGGTAAAAAGCTTTTTGCGCCGACTCTTTTGGTTTGGGAAGCTCTGAGAACAGCGAAAAGAAAAAGCTGTCGGATTTTTGATTTTGAAGGCATCTGCGACGACCGTTTTCCCAAAGCTTCACTTACCTGGAAAGGATTTACAAAATTCAAAGAAGGCTTTGGCGGAAAGAAAATTATCTTCTTGGAAAATTTCCTCAAATGATTCAGGACTTATATAATGAATTTATGTTTATATGTCATTGTGAGCGAAGCGAAGCAATCCCATCCGAGATTGCCGCGTCCCGATGTGACATCGGGACTCGCAATGACAGATAAAACTATCCCTTCAAATAATTTTATCAATAACTGATATTTATCTGCGAGTAATAATATCCCGAGGATGATAATAAATATTCCCGCCAGCTGTGAAATCCGGTGAAACAGCTGCCTATGACCCTGAAGAAGATTGACTACGGCCGGGAAAAATAATCCGCCGGCCAAAAACGGTACCGTCAGTCCCAGGGAAAAAATAAATAAAAGTAAACTGCCGGAAAACACCGTCTCGCTTTCTGCAGAAAGCAAAAGGATCGGAGACAAAAGCGGCCCGATACAGGGAATCCAAGACAGCGCGGCGGCAATCCCGGTTACCAAAGAGGTTAAGAACCCGAGACCGGCCATTTTTTTCTGCATTTTCCAAGCATAGTCAAATTCAAAAGAGGGAATTTTGATTATTCCCAGTTGTACAAGACCCAATAGTATCAAAAATATCCCGCTTAGCCTCAAAAGATACGGCAGGTACTTCTCCAGAAGTTGTCCGACAAGGGAACCGGTGGCTCCCAAAGCCGTGAAAACGATCGCAAATCCGGCCGAGAAAAAAAGACTGGAGACAAAGACCCGTAACCTGATTTTGCCGAAATCCAGTCCGTACAACTGGGCAAAAGTAAAGCCGGAGACGGCGGAAAAGTAAGAGGGAAAAAGCGGCAGCAGACACGGGGCAAAAAAGGACGTCAATCCTGCCAAAAAAGCGCCGATTAAATTACCGGAGGTAATCATAATTTATTTGTCGCAACCGGTTAAATTGGCCAAAACTGATAATTCTATCGCTCCTTTATATTGCTTACCGGTGTCGTCTTCCCAAACGGGAAAAGCATGCAGACCTTTGGCGTCACACAAAGTTTTTTCCGTTTCGCAGTTCACATAATTTATCAGCTGAAAACTGTCGCCGAAAAATTCTTTCTGCATCTTACACGAACTGCAGGTATCAGTCCCGTACATCTTAAAACGCCGTTCAGCCAGACATTTGGCCAATGACTCCGGCGAGATTGCCCATTTTGTGATGTTTATTTCTGTTACCTTTGTCGGTTCTGAAGCGGAAATACCGGAATCGGAGTAACTTCTATTATCCTGTAAAAATTCTAAAGACTTAAAAAAATATTTCCCGTTAAAACCGGTCATTTTTGCTATAAAAATTAAAATAATAAGACCGATTAAGATGATCAGCTTTTTTTTCATATCTATAATTTTTATCTTAACATAAAACTTTCCACTTGACACCCAAAAAATAATCCATCACAATGGATTTAGGATGAATTCCCGATTATTATCCTATTTTATTCTTGTCTTAGTCATTTTGCTTCCCAAAAGGAGTGTCTTTGCCCAGGATACCTTCGGCCCCATCTGCGATACGACCATTCCCGGTATCACTTGTGCCCCCACCAGTACACCCGTTACGGCACCAACCAATACTCCACCACCCACTTCGACTCCCCGCCCCACAGCCACTCCCCAACCGCCGGTATCCGGAAATATGGAAAACTCATTATTGCTTTTGGGAATCAGCGGCATCTTGACTCTTGGAGGAATCACCAGTTTCGCTTCTCTCAAAATCCGGGATAAATAACTTTACTACATCCACGCATAAAGCCCCATAAGAAATCCCATAAACTGGATGTAGTTTACGGTGTCTTCACACAATCATCACCGTAATATATTCTTAAGACTGTCCAGGTACATGTTTTGATAATTGCTGGGGTAGGACAGGCGCAATTGGGAGTAAAAGTGCCTAGTTGATCGCTATGGACTCCTGATGGTGCAAGAACAGTACTGGCGCAATACCCTCCCATTCCCATTGTGGGAGAAGGAGGAAGCATGACCTGGGTAGGTGTAGGCGAAAGTGCTTCGGCGGCCAGCGGAACAAGCCGGGCAGAGGAGGTAGGAGTAGGTACTAGCGGTGAAGGAGTAACCACAGATGGAGAAATTCCTAAAAGAGAACCGAAGAAACGAAGAATGGAGGCAAAAAAGCCGGGACTTTTTTCCTCGGTTGTACCCAGCACCGCCGTGTTTGCCTGAACCAGATTACTGCCGCTATCCGCTGTCGATCTTGGTCTGACACACTTGATTTCCGCGTTGAAATAATAATCGACATAACCGGAAGTCGGCACGGTACTCGGAATTTGCCAATTCCAAGTCGTCGAATACCGGTAATCAGCACCGACGGTTACCGGACCTTGGGCTGGTACAGTGACGGGTCCGGCTGCATCCGGAGGCACAGATTGCGATTCCGGTCTTCCGTTCCAAACCCGATAAATCATACTCTGGATGCCTGAATTATTGTGGGCATAATCCGGTATCCTACCCCAGGTAGTGAAACTCATTGTCCCACCCGGTACCGGAGATCCTGTATATTCCATACTATCGCAAAGGCAGTATGGCTCCGGTGTCGGAGTGACAGTCGCTGTCGGTGTAGCTGTCGGAGGAATCGGTGTAGCTGTCGGTGTCGGACTGGCTGCCAAACATTTGTTATCAGCCGTACAAATCGGACAGGACAGATCGCATTCGTTGCTGTTGGTGCACAGATCACCACAAGGTACCCTACAGGTATGATCAGTTGAACAAAGAGGACAGTTGATATCGCATTCTAGGCTATTGGTACATGGTTGGGTACAGGGGACTTTAGTGGGAGTCGGACTGGCTGCCAAACATTTGTTATCAGCCGTACAAATCGGACAGGACAGATCGCATTCGTTGCTGTTGGTGCACAGATCACCACAAGGTACCCTACAGGTATGATCAGTTGAACAAAGAGGACAGTTTATATCACATTCATTGCTGTTAGTACAGGGGCCGTTACAAGGAACTTGGGTGGGAGTGGGCGTGGAACTTGGACCGACGCAAAAGGAATTATCTACCGGACAAAATGGACATTCTTCGGGACATTCGTTATTGTCCGGGCTGCAGGGATTGCCGCATCCAAGAGGTGTCGGGGTAGGAGTAGAAGTAGGGGTAGATGTAGGTGTTGCTGAAGGCGTCGGAGACTCACTGGGAGTCGGTGATGGCGTCACCACGGTTGTTTGCAACATACAGGCTGAACATCCTTTTACGTCAGCCGGTTTTTTAGGATTGCCGGAACAAAACAGGCCCTGAGCGTCAAAGACATTGGCGATGAAATAATAGGCTCCTCCTGTTCCCGGAAAAGTTCCGGTCCAAGAAACATCCGTAAATGTAGTTAAAGTCGGCCAATCCGAACAGCGGCAATTTGTCCAGTCGCAAGGCATTTGTCCATGAGCATTCATCGCTACATTGCATTTCTCTCTTGCCCATCCGCCCGTTTGTGAATCACAACTGCCGTCTTCACTCCCAGTACTATTAAATTTCGTCACGCTCCCGTTTGTTCCCCCGGTATCAGTACCAACTGACAAACAGGACCTGCCCTGATATCCCTGACAAATCTGGTCACAACTTTTACCTGTTTTAACATTCGGCGTGACCAAAGGAGCAAAGGGGATTGTCGGTTGACTGGATGACACACTGCCTAAAGGATGCCAGTTACCGCCTGGAGGATTGACCGCCGCCCCTCCGTCTATTTCCGATACTAATCCGTAATAAAAATCCACTTTCGTAACCGAGCCGTTCAATTCGCCGACGTTTGCTTTTAGGGTAATCGACTCTCCAGGCATCACGGTAACCGGCTGGACAGTCAGGCTGTTACAGGAGGGTGGTGAATTAGTCGGAGTGGGACTCGGCGGATAACAGCATTGGTAGGGATTATCACATCCCCCTTCAGCTGCATTACATCTCCACCAGCAGGAATTCAGATCTTCCTTACCGGAACACGTAATCGCACCAGGATTACACTGTTTCATACAAGCACCACTCCCAGACCATGGATCTATAACACATTTACCGCAAGCAGGATTTGAGCTGAGAATCGAACAATCTACAGCATATGCGCTATTTTTAAAGGAATAAAAAATCCCCAAAAGGATAATGGCAAGAAATATTGTATAAAAAAATCTTTTCATACTACTCACTATCAGAATCCGATAAAACCTTCACCAAGAGACAATTATCCCTGATCTCTTTGATAATACTTCCATTGCTTTTATAAAAGAAAGCGCCGGAATTTATTTCATGGTTATTTTTTATAATCTCATCAGTCAAGTTTTTCAGGAAATCACCGTATTTTTTATCAGGGGTGATTGTATTTATCTCATTGGTAAAAATAGCGCAGGTAGCTTGTGAGAAAAGCGATCCTTTTGGTGAGATTGAGATTTTTTCCCATAATTTTTGCGCAAACGAGCGGTATTTGTCATCGGCAGTCGTTTTGAAAAAATCAAGCGAAGCAATCCCCAACAGGCATTCTTTTTGCGGTATTACTGCCGCCTCTTCCGCTCTCTTGTAGGCGTCTAAAGCGTAGCTGAAAAACGTTTTGGCCGCTTCCAGATCCTGGTTCTTTTTTTCCCATTGGTATTTATTAAGGAAATCGGAAACGTAAGCGGCATATTTCGGATATTTCTGCTGGAGTTCTTCCTCCTCCTGCGGTGATAAAGTAATATTCTTCTCCGGTTTATTTAAGGCTGACTCAAGTTCCTGAATTGATTTTTCCGGAAAAGGAGTCACCGTTATTGTATCCGATAAAATCGATTTAAGGTCCACATCAGGATAACCGGAGGTCATACTTCTTGCGCAACTGGCTTTGGCTTTATCTTTCAAATCCCCAGGCATAAGCTTATCATTCCAGATTTCGTAAAATAGCTTGCAATGCCAAAATTCAGGCATCAACTGCGGCAGTTTTTTCTCATCACCTAGTACATCCAGATCCTGTTTTAACAGATCCAGTGTCTTTGTGTCTTTTGTCTTTTTCCAGTATGCATATCTTGCCAGGACGACGTCAATCACTTCCCGGCTGTCGGTAATATAAGGTACCACTTCACCGTTCGCACGGACGATTTGGTAAAGGGAATACAAGCCCTTTTCATCTTTCTGCATATTTAACCAGTCAAGCGTTTTTTTGGCCATTTCTATTCTTTGCGAAGCAGGATTGGGAGAGATTTTATCCGTTTCGGCATTCTTTTTCACTTCTGCCGCGACTTCTTTTGGCGCACCAGTCACCACTTGCCGACCAGGCGTCTGCCAGTTATTGGCACCCAAACATAAGTAGCCGGCAAAAATTGATCCCTGGGTCTGGCATTTGTCATCCGCGCAGCAGCCGGAAGGACAATTTTGCAGATTGCAGCTGACTGGTTGTCCCGGCTGATTTTTTTTGGAGAGAAAAATAGCAACGATGGCGATAATTGCCATTAATACTATAACTGCGGTAATCAAAATCTTCTTTTTATCCATAAGAAAAATGCCGATAAAAGTTTACCTTAAAATAAGGTTAACGTTTCCCGATATTTTAGTCAAGAATCAGAAATGGATGGAAAAACTGATTTCATGACAGCCTTTTTTAAGGGTTGGATAAAACGTCCCCAATTGCAGGGTATTCACTCTGGTAGGCCTGAGGATGGTGTAGGAATCCGGATTAGTGTCAAGAGAAGGGGCGGGTTGGCCGTTTTTGGGAGTGAAAATTGATTGAATTAATCCGACCAGGGGATCAAAGATGCCGATTTTGATGGTTGTCCCTATTCCCAGGACCGCAGTCTGACTCTGGCTGGCGGCGGTTTTATAAGCGCATAAGATATCTACCCAAATCCGGTAATCAACCGTACCGATACCGTCTGAGGGAATGGTATAAGTCCAGTTGGTGTAATACCGGCCGGGTTCTCCGGTTACTTCAATGGCGCTGATTGGTTCAGAATGGGTAATCTCCTGACCGTTTTGCTCAACATGATAAATCATACTGTTAATTTTGTTTTTGGCCGGGTCAAGCGAACGGGCATAAGTGGTCAGGGTGATCGTCTGGCCGGCGCCGATTATCCCTTCCACGTCTACTTTTTCGCAAGTACAGGGACCCACGGTAGGGACAGGCGTACCGGGCATTGAGGTGGGAACCGGCGGAGTACCGGATATTGGATAAGCGCAGGTATTGCCGTTATTGCAGTAGGTACATTCAAAAGTACACATTCTTTTGGGACCCGGATATTCATAAGGAACGGAATTGTCCCAACAGCCGGCGTGACATTCACCGTTCGGATTTTTGCCGTCCCATGAATCGCTGTAATCACACGGTCCGCAGCTGGGATCGCTTGACGAGCTTTCACACTCCGTTCTGTTGTCGGCAAAAACATTCTTGGGGGTAAAAGAAAAGATCAGGATAACAGACAGGCTGACAGCCCAAAAAAGATTATTTCTTTTCATAATATTATTCAGATAAAATTTTCAGCATCAGAGCGTTATCTCTTGTTTCATAAAGCCGGATATCTTCGATATCGCTGAAAAACGCGCCGGAAACGGGGTCATAATTTTCCGACAGGATATTTTCCAGCAGTTTATTTTCGAAATTGGCATATTTCATCTCCGGACTGACGGTATCTAATTCTTCGACGAAAAGATAACAGGCAATTTTTCTGAAAAGACTTCTCTTTCCGGCCAAAATATCATTTTTGAAAATATCTCCGGCAAAGATAAGATATTTCATGTCATTTGTCTGCCGGTATAAATCAAGCGAAGCCATACCCAGAACACACTCATTGCGGATCACTCCGGATCGCAATTGTTTTTGGTAAATCTCCACTGTCAGATTAAAAAGTGCTTTGGCGGTCTGCAGGTCGTTAACTCTACCATGCCATAAGTATTTGGCGGCAAAATCCGAAGCAAAGGCGGGATATTGGTAAGACTTCTTTCCCAAATCAATCTCTTCTTTGGCAGACAAAGTGATTTTGTCTATACTTGGGGAAAATACAGATGGTAAATTTGTCTCTTTCTCCTGATAGGTTGACAACTCACCGGCGGACGGGATGGCAAAACTTGCTCTTGAACATAAACTGTCCGCTTGGTCTTTCATCTCCTGCCCGATATCCTTATCCGTCCAGATTTCGTATAAAAACCGGCAACTCCAAAAATCAGGCTGGAAAAGACGGGTCAGTTTTTCATCTGACAGAGTATTTAACTCTTCTGACAATTCAGCCGGTATCTTTGGGTCTTTTGTTTTTTGCCAATATTTATATTTCCCCCAGAGTACATTTATTCCGATCCGCTTATCCTCCGTCGGCGGTAATGTTGGCTGGTTTGGTAAAACTATCCGGTTCAAATAATAGACTCCGTCCGGGGATTTTTGCAGGTTAAGCCAATTGATGGCTTTTTGGGCAATTTCCGATTTGTCCGCGGTTGTTTTAGTCGGGACCGCCGTCAAAAACGCAGAGGGTGTAATTCGTGAGGTAATTGCCGGCTGATTACCGGCCGGTTTTATGTTTATCGCGATAAGCCAAACAATGAAAAAGAATATTATTGCCAGCAGGATAATGAGCGGTTTGGGAAATTTTTTGATCTGATCTGGAACCATTAAAATTATGATAGCACGCCCGAAAAATTATTGCCAGGCTTCACAGATGAGGCGGAAATCGCAAAAATCGCACCATTTGCCCACTTTTGGAGAGAAATCGCTTGATGCAATATCTTGGGCTTTTTCCAGGAGTTTTTTCTTGGCTTCTTCCAACTGTTCTTTTGTCCTAGTCGAAGTTACTTTCTCCCGGGCGTCAAAAAAATAAAAAGAAAGAACCACTTCTTCCGGCCGTCTGTTGTAAATACCGGAGTCGCAGGCGGCCAGCGCGTAAACCGTCATCTGCAGGTTTTCGGCGATGGCCTTATCGGTGGGACGTTTGCCGGTTTTGTAATCGATAATTTCCAACTTTCCGTCAGGCGTCTCATCCACCCGGTCGATTTTGCCGCCGATTTTAAGAGTCGGTGTCAGCTTTATCTTAAAAATCTGCTCCAGGCTTTTTGGCTTTTTGTCGGGATCGTAAAATTTCTCAAAAAAAGCCTGAAGCATGTCGCGGCCTCTGGTCTTCATTTTCTCTTCATATTGTTTCGAACCGTAACCGACCGGCAGCCAGACCTCATCCAATATCTGCAATAAATCCTCTTTTTGCGGCCGCTCGCCTCTTTTAACCCGCTCGTAAAATTTCTGCAAAGTCAGATGGATGGATGTTCCGAAAGAGCCGGCGGCCGAAGGAGGGGCCGGAATTCTGATGATATAGCGGTATTTATACTGCAGCGGACAGGTCGTGAAACTCTCAATTTGGGAATAAGAAAGATATTCGATGGGTTGTTTAATAGTTTTGGCCGGTAATTCTTCAGTTTTTTTCCATTCTAAAAGAGTCAATTGCTTACCCTGAGCGAAGTCGAAGGGTTGAATTGTTAAATTATTGATGTTCTTCTCTCCCAACGTTTCCATCACAAACTGCGAGATCTTCCTTTCTCTTTTGCCCTCTCCGTAGAAATTGGCCGCGGTCAAAATCAGCCGGTCGCGGGCCCTGGTCATACCTACGTAAAACAGCCGTCTTTCCTCCTCCAGATGATAATCCCCTTCCGGCAATATCTCCTTCACCAGCTCATCAGGGATGGGAATTTGTTCATGCCGCTCAACTGTCGGAAAACGCTGGTTAACCAGATTGACTAAAAAGACCACCGGAAACTCCAATCCTTTAGCCGAATGGACTGTCAGGATATTTACCGCGTCATTTTGTGACCAGTCAGTATCCGCCGCCAGGGGACTTTCACCCAGTTCCATCGCCATTTCAATCCAATCAACCACCGCCGCTACATTTGCTTCTTCGTGTTCCGTCTCAAAAGTCTTCAGCTTGTCGAAAAATTTCGAGATATTTAAGGCGGTCTTTTCCTCTTTGACCGTCTTGTACTCAACCAGTTCTTTCAAAATGCCGCTGTCTTCCAGAAAGTAGTAGAGAACCTGACCGGCGGTTTCTTTTCTGGCCAAATCCAAATGCCGGTTGATCATTTTCATTATCTTGGTCAGTTTTTCTTTGGTAGTTTCGCCTGTATACGGCAGGTAATTCTGGTAATTTTTCATCCGGCTCCAATGTCCTTCATCGCCTAAGAAAAACGCCACCACCACCTCAACTGCTTCAAATAAGGAAAGCCCGACTCTTTTGGCAAAATTATTGACGGCATAAATATCCCGGGTGTTTATCCCAAAAACCGGCATTGTGACAACCCGGAAAAAGGCCACCGAATCAGTGAAGTCGTCGAGTAATTTAAGGTAAGCGATCAGGTCTTTGACTTCAGACTGCCTAAAAAGCATGCCCGGTCCTAAAAACTGGTGAGGGATACCGGCCCGGGATAGTGCCCTGGCAAACGGTTCTGCCTGACTGTTGGCCCGAACCAAAATGGCAAAATCTTTCCAACTGTATAATTCTTTCCCTTCGTCATTTGTAATTTGTAATTTATAATTTGTAATTTGTTTAGCTACTTTTTCCGCTTCATCTTCCACTCTCTTTTCATAAATCAATTCTATTTTTTCTCCTTTTATCCCTCTTTGGCTTTCTAGTTTTTTATTAATTTTCTCTTTTACTTCCAACCGGTCTGGATTGTTGTTTTGGATAAGGTCATATGACCGGTCAAGAATTTCAGTGGTGGAACGGTAATTTTTCGTCAAAACCACCGGCTTTGCCTCCGGGAATTTTTGCCGGAATTGGATAATATTGGAAACAGCCGCGCCGCGCCATCGGTAAATCGCCTGATCATCGTCCCCGACGACCGTTATGTTTTTTCTGTTTCCGGCCAGAAGAACCGCCAGTTCATTTTGGGCAAAATTTGTGTCCTGGAATTCATCAATCAAGACATACTTAAACTGCTCCTGATAATTTTTCAAAATATTTTTCCTTAACCGGAAAAGATTTAGAGTGTTAGTTATCAGGTCGGAAAAATCCATCAAACCTTCTTTGACTTTCAGTTCTTCATACTTTTGAAAAGCATCAGACAGTTCCATATATTTTTCACTCTCAATAGTTTTTTCCTCATTGTTCAATTGTTTCACCTGCCTCGCCGGCTGGCGGGTTGTTTCATTGTTTAATTTCGCCCAATTAAAATATTCTTTAGGTGATATGTCTTCATCTTTAAACCTGGTAAAATGCTGCAGCATACCGGAAATAAACTTGTTCGGATTTCCCATTGGCCGGAAATAATTCAGGTTAAATTTAAAGAGGTTTTTGCGGAAAAAAATGATACTCTCCGCCTCAGCCATGAGCCGGTATCCCGGATTCAAACCTATCTGGATCGCTTCCTGCCGTAAAACCCGCTCCCCAAATGAATGAAAAGTGGTAATCCACATTTGGGTATAACCGTAAGGAAGCGCCCGGTCAACCCGTTCTTCCATTTCCCGAGCCGCTTTATCGGTAAAAGTCAAAGCCAGAATTTCGGCTGGTTTGGCCAGGCCTTCGGCAATCAGCCATTTGATCCGCTCGGTTATAACCGTTGTTTTACCCGTCCCCGCGCCGGCAATCACCAGAAGCGGGCCTTTCCAGTGACGGATCGCCTCAAGCTGTTCCTTATTTAACTTCTTTTGATCCATATTTCTAACTCTGTCATTCCGAGCGAAGTCGAGGAATCTTCCGCCTCTGGGAAGATCCCTCCACTCTCCCGACTAAGTCGGGATCGGTCGGGATGACAGATTAAAGTTCTTTCTTCTCTTTCAATTCTAATGTTTTTGTCGAGGATAGCTTTTGTCCCAATAGGGTAAAACTGTTAGTGACATTATTCATCTGGTTATAGGCGTTAGTTAAGTGTTTGCCTAAAACCGCTAGATTATCGGCTAGCTTCTCATAATCTTTTTGAGTCGCCCTGATCGTTTGTAAAATTTGCTTCGCTTTGGCTTCAATTTTCTGCCCTTCAAATGACATGAGGATCGCCTTGAGGTATGCGTAAAAAGTCGTCGGTGAAACCGGCAGGACCCTTTTAGCGCTGCTGTATTCAAAAAGCGCAGGGTCATTGACAACTTCGTAATAAACAGCTTCGCTGGGGATGTACATCAGGGCGTAGTCCATTGTTCCTTCCTCTGTCAGAATATATTTTTTAGAAATGTCTTCAATGTGCTTTTTGACATCTTTTTCAAAATCTTTAAGAACCGTTTTTCTTTCCGCGTCTTCTTTTGCAGACAAAAGCTTTCGGAAATTCTCCATCGGGAATTTGGAGTCGACCGGAATGAGACCGCTGCCCGTTTTGATCGCCGCGTCAACAATGGCTCCGGATTTGAAAGCATATTGCAAGTGGAATGACTGTTTGGGCAGCATTTGACCAAGCAGTTCTTTGAGAATCTGCTCGCCGATATTGCCGCGCAGTTTCGGGCTTTTGAGAAATTCCTGCAATTCCTTCATCCCCCGGCCGATTTCGCTCATCTCGCCGATATTTTTCTGCACTTGGCCGATTACCCGAGCGGCGTTATCCAACCGCTGATTGAGTGCCTGGGTGTTGCTTTGTAAACTCTCAAGTAAAACTTTCCGGTCTTCTTTACTGCCTGACTGAAGCATCTGGATGATTTTAAGCAAATCCTCGGATGGTTTTTGCTTCTCAGCCAAATCCGTAATCCATTTTTTCAAGGAAAAGGTAAAAATAAGCAAGGAGAAAATTACAATAATTAACAATGTTATTAATTCTACAGACAACATAAAAATGGGCGACGCGAAATATTGGAATAGCGAACTTCAGTTCGCGCTTACGCAGACTAAAGTCTGCTACTACATCGTTCCATTCTACCACCAAAAAAAGTAAAATGAAATTGTGCGTAGAAAACATCTTGACCGGAAAAAAATCATTCTGGCGGCAATCTCTCTGTTTTTCCTTTTTCTGTTCCTCAATTTTTTACCCCCTGAAAACCTCTTGTCCTTTTTTTTCTTTTACTTATATATCTTTCTGGCTTTCTTTTTCTCATTCAATATTTTCACGGGCAGACTAAAAAGTTGCCTCTCAACAATTATCCTTGTTGTTTTTCTTCTCCTGCGGCAAAACCGCTTGGACAATCTTTTAAATCTAATTCTTCTCGGCAGTATCACGATTACTTTTTATTTGTATTTTCGAAACCGGTAGCTTCTTGATATAATAAGCCAAATTTATGAACAAATTTTATATCACCACCGCTATCCCATATGTTAATGCCGCTCCTCACATCGGTCACGCGCTCGAATTTATACAGGCAGATGCAATCGCACGCTTTCACCGTCTGCAAGGCGAAGAAACTTGCCTTTTATCCGGCGGAGACGAAAATGCGCTAAAAAATGTCCAAGCAGCAGAAAAAGCCCACGAAGATATACAGACATTTATTGACAAGAACGCCAAGCTTTTCCAAGTGTTGGCCGAAAAATTAAATGTCCAATTTGATGTTTTCCAAAAAGGCAGTGACCGGTTGCACCATTTCAAAGCGAGCCAGGAACTTTGGCGCCGCTGCGCCAAAAACGGTGATATTTATAAAAAATCTTATGAGGGATTATACTGTGTCGGTTGCGAGCTATTTTATACCCCTGATGAACTTGACGAAAAAGGTGAATGCCATGAACATCCGGGTAAAAAACTTGATAATATCTCCGAAGTCAATTATTTTTTCCGGCTTTCCAAATACCAGGACCAATTGATTAAACTGGTGTCGACCGACGAGTTAAAAATTATTCCTCAGTTTAGGAAAAATGAGGTTCTCTCTTTCCTCAAACAACCGCTCAACGATATCAGCATCTCACGCTCAAATGAAAGAGCGAAAAACTGGGGCGTCCCTGTACCCGATGATCCCACTCAAAGAATTTATGTCTGGTTTGACGCCCTTAATATTTATCAGTCCGGTATCGGTTTTGGTTGGGATAACAAACAATATGAAAAATGGTGGCCGGCGGATGTCCATGTCATCGGTAAAGGCATCACCAGATTCCACGCTGTTTATTGGCCGGCATTTTTATTGTCTGCCGGCTTAAAACTTCCCAAAACAATTTTCGCCCATGGTTATATTACCGTTGAAGGCCAAAAAATGAGCAAAACTTTGGGCAATGTCATCGATCCTTTTTATTTGATCGAAAAATACGGAACTGATCCATTGCGGTATTATTTTTTAAGAGAAATTCCCTCTTATGACGACGGTGATTTTTCCGAAAGAAGGTTCAAGGAAATTTATAATGCTGACCTTGCTAATGGTCTGGGCAATCTGGTTGCCCGGGTTGCCCGCCTGACTTCTAAAATCAGCCAGCCTTTCAATCCAAAACCAAAGCACTCTAATGATACGTATCATTATAGTGGTAACTCCATTTATCAAAAGGCTCTTGAAGAATACCGGTTTAATGACGCCATATATTTTATTTGGGAAAAAATTACCGCCGTCAATAAAATAATCGATAAGGATAAACCCTGGACTTTGGAAGGCAACAATCTGAAAAAAGTCCTTGATGTCTATATCGAAAAAATCCTGGAAGTCGCCATTCTTCTTCAACCTTTCCTTCCCCAAACCGCGGAGAAAATTCTGAAACAATTCCAGGGTCCGGAAATTAAATCAGAATCACCGTTATTCCCAAGATTGTCTTAAGTCATAAATTATATTGTTATTTGTCATTGCGAGGCTACGAAGTAGCCGTGGCAATCTCGGATGGGATTGCTTCGCTTTGCTCGCAATGACAATCCTAATAAAAATTCAATGTTAATAGATACTCACTGTCATTTGAATTTCAAGTCATACAAAAAGGATATTGGGGAAGTCATCGAACGGGCAAGTAATAATAATATAGGTAAAATTATTATTCCTGGCGCCAAAATTGATACCAGCCGGAAAGCAATTGAAATCGCGGGGCAATATACTAATTGTTTTGCCGCCGTCGGCATCCACCCACACCATGCCGATCTGTTATCAGATGCCGGCAAGGCGAGTGATCTTGAAAAAATTCTAACCGGCTTGATTAAACAACCCAAAATAGTGGCCGTCGGCGAAATCGGTCTTGATTATTATCAATATAAAGATGGCCCGGCGGTTGATAAAGATTCAAAAAAGCGGCAAAAAGAGTTGTTTATTTTTCAGCTTGAACTGGCTCAAGAAAACAATTTGCCGGTCATCCTGCACTGCCGCGAAGCCTTTGATGATTTATTAAATATTATTAAGGATAAAAGTATTTCAGGTGTATTCCATTGTTTCAGCGGTAACATTCAACAACTGGCCCAAGTGTTGGAAATGGGCTTTTACCTCGGTTTTGACGGCAACATCACCTATCCGGAAAACGGGCATTTACGGCAGCTGGTGGAATACGCGCCATATGATAAATTATTGCTGGAAACCGACGCTCCGTTTTTAACACCGGTCCCCCAAAGAGGCAATCGCAATGAACCCGCTTTTTTGGTTTACACCGCCCAAACGGTCGCGGAAATCAAAAAAACTACTCTCGACAAAGTAATGGAAATTACCTGTTCCAACGCGCTAAAATTATTTCGTTTACCGCACGGATTGTGATACAATAGATTCATCCTGAGCGTAGCCGAAGGATTAATCCCGTAAAATATGCGTGCCTTTTTTAACCGTTACCCGCATCTCATCGAGCGTTTTTTTGAAATGATCATTCCGGTCACTACCTGGCTGATCATCACTTTACCTGTCTGGCTTTCTGTTTTTCACCCGGCCCTCGTTGCCTATTTCATCCTCAGTTTTGATGTTTATTTCTTTTACAAGTCCCTATCCATGACCATCATGTCAACCGTTTCCTACCTTAAGCTCCGCAAACTTTCGCAGGTTGATTGGGCTGTAAAGTCGAAAAAATTACCCGATTACGCCCAAATATATCACGCTGTCATCATCACTAATTACAAGGAAACAACGGAAAAAGTCAAAAAAACCCTTGAATTTCTGGTAAATCAGGATTTTCCCGTCAAACGTATTTTCATCATTTTGGCCATGGAAGAAAGGGAGGGTGAACAGGCCCATGAACGGGCAAAGGCTTTAATCGCCGAGTTCAAAGGTAAATTCGGCTTAATCGAGGCAACATACCACCAGGCCAAAATCGGGGAAATTGCCGGCAAAGCCAGTAATGCCGCCTGGGCGGCCAAATATTTAAGCCAAGTGATCAGAAAGAAAAAGATTAATCCGGATTTTGTGACCGTCACCTCAAGCGATGCCGACTCTCTTTTCCCGGCAAAATATTTTTCCTACCTGACTTTTATGTTTTTGACTGACGGAGAGCGTTACTACCATTTCTACTGGGCACCGGTTCTTCTTTACAGCAATTTTTGGGAAGTGCCTCTTCCCATCAGAATCCAGGCAACCATTTCCAGCATTACCCGCCTGGCTTCTCTTGCCCGTCCTGGCAGTTTAATCCAAATTTCCACTTATTCTCTATCTTTACAAATGCTTGAGAAAATCGGTTATTGGGATACGGATATCATTCCGGAAGACTGGCATATTTTCCTTCAGGCTTTCTTTACCTTAGGTGAAAAAGTAAAAACGCTGCCTATTTATCTGACGATTTCCCGCGATGCCGTCAACAGCAATACTCTTTTAAATGCTTTCAAATCCCGTTATGAACAGGAAAAACGCTGGGCTTGGGGAATTACCGATGTCCCTTATGCTTTGAAGAAGTTTTTCACCTCTTCACATATCCCCATCCTGCCGAAGCTGTACCGCGTCTTATACGTTGTCGAAACCCATCTTTTTTGGCCGACTTCTTTTTTCATCCTGACGTTGGGAGCTTCTATTCCGGCTTTGGTTAATCCGGTTTTTTCAAGAACTACCCTCGGGCATAATTTACCGAAAATGTCCGGTTTGATTTTGACGATTACTACTACTTTTCTTTTGGTCTTGATTATTCTGGATGCCAAATCCCGGCCGAAAAGGCCGGCTCACACTTCTATTTCCACTACTCCGCTTCTTCTTTTCCAGTGGATTCTACTGCCGATTGTCTCTTTCCTTTTTTCCTCTCTTCCCGCCCTTGATGCGCACACCAGACTTCTTTTGGGGAAAAGGTTAGAATATAAAGTGACAGAAAAGATTTAAATCTTTTCTGTCATCCCGAGTCCGCCAGCTGGCGGATCGAGGGATCCCGTTGGAATACAAAATGAATATTGTTAATTATATTTTCTACCAAACACCGCTTTTTTATCTGATCCAGTCAATTTGGCGGGACGAGGCTTTTTCATATTTTATGGCTAAACCGGATCTGATAAAGATCATCAGCAATACCGCCCATGATTTTAACCCTCCTTTTTATTACCTGATTTTGCATTTGTGGATGCAAATCGTCGGCAAATCAGACGTAGGACTGAGACTGCTTTCTTTTCTGGCTTTCGTTATCAGTGTTTATGTGGCCTCGCTTCTGGCGGAGAAAATCTTTTCCCGCCGCTTTGCCCTATATGTTGCCGCTTTCACTTTTTTCAACCCGATGCTTCTCTATTACGCTTTTGAAATCCGGATGTATTCTTTTTATGCCCTGTTTACCGTTTGTTCCTTATATTTCTGGTACAAAAAAGAGTGGAAAGGGTATTTAGTTGCGACTGTCCTGGGACTTTACACCCAGTCATTTTTTATCCTTATCCCCGTATCTTTCATCATTTATTATTTTCTGACCAAACAAAACCACCGCAGGCTGATAATCAATACCGCCAAACCGCTGCTTTTCTTCCTTCCCTGGCTGCCGGTCCTCATAAATCAATTTATACGTTCAAAAGATTCCTGGATCTTCCCGGTTGACCTGCAACTGGTTAAATCAGTTTTGGGCAATCTTTTTACCAACTTCGAAGGCACGCCGGGCAACTGGTGGCCTTTGACTTTTTGGCTTTCAGTCATCATCCTTGTTTTCTTCTGGATAGGATTTCGGCAAAATAAGAAACAGGCTTTGTTATTTTTGACGCCGATATTTTTTACCTTATTTGGAGTTTTGGGCTATTCATATCTTCGCCGGCCGATTTATGTCAACCGCTATTTTATTTTTATCACTGTTTTTGAAATCTTCGGCATCTCTTTGGGCATCTGGAGCATTAAAAACAAATTATTGAGAAATTTTACCGCCGCTGCTTTTCTTCTTTTAGTCATTGTTATCGATATCGCCCTGGTCCCGGGTCACCGCAAAACCGATTTCAAGAGCGCTTTTTCGGAAATAAACAAAAATGCTGAAGCGTCTGATTTTGTTTATACCCAAACTCCGATTGCTTTTTTGGAATCCGCTTTTTATTATAAATTCCCGGAAAAAGTATTTATCTATAATCCCAATAGCATCACCGTTCCTGATTATATCGGCGTCAACGTCGTTTTTCCGGCTGTTTCCAGGGCGGATTTTCCTCCTCCGCCTTCAAAAACTTATCTTATGAAAGATAACGCGACTTATGACCTGCTTCTCATCCGCTGATATGAAAGAAAAGATTAAAGTATTATTAAAAGATAAACTGGCGGAAAATTTAATCAGGATCTTTTTGGGGATTATCGCGGTTTTTCTGATCGCCATCATCTTCAAATGGAACAAACTCCCGCCGCAATTGCCGCTTTTTTACTCTCTCCCCAGAGGCGTAGAGCAGCTTACTTCCCCTTACGGCATTTTTATCCCGTTTCTTTTTTCTATCATCTTTTTTTCCCTCAATTTTTTTCTGGCGGCCGGCATCTTTGAAACTAGGAAAACCGCCGCTTATCTTCTGGTTATTTCAGGGACGGTAGTTTCTTTTCTGTTCCTGATCGCCTGTTTAAAAATTATTTTTCTGGTCACTTAAATGCTATTTTTAATTCTCTGGTCTATCATCACTTCGGCCATCATCACCTATCTGATTACTCCTTATGTGATAAAAATCGCCCTCCGTTTCCAACTGGTAGATAATCCCAAAATCCGTCCCCATCCCGCCCACACCCATCAGGGAATAATTCCGCGCGCCGGCGGCCTGGCCATTTTTATCGGCATCTTTTGGCCGCTGGTTTTGCTATATCCGCAGATGAAACAGATCATCGGCATCTTCATCGCCTCTGTCATTTTGATTGCCGTCGGTCTTTGGGATGACAGAAAAGACCGCTCTCCTTATCTTCGCTTTTTTACCAACTGCCTGGCCGCTGTCATCGTTGTCTCATCCGGCGTCACTATCCCTTACATCACTAATCCTTTCGGCGGTATCCTCCCGCTTTCTCCCGGGGCGGGAAATCTGCTTGCTTTCATCTGGATCATCTGGACGACTAATATCATCGGCTGGTCCGGAGGAGTTGACGGACAACTGCCCGGCTTTGTCTCGATTGCGGCAGTCATTATCGGACTCTTGTCCCTGCGCTTCGCTCTTTTGGATCCGCAACAACTGCCGGTTCTTGTCCTTTCTTTTCTCACCGCTGGCGCTTTCCTTGGTTTTTTGCCGTGGAATTATTATCCGCAAAAAATTATGCCCGGATACGGAGGCAAAACTCTTGCCGGGTTTTTACTGGCTATCCTTTCCATTATGGCTTTCAGCAAATTAGGAACGGCTCTTTTAGTCTTGGCCATGCCGATGACTGATGCCGTTTTTATGTTATTTAAAAGAATTGTCAGCCATAAATCACCGGTTCGGGCCACCCGGGAACACCTTCATCATCACCTGCTGCGGTTGGGTTGGGGGAAGCGAAAAATTGCCGTTTTTTATTGGCTCATCACCGCCGCTTTCGGCATCTTTGCTTTGATGTTAAATTCGAAACAGAAAGTATTCGTAACGATATTGGTGATGGTCATTATTGTGGGATTTATCTTTTGGGTAAATCTGATCAGAAAACTGCCGGATGAGAAAGAATTGTCCAATTAGTTCTTCTCAGCGTAAGCGCTTGATATCCAACCCTCTTTCCCCTCCAGATAAGCAATCTTGTACCAACCGCTCTGTTCGTCCAAAAGGGAGTACTTTTCCTTCGGTTTCACCTGGGCGACCTCGGAAGCACTTCTGCTTGGTCCGCTTCTGACCCGTAAAAATCCGGTCGGCGTATCTTTAATCGTTACTTCCGTCTTGTCCTGACCGCTCTTTTCTTTCGAAGGAGGAGTGGGAGTAGTCGTCACTTCCCCCGATTCGGTTGCCGGCTGGCTCGGAAGGAGTGCCAGCTGAAAAGCGGTATTGAGTTTGTAACCTAAAGTCACCTGCGCCCTGATCGTCCGCGGAACGAAGCCGGGAGAAGAAACCGAAACATCATGCTCTCCCTGCGAAACTTCGCGGATCAGAACCGGTGACATCCCTTTTTCCTGTCCGTCAAAAATTACTCTCGCTCCGTCCGGCTGGGAAGAAACGTCAATTTGCGCCTCGGTGGCCGTAGAAATCTTGCTTAAAGTCAGAGTCTCACCGCCTGAAAGCAGTTCACTGGGACCCAGTTCCCGTTTCAGATAGGTCAAAAGTGAGGAATTAAGGGTAACTTCTCCCTGCCAGGAAGAATAATTAGCGGAAGTGTCCTCGGGGATGAGTTTGACGACATATTTTCCCGGCGGATATTTGTCCTCATATGGGGTTTTACCGACCAGTTTGTCGTTTAAGAAAACACTGGCCGAAGGAACAGAAGCTATTTTTATGCCGGAATTGGATATGGAGCGAGCGCTTAAGAGTTTATAGCCGCCGATTGCCAAACCGGAAATAAAGAGAATGACTATCAGGATAGCCTTCTTATTCATGACTTCACTATACCATCCAACTACCCTTTTTTCAACACCATACACACCAGGTGTGTATTACGTTTGCACATACGGATTATTATGTTCCGTCAAGCATAAGATGTTTAATATGTTCTAACTTTTTTCCGTAATCTTCCTGATCAAGTATAAATTGCATATACTCCTTTTTGTTTTTAAAATTGGCCAAAACAGTTTCCGCGACTACCAAATCAGAGTCAGATTTTCCCAAATATGATTGCAGTGATGACCAAGGATACTCGGGTAGTTCCTCTCGATTGACCAAATAGGAAACGAGTGGATTAAGGTGAATATATCGCGAAACATGTATAAGCTGCTCATCTGATTCTATCCGGACAGCCTTAAACATATCCTGAAAAAGAGATCCTACTCTTTTGTATTTCGTATTAAAGTATTTTGCATAACTATTTATTGACTGACGCAGATATTTTGATATTCCACCTTCTTTGATTTGCTGAATAAGCAAATGAAAATGATTTGGCATAAGACAATATGCAAGAATTTCTATTCTTTTACTATTGTCTTTAGCTAAGGCTGATAATATATCGTCTCTGATTTCTTTAGGAGTCAGCAATAATTTTGAAAGTCTGACCGGGCAGTCCCGAAATCGGTAATATGAAAGCGTTAATAAAAATCTTTCATAATCCCTTTTATTTTTATAAATCGGCTGATAAGCAACGCCTCTGTTGTAAATGTGGTAATATTCTCCGCAAGCAAATACGGTCTTACGGTACGGCATGACTACAATTTATATCAGTTTCCCGTATATGTCAAGCTAATACACACCTGGTGTGTATTTTTTACTGTTTATAATTGTAGCTCCGATATTTATTTTCTCTTTTATTGTAATGGTATTGTTTCCATTACTTTTTAGTGGTGGTCAAGTAGATAGTCTCAGCCAAATCTGGCAGGGTTTTATAGCACTAATTTTAGGAATTTATTCTTTTTTCCTGGGTTCTGCAATCAGAAGACATAAAAAATGGAGTTGGTACGCAGGAGTAGTAACTATTACTCTTACCACTATCGGTAATATCCTGTCATTTATCTTCTCTTTCTCATTGTTCTTAATTATTCCGCTACTTCTTGATATGTTTATAATATACGCGTTTTTATCAGAAAAATCTCTTTTTTTCCAACAAAATATAAAATCTCCTGTTACTCCAATTATAAATTCATGGTGAAGAGACTAAATCAACTATATAAAAAGTCCCGAGGTAGACTCGGGACTTTTTGATTTTGATAATTTTTGATTACTTTAATAATCCATTCCGCCCATGCCGCCACCCGGAGGCATGCCTGCTCCGCCAGCTGGCGGAGCTTTTTCCGGGAGATCTGTTACTAATGCTTCTGTGGTCAGCACCATCATCCCGATGGAAGCGGCATTCTGGACGGCTGAACGGGTCACTTTGGCCGGATCCACAATCCCGGCCGCTAACATGGAACCAAACTGTTTGGTCATCGCGTTATAGCCAAAATCAATTTGCTTTCCCTCTTCAAGGGTTTTTTCAACGGTTTTTAAAACCCAACCGTCATCCTCGCCGGCGTTTTTGGCTATCCAGCGCATCGGCTCACCTAAAGCCTGGTAAAGGATGGCTACGCCGATTTTCTCATCGGCATCGGATAGCGTTTCTTCAAATTTCAAAAGCGCTTTCCGAGCCCTTACCAAAGCCACCCCACCGCCCGGGACAATTCCTTCTTCAAGGGCCGCTTTTGTAGCGGCGACCGCGTCATTAACGCGCTCTTTTTTGTCCTTTAACTCCACTTCTGTAGCCGCGCCGACATTGATGACTGCCACTCCGCCAGCCAGCTTGGCCAGCCTTTCCTGCAGTTTTTCTTTATCGAAATCGCTGGTCGTGTCTTCGATGGCTCTTTTCACCTGGGCGATTCTGGCTTTCAAAGCTGATGGCTCGCCTTTGCCGCCGATGATCCGGCAGTTTTCCTTATCCGCCCAAACTTTATCCGCCCGGCCGCAGTCTTCCACTTTGACATTTTCAAACTTCCGGCCGGTATCTTCAGAGATGACCGTGCCGCCGGTTAAAATGGCGATATCCTCAAGCATCTCTTTTCTCCGGTCGCCAAAGCCGGGAGCTTTAATCGCCAGGACATTGAAAGTTCCGCGCAGTTTATTGACGACTAAAGTCGCCAGCGCTTCTCCGTCAATATCGTCGGCAATAATCACCAGGTCTTTGGAGACTTTTACAAATCCTTCCAAAAAGGGTAAAAGATCCTGGATGGAAGAAATTTTTTTATCGGTGATCAAAAGATAAGGATTTTCGATCTCCGCTTCCATTTTATCCGCGTTGGTGACGAGATACGGCGATACGTATCCTTTATCAAATTCCATTCCTTCCTTATATTCTATTTCCATGGCCAAACCTTTGCCTTCCTCAACGGTAACCACGCCGTCTTTGCCGACTTTCCGCAAAGCCTCGGCAATCAACTGCCCGATTTTATCATCCTGGGCGGAAATAGTAGCCACTTTGGCCACATCCGAGTCTTTGACGGTCTTGGCCATTTTTTTAATTTCGGCAACGACTACTTCCACTGCTTTCTCCATCCCGCTTTTGACGATCATCGGGTTGGCTCCGGCGGTCACGTTTTTGAAACCGCTGTTGATGATCGATTGGGCCAGTAAAGTGGCGGTGGTTGTCCCGTCTCCGGCCACGTCATTGGTTTTGGAAGCGGCTTCTTTGAGAAGCTGCGCGCCCATATTTTCAAAAGGATCAGCCAAGTCTATTTCTTTAGCTACGGTCACGCCGTCATGGACGACATTCGGCGCGCCCCATTTCCGGTCAAGGGCGACGTTTCTGCCTTTGGGACCCAAAGTAGTGACCACTGTTTTTGCTAAAATATTGACGCCGGCCACTAATTTTTGTCTGGCGTCTTCGCCGAATTTAATTTGTTTTGCCATATTTTTCCTCTTCTAGAAACTGTTTCCCGATCTTATCGGGATTACAGTTTCTTGAACCCGCCTAAGCTCGCTCTTCGAGCCGCGCTACGAATAGTAGGTAAGGCGAGAAGTAAGAGCAGGCGGGCTTAACCTTTATAACAATTATTATTCAATAACAGCTAAGATATCTTTTTGTTCGACCAGCAACCATTCTTTGCCTTCGACTTTGATTTCGTTGCCGCCCCATTTTTTGTACATCACTTTTTGGCCGGCTTTGACTAAAACTTTTACCGGATGACCTTTATCGTCTGTTGTTCCCGGACCGATCGCCATGACCTGACCCATCTGGGGTTTTTCTTTGACTGTATCGGGAAGCAATATTCCGCCCGGGGTTTTGGTTTCTTCTTCAAGGGGTTTGACGAGAACGTAATCAAAAAGCGGTTTGATAGAATTTGGCTTAATAACCATATATAAAGACCTCCTTTACCCGTTCAAATTTTTTAAAATATTTATTTGGGTTAAATCCGCCAGCTGGCGGATTGGCACTTTCTTGTGATGAGTGCTATTTTACTCAGTGAAAAAAACCTTGTCAAGGGGGGATTTGGCTCTCGTCTCAAACCGTTTCATTATTTCCTTTCTGATATCCCTCGGGTGAAATCGGATTACTCCGGTTTTGATTTTCTCGGTCGTGCGCCGTTTTTTCATATATATAAGCTGTAGTCGCTTGCTTGGTATTTCCAGCAAGCGAAAAAGTGTCATTCCGAGTCCCGATGGCCATCGGGGAGGAATCTTCCAACTTCCGGAATATGGAAGATCCCTCCACTCCCACAAGTGGTTTACACGCTTGTGGTCGGTCGGGATGACAATGGGACAAGTACTTAGTTCATTGAAAGCGTTAGGTAAATATTTTCCCACCCAATCATTTGCTTTTATAAATCTCTTGTATATCTGGTTTTTTTCAAACAGCGGTTTCATCTGAGTGATTTCGTAAGCGGTAAACAAATCCCTTTCATCTTTACCAATTGCCAAATAATTTTCATCTATAAACATATTTAAACAGATTTTGTTTTTCACTTTTTTATCATCAGGTCTTCGCCGAAGTCCCATCAGATCAACTGATAAAGTAACTAATAGACGCGTCGTCCACAACAAATTCCCCGAAGTAATAATCAGTAAATCGATATCATCATCTTCATCGGCGTTTCCTGCGGCCACCGCTCCGGTCAAGCCGACCAATTTAACAAATGGAATAAATTTAAGAAGTTTAGCAATCCGCCTGGCTATCTTTACTTTTTCTTCCGAATATTTCTCCCTTCTTTTCCGCAATTGAATAATTTCCTCTCTCCCTACCAAATAATAATATTTCTCTTTTTTCCCAAATAATATTGAATTTATTAATTTTTTTAATTTAATTTGTAATTTATCATTTGTAATTTGTAATTTTATCAACCTTCTCCAAATCTCCTCCTTAGTTAATGGATAATCAAAAAGATCAGCATAAATGAGAGTTTTCATGATCGCTTTTTCAAGTGGTCGCGGCATAAGAATTACTTGTACTGTATTTCGTGAATATTCCGGTGTAAAGATTTTTCTTTGAACCTTTGTACCGATCTATCATAACACTAATAATGCCGCGAAATTAACGAAATACAGTACTAGGGGGCCCCGATGTTAAACCGGGCAAACACCTGTTTGAAACCATCGTCGACTGTCTTTAAAGCCGTCTCGACACTGGTGCCTTGGGAAAGCGAATTAACCGCGTCTTTGAGGTAATTGATAAGGGAAGTATTCAAACCGGTTTCTCCGTCAAAAGTGCGCGAGGCAAGATAAAAGGATTTCATCGTCGGCGCCGAAACAATAAGCGGCGCCAGGTAAACGTTGTCCGCCAAAAGTTTGGCCAGATCCGTCCGGGAGTAAGGTTCACCGAAAAGCGGCCGCAGTTTCACCTGCTCGGCATACATTTTCTGCATCGTTTCCGGTTGAGAAAGATATTTCAAAAATTCCCAGGCCGCTTCCTGATTTTTGCTTTTTGCCGAAACCCCTTCCACCCAAAAACTGGCCCAGTTCAACGTCGGACAGGGCGTCCGGTCACAGGGAAGCTGCGGTACCTGGGCAGTCTTGAAATTCAGATTGGGGCTGAGATTTTTGATGGTAATCGCCTCCCAGCTGGGCGCAAGGATCATTGCCACTTTCCCTCCGGCGAAAGCGACAATGGAGTTTTCCAAAGTGGCATCCCAGGCATTATTTGGCGTCTCGGCAAATTTGCGGTAAAAGGTAAGCGCTTCTACCGCGCAGGTGGTGCTGGCCGGATCTGTGCAGGTGAAAACGGATTTTACCGGTTGGGTCCCGTTTTGCAACATCATTAGTCCCAAAATATCGCTGAAATGTTCGATGTTTTCAGCCGTCCCCAGGGCAATGGCAGAAGTGACAATCCGGTTACCTTCCTTAACGGTCAATTTCGGGACGGCGTTTTGGACATCAACCCAGGTGACAGGGACAGAAACATTGGCGCTTTTTAATATGTCTTCATTATAAAAAAGCAGTAAACCGTCTATCATGAGAGGTATCCCGTAAAAATTGCCTCCGGTTTTTAAACTTTCAGCGGCCACCGGATAAAAAATCTTTTCGAAGTCGCTATCGGAATAAACGGTTTTGGGCATCGGCGCCAATTCTCCGAGTAACATCGGCACCCAGGTATTGTGAAAGCGGAAAAGATCCGGGCCTTCACCGCGGGAAATGGCCGCCTGCAGTCTTTCCCGGTATTGTTTGGGGTCCTGACGGCTGTAAGAAACCGTGATGTTGGGATGTGACTTTTGGAATTCGTCGATAAACGGCCGGATGACTGTCTCTTCCTCCCAAAGGCCCCAATAAGTGAGATTGATTTTTGCCTGTGCAGGCGGTTTGGCAAACCGGCCCGAGAGAAATTTAAACAGCAGAAAGATGAAAATGACAAGCAGAACAATCACTCCTCCGATAATCAGGAATTTCTTGGCGTTATTCTCGACAAACGGCGGCGGGCCTTCGGCAGACGATGGAACATTGGGCTGATTGCCGGAAGGATAATTGGGAAAACCGCTTGAACCTTCGGAATTACTCGGGTTTGCCTGCGCTCCCGGTTGGTCTTGCGGCTGGTCAGTCAGAGCTTGAGCCACTTCGTTGTCCTGGGTCACGTTTAATGCTTCCTGGTAAGAAGCGTTATTGACGTTGCCGCCGGAAAAGATTTCTCCCGAAGGTGAAGGTGTATTATTATTCATCCTTATGTTATGATAACCGCAAACGAAGCTCATGGTCAAGGAAAAGAAATCCGCCAAAACCCATCTTCATGAACAAAAGCCTGATATTAAGCCTGCCGGCCGCTTTTCTTTTATTGCTTACCTTTTTTATCTGATTCTCATTTTAGTGTTTCTAACAATTATTCTTGTTTTTGGCGGTTATTATTATTTTGAAAAAAATTTTCAGGGAAAAATCTATCCCGGGGTCAGAGTGGATAAAATCTCATACGGGGGAAAAACTCCGGCCGAGGTCGAAGATTACTATAACCGGAAAAACCTGCCGTTTGCCCTCCTGAAATTCACTCTCGTTTTTGAAGATAAAATCGCCACTATCTCCGGCCGGAATTTGAATATCGCCTATGATGCCAAACTTTCGGCTACACAGGCTTATTCTATCGGACGCTCAGGCCATATTTTTTCAGACTTATACCAGAAATGGAAAGGGGCTACCATCGGCATCAACTTAACCAGCGTTCTTCGCATGGATACCGGTCTTATCGACGATACCGTTTCCTCTATGGCCACCAGTATCGATATCCCGACCGAAGATGCCCTCTTCCAGTTTGAAAAAGGCAAAGTCTCTGTTTTCAAAATGTCAAAACCGGGCCGGCAATTGGACCAGCAGCAGACGAAACAGATGATTGCTTCCTATATCGATACCTTAAATAATCAAACGCAGTTTGAGCCTCAAAATATCGCCATTGACCTGCCGGTGAAAACCGTCAGGCCGCAGATTACGACTGAGGATTCCAATAATTTTGGCGTCAAAGAACTTTTAAGCGTCGGCACTTCCAAATATGCCGGTTCCATCCCCGGCCGGATTCACAATATCGTCCTGGCGGCTTCCCGGATCAACGGCCATCTGCTGCCGCCGGGCGAAATTTTTTCTTTTAACGACACCTTGGGAGACGTCTCAGGGAGTACCGGTTTCCAGCCGGCTTACATCATCAAAGACGGCCGGACAGTCCTGGGAGACGGCGGCGGCGTCTGCCAGGTTTCCACCACACTTTTTCGGGCCATCTTAAATGCCGGACTGCCGGTTACTGAACGCCATGCCCATTCCTACCGGGTTAGCTATTACGAACAGGGTACCCCGCCAGGGATTGACGCCACTGTTTTTGCTCCCAGCTATGACCTGAAATTCAAAAATGACACCCCAAATTATATTCTTATCCAGGCCAAACCGGATCCGGGTAATTTCGCTTTAACCTTTGAAATATACGGAACCGCTGATGGCAGAAAGGCGGAAATCTCCAAATCGGTCATCACTTCCTCGAATCCGCCGCCGCCGGACCTTAATCAGGATGACCCGACCCTGCCGGTAGGTACGGTTAAACAGGTTGACTGGAAAGCCTGGGGCGCTAAAGTTAACTTTGATTATAAAGTCACCAGAAACGGAGAAACGCTTATTCAAACCACTTATTATTCCAATTACCAACCCTGGCAGGCAGTCTTCCTGCATGGAACTAAGACATAACCATTAACGGAGTCCTATCAGATCAAAGAAACTCCGCAAACGGTTTATGCCATCCTGTTGATTTATCTTTTTAAATAACTCCAGACCCTGTTTTTTTATCTCGGCCAAATTTTGAGCACCGCTGTCTTTCACCGTTCCTGCCCTTCGTGAAAGAACCAGCGAATAATCATCCAAATATCTGACTTGCCAATTCCCGTCATTAACGATCCTTTTCAAGAAATTTTTCCCCCAGGGAGTCGCATCCGTATGGGGAAAAATAATCGTCTGAAACTGGTATTTCCGGTCAATCTCTCTCCAGACCTCTTCTTTTTCCTGCATTGGAATATAGGTTTTTTGAAAAAAATCAGCCGGATAGGCCTCCGGCCGGCCGTCGGTAAAAACTCTTTCCTTCGGATACAACCGGTAGATGAGGTAACTGCCGTTATCAAAACTGTTATAGACCGGGCCTTTCAGGTTGTTGGCCAAAAAATAATCAAGCGCTCCTTTTTCCCCGCTGACTTGTCCCAAGCCAAATCGCACCGGCGCGCTATAAGCATCATAGTATTTATTGGAAACCGTCAGATACATTTCCCAAAAGACAAAAATGATTAACGCCAAAACAGAAAAAATCCGCAGCAGTTGAAAATTGTCCGGCGGGAGGATTTTGTTTTCTTTAATTTTCTCCAATAAATAACTGACGCCTAAAGACAAAGGATAAATAAAAGAAATGGCGAAAAAGGGGAAATTCCTTACCGCCAGCCAGGATAAACCGCAAAAAAGTCCGGCGGTCAATAATTCAAAATATTTCTTTTTAAATATTAATAACGGCAATATGCCAAGAAATATTATTGCCGCAGCTTTAAAATAGAAAAGGGCATTATTTTTTATCATTGAAGAAAGAAAAAGGACCGACTGGTTCTCAACGATCGGATAGCCGTAATTTTGGAAAATCCGCAGAGGGTATAAAGCGCCGTTTATGCCGTAGGGGTTTATCAAAACCGACACGGCTAACGCTAATCCTATATATAGATAATGCTTTCTGAATTTTGCCATCAGTATTCTCTCCAGGGCGAAACAACCGAAGACCGCCAAACCGTATACAAAACTGATGTGCAGGTTTGTCCAAAGGATTTCGACGAGAGGCAGCAGCCAAATCCCCCTTCCCGGTTTTTCTTTTTCTCTGTATAAAATGACTAAAAAAATCGAAAAAAACAAAAAGGCAAATATCTCCGGCCGGATCTGCGTCCGGTCGCGCAAAATCTCAAGAGCCAAAAAACCGGAGATCAGATATGCCAATCCGTCTCCCCGTTTAACTGTAAAGAAGGAAACGAGACCGACGGCGGCCATCACCAATAATAATTTCAGGATAATCAGGCCATTGATGGAAAAAGCCACTTCAACAAGGTAAAATAACACTTGGCTGCCCCAGTGATGATCAAGAACGGGAAAGTCGGGATAAGTATAGGAAAATAAATTGGTGGCGGGGATTTTTCCGGTTTGCCAGATAATTTTTCCCAAAGTCAGATGGCGGCCCAAATCCTGTAAGATGGCTCCGTCTGAGTGGAAAAAAACGACAAAGGTAAAAAGTAATACAATAAAAAGCAGCGGATATTTATACAATTTCATTTTAGTTTGAAGATATGGCAAAAATCATTTCTTTACAAGAGGTAAAAAAAATAAATAATATTGTTTTAGCCGGCGGCTGTTTTGATCTTCTCCATCCCGGCCATCTGCGTTTCTTCCGGGCTGCCAAAAAAAGGGGCGAAAGACTGGTGATTCTTTTGGAAAGTGACAAGAAGGCAAAAATACTGAAAGGAATTTCCCGACCGATTTTCAACCAAAAAGAAAGAGCGGAAATGCTCACCTCACTTACCATTGTTGATTATGTAATCTTGTTACCGTATCTGAAAAACGATCCGGAATATGACAAGATTATTCAGCAAATCAAACCGGCTGTCATCGCCGCTACCGGAAATGATCCGCTCCTTGAGCGAAAGAAAAACCAGGCGGAAAGTTGCGGAGCAATAATGCGGATCATTCCTTTTTTCCAAAATTATTCCTCTTCAAAACTGGCAAAAATTTTAAGAATAGATTAATTCCTATGATTATTTTAGGCATTGAAACATCATGTGACGAAACCGCTGCGGCTTTGGTGGAGGACGGTGTCAAAATTCTCTCCAACGTGGTTTCCTCTTCAAAAGACCTGCATACGAAAACCGGCGGGATTATTCCGGAAGTGGCCGCCCGGGAACAGGTGAAGTGTATGATACCCGTAATAAATGAAACAATGAAACCCTTCGACTCCGCTCAGGGCAAGCAATGCAACAATGCAACAATTGAAAAAATCGACGCCATCGCAGTAACCATTGGACCGGGTTTAATCGGTTCGCTTTTAGTCGGCGTAGAAACAGCCAAAACCATCGTTTATCTTACCGGTAAACCGATTATTCCGGTCAACCATGTCCTGGCCCATCTTTACGCCAACTGGCTTGATGTCGAAAAACCTCCTTCTTTTCCAGCCATCGCTTTGGTTGTCTCCGGCGGACACACGGAATTATTTTTGATGAAAAATCACCGGGATATTATATGGCTCGGCGGGACCCGCGATGATGCGGCCGGAGAAACTTTTGACAAAACTGCCAGACTTTTGGGACTTGGATACCCCGGTGGACCAGCTATTGCAGATGCTGCTGCAAAGTTCTGTAATGATCATCCTGAATTTATCCCGATTAAATCAGGACGAGTTCAGCATGACATTGTGAAACTTCCCCGACCGATGATGCATGAAGATAATTTTGATTTTTCCTTTTCCGGACTGAAGACCGCGGTTTTAAGAGAAGTAAATAAACTTAAGGCACTTAAGAAACTTAATTCTTACACCATTCAACAACTATCTTACGAAATCCAGGAAGCGATTACTGACGTCCTCGTGGATAAAACCCTGAAAGCCGCCGAAAAATATCGGGTGAAATCCATTCTCCTCGGTGGCGGTGTCGCTGCTAATAAACGGTTAACGGAAAAGTTCAAATTAAAAATTGAAAATTTAAAATTAAAAATTGATTTATATATTCCTCCTCCTTCCCTTTGCACTGACAACGCCAGCTATATCGCCAGTTACGCTTATTTCCACAACCACCCGGTACTCTGGAGAGAAATTCAGGCCCGTCCGGACTTGGAAGTTGAAGTTGGATAGCCTGGCGATTATAATAAACGAAAATTACTTATGGATAAAGTCTATAAAGCCAACACGATTGAGGACAAATGGTACCAGCTTTGGGAAAAGGCCGGCTATTTTATTCCGAAAATTGATAACAATAAAAAGCCCTTTACTATCCTTTTGCCTCTGCCAAACGCCAATGATCCGATGCACATGGGACATGCCCTTTTCACCATCCAGGACATCATGATCCGCTACCACCGGATGTTAGGCAGCCCAACCCTTTGGCTGCCTGGGGCTGACCACGCGGGAATCGAAACCCAGTTTGTCTTTGAAAAACATCTGGCCAAACAGGATAAAAGCCGTTTTGATTTTGACCGCGATACCCTTTATAAAATGATTTGGGAATTCGTGGAGAAAAACCGGGCTATCAACCGCGACCAGCTCAAAAAACTCGGGTTCTCGCTTGATTGGACCAGGTACCACTACAGTCTGGAGCCGGAAATCGTCGAAAAAGTGATGGCCACTTTCCGCAAACTCCACCAAGACGGTTTAATTTACCGGGGGGAACGGATCGTCAATTTTTGCACCAAATGCGGCACGGCCTTTTCCGATCTGGAAATCGAATATGTTGAAAGAAAGGACCCGCTCTACTTCCTAAAATACGGTCCTTTTGTTTTGGCGACTACCCGGCCGGAAACCAAATTCGGCGATACGGCAGTGGCTTTCCACCCGGGCGATAAAAGATACCTGAAATATCTGGGGCAGGAAATAGAAATCAAAGGCGTTAACGGTCCTTTTAAAGTCAAAGTGGTTGCCGACGAGGCGATCGATCCCAAATTCGGCACCGGGATAGAGAAAGTCACTCCCGGACACGATGCCATGGATTTTGAAATCGGCCAAAGACATAATTTACCGGTCAAAAAAGTCATTGATCTGAACGGCCGGTTAAATGAACTGGCCGGCAGGTTTGCCGGCATGAAAGTGGCGCCGGCGAGAACTGCTGTTTTTGCGGCCATGAGAGAAATGGGTTTGATCGACCATGTTGATGAGAATTATCTCCATAGTGTGGCTACCTGCTACCGCTGTCATACGACTATCGAACCGATGGTCATCCCCCAATGGTTTATCAAGATGAAACCATTGGCCAAGCCGGCTATTGTGGCGGTGAAAACCGGCCGGACGAAAATCATCCCAAAAAAAAGATTTGAGAAAATGTATTTCGACTGGCTGAAAAATATCCGCGACTGGAACATCAGTAGGCAAATCGTCTGGGGACCGAGAATTCCCGTCTGGTATTGTCTCGACTGTAATCCGGAAATAAAAATAAATTTTATCAACAAAAAAGGCGAGCGGATCAACGACACGTTCAGAAATCTCAAAGACAAATATCATTTAGAGGAAATCAATGGCGGATTGCAGTCGATGATGGCTGATAAAGAGGCCAGCTATCAACTCTCCGGCGGAAAATGCGATAAATGTCACAGTTCAAATATCCTGCAGGAAACCGATACTTTCGACACCTGGTTTCTTTCCGGCCAATGGCCGCTAACAACTCTCGGGATAAATATCAACGAGCCCAAAAACAGCTCATCCGAATTCAAATATTTTTACCCGACCGGCGTCCTGGATACCCTTTGGGATATCCTCTTTTTCTGGGTTGCCAAGATGATGATGTTGGGACTTTATGTCACCGGTGAAGTGCCTTTCAAAGTTATCCATTTGCACTCCAGAGTGGTTGATAAATTCGGCCAGAAGATGAGTAAAAGCAAAGGCAATGTCATTGATCCTCTGCTGATAACGCAAAAATACGGTGCCGATGCTTTGAGATTTGCTTTGGTGATGGGCGTGGCGCCCGCCAGCGATATTTGTTTAAGCGAAGAAAAAATCGTCGGCATGAGAAATTTCACCAACAAGCTCTGGAACATCGGCCGGTTTATCAGGATGAATATCGATGCCTACAAAGAACAGGGGGTAACCCTGACTGATTTCGAAACAATAAAAAAACAGTTAAAAGCGGAAGATAAAAAAATAGCTTCCCAATTGGACAAATTAGTCAAAGAAACCACCAAATCCATCGAAGATTACCATTTCGGCCGGGCGGCCGAAGACCTTTACACTTTCATCTGGCACACGCTGGCCGATAAACATCTGGAGTCTATCAAGGAAAGATTAAAAAGTCTTGATAAAAATGCTTTGATAACACTGATCCATGTTTACACCGTCTGCCTGAAACTTCTTCATCCCTTCATGCCGTTTATTACCGAAGAAATAAACCAGCAGATCAATATTTGGGATCAAAATCCTTTAATCATCACCTCCTGGCCAGTGACTAAATAAGTTAAATTCCATCTATTGAACAATATTACTTGATATGCCAGGACTAAAATTAGAACTTGACTTACCCCAATGCTCGGAAACACAACCGAAGATCACCATTGTGTCACCTTCTGAGTGTCGACCAACAATCCCTCAGGGCGCAGATTTAACCCCAACAAAAACTATTCTTCTTTATGGAGCCGGCGGGTCTTTGGTAAGAAGATTTCTCGCTTCGGACTTTAATAAAATTAGATTCCTTTTTCCAAATGTCTATTTTATCGCAGTGGATATTTATCCAGATGGTAATAATATATTGACATCCGTTCCGTTACCATGGCTAAATGGTGGTTATATCACAACAAGCGATTTGGTTACGGTTACCGATAGATCAGTTGTATTAATTGGCGATAAACAAGTTCAAGTAGATGGTGTTTACGCGGCGGTTCCACCGGATCATCATTTAACTATTGCAAAACAGTGGGCAGAACGAGTATCTACCGCAATCGAAAAACCCCTTTCACGTGTTCATGAACTTGTTGCTATGGTCCAACTATTCCAAGGAAATAAAGACCGTCTTGTGCCCATTGACTTTTTTGCCGACAGTGATGCTCTTCGATATACTATTCAGGAAAAACTTTATGAAAAGATTGGCACTCTCTCGCAAATTGAAGGAAGATGTATCGAACGCTGGCCGATTGAAGAGGGAAGAGAATGGTTGGTTGCAGATAGAAATAAGAGTGGCGGAGGCTTGGGAATGGATATGGTTGTCCACCCGGCGCATCTTGGATTTCTCTTCGCGCAATTATCAGGAAATAAATTACGTGCTACGGTTGATCAAGCTGTCTTAGCACGCTATCAACAGTCTGATAATACCCCTGCTCCTGGAAATTTAGAAACCTATCTTTGGTTAAAAGGACACATAGGCAATATTACGGTCTTATTTGATGGCGGGAAGGGACTTGAGACGACCTATTATGGTATTCGACTCACCGGTGACAGAGGTTCATTGGAAATTTTTACCGGTAGTGAAGTACATGAACCATATTTATTACTTCGGCAAGCGAACGGAAATCCTCCACAAATTTGGCAATTTCCTGGTGGAGGAGTTGGTTATACCAGAACATTAACTGATTTTCTTCTTAAGGTCTACGGAATAGGTCAAACGGTTTCTCCAGACAACGGTATGCGATTTCGGTCATCATTACATACAGTGGATATGATCGGCAAAGCATACAAACTTTCACAAAATGACTCTCTTTTATCACATGGTATAGGACAGGCGGTAATTGTTCCCCAACCATTATCTCTGACAGTCTCTCCCTTCGCTCAAGAAAGAAAAAGTTAAAGAGTTGCCTCAAGATGTTTCTGTTTGAAACTCCTTCATCCCTTCATGCCGTTTATCACCGAAGAAATAAACCAGCAGATCAATATTTGGGATCAAAATCCTTTAATCATCACCTCCTGGCCAAGTTATACAAATAAATAAACTGGTTTAGCCATCTCCGACGGGAAAAAATCTTCCTATAATTATTCTCTCCAGTTTTTGATATACTGGATTTATGACACACCTATTCACGTCAGGATATGAAGGGGAAACAATAAAAGAATTTCTAAATAAATTACAGGCGGAAAATATAGACACTATCGTTGATATCCGGGAAAATCCTTACAGTCGCAAACCGGGATTTAGCCAAAAGGCATTAAGTAATTATCTTAAGCAAACCGGGATTTCCTATTACCATTTTCAGGAATTGGGAACTCCCAAACCGCTAAGAAACTATCTTGCTCATTATCAGGATTACCGTACTTTTTTTGACCAATACCGATCATATCTGCCGGAATTTAAGGATTCCATCGATGATATCATTGACATGGGATCCGATAAAAAAATATGTCTTCTCTGTTTTGAGAAAGATCCGCATTACTGTCACAGAAATGTAGTCGCGGATTATATAAAGGATTACGCGGGCAAACAAGTCGAGGTAGTTCATATATAGATATGGATTGGCTATTCATACACACCAGGTGTGTATTACGCTATGCCATGATACCGAACTTTGTTCTGGTTCATGGTTGGCACCTAAGGCCGTATCCATTAATAAAAGGATTCACTGCATTATAGAAATTCCGGGGCGGAAATAACTTTTATTTCTTGAAGCAGTTTTAATGCATTAGGTTTTTCCAGGGTTATAAGGTTAAGGTTTTTGCAGTTTAAAGTTGTCCCCGCTTTTATGAGCGATTTCACTTCCCGGCTCTGTGTTTCTTCATCAGTCAGATCAAAACATACCTGATATAAAGCAGTAGTTTTACCTTGACTAAGAATGGCAAAATCTACCTCGCTGCCTTTATCGTCTTTGTAGTAGTGTATAGTTTCGCCTGTCTGTGCTAACAGGTTTTCCCGCACCAACTTATGAAAAACTGTGTTTTCAAATAGTCTACCCATATTTTTAGAAAATTTAGTGGACAACGCGGTCATAAATCCGGTATCGACAAAATATACTTTTCGCGGATATTGCAGTTGATTTATCACTGCCGGACTATAGATATAAAGCTCGCTCATAAAGTACGAGCTTTCTATATAGGAAAGGTAATTATTTACTGTTGACTTTCCTATTGGTATACTCATGCTTTTGAGAGAATTGGCCAGTTTTGAAATCGTAATATAGCTCGAATTAAGAAGCAGTTTCAAAAGTGTTTTTAGCGCGGTGTCATTGTCTATCTTATGCCTTTCGGCTATATCCCTTTGTACTACGGTCTGAAAATAGGACTGTAAAAGCTCCTGTTTTTTCTCATGTGTTGTCAACACTACGGCCGGTAACGATCCAAATGTCAGGTATTCGTCAAAAAGAAAACGAAAGCGCGCCATCTCATCTTTTACGAAGGCTGATTTCCCAAAGTCTATATTTACCTTCTTAAAGCGTAAAAATTCGGCGAAGGTAAGCGGGCTGACTATTACTTCCCATTCTCTGCCCCGAAGCTCTGTCGGCAATTCCGCACTGCCCATTTTTGAGGAGGAACCGGTTATAAATATTTGTATTGACTCTGTATCCAGTATCCGGCGCACCCATTTTGACCAGTTAGGGATAAGCTGCAGTTCATCCAAAAAGAGATATTTAGGTTTTTTACCGTAAACCGCCTGTATTTCCGGTATCAGATCAGTGAGTAACTCGGTGGCGGGTGAAATTATCCGCTCATCTTCAAAGTTAATATAAACTACCTCATCACGGGGATGGGTCTCCAAAAGCTTTTCTATAGCCTCATAAACCAGGTATGTCTTTCCTACCCGTCTAAACCCGGTTATCACCGTTGCGTTATTAGTCCCCTGTTGCAGTGAGGTGTCCAAATGGGTATCCCGCCCTATTATCGGGGGTAATTTTCTATCCTTCCATTCGTATAAAAGCGTCCTTAATATTGTATTCATAGAACAATATTACCATATTATCGTCCTGTTTGCAAGACGATATTATCCTGTTTCTTTCGATGATATAATGATCGTATGGATCAGATAGTTGCTTATTCTGTATGTCCTGTATGTAGAAATAGCATTGATCTGACGGATTTTTTCTGCCGGGCTTGCGGAGCGAAGCTGAAAGAAAAGCCGCCCTCCATCTCATTATTTAAGCAATTATCACTCTATGCCCTCAGTTTCCTTCTGCCGCCATTTGGGCTTATCCCGGCCATCAAATATCTTCGTCAGGAAGATAGCAAATCAAAACAAGTTGGCATTATCGCCATCGTTCTCACTGTGATCTCTTTAATCGTTTCAATTATGCTTATATTTAATTTCATGAACACCTACAGCCAGGCCATCACCGGCCAAATAGGCACTTTCTAATTAGTCTTTTTCGTTCCAAACAATACCATTTTCCGTTTCATTATGATACGATATTAAGGAATGAATGATACGATCATTTCAAGACGTATTCAGGCGATCATCTGCCAATTAATCGCCAAGCCCCAAACCCGCGGCGAGTTAGAACTTGCCTTACGGGAAACAAATCCTTCGTCAAAGATAACCATCCTGCGTGACTTAAACAGTCTTATCAAAATGAATTGGGTCAAATCGACAGGCGCGGGAAGATCGACCAAATATCTCATCAATGAAAAATATTCACTTCTTATTCCGCTCAGCCTTGATTTTTACTTTTCCGAGGGAAGCAGTATCAGGCAATACGTAAAGGAATCATTCGATGAAACAATTTTTTCCAAACTTTGCGACCTTTTTACCGATGAGGAAATAAAAACTCTTCAAGGAAGTAAAAAAAGTCTTGCCCGGCAAAAAAGTATTATTGGTCCGACAATTTTTCAGAAAGAACTTGAAAGATTGACCATCGAATTTTCCTGGAAATCAAGCAGGATTGAAGGCAATACCTATACCCTTCTTGAGACGGAGCAATTGATAAAACAAAAACAGCAGGCTGCCGGTCACCCGAAAGAGGAGGCTATTATGATACTCAATCATAAAGACGCGCTTTCTTTTGTTTTGGAAAATCCTTCTCAATTTGATAATCTTTCCGTTGACAAAATAATCGAAATACACTCTCTGATGATCAAAGATCTTCCGGTTACCTCCGGTATCCGTTCTCATCGTGTGGGGATTTCGGGGACAAACTACTTACCTCCTTCCAATAAAGAAGCAATTGAAAAGTATTTAAGAAAAACAGTTTCCTTCATTAATAAACTTAATAATCCTTTTACCAAAGCGCTGACGGCAATCAGTATGATTTCTTATTTACAGCCGTTTACCGATGGCAATAAAAGGACCGGAAGAATGATTGCCAACGCCATCCTTATCGCTTATGACCTGATTCCTCTTTCTTACCGGGATATTGATGAGCTGGAGTATAAAAAAGCCCTGATTGTCTTTTATGAGCAAAACAATATTTTCAATTTCAAACGGATCTTTGTCAATCAGTATCTCTACTCAAATACCCATTATTTCCAATGAAAATGTGTTTGCTTTTTCTCACCTGCGCCAGTGATAAAGAGGCGGAAAAAATCGCTAAAACTCTTTTGGCCAAAAAACTGGTAGTCTGCACGAAGAGGTTTCCCGTTACTTCTTCATATTTGTGGAAAGGAAAGATTGCTTCAAACAATGAAGTAATGCTGGTGATGGAATCTATTGAGGAAAATTTCCCAAAAATAGAGAAAGAAGTAGCCAAAATCCACAGTTACGAAACCTTCGTTCTTCTGTCTTCTCCGGTAACAAAAACTACCAAAAAGGTAGAGCACTGGATAAAACAGGAATTGGGAAATAAACAAAAAATTTGACAAGCTTTGGTATAATGTTTAATACAATTCATAAAAGCGTTTGAGTGGAGTCACGATCCACGAGCTTCCCGCCAAAATGTGGGACGGAAGTTGAACCGTAAAAATACAACAGTCGATGTCGTCCGCCAGCTGGCGGACGGAGCCGACCCCAAGAGCCCTATACTATACGGTATAGGGAAAAAGGATGGGACCGCGGAGGTCTCTTTTTTATTTAAGACCTTCGTTCCTTGATCACGAGTTGATAATAACTTGTGTTTAAGTAACGAGGGTCTTTTTTTGTAATTTGAAATTTGTAATTTGATAATTCCCCGCCAAAGGCGGGGCATGGTGGCCGTAGCTCAATTGGTAGAGCATCTCGCTGTGAACGAGAAGGTCGGCGGTTCAAACCCGCTCGGTCACCCAAAGATATGAATACATCAGATAAATATCTTAAATTAGCGATCCAGAAAGATGGGCGTTTGACGGACGAGACGCTCGCTTTTTTGCGGTCTTCCGGTTTAGTTTTTGAAAGTTATCAAAAGAGACTTTTTTCCCGCTGTCTGAATTTCCCTCTGGAAATCCTATTCCTGCGGGATGACGATATCCCAAATTATGTTTCTGCCGGTATTGTCGATCTCGGCATCATTGGACAAAATTTACTATATGAACTGAGGCCAAAAGTTAAGAAACTCCTTAACTTGAGATTCGGTTTTTGTTCTTTGATCGTCGCTGTTCCCAAAGAATCAAACTTTACCAACATTAAGGAATTGAAAAACCAGAAAATTGCCACCGCTTATCCGAACTCGGCAGAACGTTTTTTCAGCCGGCAAAATATACCGGTTGATCTTGTGCAGATTAAAGGTTCGGTTGAGGTTGCACCATCTTTGGGAGTTGCCCAAGTGATCGTTGACCTGGTTTCAACCGGTAGCACTCTGATCTTAAATGATTTGAAAATTATCAGGAAAATCTACGATTCGGAAGCGGTTTTGATTACAAATGATAAATCATTAACTTCCCAAAAACGACAATCTTGTATAAAACAGTTATTAACCAGATTTAAGGGAGTTTTATCGGCAAGAAACTACAAATATATCTTGATGAATGCGCCTGAAAAAATATTGCCGAGGCTTAAAAAAATCATTCCCGGCCTGAAATCGCCAACCATTTCTTCTCTGGCAAAGACCGGTTGGGTTTCAGTCCAATCGGTAGTCAAAGAAGATATTTTTTGGGAGACGATGGAAAGATTAAAAAAAGTCGGCGCCTCGGAAATCATGGTACTACCGATTGAAAAAATAATTATTTAATTTAAGGAGTAAATTATGAAAATTGTTCAGCTTAATAAATTATCAAGAAAAGACTATCAAAGAATTATGCAAAGGTCATTTGGAACCAATGAGGAAATCATGCCTCAAGTGATAAAAATTATTGAAAACGTGAAAAGAGACGGGAACCAAATCATGCTGGAAAAATACCAAGCCAGGTTTGGGAAAGAGAATTATCGATCAATCCAAACAACTGAAGAAGAAATAACCAACGCTTATAAGGAAGTAAATCAAGCATTTATCTCAGCCATAAAACAAATGATAAAAAATATTACCGCTGTGCAGAAGGCGCAACTACCGAAAAAAGTTGATACCGTGGTCAAACCGGAAAAGGGTATTTCCGTCTGGCGGGTCTGGCGGCCGATTGAAAAAGTCGGTTTATATATTCCTGGCGGAAAAGCGGTTTATCCGTCATCGGTCCTCATGACCGCCATTCCGGCCCAAATTGCCGGCTGCCGGGAAATTATTATTTGCTCTCCGCCAAGAGGAGACGGACAAATTCCGCCGGCGACACTGGTTGCGGCTGACATGTTGGGTTTGAAAAAGATATTTAAAGTCGGCGGCGCCGAAGCAATCGCCGCCATGGCTTACGGAACTGAAAGTATTCCAAAAGTCTATAAGATTTTCGGCGCCGGAAATTCATTCGTGACGGCTGCTAAAATAACGGTTTTCCCGAAAGTCGCCATCGATATGCCGGCCGGCCCTTCGGAAGTCCTGATCCTGGCTGACGAGAGCGCCAATCCCGCCTGGGCAGTAGCCGATCTTATGGCTGACGCCGAACACGGTCCTGATTCTGCCTGCGTTATTGTAACGGTCAAAACACAAAATTTCGCTATAGCGAAAAACTGTGTTAAGGAAATTAAGAAACAAATAAATAATCTCGCAACCAAAGACCGGATAAAGGAATCGTTAAAAAAATACGGTTTGATTCTGACGGCCGATACCTTTAAAGAAGCGATTGATTTTATCAATGATTATGCGCCCGAGCACTTGGAAATCATGACCGGAAATCCGGAAAAAATCGTCAGTCAAATCCAAAATGCCGGATCAGTCTTTCTTGGCAATTGGACGACTAAGTCAAGCGGAGACTACGCAACCGGCGCCAACCATGTCCTGCCAACCGGCGGAATGGCCAAAATGTATCCGCCTCTGGGTGTGGACGCTTTCGGCAAATGGATGCAGATCCAAAAATGTACCAGAAACGGATTATCAAGGATTTCAGAAACAATTGAAATTATGGCGGATATCGAACAGTTGCCGGCGCATAAAAACGCAACCAGTATAAGGTTTATTAATAACTGACACGGATGCATGCTATCTGTTACATTTGTGTCACTACAAATATATGAAAAATAATAATCAATATCTATCAGAAGTAGCGGAAAAAATAATTCCCTATCAGTGGGAAGAAACCGGTCTGGAAAAAACCTGGCGTTTCGATGCCAATACTCCGCCATTTCCTCCCAAAAGCCTGCCTTTTTTCCTGAAAACAATGGCGCTTAACTGCCCAATCAATGAATACGCCGATCCCTCTTACACCAAACTGAAAAAATTGATCGCCGGCTATGAAAAGGCTAAGCCTTCCATGATTACCGTTACCAACAGCGGCGATGAAGCAATCGACATACTGGCAAAAACTTTTCTCAATCCTGGAGATTTTTTTATTACTTCTCCGCCGACTTATGAAATGTTTTCCATCCAGTGTGAAATAAACAGAGGCATAAATTTGGAGGTGCCTCTTCTTCTGCCGGATTTTTCCATTGACGCGGAAAAAATAATTGATCTTGCCAATAAAAATAGAGTGAAAATTATTTTTCTATGCAATCCCAATAATCCGACCGGGACGGTTATTCCTCCGAAAGTTATTGGGGAAATTGTTAAGAGATCAAAAAGTATTGTGGTTGTCGATGAAGCCTATCGGGAATTTTATGGTCAAAGCACAACTTTCTTTCTGCAAAAATATGATAACTTAGTGATCTTGCGCAGCTTTTCCAAATTTGCCGCCATCGCCGGAGCCAGAGTCGGTTATCTGATCAGCAACCGATTTTTGAGTCAAAAATTTGACGGTATCCGCTTCCCGATGGGTGTCAGTTATTTCTCCTATAAACTGGCGGAAACGGTTTTGGAAAAAGACGGAAATTGGATCAAAAAGCAAATAAAAATGATAATTAAAGAAAGAGAGAGACTTACAAAAGAACTGACGGACTTAGGTCTTTATGTTTATCCTTCACGAACAAATTTTTTGCTGGTTAAAGTCGGCAGTGGAGCAACTCTGCTTTGTCAAAAGTTGAAAAAGAAAGGATTTATTATCCGCGACCGGAGTAACAAAAAGTATCTCGATGGTTGCGTAAGAATCACCGTCAGAAGTTCTGAAGAAAATCGTTTATTACTAAAAACTATCAAGGAGGTTATATGAAATTTGACGGCATCATTTTCGATATGGACGGCGTCTTAGTCGACGTCAGTCAATCATACCGTTTGGCTATTGAAAAAACGGTGAATTATTTTTTAGACAAATATTCCAATAAAATCAGGGCTTTGCAGGAAGATATTGAAGCTTTGAAAGAATTGCCAGGCTACAATAATGATTGGGATTTGTCATATTCATTAATAGAACTTTTTACTGATGGTATTCCGCGGAAAAATTTCGCGCAAAAAGCCAAAGGCATTGATATAAAATTAAGAGAGTCGGATAAATACCAAAAAATCAAAGATGTCTTTCAATCTTATTATTTAGGCGAACGATTATTTTCTTCCTGTTATAACCGTTTGCCTCCGGTTAAATATCCGGTTGGTCTTATCGACAACGAACCTTCTTTATTAAAATTCAGTCTCTGGAAAAAACTGTCCCGGAAATACCGGCTTGGCGTCGCCACCGGCCGGCCCCGGTTTGAAGCTTTGTATGCCTTAAAAAATCTCCAGTATCTGCCGGATTATATTCAAGAAACCTCCGTCATAGCCCTGGAAGATGTTTTACGGGAAAAACCAAATCCTGAACCTCTGCTTACAGCTAAAAAGAGAATGCAAGTTCAAAACCCCATCTATGTCGGTGACAGTATCAACGACGTATTAGCTTCCAAAAATGCGGGGATGAAATGTATTTTTATCGGCCAAAACCCACTTGGTGATTTCCAAATTACTAATGTTAATCAGTTGAAGGAGATACTTTTATGAAACCAAGAATCGCGGAAATTACACGTAAGACTGGAGAAACCGATATTTCAATTGTTTTAAATATCGATGGTTGCGGAAAGAGGATGATCAAGACTCCGGTTGGATTTCTAAATCACATGCTCGATCTTTTTGCCAAACACGGTTTGTTCGATTTAAATATCAAAGCTATTGGTGACATCGAAGTTGACGAACACCACACAGTTGAAGATATAGGCATTTTATTGGGCCAGGCTTTTCAAAAAGCCTTAGGTGATAAAAAAGGCGTCAACCGTTATGGTTTTTTTATCCTGCCGATGGATGAAGTCCTGGCAACGGCGGCAGTCGATTTTTCCGGCCGGTATGCCTTTAATTTTAATTGTCAATTTACCCGGGAAAAAGTCGGCGATCTGCCGACGGAACTGGTTTATGACTTTTGGGAGGCTTTTGCCCAAAATGCCAAAATCAATTTATTCATCAAAGTGGAAAACGGACGCAACGATCATCACCAAATAGAGGCGATTTTCAAAGCCTGTGCCCGGGCCATCCGCAAGGCCTTAGAAATTGACCAGCGGGTAAGCAGCGACATTCCTTCGACGAAAGGAGTTTTATGATCGCCATTATTGATTATGGCCTGGGTAACCTGGCCAGCGTGTCTAATGCTTTTACCAAACTGGGAATTCCAACGGAAATTTCCGGCGATTCTCTTGTGCTTACCAAGGCCAAAGCCCTGGTTTTCCCCGGAGTCGGGGCGGCCGGAGAAGGCATGAAAAACTTGGAGAAAAAAGGTTTAACGAAAGTCATTAAAGAGGAAGTTAAACGAGGTAAACCGGTTTTGGGAATTTGTTTAGGGATGCAGCTTTTGTTTGACAAAAGTGAAGAAGGCAATGTCAATTGTTTGGGTCTGCTCAAAGGCCAAGTCAAAAAATTCCGCAAGGAGAGGAAGATACCGCAGATCGGCTGGAACCAGGTAGCAATGCAACAATTTAACAATTTAACCTGCCTGCCGACAAGGCAGGCAATAAAACAATTATTTTTTTCTATCCGGGATAAAAGTTTTTTTTATTTCGTGAACAGTTATTATTGCCAACCGGCAGAAAAATCAATTATTGCCGGCGAAACTGATTATGGAGAAAAGTTCGCCAGTATTATTGTTAAAAATAATATCGTCGCAACCCAATTTCACCCGGAAAAAAGCGGTAAAGCTGGTTTTCAATTACTCAAGAATTGGAGAAACTATTATGTTGACTAAACGGATTATTCCCTGTCTGGATATGACTGAAGGTAAAGTCGTCAAAGGCATATGCTTTGAGACTTTTCGTGATGCCGGCGATCCGGTCAAGCTAGCCAAAGTTTACGACCGGCAGGGGGCCGACGAATTGGTCTTTTTGGATATCACCGCCACGGTGGAAAATAGGGATATTTTACTGGAGGTAGTGAAAAAAACCGCTCTTGAGGTTACTATCCCTTTTTCCGTCGGTGGTGGAGTGCGGACTATTGAAGATATGCGGATTATTCTTCGTACCGGGGCTGATAAAGTCTCTGTGAATACCGGTGCTTTCAATCGTCCGAAACTGATCAGCGACTGCGCCAATATTTTCGGCAGTCAGTGTGTGGTTTTATCACTTGATGCCAGAAAAACCGGTCCTGACGAGTGGCACGTCTTTATTAATGGCGGCCGAACCGATACCGGTATTTCCGCCTTTGACTGGACCAAAAAAGCGGCAGCATTGGGTGCCGGAGAAATACTTTTAACCAGCATTGACTCTGACGGGACAAAAAAAGGCTTTGATCTGGAATTGACACGGCTCGTATCAAGCAACCTCTCAATCCCAGTAATTGCCTCAGGCGGTGCCGGTAAATTGTCTGATTTTGCAGAAATTTTTGAAGAAGGAAAAGCGGATGCGGCGTTGGCGGCTTCCCTTTTCCACTTTGGAGAATTAACGGTTCCTGATGTAAAAACATATTTAAAAAATAAAAATATTTTTATAAGGAATTAATATGAGAAAACTTAACTTTGAAAAACTAACTGGATTGATTCCGGTTATCATTCAGGAAGAAAAATCCGCTGAAGTATTAATGCTCGGTTATACCAATAGACAAGCTCTGCAACTTACGCTAAAGACCGGTTATGTCTATTTCTGGAGCCGAAGCCGACGAAAAATTTGGTTAAAAGGAGAATCTTCGGGTAATAAATTACGGGTGAAAAATATTTTTACCGATTGTGACAGAGATACTTTGCTTATAAAAGCAGATTTAATCGGTTCGGCCGCCTGTCACTGGGGATATAAAAGTTGTTTTAGGGAAAAAATATGATGACGCTAAATAAATTATTTACCATTATTCAAGAACGATTAAAAACGCTTCCAAAAAAGTCGTATGTTGTTTTTTTGTGTAAAAATGGAACAGATCGTATCCTTCAAAAAATCGGGGAAGAAGCCAGTGAAGTAATCATTGCCGGAAAAAACAAAAATAGAAAAATGATCATTTCCGAAATGGCTGACCTTTGGTTTCACTTATTAGTCTTTTTGGCATCGGTTAATATTACTCCCAAAGAAATCATGATGGAATTGGACAAACGATCCGAAAAGAATTAAACAAATAAATTACTTTATACTCAAAAGGATGACGCCGAGGATAGTGGCGGCAATGCCCAGTTTTTGGATCGGCTCGATTTTTTCCCGGAAAAACCAACCGGCTAGAATATTATAAATAACTGGTGAAGCGGACGCCACCGGTACAAACAAAGAGGTAGCGGTTTGGGGGACGGCAATTCCCAAATTATAAAAAGAGTCGCCGATGGTCGGTATTACAGCCGCAATCATCATTAAACCAATCGCTTTCCAACTGAAAAATCTTTTTGGTAAAGAAATTTTTTTGGAGAAAATAAACGGCAGTTCCAAAATGACCGTCAATCTGACAAAATAGACCGGCCAGAACCAACCCAGTTCCCGGGTGGGAATCCGCACCACCGCAAAATAGACTCCCCAAATAAACATGGCGGCGAAAGCATAAAGGGCCCCTTTTTCAATCAGGTGGATTTTGGATAAGTCGCGGACATTGAGCGATGCCATGATGATACCGACAATCACCAAACCAATAATTATCAATTGAGTAACTGTCGGCCTCTCTCCAAAAAATATCAGGGAAACTAAAACAGTAATAATTGAAAATGAAGAAGCGATTGTCCCGTTGATGATGGTGTTTTTTTCGGCCAGCGCTTTGAAAAAGAAACGGATACCGATGCTTTCCAGGATAGAAGTGGCGACCACGGTCCAAAAATTTATTGGCGTAAAATTCGTCGTCGGAAAAAGGATAATGGCCGGAATCGTCAGGACGAGAAGAGAAACTATCCGAAAAAAGTGAAAGCTGAAACCGGCTCCGAACTTTTTTGAAGAAATGGCGATGAAGAAATCACCACAGCCCCAGAAAAAGGCGGTCAGTAAGGCAAAGAGGAGGCTCATTGGATGACAATTTTTTCAACTTTTATTTCTTCCGTCGGTTTGGATATTTCTCCCATGCCGTTGTCGGCCACCGGTGTCTGGGCGATTTTGTCGACCACGTCCAAACCGCTGGTCACCTGTCCGAAAATAACATATTGTTTAGGCAGGTCGTTGTCTTTGAGCATGATGAAAAACTGGCTGCCATTAGTATCCGGCCCCCTGTTGGCCATGGCAATTATTCCTCTTTTGTAATCCCTGGTGATCGGCTCATCAGGAAAAGTGTACCCCGGCCCGCCGGCACCATCTCCTTGAGGATCACCGCCTTGGATCATGAAATCTTTAACGATCCGGTGGAATTTTGTTCCGTCGTAAAATCCTTCTTTGGCCAGAAAGACGAAATTATTGACGGCGTTGGGCGCTTCTTTGGCAAAAAGTTCCACGGAAATTACGCCTTTTCCGGTTGTCAGTTTAGCGGTGTATTTTTTGGACACATCAATCTCCATCTTCGGTGGGGTAGAGTATTGTTTGTAAGCAACCGATGAGGAACCGGTGGCCTCTTTATTTTCATTATTGGATGTTGGTTTTTGTGAGATCAAGAAAGTTAAACCGGCAATGACGATAATAATGATCAATAAATATAGAAGAAAATCTTTCAGGTAAGGTTTCAACTCATCAGCCATGTATATTTTAGTATTTAGAGAAATTTTTTGATGCTGGCGTTCTTGCGGATTTCGGTAAACCAGTTGTTAAAAAGATCACTGCTTTTTTGCTGCTTGAGTGTGCTCTCAATGTCTGTCCGGATGGCCGCCTGATCGGTGGCGGTCTTGAAAGCCTCTTTGTTTTGGGCAAGATAATCATCTATTTCTTTTGAAGAAACTGTCGCGTCTTTATCAAACATTTTTTCGATTGAGATTTGGATTTCCAGCTGTTTTCGAAAAGCCGCCTCCGTTAACCCTTGAGCCTTCAAAGCGTCTGCCAGAGAGATCTTGTCTTTTAATTTATCTTCAATCTGTTTCACCCTATCATTGATTTCTGCTGAAGTGACAAAAATGCCTTTCTGTCTGACCCCGGCAATAATTAACCGTTCATTGATAATGTTGTCCAAAGTCGAGTCGCCATACTGTTTAACCAGCTGGTCGTTTAATTCAAAACGCGAGATAGGCTGTCCGTTAACCAGGGCAGCGACGAAATTACCTTTGAATTTCCAGGCTAAAACAATAATTACAAATACTGCGAGTAGGATGATGTTTTTTACCGAAAAAAGCTTTATTTTCTTTTTTTCCGGCTTTTGCGGTTCGACGGCTATTTCTGTCTTTAATTTTTTAGTTTTTCTTGGCATATTGGCATAATATACACGACTCTTAACGTTTCTGCAAGTTGTACGTTAACTGATTTTATTTTTCACTAAATCCGCAACTGTTTTTCCGTCGGCTTGCCCTTTTACTTTGGCCATCACTAACCCGATGATTTTTCCCATATTTGATTTATCGGTTAGGGTAGAGAGGATTTCGTCAACCGCTTTTTCCAATTCTTTTTCCGTCAGCTGTTGCGGTAAATATTTTTGGATGACAGTTAGTTGTTTTTCTTCATCGGCTACCAAATCGTCACGATTGGCTTTTTGGAACATCCCGATGGCTTCTTTCCGTTTTTTCAGTTCTTTGGCCAAAAGGGTAACCGTCTCCTCGTCAGTTAAAGGAGCCTGTTTGGCAATCTCGGCGTATTGGATTTCCGAAAGAAGAAATCGGAGGACTTTCACTTCCAGAGCTTTACCGGCTTTTAGGTTTTCATTTACCGATTTTTGGATGTCGTCTTTTAACATAAAAAAGATTATAACATACTTAAAACCCCGTTTGGGGTAAATATAATCATATAAAGGAAATACAACAGAAGCGAACCGACGGCTATCGCCAGCATCATGATCAGCTTAAAAGTGGTATTAAAATTGCTCATATTTTTTGAAAAACGAGAATTTCCCGCCTGACAAACTGCTCCTTGCCGCCGTAAACCACCGATCGTCTGTCTTTCTGATAAGCAGGATATGCGGTCTGCACGACTGATGACAACAAATCTTTCTGGATAAAACCGTTTCTTTGTATCTGCGGCAGGATATCCATAAACTGCCATTTTCCCTCGACGTTAAAAGCCGGAAAAATGATTACCACTTTACCGTCTTTTTGCAATATTTTCCCGAAACTTCCGAAAGCCGCCAGATACAAACTGCCCAGTTCCGGCAAAAGTCTGTTAACTGTCAAAAATTTCGGTTTTTCAAAAAATGCCGGTCCGAGATACGGTTCGGTCACAATGGCGTCAACAGAATTTCGGGAAAATTTTTCCGACAGTCTGCGCGCGTCCGCCTCCCCTATTTTTATATTGTACGACGATCTCTCCGCATTGTGGATATGTCCCAACAGCCAGTGGATATTTTTTTGGCTGTCGGAAACGGCTTTTTGGCTGATATCGGTTCCATGAATTTGCCTGTACCCCATCGTTACCGCTTCCTGTAAAATAGTGCCGCTGCCGCAAAAAGGATCAAGCAAAACTCCTACGCTTGCGGTCTCCGACAAATTTATCATCATCCGCGCCAGTTTCGGCGGCATGATACCGGAGCGTTTGTCTTTCTCCGGCCTGGCCATATCCCGGAAGGTGAATTCAGCGAATTTCTGTACCTCAAGCGTTTTCCCGATTAGTATTTTGTCTTTAGAAACCAGGAAAACTATTTCCGCCCCTTTTTTCAAAAGTTCATTTTTCTCAACCGAAACGCTTGAGAGATACCGGTCTTTTATCTGGACAAAACCGATTTTCAAACCGTCCGCCTGCAGATTTTTTTTGACCACAACATTAAGATCTTTTAACTGATCCGTCAAACTGGAAAGCAGCAATTTCTCCCCTCCGGCGTCGTATATGCTGATACCGGTATGCAGTTTGCCGGGGTATTCAGGGAGGAAATTTTTCCTTAAACTTTTGGCGCTGATGACTTCCTCAAATTTTTTTTCGCTTTCATCCAATCCCACTTCACTAATAACTTTTCCGAACTTCACCGTCCCGCCCAAAACATTCATCAGAGACATCTTTGATAAATCCGTTTCCGTTTCGACGATTAATGCTTCCTGGGAAAAATATTTCAGGGAGTGCTTGACGGATAAACGGTTGAGGACAGAAATAATTTCGGCCACTGACAAGGCCGGATCACGGCCTAATATGAAGAAATAGTTACTCATATAAAATATGGCAATCCCGAAGGAGACAATTTCGGAATGCGGGATACCAATAATAATAATCGATTAAGTAAAGATATGATACTTTGCCCAAAATAATCAAGATCAGAAAAGACATAAGCAATGGAGAAATTCCGTCTCCGAGGGAGTGCCTTAATCTATTTATTCTATTACTTCTTCATCTCCTGTAAATTCTTCTTCGACCGGAGCGCTCTCTCCTCCATTTTCTTCTGTCTTTTCTTTCTCCACACTGACAAATTTGAAACTCGGGGCAATAATCTCAAAAATTTTGTTCCAGTAGTTTTCGCCTTTATCATTCACCTCTATCTGGTATAAATAACCGCCTCTGATTGTGGTTAAAGTCAACTTCGAATCTCCTTCGCTCCCTAAAACTTTCTTCGCCGGCTCGCCGCCTAAGGTACTGTCGATCGCGCTGGAAATTTTTTCCTTTTTGATCCAGTCTTCTATGTCCTCGGCATTGGTATCTTTCACCCAGATAATCAGGTTGCCCGATTTGTCCGGTACCGTCAGTTCCACATGGGCATAATTTTTCTGGTCTTCTACATGCGGATCAAGCTTCAGGCTTTTAGGATATTTAAAAGAAAATTCCGATTGATCTACCCATTCAGCCAATTCTTCCGCCGGCAACGGTGTGGGTTGGACATTAGCCACCGGACTGGTGACTTGGGGAGCCAAAAATTGCCGGTAGGCAAAATATCCGCCAGCAGCCAAAAGCACGGTCACAACAATAATAACGAGCCATTTCCCTATTCCCATAGGGAATAGTATACCAATCAGAGAGAAGAATTGCTATAATTGGGTGGTAAAATGAAAAAAATATTTTTAATTATTATATTCTGTATCATAATTGCCGCTGCCTTTCCGAAAAATGCTGACGCAGCGAAAAAATTCGTCCCTTCCACCAAAAAAACAACGACTGTTAAAAAATCAACCGCTTCATCCGGTTCTATCCCGGCCGTTGTCCGTTACCGTTCTGATAAACTGGGTATCCTTTTCTCCTTTTCCAATTTCTCAGGCATCGAATCAGTCGCCTATTCTTTTCTTTATAGAAGCAATAATATCCAACAGGGAGCCGGTGGTGCCGTCAGAGCGGATAACAATCCGGGGATGGAAAGGGAACTTCTTTTCGGCACCTGTTCAACCTCCGTTTGTACTTACCACTATAATTTAACGGGGGCCAGATTGGTCTTAACCGCCAAAATGACCAACGGCTCGACCGTCTCCAAATCCTACCGCATCAAAACCTACCGATAAAATTATATCTTCCCCCACTCTTTGATGGCTTTTTCGTAGGATTGAGGCGTGCCGATATCTACCCACCGGCCGGCAAAGAGGAATCCGGAAAGTTGCCGGTTTTGGGCCAGCTTGGAAAAAATATCTTCTAAAAGGCAACTGCCGGTTTTGGGCAAATAATCAAAAATTTCCCTGTCAAAAACATAGAGGCCGCTGTTGATCAACTGCGAAGTCTGCCGTCCCTTTTCCGGCTTTTCGATAAATTGCTTGATGAGGGCGCCATGCAAAATCACTTCCCCGAAACTGGAAGGATCAACGACCGAGGTTAAGGCAATTGTCCCGACCGTCCCCTGTTCTTTGTGGAAAGCCACTAAATCTGCCAGATTGATGTCAATCAAAATATCGCCGTGGATAACCAGAAACGATTCGCTTTTAAGATATTTTTTCGCCAAGACCAGCGCTCCGCCGGTACCCGCTTCTTTGCTTTCATCGACGTAAGTGATTTTGACATCGAATTTCTTGCCGTCGCCGAAATGTTCCCTGATTTTCTCTCCCAGATGGCCGATGGAAAAAATGATATCCCTGATCTCGTATTTTTTCAGCCTCTCAACAATGTGCTCTAAAATCGGCCGGCCGCCAACCGGGAAAAGCCCTTTGGGCATCTCAAAAGTAAATGGCCGCATATTCAGTCCCTTTCCGCCAACCAGGATAACCGCCTGGTTTACCCGGGGAGATAAGCTTTGGGTGACTAAATACTCGATGGCGTGTGAACGGTTTCTGATTTTCGTCCCGTCGATGAAACCGTCTACTTTAGTCAGTAGGGATTTTTTTAAAGTGATGGTCAGGCGCTCTCTATCCATAAAAAATTTCCTTTATTATACTACCAAGACTTACGCAATCCTATGTCATTGCGAGGCTACGAAGTAGCCGTGGCAATCTCGACCGGGATTGCTTCGCTTTGCTCGCAATGACAATCTATACTGATACTGATACTATTTCCCAAATCTTCTCTTTCTGTTTGAATAATCATCAACCGCTTTCTCAAATTCCGCCGGAGTAAAATCCGGCCAAAAAGATTCGGTAAAATACAATTCCGCGTATTCCGACTGCCACAAAAGAAAACCGGATAGTCTTTTTTCGCCTCCGGTTCTTATGATCAGATCCGGATCCGGCTGTCCCGCCGTATCCAAATATTTCTCAAATTCTTCTTTTGTTACTCCTAATTCCCGCCTGCAATTGCCTTCAGCAATAGCTGATGGCGGACAGGCATAATTCTTAATTCTTAATTCATGATTCAATTTATTAATGGCGCGCATAATCTCGTCCCGACCGCCGTAATTTAAGGCAAAATTAACGGTGATTTTCTTGTTATTTTTCATCTCCTCCATCCACTTTTTGGTCTTTTTCTGAATATCTTCCGGAAATTTGGATAGATCACCAATGATATTTATTTTTATGTTTTTCCGGTGATATGCGTCGTATTTTTTATCAAGGACATACCTGAATATATTGCAGAGGAATTGCACTTCTTTGCTTGAACGGTACCAATTTTCCGTTGAGAAGGCCCAAAAAGTAAGATGCGAAATACCCATTTCTATCGCTTTATCGATCAGCGGTTCAACCCGCTTTTCCCCTTCCCGGTGACCTTCAAAGACTGGCTTACCGCGTTCTTTGGCCCACCGGCGGTTGCCGTCCATGATGAAAGCGACGTGTGTGGGAATATTTCCCTTTATCATAGGCTTATTTTACTCTATTGGTAAGATCGTCTACTAATTCAAATAATATTTTCCTCATATTACTGCTTATCTTCATTGTAGAGATTTGCGCTTTGGCTTCGGTCATATATTCCTTAGCTTTTTCTTCTGTGCATGTCAATGCGCCTGTTTCAATAAAAACTTTTCTTATTATTTCCGCTTCATTTTCTGTTACTTTATCTTGACCGTAATATTTGTCAAGAATATCTAATTGTTTTTGATTGACCTGTTTTCTCGCCTCAATCAATAGTAAGGTGGCTTTCCCTTCTTTAATATCAGATGAGGCCGATTTGCCGGTGATTTCTTTTTGACCAAAAACTCCTATGATATCATCATATATTTGGAAAGCAATTCCTAAATTTTCGCCGAAATTTCTTATCTCAGTAAGAATTTTTTTATCAGCTCCAGCCAAAACCGCGCCAAGCTGCATCGGTCCGATGATGGTATAGAGGGCGGTTTTACTGCGATAAATATCAATAATTTTTTTCTCGGAAATTAATTTTTTCCCGGCTTCCTGAATATCCGCCATTTCTCCCAAAACCGTATCCTGCATTGTTTGGATAAATAACCGGGTAGCCATCTCTTTATTGGTTTTAGGAAAATCCAATGAATTAAAAAGTTTTAGGGAGAGAAAAAAACCAAGATCACCCAAACAAATCGCCTGGGAGATGCCATAATGATCAGCACCTAATAATGTGTAAAGGGACTTTTTCCCGCGCCGAAGTTCACTTCTGTCAATAATATCATCATGGATGAGGATGGAAGTTTGGAAAATTTCGTAAGCTAAAGACGCCTTAATAATTTCCGGCGGAGGATTGGGATTAATGAGAGAATATCCCAATTTAACCAGCGTTCCGCGTAATTTCTTCCCGCCGGTCATACTTCCCACCAAAGCCTGAAATAGCGGCAATAGTTTCGGCTTAGTCCCGGCAATCTCTTTTTCCCATCCGTTAAAAACTATGGACATCTCTTTTTCAATTTCTTTTTTTGAATCTTCTAAATAATCTTTAAAATGCATAAGCACTTAAAATAAATGTTTATCGATTGTTTTTGCCCCGACTGCCGGTTGATTAATTATTATATTTTTTACCTCCGGGATCACTTTTAACAATTGAGTTATTCTGTCTACGTCATTTTTCTGACAAAGCAGGTGCAGATCATGGCCGGTATTAATCGTAAAATAAACCGCTAGGCCGTCTTTCCGCCACTGTCTCACGAGTAACATTAATTTGACCGTTTCCGGCAGCCAATAAAGATAGCTCGGTTGGCAGGTCATGATGATAGCGTGCATTTCCAAAGCTTCATTTTCCACGAGTGTTCCAAATTTAGGGAAATCTTTTTCTCCAAGATATTTTTTAAGCAGGGAAATTTTATCGTCGATTTTACTCAATCTTTCCCTGAAAAACGGGCTGGAAAAGGCCGATTGTTGCGCCTCTGTAGTAGTTACCGCCTTTTCGGCAGTGTTAACAACAACGACAATATCGCAGATCTCCCAAAAGTCGTGGGGAAACAGGGAAACAGCGTAGGAATCCTCATTGGTTTTACCTTCCAACCATTCCACAAAACCGTCGGGGATTGACCGGCAAGCCGAACCGGAAGCCTGCCTGGCTAAAATTGACAATTCTTTTTCCGTCAAATCCAAACCGGCGGCAATCACTCCCGCCAGGGTCAAGGCCGCAAAAGCGGAAGCGGAGGAAGATAATCCTCCTCCCATGGGAAAATTATTTTGACTGACTACTTTCCCTTTCGAATTTATTCCGGCCATTTTTCTGATCCGGTCCAGATGCTCTGTTACCCGCTTTTTTTTCAGCTCTGTAACTTTTTTCCCGTCAATAAGCACTGTGTCTTCATTTAAATCATTATTAAATTCCACGGTAGTAGTTGTCTGCAACTCGCTTAAATTCATGGAAATACTACTGTTTGCCGGCAGACGCAAGATTTCATCCGTCTTTCCCCAGTATTTGATAAAGGCGATATTTGATGGTGCGATAGCGGTTGCTTTCATACCTGACTCACGCCTTTCGCTGTTCCAACAATCATTTCGACAATTTCTCCACCCGCTTTTTCGATTGCTTTGGTCACTTTTTCTTTTGAAGTTTGGTCAACTAATGCGAACATGCAATCTCCTCCGCCGGCTCCGGACAACTTGGCTCCGTAGGCGCCGGCTTCCCTGGCCGCCGCAATCATCCCGGCCAGTTTTGGCGTCGAAACGCCCAAATCCTCCAGATAGTCCTGATGGTAATTCAGATATTTCCCCAGAGTCGGCCAGTCTTTTTCAAAGATGGCATTTTTTCCCTTTTCCACCAAGTCGGCAATGCTGTTAAAAATTTTCTCTACCCCTTCCGAGTACTGTTTCTTTTTTCCTTCCACCGATTTTACCATTTTGACCGTATCGGCTTTCACTCCGGAGTAACCAACAACCAAATTTAAATCCGTCATCGGTAACCGTTCGATCGTTTCACCTTTGGAAACAAAATAAATAATGCCGCCATATATGACGCTGGCCACGTCAAAACCCGATCCCAAACCCTGAACCGACAAAACAGTTTTAAACGACAGATCAAATAATTCTCTATCCGTAATTTTTTGCTGGAATAACTCGCTTAAGGCTTTGATTGTTGCCACCGTCACCGCCGATGACGAACCTAAACCGTAATTTCCCAACTCGCTTTCCGTCTCGAGCGTCACCGGTTTGTCCAGCCGGTAATGTTCCCGGAATAATTTTATCGCCTGGGTCAAAAAAGTCTGATTGTTTGCCGTGGGCGTTGCCAAAACATCGTCTTGACTATCTGATAAACCGGCTTTGACGGTCAAATATTTATCAACGGTGGCCACCAGGCACGGCCGGCCGTAAACCACCGCATGGTCTCCCATGAGCATCAGTTTCCCCGGCGCTGTTACTGTAATTGACATAATAGTATAAAGTATCAGGTATTAAGTATTAGGTATTATGTATTTATTAAAAAAGTATTTTTATACTTAATACTTGATACCTAATACCTAATACTCAATCCGCACTCCTTCTCCTCCTAAATCAACCGATAAAACTGACACTTTAAACATTGCCGCAATTTGCTGGATGACGCTTGGATCATGATGATAAGCAAGAATCATTCCGCTTCCTTTTTTCTTTCCCCCGGCGCCGGTAACTTTTGCCGCTCCTCCCGCCTTTTCAATCTCTTTGATAATTTTTCTTGCGTATGAACCAACAACAGATATTTTATCCAGATTCCTCTGTCCTTTTTTCATCGTTCTAATCAAAATTTGACGGTCGCCGCTTTTTAAAGCCAAAAGCAGTTTTTTTGTCTGTTTCTCCTGATCGGCAAAAACTACTTCCATCTTTTTTGGATTTTTATGATATTGAGAAGCAACCGCCTCTACCATCTTTTTAGTTGTTTCAATCGGTCTGCCCGAATCTATCAAAAGAAATTTAGGGATTTTATAAGCGGTAACCGGCAAGCTCCAAATGGATTTTAAAAAATCAAATTCACGCCGGTACCAGACCAAGCCGCCGAAAACAACCGCTGTGTTATCCGCGCCTGAAGGATGACCGTGGGCTATTTTTTCCACTTCGTAAACCAACTCGTTTATTTTTACCGGATTCCAGAGATTTTTGATAAGTTTCATCAGTGCGCCGATCAAGGCGGCTGAAAGCGCGGCCGATGAACCAAGCCCGCTACCGACGGGAATCTGGGAATCTACGGTAATTTCTATTGGAGGTAATTTATCTAGTTGATAATATTTTTTAAAAACTTCAATCGCGCTATGGATCAAATCTTTTTTTTCAGATGAATTAATTAGCGAGTTATTTTTATACCTGATACCTGATACCTGATACTTAATACTTACGTAAAGTCTTTTATCAATCGCCGCTAAAAACGCCGGTCTCCCGTAAACGACCGCGTGTTCACCTAAAAGATGGATTTTACCCGGAGCGGAAACTGTAAGAGTCATATCGGTCTGAATTTAATCCCGTATGGAATGATCCCTTCTTCTCCCGGGTCCCGGGTTTTACGAAGGATGGTTTTTACTTTTTGTCCGATCTGTAATTGTTTTTCTTCCCAATCGACCATCTGGGCGGTAAAATTTCGGCCGTTGTCCAGTTTAACCAAAGCGACAATATAAGGAGCCTGGGCTTCGAAACCGGCCGGCGGCACGAATATTTTGGTAAAGGAAACGATTTTCCCCTCCAAACCCAAAAGTTGTCTTATCCTTTTCTGGTTTCGCCAAATTTTTACAGGTGAAATCATATATACTTATATACTTATCCTTTTATTAAAATATGAACAACTGCCGTTGCTCCGCTACCGCCGACATTATGAGTTAAACCGATTTTTGCTCCTTCAACCTGTTTCCGGCCGGCAATTCCTTTTAACTGACTGTAAATCTCGACAATCTGTTTGACGCCGGTGGCTCCCACCGGATGACCGCAGGCTTTCAGCCCTCCGGAAGTATTGACTATCGGCCCGCTGCCGCCCAACTTTGTCTTTCCGGAAGTGATGGCTCGGGCCGCTTTTCCTTTTTCGAAAAATCCCAAATCTTCCATAGCCATGATTTCGGCAATGGTAAAACAGTCATGCACTTCGGCCACCTCAATTTCTTTCGGGGAAATTCCCGCCATCCGGTAGGCTTTTTGGGAGGCAACTCTCACCGCTTTCAAACCGGTCAGATCTTCCCTTTCAGACAGGCCTAAAGTATCGGTCGCCACCACCGAAGCGATAATGGATACATTGGTCTTTGCTCGTTGGTCTTTAGTCGTTGTTAACACTACCGCCGCCGCGCCATCGGTAATCGGCGAACAGTCCAAAAGCTTCAGAGGATCGGCCACTTTCGGACTCTTCATCACCTTTTCCAAAGTGACCGGAAAAACAAATTGGGCGTGGGAATTAAGGGAAGCATGATAATGATTCTTGACTGCCACTTGCGCCATCTCCTCTTCGGTAGTCCCGTATTTTTGCATGTGGCACCTGGCCATAATCGCGTAAAGCCCGGGAAAAGTAGCCCCGGCTTCCCGTTCGGCATCAGTCCCTGCCCCCATCAGCATTTGAGCTACTTCTTCAGGTTTATGATCGGTCATTTTCTCCACTCCCAAAACCAAAACCGTCCCGTAAAGGCCTGACTCAATGGCCATCACACCGCTATGAACTGCCAAACCGCCTGAGGCGCAAGCGCCTTCTATTTTCATGGCGGCTACCGGCATCCCCAATTCCTCGGCAAAAAAAGCGCCCAAATGGTCCTGATTACCCAAAGCACTGGAAAGCATGTTGCCGACGAAAACCGCTTTAACGGCCGAGGGTTTTATTTTTGCCTGATCCAAAGCATTACTGGCCGCTTCTTTGATCAAGTCTCGAGGAGAAGTCCGCCAGAGCTCACCGAATTTGGTAGTGGCCGCGCCGGCAATATTGATTTTCATATTTTTTTACTTGATTTTAAATAATCGGTATAAGAGATGTATTTTTTATTTTTCATTTGACCTGAAAACGTGGGCACTGATTTTTGCCTTTTTTCAAGATTTTTAGTGGTTTCGAAAATAAAAGCGTCTGAACCGGCGCCGGAACCGTATGAAACCATAAATATTTTTTCGCCGGCCTTGGCGATATCCAAAACCGCCGCCAGTCCTAAAAGACTGGAGGCGCTGTAAGGATTGCCTATTTGGTCAATAATCAAAGAAGGCGCCAGTTGTTTCTCGGAAAAACCCAGACGTTTGGCCGCTTGCCGGGGAAATTTACCGTTGGGCATATGGAAAACACAGTAGGCAAAATCAGCCGGTTCTGATTTGGTCTTTTGGAGCAGGCTTCTGGCGCTTGATTCGACATGATAAAAATAAGCCGGCTCTCCGGTAAACCGGCCGCCGTGGCTGGGAAAACGGACAGCGTCCCTCCGCCAAAAATCCGGAGTATCTGAAGAAAAAGAGGCAAAATCCAAAATCTCGGCCAAAAAATCAGCTTCTTTACGGCTTAAAATGTAGGCGGCTGCGCCAGCCGCCGCCGTATATTCCAAAACATCGTGCGGTTTGGCTTGGGCGGTGTCGCTGCCAATCACTAAACCGTAATTGATTTTTCCGGAAATTAATAATCCTGATAGCGCAATTATACCGGCGGTCGCCGCTTTACAGGCAAACTCCAAATCAGCCGCCAGGTAATTTTTTTCTACACCCAAGAATTCGGCCACGATGGTTGAAGTGGGATTGACGGCATACGGATGGCTTTCGGAGCCAACCAAACAGGCGTCTATCTGACTGGGAAGGATCTTTGTCCGAAGGAGCGCGTTGGAAGCGGCTTCAAAGGCCAAAGTCACCGTGTCTTCATCACGGTCAGCCGTTGATTTTTCGGTGACACCCAATGATCTGGTGATATCGGCGGCATTTTTTCCCCAGACAGAAGCAATCTCGGCGGTTGTAATCCGATTGCTTGGCACATAAACACCGTAAGCGGTAATTCCGACTTTATGCATTTTTTCCTCTTGCCAAACTCGCGTGAGCTTCTGCCAATTCTCCTTGCGCCAAAGCAGCCAGCAGTGATAATTCTCCTGCCAATACGGCTCCTCCAACAATTTCTGCTAAAGTCTGGCTGTTTTTCTTTCCATTCTCTTGATCGACTCCCAAAATCTTCAGCGCTTCTTTTTGGGAAGGTAAAACCGTCCCTCCTCCCACCGTCCCGATCGGCAAATCCGGAAGATAGACGGTCATATAAAGATTTCCGTTTGCTATTTCTGTCGCAGTCACCCCCAGACTTCCTTCAACTGTGTGGGCAACGTCCTGACCGAGAGCGATAAAAAGAGCGGTAATAATATTGGCGAAATGGGCGTTATATCCCATCGAACCGCTGACGATTGATCCTAAATGGCATTTATCCAAAACGACCTGATGGATTTTTTGGGGAGTAGTTTTTAAAACCTCCTTCACTATTTTTTCACTTATTAACGCTTCTGCCCAAACCTGTCTGCCGCGGCCTAAAATAAAATTTAACCATGACGGTTTTTTGTCCGTGTCAAAATTGCCGGCCAGCGAAAGACAGACTGTTCCCGTCTTTTGTTCTATCAACTTCACTATTTTATCAGTAGCAATAGTCACCATATTCATCCCCATCGCTTCATCAGTATCGTATGAGAAACGGATATAAACATTCCGGCCGACTATTTTCATGAAAACGTCAAGAAGTTTGATATGTGACGAAGTCAAAGAAGCGGTTTGAGATAACAAATCAAAATGCCCTTCCAGCCATTTTTTAAGCATAAAACTCTCTTCAAGGTTTTTGGTTTTGAAAATCGGACCCCGGGTCATCCCGGCATTTTCCGAAAAAACAGTTACTCCGCCGGCTAAAGATACTGCTTTACAGCCGCGGTTGACTGAAGCCACTAAAGCTCCTTCTGTCGTTGCTAGGGGCAAAAAATATTCTCCCCGGGCTTCCTGACCTTTTACCAGTAACGGTCCGGCAATGCCAAGCGGAATCTGAACTGCTCCGATCATATTTTCGCAGTTTCGAAACTGCGCTTCTTCTAAATCTTTAGGGTAAATATTGATAGACTCAAAACAAAGCTTGGTTTTTTCTTCGATCAACTTTCTTCTTTCTTCAATGGTTTTATATTGTCGTAATTTCATATAAACGGAATCCGGAAAACTCCCAAACGGTATGTAATCAATGCAAATAATCCAAGATAGGCAACAAAGACAACCGAGACAAGCATAATTTTCCCGATTTCCATTTTCAAGCCGAACCTCAAGGTCAAATAGTAAAGGATGATTTTCCAATAAAGAAGAGCGATGGAAAAAGCGATATAGAATACGCTATAGATTTTACCCAGGATGCTCATCGTCCGCGGCGGCGGCAAAATAAGATACAAACAGGAAGTGGTAAAAAACCAAATTAAGGTCGGCAAAAGGGAGTAAGACCAAAGCACGGTCAAAGTCCTGAAACTGCCGGTCTTCTTCATTATCTTTCCCAAAAGATAAAAAAGCGAAATGCAGCCGATAAAGCAGATGGAGGAAGTCAATACCAAGCTGTTAAATTTCGACGTCAAAAAAATGGGGTTGCCTAAACCGGCTCTGATGATACCGGCAAATTCAAAATAGGCTAGCGAGAAAAGGGTAATAAATGCGGTCGGCCAAAAATTATTCTTTTCCAGCGCTATTTTCCGAAAAGTAATATAAGGATTGTTCAAACAGCCGGCAACATTTCTACCGAACAGGAAAGATTGTCTGAGTATTTTGATGACAAAATCAGCCATAATGGGTTAAAAACCGAATTGAAGAAGAGATGCCAATCTAACCAAAATTGCTCCAAACAAAATATACAGACAGACGGCGGCCGTAACGGAGATGACTGTGGCGCTTTTCCAGGGTGAGAATTTCAGTTTTGGCGCTATTTTTTTATATAAAGGAGTGAAGAAACCGACGTTTTGTGTCGGCAACAGGGCTACCTCATGCATTCTTTGAACCAGCAACTGATAGGTTTTATCTTCTTTCATAGGAAAAAATTATCGCAAACGTTCGTCTGGCCCGGAAAAGATGGCTCTCTACGCTTTTGAAAGAAAGGGAGAGCATCCGGGCAATTTCGGAAACGGAATAGCCGTCAATATATTTCAAGGTTAAAATTTTACGGTACAGCGGTGTCAACCGGCCAAATGTCAGGGTTATTTTTTCCTTCAAAAGCTCGTCGTCGAAAGTAGTTTCCGGGCTTAAGAGGGTAATTATCAACGGCTCCACGTCTTTGATCCGGGAGAAAACGATGTTTTTTATTTTCTTCCGGCGGTAATAATCAATCACTTTGTGATTGGCAATACTGCAAATATAGGTAAAAATCCGGCAGCGGAAAGTGAAATCCCGGAAAGCTTCAATGGTCGAAAGAAGGACGTCCTGCATAATTTCTTCGGCATCCTGGGGATTACCGACTTTGTTTTTTATATAACTCATAAGGGGATTTTTGAAATGCCGGTAAAAAAACCTTAAGGTTTTTTCGTTTCCCGCCAAAATGTCTTTGACTAGCAATTTTTCGTCGAACATATCTTATAAGTCGGTCAAAACTAATAAATTCATGCTCTTATTTTAGTTCTTCTCCCGCCATTTGACAAATCCGCCTCCGATTCCTTAGACTGAAGGTATGCTTCTCGCACAGGTGGACATAAGTAAAGAGTGGCCGCTTGCCAAAAATTTTCCGACCCTTTCCTCACTGGTGTCCTCGCTGCTGCCGAAAATATTGATCGTCGGCGGAGTCATTTTCTTTTTTATCATCGTCATTACCGGTTTAGGGGTGATTATGAACGCCGGCGGCGACGAACACGCAGCCGAATCGCGTAAAAATATTTTGACTTTTGCCATCATCGGCTTTACTATTATGTTTGGAGCCTATTGGATTTTACAAATAATAAATTTCATCACTGGAGGAGCTCTAAGCGGTATTTTAGGCTAGCAATATGATTTATCTTTTAACCACCCTTCTGGCCGCCTGCGATCCGAATGACCCGATCGGTTGCATTTCCCGTCCTCCCTATATGCCTGAAGGGATTGGATCAGGCGGAGAGCTAACCGGTATCATGGTTTTACTGAATTCCATCCTTAAACTGGTTTTTGTTGTCGCCGGACTTTATTCATTCGTCAATCTGATTATTGCCGGCTTTGATTATATGTCGGCCGGCGGCGACGCGAAAAAAGTCACCAAAGCCTTGGACCGGATCTGGCAAACTCTCTTGGGATTGGTGATTATCGTTGCTTCATTTTTGCTGGCGGCGGTATTCGGTATATTGTTTTTCAAAGATCCGACGGCTATTTTACAACCGAAATTACAATGATAAATAAATTAATCAGTGCTGTCTACGCGGCCGCCCCGCTTCCGCCTTCAAGCAAAGGTTTGGGTTGCGGTGATGGTTTCGGAGAGATCGCAAAAGCGATGTGCAATTTGGGTATTGGCGACAGCGCCAAAGTCGGCAACCAGTTAAACAAAGCTCTCAGCGGCATCATAGGTTTCTTAACAATAGTTGCCGCGCTCTGGTTTATCTTCCAGATAATTATCGCCGGTTACGGCTGGATGAATGCGGGCGGCGACAAGCATAATCTTGAAGAAGCCCGTAATAAAATCGTTAATGCCCTAATCGGCTTGATCATTGTTGTTTCCGCCTGGGTAATTACCGGATTGATCGGCAAAATCATCGGTTTGAACATCTTAAATCCGGGAGCAGTTTTACAGAATATCGGATTTTAACTATGATTTATCAAATCTCACCAATCACCAATCCAGTTGTCACCGGTATTTCCGGCCAAAATCCAGAAAAAGCGCCGGAGATTTTTGCCAAATTTTTTGCCGCTTTGGTTGGCGTCATGCTTACCGCCGGCTCTATCTGGGCTTTTGTCAATCTCCTCCAGGGCGGTTTAGAATGGATTTCTTCAGGCGGAGATAAGGCAGCGCTGGAAGGAGCGCAAAAAAGAATTACCAATGCCATCGTCGGACTCTTCATTCTTTTTGCATCCTGGGGATTGTATGTTGTTGTTTTGCAATTCTTGGGCATTTCGCCTCTTGGCGGAGGCGGCGGTTTTCAGATAAAACTGCCGACTTTATTTTAGAGCTTGACAAACAAGTCAAAACATTGTCATAATAATTTTATAAGGGGAGGAAAAATTTTATGAAAAAAATTATCGCCGGTCTTTCTACTTTATCGCTGGTTTTGTTCTCAAAAACAACCGCTTTCGCTGAAGACATTCCTATTATCATCCCTAGTCCTTCAAATCTGAGAACAGGCGATTTGGGTAAATTAGTCAGCGGTGCGGTCGGTCTTATCCTTGTAATGGCTGCTCTGGCGACTTTCATCTATCTTCTTATCGCCGGTGTTGAATGGATCCTTTCCGGTGGAGACAAGAGTAAAGTGGAAGCCGCCCAGCACAAAATCCAGGCGGCCATCCTCGGCCTTTTCATCGTCTTTGCCGCTTGGGGACTGATGATCGTCATCGAACAATTCTTCGGTATCTCGATCCTGAGAGGTATCAAGTTGCCGTCGGGTTATTAAACAGAAGATTTAAACCCTCATGAAAGACTGGACTTCCTGCATGCAGACGGTGGGCGGAGTTGATGTTCCCACCCTCAAATGTCTGGAAATTGTTTTTTCCAATATTTTGACTGTCGCCGTCAGTTTAGCCGGGCTGGCTCTGATGGTTATGCTTATCATCGGCGGCTTCAAGTATCTCACTTCAGGCGGTGACCATAAAGCAACCGCTTCCGCCCAACAAACGATGACTTATGCCATTGCCGGCATCGCTCTGATGGCCGTCGCTTTTCTGATTTTTAAAATCATCCAATACTTCACCGGCGTCAATGTCCTGATTTTCGAAATTCCTTCTTCACCTTGAGTGTCATTCCGAGTAAGGCCATGATAATGGCCGCGTCGAGGAATCTTCCATCTAACGGAACGCGGAAGATCCCTCCACTCATCCACTATCGTGGAATCGGTCGGGATGACAATAACACAATACAGGATTGACACCACCGTCAAAAAGCAGAATAATAAAAATATGCTCCGTCTGCCCAAAATCTACAGATTTTTACTTTTGATATTTATTGCCGCAATTCCATTCTTCTCATTCCCCAAAGAAGCTACGGCCGCTACCGCTACAAGATATTGGAGGATGGGTTTGAAGGAAATCGTCAACGACTTAAATATTACTGAGGAAAAAGCCAAAGAAGGACAAACTGATATTTCTGCGGTCCCTCATAGCATCTTTATCGCTAATGTCCAAGTGGCCGCTATTACTAGTTTGTTAGTCTGCCTTCCTGATGATAACAATTGTAATCCGCAGCAAACGGCTCTGGGAAATATCAGCACAGTTATAGCATCCATTTACGCTAATCCTCCGGCCAGTTTTGCCTATTATGCCCGTGACTATCTGGCCAACGCCGGCTTTATCAAGCCTGTTTTTGCCCAAGGGATCGGTTTTGCCGCCATGACCCCGCTTCTTTCTCTTTGGAAAACTTCCCGAAATATTGCTTACGCTATCTTGATTATCGTCATGGTGGCCATCGGCTTCATGATCATCTTCCGGATGAAAATTGATCCGAAAACAGTCATCTCTCTTCAGGCGGCTTTACCAAAAATCATTCTGACTTTAGTCCTGATCACCCTTTCTTATCCGATCGTCGGTTTTCTGATTGACATGATGTATCTGGTCATGGCTATCCTGATCTCTGTCATGGCTCAGGGCATGGGCGGCGGTTTTGCTTCAAAAGTGGCGGAACTGCAAAGCCAGTATATGACCGGCGGGTTAGGCACTTTAGCCGGATCGGTTTTCAGCGGCGGCTTCCGATCTGTAGACGATTTTATCAAAGGTTATGGAGGTCAACTGGGCGGTATCTCTGTTGTAATTGGACTCATTTCTATGATTCCCGGTCTCGTTACTATCGGTTTGGGCACAGCAGCTGTCGCTGCTGCTCCATCAGCTATTATTATATTGATTTTGGCTCTGGGACTGCTTTTTACTTTCATCAGACTGGTACTTCTTCTGGTGAATTCCTATATCCAGGTGATGATTTCTTTGATCATTGGCCCGATCCAGCTTCTGGCGGAGGCTGTCCCCGGCAAATCCGCTTTTACCGACTGGATTTTAAATGTCATTGCTAATCTGGTCGTCTTCCCGGCCACCGCCGCCGTCTTGATGTTTGCCATGTTTTTGACTTCCCAAAATCCGGAAAACACGGCCTGGCAACCGCCTCTTTTGGGCATAGGGACTCCTCCTGTTTTTTCCGCTTTTATCGGCATCGGTGTCCTTTTCATGGCCCCGACTTTGATTGCCTCGATCAAAAAGATGTTCGCGCCTAAACCGGCCCTGCCTGTTTCTCCGGGCACCATCATGGCGCCTTTGACCGGTTCTTTCCAGACGGCCATGGGCGCGGCCAGCCAGTTCTACTATATGGGCCAGTTGAAAATGATGGCCAGCGGTATCTTCGGAGGTGGAGATAAAGGAACTCACAAGTAGTAGTAACTAGTAGTAACTAATGGTGTCCGCCTTTACCGCCGCCCTCTTCTTCTTCACTTGGGGCGGTGAAGGCACGGTAGATGGTGATCGCCAAAGCCAGTAAAACTCCCAGGGCAATGATTTCTTTCCAGACATCCGAATTATCCGCGTGGCACCATTTTCTCATTGTATGGATATTTACTTTATCATCGATGTTATAAAAGTAAGAATGCGCGTTCGGCGGAAAAACATCAGCGTGTTCCAAAGTATCCCACCATTCCCGTCTTTCATTGGCTAACCAGGAGGCCACTCCTCTTCTTGTACCCCAGACATCTCTTTGCGCGACCGACTGCCCATAATGATTCCAATCCCAGGCATAAAGCCGGTCAGTCATGTAAGCAAGATTGGATCCAACTGACCAACCGATTTCAATCATATCGCCGGAGTAGGCATCACGAAGTTTGGCAAGCAGTTTCACCGCTTCTTCCTTATTTGGCGTTGGCGTTAAACCATACAGGAGATACTGAATAACGGCATCGCCGCCGGCCTGGTGGGCGGCAATATCGCCTCCTCTTCTTATCAGCTGTCTTGAACCGAGATTGAGGATATCCATTTTGTTAAAAACCATATCGTCAGTTCCTAAAATCCACTCCGGCTCCATCTTCACCGCTTTTTTCAAAAGAAAAGGGATTTCGATCTGTTGGCCGTCTGAACCGACAATCGTAAACATCGGACTTTGATTTAACTGTTTATCTAATTTATCCAAAAAGCCGTCCTTTTTATCGGTCATCAATTCATGGATGTGATGATGATCCCATTCGTAATCCACCTGATTTTCCATCAGACCCAAACCAAAATGTTTAATCAATCTATCCGCTTCAGCCGAATCTTCGCTGCCTAAAATTACTTTTTTCACTCTTCTCCAGTAAGCCAAAGCCTGTTCTTTCCTTTTTTCATCTCCAATAACCTTAAAATCCTTATCGGTCAGATCTCTCACATATTCTGTATCTTCACCATTGATGGCTTTCTCCCGTACTGCCGCCAGATCCCACTCCAGATTCATGACGTCAATCATGTATTGTTCTTGCTGTTTTGTCGGTGATTTTCTGGTAGCGGATTTACCGACTTCCTCACCGTATTTCGTATCTTCCGGCGGAATGCCTAAAATATCCTGTACCAGCATGGTATGAAGAGTCATCTGTTTCTTCCGTTTCTCTCCCCCAACCAAAGGAAGGTCGACTTTTAAGCTGTGAGCCACCACCAGAGGATTTCTCATGGCCATCTCTACCCAGACTCTCGCCTTCAAGGCATTTCTATATGCTCCTATCAAATGGTCTGTCTGATGCCATAAAGCCGTATGCTGTCTGCCTTTTTTAGGGTCAAGCCCGTTAAGTTTTTCCCATTCCTTTTCAATGTTATAAGCATATCTATTTTTCCCGTATTCCCGCCAAAGCTTATCAAAACCGGCGCCGCTGGTCGGCAGTCCGGATTTTTGGCTGATTAGTTCCTGCCGGTATTGCTCCCGATATTTGGCCACTACCAGATGGTCTTTGACTTTCTCCTCCGCGTATCTTTTGCTTAAAACCAGCTGCGTCGGACCGCCTAAAAATTCTTTTTTCCGGTCCTCCCAGTCAAGCGTCATGTCATATTGCCGCCAGGTTGTGTCTTTGCCTATAGCCGAGGAAATGCCGGAGAAATTAGTCAGGTCAATAAATCTTTTGGCATCAGTGCCGAATTTTTCCTCAAAAGTGCCGTCCTGGTAAGCCATATAAGCGCGGATGGCTGAAGTAGAATCATTTTGGTCTATTGTCATCCTATTTTTTTCATCCGGTATCAGCATATTCATGAGATGGCCGTATTTATATGAACCCATTTTCCATTTCTCAATATAGACATTAAAATAGTTCATCGCTTTCGCCATTCCCTCATAAGGCATACTGTGGAAAGTATCCAAACCCAGCGTCGGATTGTCCGACCCCGGGACTTTCGTCTGGGCAATCATTTCCAGATACCGGGCAGTGGCCATTCCGATCCCTTTGGCCAAAGTCATATACATCAGATACTCATCGGAGGAAACATCCTCTTTTTTCAAAGGATTTTTAAAGTCCATCTCGACTGAATAGCCGTCTTTATTTCTGACATGAAGATAATAATTTCTTTCATCTCTTTTGATACCCGGGACCACTCCCATGCCGACCATTTTCTCAACCTGTGCCCGGGACATGTTATCCCAGAAAGAGCGTCCGCTGGTCGCATCGTATTCCATGAGAGCCGGCGGCAGATAACCGTCGTTGGAAGCGATAATACTGCGAAGATTATCCTCAAAAGCCCGGAAAGCCACTATCACCCCAGGGATGTTAAGAGCTTCTTTGACATACTCATTTTGGAACATGCCGAGAGATTTGTTGAAGTTCTCCGAATTGGCAGCCGGTTGGGAGGCCCAAAAATCAATGTCCCGGCACTGGCGGATGGCGTTGCTGAGATTATTGTAATGGTCGCTTAGAGTTTCACCCAAACTTCTGCCTGTTTCCATTACCTTAAATTTTTCCAATCCTACTTTTAAAAGATCAATTATAGTCGAAAAATCCGCCCGCTCGTAAAGGCCGAAGTTATCGTTTGAGGAATTCCGTTGATCGGATAAAACTCTGGAGTGGATATTCATAAAAACTCTATCCCGAAACTTACGGCTTTTATCATCCAATCCGTATAAAAGTTCTTCCATCGCCGGGTTAAGTTCAAACAAATCTCCTATCCGGCCTTTTCTTTTGGCCATTTCCGCCAAAAATTCCGTCTCATCGTTAATCCCTTCTTTCATGACCACTTTCTCCGCTTTTAATTTTTCTTCCAGCTTCTTGGCTAAAATTTCCAATTTATTATTCATGTAATCCCCCATTGCTCGAGAAGCGGCAAAATAAGCATCACTTCCCGGCGCCACATCAGTTGGCCGGATCTGCGATTCTTCCCTGACTAATTGTCGGCTGTATTTGATTAAATCTTCACTCGTTAACTGTCCGGCAACATCTTTCCTTTCAAGCTCGCCCCAAACCCGGTCAAGCGGCGCCACCATCTTATCAATGACAACTTGACTGTCAGGAATATTGCCGCCATAATTCTCGGCAAATTTATCTACTTTCGCAGCAGTAAAAGCTCGGACGGTACCAACTCGAGGTTCTGTCACCATTTCCTGAACTATTCTTTTCCATTTCTCCGTAGTTTCCGTTTCATTGACTCTATCTGTATCTTTATTATCTTTATCTTTATAATAAACAGGCGTTTGTAGTTCTTTTTGTTCGTCATCAGTCATCACGATTCCCGGTTCCTCCTCTAAGAATTCCTTGAAAGTATTAAATCCCTGCCCCCTCCTTCCCCTAGCTGCTCTATTTGCCGCGGAATATTCATCTATCAAAAGTCCGTCAATTTGTTTTTTTACTTGGGTAATAAAAGAATCCAAGTTGCCTATGTCACCGGTTTTTTGGGCTTCATACAAAAGCGCCTGTGTCAGTTTGATCAGTTCCCGACTTCTCCCGTGAACCCGCTTATCTTGCGTCAAAAACTCCCTGATGACTTCCCTAGCGTTGGGACTTTCGTCAATTAGATGCTTCAAGGCTTCTTGTACATGTGTATTTCCTCTTATCTCCGCCATTAGATATCTTGAACCTTCGATATCGTTTTGACCGGAGGTATCATTGATTACATCTTGCAGCTTATCTCTCACTTTCTGTGCGTTTTGCCGTCTGGTTACTTCCACCTCGGCTTCAGCCACTTCCGCGCTTCTGGCTTCATGGTATTTTCGTGTCCGGTCTCTTTCTTCCCGTTTTCTTCTTTCCTCTTCCCATTTTGCTTCAGTTTCGTGTTTGGCGTAATCGCGCTTAGCGATTTCTCCCGCGGCTGCCCTTTCAGCCATCTCTTTCTCCGCTTTATTTTGAAAAAGCGCCCTAAAAAATTGAGCCAGCCTTTTCATCAAATCCGGCTTGGCGTCTCCTCCATGATGTCCGTGTTCCGGTGAACTCATATAATTTCATGGTAAGGGAATATAAACGGATAGTCAATGGAATGGAGGGTATCTATTCAGTATGTCCCAGTAAATATGTCATCGCGAGGCCAGTCCGACTGGCCGTGGCGATCCCGCAGGAATTATTGCAGCATCACGGGATTGCTTCTCCCGATTTCCATCGGGATCGCAATGACATTGTTTTTGGGAAGAACTGAATAATTACAATGGAGAAGTTATTAGATCAAGCTGCTGGCCAGAATGGCCATTCCGCGACGACTGCTTCCAAAAAGCCGGGCAAAAGAAGGGATCACTTCCGGCAAGATCATATTGACGTAAAGGTTAACCAAGGAAGCGTAGTTTTTCGCTTTCCAAAAAATCCCGCCTTCCATAACTACCGATACTATTCCTTTGGTTTTGCCGATTTTCATGAAGATCCCGCATAACTGGATGGCCGTAATCTGGGCGCTCCGATGTAACAGTCGCTGGGCAAAAAGTCCGGCCTTTTTTATTTTTTCCTGACTGATATTTTTCGGAAAAATATAAGCGCCCGTCAGAATATCGTTCAGCTGATCGGTGGAAGACAGATCGGGAAAATCTTTGCCCAAAAGTTTCACTTTTCCGGCATTAAACAGCCGGTACAGATAAGCACCTGAGGCTTCTTTTTCCGCCAGAGAATATCCAACATCTTCACTTTCTTTATCGACAATGCTTCTTAACTTCGTCCCCTCTATCTTGTCAAAATTATTTGACTCAATGTTGACGGCGATATCCCCCTGGCAGAAATTATTAAGCTCCCCGAGTTTCAAAGGGGCAATGGCCGTCCTTTTTTCCCAATAGGCGAAGTTAAGTCCTGTCCCAACCACTCCGGCAATTTCCACTCCGTCTCCGCCCAAAAGCAGACAAATGGCATCGTTGGCCACCGCCACTTCCGTATCAATCCCGTATTTATCGATTAAAAATTTATGATATTCCTGTCCGACCCGCAGTCCCACCAGTCCCTCAATCTCCCTGCCCTTGGACATATACATCAAAGTGCCGTCGATGAAGCGGTGGTGAAGCACCGGCTTCAGCGTGTATGCCAGACCGATACCTATGGGGAATTTTTTCTTCCGGCCGGAGGCCACCGCAAAAACATTTTTAGTGATTAAATGAAAAAGTTCTTCCCTGGTCGTTTTTTCCGGCAGATTAAATATTTTCCGGTTTAAGAAAGTGATCACCTTTTTCCGGGAGATCCGGAAGGCCGAGACATAACCGTTGGTCCCGCCGATGGAGAGAGCCACTCCAAAACCCTCTTTGGCTGAAATTTTATGGATGGGATTGAGGATGGAAGGAAGCGAAGACTGTTGGTTGTGCAAAGCGGCGATCAAATCCCTTTGGAAAAGTTTGGCGTACTTCGTCAGGTCTTCGCTCGTAATCAAAGGATATAGCCTGTCCAATTCTTCCATAGATTTTATATTATACTCTCCTCTTCTATCAGTAAACAATCTTCGGCTCGGTACCCCAAAGTTTGACGGCGGCAGAAAGGGCAGACTCAGGGTATTTCCGGACATAATCATTGATTGTCATTCCTTTCATTACAGTTTTTCTTGCCTCAATGGCCGCTTCCACTCCGCGTTCTATCCCTTGCGGGTGCCCCAAAACTCCGCCGCCGAGCTGGATATAACAATCTTTGCTGAAGGCTTCCATCACTTTATCCATCACTCCCGGATGCAATCCGCCGGAGGCCACCGGCCAAACCTTATACTTCCCAAACCAGTTTTGCCCTAAAGAATGATAATTGGAATTTGGCGGAGTAATTTCCGTTGTCAGTAAACGCATGATTTCCCCGCTTTCACCGTAATCCTCCATTTTGGCCTTCGGGGAACCGGAATGCAGGGAATCCACTCCCAATAATCGGTATATTTTTGCCAGTAAAATCATGGAAATACTGAATCCCTGCAAAGATCCGCTGCCCATAAAATCTTTACCGCTTTCCCGCGTCAAAAAACCGTGCATCGCCCGGTGGGCATGGATGATCAAATCCGGATTTTTCAACCTGAGGGTATGTACTGCGGAAAAACCGGTAACCACTGCGTCAATCATTAAACATCTGCCGCTGTTTTCTTTGATCAAGTTGGCTCTTTCCAACATCACATCGAGATTGGAATGGGTGATGTTGCACAGATACAGTTTTTTGGGGCCGCCTTTTCCTTCCAGCTCTTTTTGGACTTGATGGACTAAACGGACGCGGTCTTCAAATTTATTAAAAGGCAAACTGGTCAGATTCTCGTCATCTTTGATGAAATCGTAAAGTCCTCCGCCGGCCGTCCACAATCTTTTAGCCAAAATAGCCTGCTCACCGGCAGTTCTTCCGACTTTCGGTTTGGCGACAGTGCCTAAAATCGGCATTTGTCTTTGTTCATCGCTTTGGCTCAAAAGGTCACGCACTCCCAAAACGCCGTATCTTGGTCCAGGGAAAGCCTCAACCATCACTTTGGGGAAACGGATATCAAAAAGCCGCATAGCCTTGACCATTTTCATTCCGGCGATGTTACCGGCCGGCCCGGCCAAAAGACCGGAGAGATTATCTCTTTCAAAGAGATCCTTTTTATATGCGACTTTGAAAAGACGGCTTGCCTCATCAATGTCATAAACGACCGCTTTATATTGCTCGGCGACTTTTATACCCGAATCCGGTCCCGCATCCACTTTGGTCCAGGTACCGGTGGAGGATTCGGCGGCGATTGAGGCGGCCGCCTGGACAAACATGCTTTTATCAATCCCGTCCGCCAGTTCCAGTTTATACTGGGCCAAAACGTAATTTTCATCCGGATTCTCCGGCTGCCAGCCCGATGGAGCAAGGTAGTCAAGTTGTACGGCCATATGTTCATTATTCCAGATAATTATTTATAAAACAAGAATATTCAGTAGATTTCTCCTATGTCTTTGATCTCTCCCAAAATCATTATCAACCGGTCAACTCCCAGTCCCATTCCGCTGTAATTTTTTTCTTTCATTTTCCCCAAAGCTTCCAAAAATTCTTCGTCAACCGCTGAAACCGACATCCTGGATTTCTCTCTTTGTTTTTTTTCTGCCAAAAAAGTTTTTTTTACATCTTCCACATCTGTATTTTCCGTATTGCCGTTGCCCACTTCCGTCCGGTCAAGGTAAAACTCGAAACGCTCGGCAAAGTTTGGTTTATCCCGTCTTTTGGCACAAAGGGGAGAAATCCGCGCAGGATAATCAATGATAAAAAACGGGTTGCTGCCTAAATGCGGTTCGATTTCATTTAGAAATATTTGATTAAAAAGCTGTTCCCAGTTTGCGCCTTTAATATTATAGTTTCTTGCCACCGCCGCTTTGATCATCTCTTCATCGCCAATAATTTTTTCCAGATCTAAACCGCTGTATTTTTGAAAAAGTTGGATCATCGAAAAAACCGGCCATTTATTATCCGTTTTTATCTTCTTTCCCCGGTAACCGATTTTATTAATAATAAATTTTATCAACTCTTTTGTGTCTTCTATTATTTCTTTATAATTTGAATTTTCCCTATACCATTCAAGCATCAGAAACTCCGGCCGGTGGATCGGGCTGAAATCTTCCTGATTTCTAAAAGAATATCCGATGGTAAAACAATTGCCGATGCCTTGGACGAGAACTTTTTTCATATAACCTTCCGGTGAAGTAGCTAGATAAAAAATCTCTCTATTTTTGCCATTTTCCCAAACTGTAGAAAAGGGATAAATATTCGGCTCGTAGGGAACCGATTTACCCAGAACCGGCGAGATCACTTCATGAAATTTCTGATCAGCAAAAAACTTCCTGACAGATTTGATTACTTGTTCTTTGAAAAAAATAGAGTTTAAATTCATATAAAAAGAGTGACTGATTATACCAATATCCTACATCTGTTGACAATCTGTACAGAATTATGTAAGATCAATTAATAATCAAATTATGACTAAAACTCTTCCAATTACCAAAGCCAGGGAACAACTGACTACGCTTGTGGAAAAAGCTAACCGGCTTCTGGATGAATACATCATTACTGTCAACGGTGTTCCCGCGGCGGTACTGATCTCTGCGACAGAATATGAATCCTGGAAAGAAACCAATGAAATTCTAGCCGATAAAACTCTTATGCATGCAATAAAAAAGGGGGAAAAAGAGCTTGCTGAGGGAAAGGGATTGGATTGGGAAGAAGTTAAAAAAAGTCTCAAGCTTCAAGCTAAATGTATAGAATAATCATTTCTCCGGAAGCAAAGAATCAACTGAAACAAATTAAACAGATCCACCAAAATGCATTGGCCTCAATCATCGAGACTCTTAAACAGGATCCATATTTGGGCAAACCACTCGGAAGAGAGCTTTTAGGAAAATATTCATATCGGATAGGAGTATTTAGAATTATTTATAAAATAAACAAAAAGGATAATGTTATCAACATTATCACCGCCGGCCACCGGTCTAATGTTTATAACTAAAGGTTGTGCGGGGCTCTCTGGTACTGGGGGCTACTTATAACCCATCAGTTTCACTAAATACATGAGCAAAACACCAATCAGGAACATTCCGAATGAAAGGAGAGATTTCTTTAGACTTTCTTCTTTCCTTATTTCCGGCATTAAGTCTGAGGCTGAAATATAGATAAATCCTCCGGCAGCCACCGGAAGAAGATAGCTGACAAAATTTTGTAATCTAAATGAAAGAAAATAACCAACAATCCCTCCCAAGACTACTGTCAAAGCCACCAGAAAGTTGGCTATCAATGCCTTTTCTTTTTCAAATCCCGCATAAAGCAAAACGCCAAAATCTCCTATTTCCTGCGGTATCTCATGCAAGGCAACGGCTAAAGTGGTAATAAAACCGAGTTTTACATCTGTCAGAAAAGTAGCCGCAATAATCAATCCGTCAATAAAATTATGGATACTGTCTCCGAAAAGATTCATATAACCGAAACTGTGAATATTACATTTTCCTTTATGGCAATGCCTCCAGTGAAATAGTTTCTCGACAAGGAAAAAGAGAATAAAAGAGATTAGTACGATTATAAAAACAGTCTCTGCTTCCAACTTCTCCGTGGCTTCTGGCAAAAGGTGAAGAAATGCTCCGCCCATCAAAGCTCCGGCTGATAGAGAAACCATAAATAAAAGTATTTTTGATAATTTTTCCTGTTTGAGGGAAAAAGTGAAAACACCGACTAAAGCTCCAAGGCTTATGAAAAAAGTGGAAATAATAATATAAAATAGTTTATCCATTATACCTGCCTGACGATTATAGCTAAATTCCGCCGGCTTTTCCAGATCCCTCTTGACTTTGTCTTTCTCAAAACCATATATTAGAAACATCGTTTAAATTTTATTTATGAAAAAAGAATACCTGCCCGCTCTTTCTTTTTGTTTTCTTTTTGGTGTTTTTTTAACTCTCATTAAATTCTTCCCTCAAAATGTCCTTTCCGCCGCCGGCCATGTCGTCATTTCAGAAATACAAATTGCTGGCGCGACTGCTAATGACGAATTTATCGAACTTTATAATCCAATGAGCCAAACGGAAGATATTAGTGGATGGAAAATAAGAAAAAAGTCAGCTAGCGGAACAACATTTTATGACATTATCACACTTCCTTCACAAACTTCTATCAATGCGCGTAGTTATTTCCTGATAACTTATTCTTCACCAACTTACGATGGAGCGGTTACTCCAGATATTACTTATTCTAACTCTGGTTCATATATCCTCGCTCCTAATAACACGATATTTCTTACGAACCAAACTGATTCAATTATTGATGAAGTGGGATTTGGTACCGCTGAAAATTTTGAGAGTGCGCCTTTTCCAACCAATCCGACTGCAAATGGCAGTATCGAACGAAAACCTGGCGGTCTTGAAGAATTTGCCGGAAACGGGGAAGATTCTGATAATAACGCAAATGATTTTGTCACTCGGGCAATATCCGATCCGCAAAATGCCAGCAGTCCCCAAGAGCCGCCTGAAGGGACAGTAACACCGACTATAACGCCAACAGAAACACCGACAGAAACTCCTACTACAACGCCAACGGTTACCCCGACTGTCACCCAAACTCCCACTCCTACAGAAACGCCGACTGTAACACCAACCATTACGCCAACTGTAACCGTTACTCCAACGGAAACTCCAACTCCGACAATGACCGCTACTCCAACCGCAACTCAAACACTAACGCCAACTGCTACTATCACCCCAACTATTACTCAAACTCCAACGCCGACTGTTACTCCGACGGTTTCACCAACAATTACTCCTACCACTACTCCTACACCCCAATCGATAGAGACGCCGACGCTGACTCCCACTCCGACCGTTTCCATACCCGTACCGACACCGTACGAGATAGTTTTTGGGGATTATCTGAAGTGCCAGATAAATTACCGGAAAATTGGGAATCGGCTATTTACTTTCTATATCCCCTACCTCCGCTGTTTTCGAGTAAATGAATCACCCCAAAGCAATACTTTAAAGTATCTTATGTCATCCCGAGTCCGCCAGCTGGCGGATCCGAGGGATCTTCCAACTGGGGAAGATTCCTCCACTCATCCACTATCGTGGAATCGGTCGGAATGACTACAAGGTAATTCCGAGTTATTGTATAATTAATCCATGGAAAAGAAAGCAGTGAGCATTTCCATCACCAATATCCGTTTGTTAAGCTTAGAAATTATTTTACCGGCCTTCGCTTTTGCCATCCCTTTTCTTCTCACCGGTCCTCAATGGCTAACCGGCACCATGGTCAACGCCCTTTTGTATCTCGCTTCCTCCAAACAAGTCAAGGGAAAACAACTCGTATTTATTTCCCTTCTTCCGAGTGTTGGAGCCATTTCCAACGGCATCCTCTTGGGAAAATTCACTCCTTTTTTGATTTTGTTTCTCCCGTCTATCTGGCTGGGCAACATAATCCTGATCCGGTCATTTGCAAAAATAAAAACTGTTTTCTCTTTTCCGTTGAGTATAATTTTTCCTTCAATTTTGAAAACTTCCGTCCTTTATTTCTCCTCCCTGATTCTGGTCGGTAGTCACGTAGCCCCCAATATTTTCCTAACCTCCATGGGAATGATCCAACTGTTTACCTCCCTGATGGGCGGAACCGTCGCATTTGCTTTATTTAAAATTGCCAAAAAGCAGATATGAATGAAACCGCTACTTTAATCGAACTTATCGGGAAAAAGGCCAAACTGGCCGCCATGGTGGCCCCTTCTTTTCCGATTATGTTTGGTTATCCAGCCATCATCACCATGCTGAAAAAGCTCGGTTTTACCTATACACTTGAAGTGGCCGCCGGTGCCAAAAGAACCAATGAGCAACTTTTAAAACTTCTGCAGGAGAATCCCAATACCCGCTATATCACCAGTCCCTGTCCGACAGTGGTGAGGATGATCCGAAAACAAATGCCCCAGTATGAAAAATACCTGACCTATAACGTCGATTCTCCGATGGTGGCCACCGCAAAAATCGTCAGGGAGAAATATCCCGGCTACCGGCCGGTTTTTATCGGACCGTGCATCGTCAAGAAACTGGAAGCCACTGAGGATTTCCCCGAGTTGGAAATCCTGGTCGTTACTTATAATGAACTAAACCAGGTTTTTAAACATTTCAATATACGGCAAGATTCAAATCCTGATGATAAATTCGACATTTCCGAGCCCGGCCTGACCAGGCTTTACCCTATCGACGGCGGATTGTCCCACAGCAGTGGCCTGACAAGTAAATTCACCAACGGAGAAGTCCAGATTATTTCCAATTGGAATAATTGCCAGGAGGCCATCAAAAATTTTGAGACAAACAAAAAAGTCCGTCTGTTGGACATCCTCTTTTGCGACGGAGGCTGTATCGGCGGACCGGGAATTACCAGTCCCCTAACCCGTGAGGAAAGAATAGACAAAGTCACAACCTACGCCAATTCTTCAGCTTAAAAAAGCTTTCAGGTTTCCCGTTGGATAAACCGCTTTCGGACCTAAATCATTTTCGATCTTGATCAGCCGGTTGTATTTGACCACCCGTTCAGACCGGGCCGGGGCCCCGGTTTTTATCTGCCCGCAACCCATGGCCACCGCAAAATCGGCAATGAAAGGATCTTCCGTCTCGCCGCTCCGGTGGGAAACAATGGCGGTCATTCCGTTTTCTTTGGCCAAAAGAACAGTCTCGACGGTTTCGGTCAAAGTGCCGATCTGGTTTAACTTGATGAGAATGGAATTGGTGGTTTTTTCCGCAATTCCCCTTTGGAACCTTTTTTTATTGGTGACATACAGATCATCACCGACAATTTGGATTTTATGGCCCTGTGACCTGGTAAATTTTTGGAAGGCATTCCAATCGTCCTCGGCAAAGATATCCTCCATGGAGACAATCGGGTATTTGGTGGCCAATTTGGCATAAAAATCAGCCAACCCGTCACTGGTGACTGTTTTTCCCTCTTTGTTCAGCTTATACTTGCCGTCTTTGTAAAATTCGGAGGCAGCTGAATCGATTCCCAGAGAAATATCTTTTCCAAGCAGATATCCGGATTTATTAATCGCTTCGGAAAGGAGTTGAAACGGTTCTTCATTGGATCCGACATTCGGCGCGAAGCCGCCCTCATCGCCAACGGAAATGGCATAACCTTTGGCTTTGATGATTTTTTTCAAAAGCTGATAGACCTCCGCGTTCATCCTGATGGCTTCGGCAATTGTTTTTGCGCCGATGGGAAACAACATGTATTCCTGGATATCAGTGGCCCAGTTGGCGTGTTTGCCGCCGTTCATGACGTTCATTTCCGGTATCGGCATGAGGTATGTTCCGGAAAAATGGGGATTGAATTTAGTCAGATACTGATAGAGTTCTTTTTTCTCCGAAACTGCCTGTGCCCGGGCCGCGCTTAGAGAAACAGACAAAATAGCATTGGCTCCCAGATGAGCTTTATTTTCCGTGCCGTCCAGTTCAATCATTGTCCTATCAAGTGTTTTTTGGTCACCCGCGTCAAGTCCGCGGACCGCTTTGGAAATTTTCTGATTAACATTTGCTACTGCTTTTAAAACTCCGGCGCCCAGGTATCGTTTTTTGTCGCCGTCCCGCAGTTCGACCGCTTCGTACTTTCCGGTTGAAGCTCCTGAGGGAACCGCCGCCCAGCCGACACAACCGTTGGCCAAAGTGATAAATGTTTCCACTGTCGGATTCCCCCGACTGTCAAGAATTTCCAGGGCTTTCACAGATTTTATTTTCATATTTGTTTAAATTAATAATTAATAACTCCTATATTCTATTGTATTCCTGCCGTAAATTAAACTGTAATAATTCTTTAGCAAATTTTTAAGGAATATTGTATATTATGTTTGTATGAAAAAAATCTCTCTTTTAACTGCATTTTTGGTTTCATTAATCATGACTCTTTTACTTTCTACCAATACGTATGCCCAAACTTCTTATACTTCAAATCAGGTTGCCCAACATAACAATCCAAAAGATTGTTGGATGATTATTAATCAAAACGTCTATGATCTGACCAACTATCTGACCGACCATGACAGTAATTTAGATATTCGGTCCTGGTGCGGCAAAGACGCCACCACTGATTATAATGATAAAAACGGCAGAGGCCAAAGCCATAGCAGCCGGGCCAACAGTTTATTGAATCAATATCTTATCGGCATTTTAGATACCGGAGGACAAATCAAGCCAACCGATACTCTGATAAATGTGAAAACAACAAATCCTGTCGGAAATTATAATTTGTATCTTCCTTTATTAGGAACGATAGTGGCATATCTGTTTACCCTGAAGGTTTTACGAAGACAAATCCATAATCTCATTTGGGACAGCATTTTACTGTTGGGACTGATCCCTTCCTTTGGTTTTGGAATTATCATGATTTTGGCAAAACAATATCCCTGGTTTTATAATTTTTCAGGCGGCAATATGCTCTATAATCATGTGGAATTATCTATCGTGTTTGGAACAGCCTGTGTGATGCATTTCCTTTTGAGACTGAAGATTTATTTTTCCCAAGCAAAGACTGTATCAAGGAAATAACTATTATCTGTTTTGGGGTATAACCAGAATCTATATTCAAAAGGCTAGTAATTGGAAAATTAATCCTCCCCAAATCTTCTCTGGTCAATTTTTTGCAGCATATGTTCTGAATCGTTTAAATGTCTGATATCATACATATATCTATCGCTTAAAAAAGTATGGATAGTCGCTGTAACATATTTCCCCTCACTTACATTAAATAATACATCGCCTCCCAAGCCTACCTTGCCATCCGGCTGGACAGTCTTGCCAAACCAAATGAAATCATTGACAATTCTTGTCTTTCCTGCCGGGTCACTAAACGTATCGACCAGCAATTCAGGATCAGTATGATCCTTAATAACCGTATAGGTGATTGGTCCGGGTAAGTTTAACTCTATTGTATCGTTATTCCTCAATTGATCTATGTTGATTTTTATTTTATATCCTGACACAGCAGTGTCATCCAATTTTTTGGGATCTAATATCCCGGTATAGGTAAAAAGACCGTCTTTTGATGGTGCCTCTTCTGTCCGAAATTTATTTAAATAAATTAACAAACCAACACATATTAAAATTATAATGATTAATATACTTAAAAGTATTTTCGGTTTCTTACCCATATTTATATGGTACAGCTAACAGCTACCGATATCAATTATTATATCCACACCATTATATCCACACCAGGTTTGTATTAGCTTGACACATAAGGAATTTAAGCCGAAATAGAAGTCCATTTCTTACGGTACCTTTTTCTTGCGGAGAGGACGGGGCTCGAACCCGTAATCTCGTTTCCGAGACACGCGCTTTCCAAGCGCGCCGACTACCAATTATCACACCTCTCCAGTATGTATTAAACTGTATTATAACTTATTAAGCAGCTCTTTTCCCAATTTTTCTGCTTTTTGATTAAAGAATATTATTTTTATATCATTCACTTCTGCGCGCCTGAGAGGACTCGAACCTCCAACCGCCCCGATGTTGCGCTCCCGGCCAGAATCGGACTGGCATCAGCGGTTCCGGAAACCACTACTCTATCCATTAAGCTACGGGAGCAAATCGGGATGCTCTACCCGCCTGACATCGCTATGCGAGGCATTTGCGGGCAGGTCCAGTTAAGCTACAGGCGCAAAGTAATAATCTTCTTCGAAGATTAAACTTTGCTGGAGTGTTTAAATCCCGATTTAATCAGGATTTATTGTACTCCGCATCATTAAATAATTTTAACGCTTCGGCAAAGGCGGTCTTATCGGACTTATACGTCAAACTTTTTTCCACTTTCTCCCTCGGCCACCATTCGACTTTCATCATTTCGAAATCATGGTTTTTTATGTCTCCTCCTGCATATTCCATCAGGAAATAATAGACGGTTTTAAAACGTTTCTCGCCTTTCCAAACGTAAAAATATCCGGCGGGTTTGGGCAGTTTGGCTAAGATTTTGCCTTTGACGCCAGTCTCCTCTTCCACTTCCCGCAAAGCCGCTTCTTCTTCAGATTCTGCTTGCCCTGAGCTTGTCGAAGGGTGGTCGCCGATAAAGCCTTTCGGAAAAACCCAGCCCTTATGCTGCGAATGTTGACATACTAACCAAACAACATCACTGGCTTTCCGCTTTACGCTTTCCGCTTTACGCTTATAAACAATTCCTCCGGCGGAAAATTCTTTGATCATATTGATTCTCTTGTTTATTTTATCTTGCCATCACTCCTTTTTGAATATACTGCTTAATCAGGCTCTGATAAGGCATCGCCAGTTCATTTGCTTTTTCTTTGACCCGATTTAAAAGGTACTTCGGAATACGGATAGAAATGGGAGTGGTAGTTGGCTTAAGATTCGGAAATGTCACGCCTTTTTTGAAATCAGACGGTTCAAAATATCCGGAAAGGTCCAGATTCCACCAATATTTTCTTTCTTCCTCCTCATTCTTAAATTTTGGCAATTTAAGCGGCTTTTTCATAAAAATGAACCTCCTTTTTATTAATATCTCTTGAGGAAACGACTCTTATCTTGTTTCCTCTAAATGTATATACTGTATAAAGTAACCTTCCTTCTTTCGTTTTACCGATAATGATATATCTTTTTTCTTTTTGCGAGTGAGCGATATCTTCTGAAATTACTTTATTCTTATCAAAAAATACCTGTTCTGTCTCTTCATCCATCACTTTATGTTTAAGGTTTTTCCCGATATTTCCCTTGTCCCATTGAAAATTCGTAATATTCTCACTTCCCATAATTTCTCTATGTATATACTATATACTACATTATATCCGTTGTCAAATGTGTGTTTTAAGACTGACCGTTGAATAATAAAACCAATTTGTTAGTATATAAATATATGAATAATCCAACTAACGGTCTGGAAATTTTTAAAAATCTTTTTTTGTCCCCGGACGACCGGTCAAGAAATATCCTTGTCACCGGTATTCCCGGAGTCGGTGTTTCCAGATATTTTTTTAATTTAATCAATCAGGATATCCGTTCCTCCTGTCCCATTGTCGTATTCGATCAGTATGGCGATCTGGCTGAAGAAATTATTACCAGTGCTGATAACGAAACGTTGCCAAAAATCGCTTATCTGGACCTGGGCAATAATGACTTTCCTGTTGGCCTTAATCTGTTTGAAGAAAAAGACGAGAAAAACAGACAACAAATCGCCAATATCCTGATCAGCCTCATGTATGATTTGTATGACCCGAAACATACCGGCGTCATCGGACCGCGTTTCGAACACGCGGTCAGAAATGCCATTTTAACAATTCTGTACGACGAAAATGCTTCTTTTGTCGAACTTCTCCGCTGTTTGACGGATGCTTCGTACTTAAAAAATATTTTACCGAAAGTGCAGGATCCTATTGTCCTGAATTACTGGAATAAGCAGGTCGCCCAAACCTCTGACTTTCATAAATCAGAAGTATTGGATTATATCGTTTCAAAACTCGGTCTGTTTGTGACCGATAAATCCATGCGCTATATTCTGGGACAACCAAAATCAACCTTTTCTTTTCCGTCACTTTTTTCAAATTATCAAATCATTCTCTTTGATTTCAAAAACCTCAAGAAAAATAGCGATGTCAATAAAATCATTACTACTATCCTTCTTTTTAAGCTCATCAATTATTTGGAACATTCCGCCGGCAATCCAATCGTTAATCTTTATATAGATGAAGCTTCAGCCTGGCCAACAACCTTAATGTGCGATTTATTAATGGAAAACCGAAGATACGGCATTAACCTTACTCTGACGACCAATAAAATCTCTGAAGCGTCTCTTCCGCTTAAAAGAGCTTTATCAAAAGTCGGTACGCTTGTCTCTTTCAGACAAACAACGGAAGAGGCTCAGGTAGTTGCACCCGAATTTCATTCCCAAAATATCACGGTCGACAAACTTTGTCTCCTTAAAAAATACCAGGCTTATCTCAAAACGCTTCAGGAGGGAAATGTCGCCATTAAAGAAGAACCGGTCAATTTTGAACAAAATTTACCGGAAAATAAACCTGACAAAGCGAAAGTTGAGGAGTTTAAAATCCAATCCCAAAAGAAATTCGGAGAAGACCGCCAGACAGTCGAATCAGACCTCCAGAAGCGGATGAAGTAACAAGATATCATCAACTATACTTGACTATAATCTAATATTATAGTAAACTATACTCTAGTATGTATGATACCCAACAATTGGTCAAAATTATAGACTTCTGGAAAAAGACTGCTTATGAGGAAGACCTACATTATCGTCCTGTTGTGGATCATATCGATTATAAAAGCAAGGAAGCGATCGACATTATTGGTCCCAGAAGAAGCGGTAAGTCATCAATTCTGAAACTGCTGATCAAAAAATTAAAACTCACTGATGATTTTCTGTTTATCAATTTTGAAGATCCTTATTTTGTTTCCCATAATTCACCTGAAGTTATAGAAGAATTGATCTCAGTCCAGAAAGAATATTTCAGTCAAAATCTGAAATATCTTTTCTTTGATGAAATCCACGCCGTGAATCATTGGGAAAGCGCGGTGAGAAAATTAAGAGACGGCGGGAATTATAAAATTTTTCTTACCGGTTCCTCTTCAAAATTGTTAAGCCGGGAATTATCCACTCTGCTTACCGGCAGGCATATCTCATATTCGGTACTGCCTTTATCCTTCAGCGAATTTCTATCTTTTAAGGAAATAAAAGTAGAAAGTAAAAAGGATTTGATACTCAAGGAAAAAACTTTACTTAAAAATTTTGATGAATATCTGTTAATCGGCGGATTTCCTGAAATAGTCAAAACAGGAAATCTTTCTCTATTAAAACAATATTATTTTGATATCATCCAGAAAGATATTGTTATGAGATATGATGTGCGGCAAAAAGATACTCTGGAAAAAATGGGAATATTTCTTATTACCAACTCCGCAAAAACTGTTTCTATAGAATCACTGAAAAAAACTTTTTCCCTTTCTTTTGAAACTATTTCTGATTATCTGAATTATTTCAATGAAGCATTTTTAACGTTTGAACTGTCTCAATTTTCCTATTCTCTCAAGTTTCAACAAAAAGCTAGCAAAAAGATATATTCCGTTGATTGCGGACTGGCAAATACCGTCTCCTTCAGATTTTCAGAAGATAAGGGAAGAATTATGGAACAGTGCGTTTTTCTGGAGTTATTAAGAAAAGGTTGTGAAACCTATTTTTATAAAACCGGGAATAATAAAGAAATTGATTTTTTGATTAAACTGCCAAACAGGAAAAAAGCGCTGATTCAGGTATGTTGGGATTTACATGATGAAATGACGAAGAAAAGAGAGATCGACAGTCTAAAGCAGGCAATGGAAGAATTAAAAGTAACCAGCGGTTTGATATTGACTTATAATACCGAGCAGGAAATACCGGATAAGAAACAGATTATAAAAGTAATCCCTGTTTATAAGTGGGTAATTGATAATAATTATTTATCTTAAATTTTTCCGTCAGATGGCAATCTTCCTCTTTATGCGGTGGGAGAGGGATTTGTCCCGCACCAGACGGAGAACCATTTACAGTATTAAAATCTATTTTGCTTCCCTCGGAAGTGAGTCTTTTGGCACAGCAAGTATATCAATTTCATGAATATTTCTTCCTCCAGTTAGATTAATTTTATAATCTGCAACCTTTATTCCTCCCTGAGGAATACCAATTTTCACTCCAGAAGTAAGAATAAAACTATTTGGCGCTGCAAAATAGGGTATCCCATTTAATAGATAACAATATTGTTTTCCATTATATTGACGCTCAAGAGGTTGAACAATTCCATCTTTTTCAATATATATAACAGGCCACTTTCCTGTATCTCCAGTATTACGTAAAACTAGTAAATTCGACTTTGGTTCAGCAATAATTGCCTGATCTGGAATAGACGCAGTTTGGGGTGTAGAATTTAAATAACCGGGTAGAAGAAGACCTATTCCTGGAATTTCCGGCGGATATAATTTATTATCCCGATACCATGTTGACTGATAAGCATCTGCTGCTTTATCAAAACGATCACCTCTGTATATTAATAGAAAAAGTTTATCTAAAAGAGGCGGGGATAACCGTTCTCTGGCAAGTAAATTCTCCAAAATAACAGTCATATATTTGCCTCTGGAATCAAAAGTGTAGAGTATCTCCTCATTATCTTTATCCCCAATAATTAATAAGGAAGCTCTTATATTTCTATCTGATTTTACTGATAAAGCTCTAGCGATTGTTTGTAATGCGCTTAAATCTTCATTGCTTGCTTCTGGGGATTCTGGGTGTAAATGAACTATTAAAATATCAGATTCAGGACTAAGATCATCAAGAATTGCGCTTGTTTGACCAGCAAAAGGGATTGGAACACTTCTTTCTACCCCTACGAATGAAACAGCACCAACTCCTCGACTGATATCATGACTTTTTTTACCTAGATATACGACTATTTCTTTAAATCCTCCTACCTCTTTTCTACTGGCGGTCCTTATCTCTTGACTCATTTGAATAAGATCCCTTACATCCGTAATTGGAATTTGTCCACTGTCAGATACATTTAAACCTTTTGCAATAATTCTTTCCAAATTAGCATTATTTACTACCGCCATTACTGCAGGATTAACGAAAGTAGGATTTAGTTGTTCTGGATGCCCACCAGTCATTCCAATTAATTCAATTGCCATATAGTGAATTATACATCTCAAACGGATATTTTAAGAATTAGGAATTTTGAGACAGCCCGTCATAGTGTTAGAACCTAAAATGAGTTTTGAGGCTATATAACAATCTATATTAATTGAAATTTTCAGATTTTGCGGAGAGTGCAGGATTTGAACCTGCGCCTCCCTTACGGGAGAACGGTTTTCGAGACCGTCGCTTTGAACCGCTCAGCCAACTCTCCTTTTTGCGTTCCCGACCAGAATCGAACTGGTATTTCAGCCTCCGCAGGGCCGCGCTCTATCCGTTGAGCTACGGGAACATTACTACCTATTATATTATCTGGAAGGTAAATACGCCACTTTGAGGAGTAACCTTAGCTTTCCGACTCCATGGGGATTTTTTTGGACAGCCAGTCGGAAAAATTATCAACCACGCTTTTCGGCGGTTTTTCTTGAAAAAGAAGGTATTTGCCGATAATCTCCTTCAGCTTTTTCTCCTCAACTCCGCGCACAACCGCACGCAGTTGCGCCGGAAAAGGCAATCTCGTCTGGATTACCAGTACTCTTTCTTCCCATTTGCTTTCAAACCAGAAAGAATAAAGTTCTATCCAGCGGAACATCCGCCCCGCATTTTCAAACCCCAAAGGAGTAATCCGGTGCTCCGTCTCAAGCGGCGGGATAGTGGAAATAACATAAACGACAAAGGCGATAGACAAAATCACACCGATTAGTAAAAACTCATGCAGGAAAAAAACAATAACCACCAGAAGTAGAGTCAGGGCGGCAATCGTCTGGTAAAAAATCCGGTTTCTTTTCTTGAAAGGGTAAGCCGGGCTGGTCCAGGAAATCAGTATTTCGTTAAGGTTTGGTTGATTGGATAGCGGATTGTTTTGGGCAGCCGTGTTCATATTTTTCTATCTTAGATCATTATAGAACAACAACCTGCCTTTCTTCAACGGGTCTGTCTTTTACTTGAGGATTTTCTATTTCTCCGGTTTTCCGTCCTGCGTCTTAAGGAATTGGCCTGGATTGTCTCAAGGCGGTCTTTTTTATCTTTGAGACCGGTTTCCACAATTTTCTGGCACTCGGGATCCGGACAGATATTGTCGGTATAAGTCACCAATGACTTACCGATATATTCTTTCCATTTCTTGGAAAAAATACGTTCCTTACCGCAGCGAATGCACGGATTAGTAGGTGTTTTCACAAGAATTTGTTAAATTAAATTAAATTCAATACCTTCGGCTGCCACGATTACCAAAGCCGCCGCGGCTTCTTCCGTCGCTTCGACCGTTGGTATAGGTAGGTTTCGGCAAAGCCTCTTTGACGACGATGTTTCTGCCTTCAAGTAAATGTCCATTCAATTGTTCTATGGCTTTTTTTGCGTCTTCCTCATTAACCATTTCTACGAAAGCAAATCCGCGGCTGGATCCGGTATATTTATCCTTAATGATGCTGACTGATTGAACCTGACCGATGGTGGTGAACAACTGGTTCAAAGCATTTTCATCAACGGTAAAGGGGATGCTCCCGACAAATAAATTTTTAGCCATTTTTTCTCCTTTTTAATATTAATAATACTGAGCTTAGTCGAAGTATAAAACAGATGAATCTGCCTAAATAAGAAGTGGTCTCTCAAAAAGCGGAAAAGATACGAAGTATTTTACAAACGGGTATCTTTATCTTGACTCTTTAAAACTAAATCTGATATAAGCAGATTTATCGGTTTAATAAATCTGTAAAAGAAGTTTACCACAAACCCGCTTAATAGTCAATAACTACTATAGGATTATTTTAGCGACAATATAATTGTCGCTAAATCGGATGAAATCTCTCCGTTGATACTCTTATCCAGATCAGTAAAGAAAACACACCGGTTTTCCTCAAAAATCCCGGCGATTTCCTGATTATTTACTTGATATAATTCCTCCCCGCCCGGCGATTTTATTAATTGACTTGCCGCAAATTTTGACCGGTTGCAATCCGGAAGATTGGTAATGGTGATGCCTTTGCTTTCTTTAGGAAAAATATCGCATGAAACACTGTTGTCCGCGGTCAAAAAATACTTATCGAAATCAATTCCCTGACATTGAACTACGGTCCAGTTTTTGGGAATTCTTATGCGGAATAATTCCCCAAACAATAGCACTTCTTTAGAAGCATAGATCCGCTCTACTGTTTGAGGCAAACCTAAGGCAAAGTCGCCAAAAGTATAATCCGGCCGGCCGGGAAAACGGCCGGCCGGCCGGCTGATCCAATACTTGTTTTTCGTTTCTTCCCCGGAAACTAGATTAAGCCGGTAATAATCAGCCAGGAAACTGTAGCCGAAACTGTTCCCCAGATCCATATCATAGATAAGGCTGGTTTTCTCTTCTCCGGCCAGATTCTTGATGGTTTTCAATAAATCCTGTTTGGTACCCAAAGACGTCGGACTTATCTTTTTAACCAGCGGATACGCCTGCATAAGATTCATAAAGGCGATAAAAAGGATCAGGACTGATAAAGCGGCAAGCCTGCGGCTAATTTCCGCCAAAACCAAAGCCAATCCAATGGTAGCTATAGGATAAAGCCCGATAAAATAGTACGAGGGCGCGTGACCGTGATAAACGGTAAAGCCCAACAGATACATCAAAAAAATGACGGAAAATACTTTGAGGAAATTCCTTATGGGCTTGAGATGCCGGAAAAAAATCAGGAAATAAATAAAAATGGCGGCAAAAATTTCCTTTATCCAGCCGGATTCGCGGCCAAAAACCACCGCCATTTGGGATTCAAGGGTATTGGTAAAAGCAAAAATAAATGAACTGCCCAAACGGGAAAATCCGTTGATTGAAGAGACGGTAAATTGCTGTAAGTTATTTCCCAGAGAATTACCGTGACGGAAATGAAAAATCAGAAGCGGCAGTATCCCAAGAAGTGATAGAAGGATTGTCCAACAGATCGACCTGGTAATTAATTTCCTGTTGATAACAAAAAATATGACGCAGGCAAGAATAAAAAAGATAAAACTGTAATGGCTGTTAATCCCGAGAAAAATGCCTAAACCGAGCAAAATCCAATTGGTTAAATACATCCCGAAAAAAGTCAAAATGGCAGCCGGCGGCAATAGATTTACATTCCACGGTATCCGGTCATAGGTAATCATCAAAGACGAGGTCGACCAAAGAAGAGTGAAAAAGAAAGCGGCCTCTTTTCCCAGTTTTCTCATCAACAAGTAACTAATAAGAATTGTTATCACTGACACCGTCGCCGCCAAATAGACTCCGGCAATCGGGTCCATCTTGAAAGAGAAAAAAAAGACGGCCGCCAGATAGGAGTAAAGCGGGCCAACGTAGAGGTTGCCGACGCTTGTTTTAGCGCCGATGAGCGGTAATTTATGGTCAACAATAATGCCTCTGGCCGGATAAGCTACCGAATTTTCCTGGTCCCACTCAAATTCGCTGTTGTAACGGAGATTATAAAAGCGGAAAAAGATACCGGTTAAAATAAGGATTATTCCCAGGAAGTAGACCACTTTCATCTTCATGCGTCTATTTTACCAGAATCTTAGCGATTATTATCGGTGAAAGCCTTCAGAGGGTTCTTTGTCTTTCTTCAAAACGAAAACTTTTCCGGTCAGGTTATTTTCGCAAAGGTAAACGGCATAAGCGGCAATTTCCTCGGGATTAATCGCCTCTTTCAGATATTGCGGAAAATATTTTTTATATGCATCGGTAGCGGTATCGGAAGGCGAAATGGCGTTGACCTGAATGTCTTTTTCCTTCAATTCCTCGGCCAAACCGATTGTCAAATCCTCAATGGCTCTTTTGGAAACATAATAAGGCAACCAGCCTTTTGCCCCGCTTGAAAAGGTGCCGGAGATATTGATGATCTTACTTCCCTTTCCCATCAAAGGTACAAAAGCATGGGCAAGAATTGTCGGAGCGATTGTCCCGACAAAAAAAGTATCAAGAATAACCGGCTGCGGAAAATCCGCAAAATTTCTTCCGGCATAAACCTCATTTTCCCCATGCCAGATACCGGCCACGTTTACCAGGATATCTATCTTCTTTGTTTTGCTCTTGATCCGGGAAATCAAATCGTTGATGGAATCGAGTTTACTAAGATCTGTTGGGAAAATTTCCGCCTGGCCGCCGGCTTTTTCCACTAAATCTTTTGTCATCTGTAGCCTCTCTTTTGTCCGGGCCACAAGGGCAACCTTTACTCCTTTTTTAGCAAAGGCTACGGCAATGGCTCTGCCAATACCAGTCGAAGCTCCAGTAACAACGGCAAATTTATCTTTCATCATTTTATTTATTATACCAAAAGTTCTAACTTGGTATATTTCGCGGGGGACCATTTACGGTGTTAAAACCTTTTTATTGACGATTGGCCATCTATGATCTTTTAAATTTTTTGAGAATAATTTGGAAAATATTTGAAAGTAATATCCAATATAATGTCAATAACATTATTGTAATAATTTCTCCATAATTTATAAATGAAAGTATGGGAAATAGCATAAACGGACGAGTAAAGTGACCAAATTCCTGTACATTAATTCCAAATAGGTTACCAGGAAAAACACTGGTCCATTTAGATAATATCTCTGGAAACCAAAGGATTGGATTTAGTTTGATAACAAGTTCTGTTCCTGTACAATTATTTGGCAATCCTGTACAGTCAAAATGATTAACGATCGGCAAATAACCTATTCCTGGAAAATTAGCTAAAAGAAAAATAATAAAGAAGAAGAACTTCTTGCTTTTTATTTTATTTTTCATACTTGTATTAAATAATAATGTAGATTCATAGCATAATCAATAAAAGAAATAATATCTTCGTTCGTTAATATTTAATCTGAAGTTCTACATTCACGCCGGGTTTGTATTAACTTGATACATAAGGAATTCAAATACCGATTTTCCAGATTCCTTTTTCCCTGAAAGCGGGAATGGTTTGTCTTTTGGCGGCATTGAAAACCGCCGGAGAACCCAGTTTGTGTTTACCGGCATATTCCGACAGTAGAATAATCGTCATCCCTTTTAAATAGGCAATTCTTTTGTGTAGGGATTCCAAAATCGCAAGCGATATTACGTTTTCCATCAGTTTTGTTTTCTTATCATTTCTGTATATTTCAAACGCTTTATAATATATTTTCCTGTCTTTTTGGCGGATAATAATCCGGGGGAAACCAAGACACAACAGGTGGTAATTTATTAAAACACGTCCCAGACGGCCGTTTCCGTCATTAAACGGATGGATCGTCTCAAAATCCAAATGGAATTTGGCAATTTTCTCCAAAAAATACAGGGAAAAATTACTGGAATATTCTATCAATATCTCCTTCATTCGCTGTTCCACATATTCAGGAGGGATGGCAATAAATGTACCGATCCGGACATATTCATTGTCTTGGCGAAATCTTCCGGCAATATCATCATTTATACCGCTTAGAAGCATTTTATGAAGAAAAAGAATCAGCTCGATAGACAATTCCTGCTGGTGTAAGATGTTTTTTTTGTAGGTGATCACCCGACCCAAGTTTTTAGCTTCAAAAACTTCGCGGACCGATACTTTCCTGGACACTTCCAAATCCATAAGAATCTGTTCCGTTTCTTTAAGCGTTAATGTGGAGTTTTCGATGGCATTGGAATTGTAGACATTTTCCGGCAGTTCAGCTTCATCAATCAGCGAAAGAAGCGAGTCTTTGCCCGAACGCAGTGTATCGTATGATTCCTTCAGCTTCCAGATCCTTTCTTTCACCAAAGAGTTGACTGCCATATGGGGAGAAGTATACTATATTCACGGTGTTTTGTCAAATTACCGTGAATTTGGCTGATATTTTACCCAAATTCACGGTGTTTTCACTGCTTCTACTATGACATAGCGAAAAATATCATCCTTTACATTTTTGTATGCCTCTACAGCACATGTTGCATTTATAAAAATCTTTTGCAGTTTCAACAGCTTAATAATTGGATAAACGAGGAAAGCTAGATAATAGAAAAATTTCAGCCCTGGCAACACTTCCTGTGTAATATCCGTAACAGATACAGTAGTGAAACCTGCCTCTTTCATGATGTTGGGAAAACTTCCATGAATAAAATGAGGGAAACTATGCATTCCTGACATTTTATTTACGAGCACCGCCATTTCTTTTTGTTGCTTTGTTAATAGTTTTTGTGGTGCTATAGTGTATTCGAAGAGGACAATTTTTCCATGCGGTTTTAATACTCGATGAAATTCTCTTAGCGCTTTTATATAATTTTGTGCATGAACAAGAGTCTCGAGAGTATAAACACCATCAAATGTATTGTCGGAATAGGTTAGATGTTCATAGTTCATGATATGGAAATTTACTTTTTCTTTCACGTTTTCTTTTTGTGCCTTCTTCTCTGCGCTCGTAATATTGAAATCCAAAAGATCTACCCCTGAGACACGATAGTGATAGTGCTTTGCTAGGTAAATAGCGGTGTAACCTTCTCCGCAACCCGCGTCAAGAAGATAAGAATGCTTGGGCAATTTAATAGTCTCAGCAAGTTTATCAATCATAAGAATTTGTGCTTTCCATAAGGAAATATGTTTTTTATCTTGAGGATAATATCCAAAGTGTTTAATCCCTCTTAAAAGGAATCCATACCCGAGTCTTGATTCAACAGAGTGGTAATAATTAATTATTTGTTGTTGCGGGTTAACTCTCTTCATAATTGTATTTTACATGACTAAGCCGTAAATGAAAATTATTATTTCTTCTTAATAACTAAAATTAATATAATGTATCAACACTTGGTTTTCTTTCTCCTCTTTATATACCTCTTTTTTATCATTAATATAAATCATAAAATAAACTCATGAAGACTATAAATATAATACTGATTAATGGAAAATGCGAAAACCAATGCTTTATGAAGAGTTACTCAAAGCGCAAACCAGGGCTAAAGACCATCACAACGGCATGTGGCTGGATGAATGGATGAAGTAAAACAGTTTAAGAAAAAGGGGAAACTAGTAAATCCCTTAAATACAAGGCTAAATGACACATTTCAGTACTCTAGTATAGTAGGATACACTAGTAGTTGACTATTCTAGTCTAGCGTAATATACTAGTAATATGACTACTGAGAAGAAAGACCTTATTCTCAAATATCTTCAGGAACAAATAGCTCAAGCAAACTTCAGGGCCAGAGCCTATGTATATGATGAACAAAATAACAAAAATCCTAAGCGCAATTGTTATGTGAAGCTAAATAAATATTACAATGATTTTCGGCAGGATAATACGGAAATTCGCTGGTTAGCTATATCCGGATTTCGGGGTGTAGGGAAAACAACTCTTCTTTCTCAACTATTTTATGAAACTATTCAACCTGGGGTAAATAAACTTTTTCTATCAGTAGACCAAATAACCCAAATTATAGGCGTCACGCTTTCCGATGTGTTGTCCGCTTATGAAGAAATTTTGGGAAGCGTCTTTGAAAGATTGGATAAACCGGTCGTACTTTTCCTTGATGAGGTGCAGTATGACAATAAATGGGCAATTACCCTTAAAACTATATTTGACAGGTCAAAAAAAGTCTTCATTTTCGCAACAGGCTCTTCTGCTGTTACGCTTCAAACTAATCCTGATGTAGCAAGACGCGTGATTTTTGAAAAGCTATATCCGATGAGTTTTACTGAATATATCAAAATTAAAGATAACAAGTTTGAAATAAAAGGACTATCCGGTAAATTAAGGAAGGCTGTCTTCGAATCAAATACATCTGAGGAAGTATTTAACCAAATAAAAATACTGGAGAATGAAGTAAAACAGTACTGGATGGGTATTGAGAGATTGGAGGTAGACAGATATATGAAATATGGAACATTACCGTTTGCCGTAAAGTTGAAAAATGAGGGATTGGTTTATGACCAAATAAAAAAGATATTAGACAGAGTGGTAAGTATGGATATTGCCCAACTTGGGCAGTTTAGAAATGAAATTATCTCAAAGATTCCCGAAATTTTATATACGGTTGCCGCCACCGATATTTTAAGCATTACTAATTTAGCTCCCGATTTAGATATAGATAGATTAACTCTTACCCAGGTATTAAATGTGCTGGAGAAAACAGAAACAGTGCTTAGAGTCTTTCCTTACGGAGCTCATGCAACTCAAGTGAGAAAGCCGTCGAAATATCTTTTTGCTTCTCCGGCTTTTAGGTCAATGTACTATAACTTTGTAGGAAATATCATCGGACAAGACATGTATATGGGAAAGTTGTTGGAGGATACGGTAGGGCTTTATCTTACAAGGTGTCTGGTTAATAAAAACGCCTCACTTACCTATGATAGTGCAGCGGGTGGAGCTGATTTTATTATCCGTTTATATGAACAAAATATTATATTAGAAGTAGGATACGGAAAAAAAGGATTTACCCAAATAAATAACACTGCTAAGAGTGTAAAATCTAAATACGGATTAGTTGTATCAAAATCACCTTTATCAATAAACGAAAGTAAAACAGCAGTTAATATTCCACTCTCTCATTTTCTTTTACTATAAATAGACTTCAGGAATTTGCGGAGGCGGTGGGATTTGAACCCACGTGAGCCTTTCAGCTCAGCGGTTTAGCAAACCGCCCGAATTGACCACTATCGGACGCCTCCAAATAAACCTGGATAATTATATCAAATCTCACGTGTATTCACTATCCTGTCTATTTGACAGATATAATGTATAATGTATAATGTATATAATATGGTTAGAACACAAATTTATCTTCCGGAAGAGCTGCACCAAAATCTTCTATTTCTCGCCCGTTCCGAACATCTTACTCTTTCAGAACTGATCAGAAAGGGCGCTAAAAAAATTATTAAAGAAAAAAGCCGGAAAGATCAATCCTGGAAACTGATGGATAAATTGGCTAAGTGGAACCTTAAAGGTTTACCGAAAGATCTTTCTAAAAATCACGATAAATATTTGGCCGAAGCGGTTTTAGGAGGCCGGTAATGGAAGATCTCAAGAAAGTTTTGGTCGATTCGGACGCTTTCTATGCGTTAATCAATCCTCAAGATGCAAATCATAAAAAGGCACGATTTATTAATAAGAAATTGGTCCGGGAAAAGATAACATTTGCCGTCATCAATCTTGTTGTCTATGAAGTCGCCAATCTTTTGAGTTATCGTATAGATCAACAAACGGCAATTGAATTTTTAGATTCTGTCAAAGATTCTAATTTGGAGATGTACACCATTTCCGGTGAATTGGAAAAAGAAACTCTAAGCCTTTTTAGAAAGCAAATAAAAAATAAAACCTCTGTCGTCGATTGCGCGAATATCGCCGTAATGCAGAAATACGGCTTTAGCGATATTTTTTCCTTCGATAAAATCTACAAATTACATCAACTTAGAAGAATCGGGCTGGATTAACCGTGTGCCAGGACGATGCCCCAAACCGCTTTTACTCCTGACTGTTTCAAAACTCGACAGCATTCGTTGATGGTGGCGAAGGTGGTGGCTACGTCGTCGACTAAACCGATTGTTTTGCCGCGAAGTATTCCGTTTTCTTTGCAGATAAAAACATTTTTGATGTTATCCAACCGTTTTTCCCGCTTCAGATCCGCCTGCGGTTTGGTGTATCTGATTCTTTTCAATAAATGATTGTTAACCGGAACTCCCAATCTTTTCCCCAATGATTTAGCCAGCAGGAAACTTTGGTTAAATCCCCTCTCCTTTTCCCTTCGAAAGTGAAGAGGAACCGGGATTAACAAATCTAATTTCGGAATTGTCTTTGGATAATTCGTAACTAACAATAAGGATAATTCTGCTACCAGATCGCTCACCTGTCGGTATTTCAGAAGATGGATGGCCTGTTTGACCACTCCCTGATAATGACAGGCCGCAAACATCCCGTCCATCCGGTATTTCCCCCGGCAATACGGATGAGTGATCCCGTCAACGGCCGGCTTGGCACAAACCGGACAAAGCTGGTGTTGGATAAATTTAATCTTTGGGAAACAGCGGGAACAAATATATTTTCCGATCCGGCCGCAACTTACACAGCGGCGGGGAAATAAAAGGTCTAACAGAGTCATTGTGGTGGAACGTAAAATCGCTCTGCGATTAACGTTCCTAACCACGTTTAATCCGCCTCCCGGCGGATTATTACGTGGTGGAGACGGAGAGAAGTGATCTCTCGTCCAAAGAAAGTTCCTTTAAACATCTACAAGCTTAGTCAGTCGGCTAAAAGCGTGGTTTCAACTGACAGAAACGGTTCACGCAGTATTGGTCTAAATCCTCCGAAGCTAATTGACCGGTTTAACTCCTGGCGTCCCGACTGAGTTTACACCTATTACCCTTCATCGGGAGAAAGAAATAATAGATGCCAAAACTTTCAGCTTACGCTGATAAGCTTGGAGCAAAAGCGAATTGATAGCTTTGATTTGCTCTGAAAGCTAAAATTGCTTCTGCTTCGTCTGCTGATTTATTAGCAGTTATTTTTTGGTACCTTTTTGCGACCTAGTACCATCGTCGGCTTGCAATTTAAAAGAGCTTTTCTCTGTCGATCAATACGTCCCCATTAGAAACAGTTGACGAACAAAGAGAGTCTACTGTTTCTTATGCCCGCCGAAGCGAACATTCGGCTGCGAGGACGTAGACCTCGAGACGAATTTGAGCGTAGGCGGGCTATTTGCCTCTTAACTCTCTTTGCATGGCTCTATCCAAATCTTTTCTTTTTATCTTTTCCCTTTTTTCGTACTCTTTCTTCCCTTTGGCTAAAGCGATTTTCAGCTTGATAAATCCGTGTGTATTATAACATTCCAGGGGTATCAGGGTCAAACGGGCCGTAGCCAGTTTGTTTTTTAAGTTAAGAATCTCTCTTTTGTGAAGCAGGAGCTTGCGGGAACGCTTGGGATCATAGCCCTCCGGACGGGCAAAGGGATAGGGGAAAATCTGGGCATTCACCAGATATATCTCGCCTCCCACCACTTTCACAAAAGACCCTTCCAAAGACATCCGCTCGCCTTTGACGGATTTGACTTCCGGTCCCGTCAAATGGATCCCTGCTTCCAGGGTCTCCAAAATCTGATAATCATGAGTGGCTCGATGGTTTAAGATTTTCATTTTAAATCAATCCCGTATATTTTACTGCCTATCAGGACAAAAATCTTTTTTTCCTCTTCTGAAGAAATTATATCATCAGCCTTCTTCAGCTCATCCCACTGGTATTGAGCTTGATATTCTCCGTCTTTATTGAAAACAACGATTCTCGATAAAGCCTTATCTAGAATATAGATATTTTTAGCTACATCATCAGTGGTCATCACCGACATGTTTTGGATGGTATCGGCAAAGCTTTTCAATGAAAACTGTTCACCTAATCCTCTGGTAAATTTGAGAATTTCATTAACCCCGGCCACCCAAACCGATCCGTCTATCACTATACTTCCGGCTTCCTGAAAGTTTGCCCGGACATCGGGATTTAAATAATTGCTTCGGGTGGAAAAGCCGAAATCAGTGGCGATATATTTCCAAATGGCGTTGTTTTTCTTATCCAAAAGATACAGGTTGCCGCCGAAACTGCAAAGGGAAACAATCTCACCCCACTTCTCGTCCGGTTTAATCAGAATTTTGGCCGTCTTACCCTCCGCGTCAATCCCGACGATCCCGTCACTGTTTAGGAGATAAATCATTTTTCCGTGATTGGTAATCAGCTTAGCATCCTTTACCGCTTCGCTTCCGGCTACGATTCCTGACTGTTTTGTCTCTGTTGATAAACTGTAAACTGTTTTGTTTACCATGTCCAATATCGCTTTGTCTGTCTTCCAACCGCTCATTTTTGCTCCCACCCCTCCCTGTTTCACCAAGTTTAAGTCAAAAAACAGAGGAACAGCCGTCAGTTTATAGATTTTATAAGCCACCACCTCCTCCTGGGAGACTTTATCCAACCACTCGTTAACTTGTTTAAATTCCCCTGATCCTTTGGGAAATTCTTTCAAAAGAGGAGATAAAGACAATTTCGCTTCAGCCAAAAGCGTCCGCGAGCGAACCGGATTCAAATCCACCAAATTAACCGCTTCTTCGTATTGCTGAGAAACAAAGACGAATGTTTCTCCCAGTTTTTTTTGGTTTTTGCTGCTTCTTTCATGATTGAGGTTGAAAAAAACGCTCAGGATCAAAAGCCCTACCAAAACAACTGAAACGGTTAAAAGGGTTTTTTTCGCTCTCAATTCTTTCGGATTTTCCGCCGTCCCCGCTTCATCATTTAATATCAAATTTCTTCCTTTCCGAAACATCCGACCCAGCTTGTGCCTGCCCTTTTCCTGTAATTTGCTGACCAGATCAGATAATTGCTCCGGTTTCCCTTCTTTGATGGAAAGAAGCAATATTGCACTTCCCCGTCCCTGTTGGTCTTCAAGAAAAGAAGAAGTGAAAGCGCCGAGCGCTTCCTCCGGATCGCTAACGCTTAAAATTTTCTCTTTTACCTCCGGAGTGATGATGCCGGACAATTTTCCTGTATAGAAAAGCAAACGGTCGTCAACTTGCAGATTACCGGAAACTGTTTCGTTACTTCCCAGTACCTGTCCGATAATCTCGTTTCGTTTTAAGACTACTTTTGCCTCGCCGAAACTGCCCAGATAAAAGACTTTGCCGGCCAATAGACCGACGATAACGGTTTTTACGTTATCTTTATTTTTAGCCTCATCAAGAAGCGCTTTTACTGTTTTCAGATTACGCTCCTGATAGTTGGTATATTTGGTCAGAAGAAGGTCGAGGATTTCCCTTCCTGTTTGAGCCGCCGGACTTGTTTCGCTGCCAATCACTTCCAAAAGGACAAACAGGCCGTTTTCGGCAAAACAACTGCCCCATTGATTGAGATCTCCCGGAGTGGTAATTTTGGCAGTTTCTGTCAAAAATGCCATAGTTTAGAAATAGACGATTGTCCAAAGCAGGACAAACAGAGATGATAAAAGGTGAACAACAGACACAAGATAAACCGCCGAGGATATCTTTACCTCGACCATTTTCACCATCAACTGAGTCTGTCTGACAATTATTAATGAAAATAGAAGGTGTACTGAAATGAGGCAGACGAAAAGCACCTTTAAAATAAAATGTGAGCTTGAAGAAAACAACAGGTCAGACAATTCCATGTTCCTGCTCCTCCTTACCCATTAGTTGATTAATGGTCCGTACCACCCTGTCCGGATGCGGCACGTCGCTTAACTCAAACTGGATTTCTGTGGCGGCGGTTTGCACCGTCACTGTTCCGTAATCAAAAATCGCCCTGAGAAATCCGCCTGTTTTCATCGATACGTCTTCCACTCTGGTAATTCTGGTCGCGGCAAATTTTTTGTTCAATAGATTGATAAAATCAATATCGATTATCCTTTCGTTGGTGACGATAAAGATATTGATATACCACATCAAAAATTTTACCAGAATATAGGTAAAAGTTAAGAGATACCAGCCTAAAACCAACAAGGTTAGCAAAGAAGAAGGCAGTTGTGAGGGGATAATATTGCTCAATGCAATGAGGGGAAAAAGAAAGATCGGAGTCAGCAAAAAAATAAAACTCATCATGATCCAAAAAACATTGGTCACCCAGTGGCGGCGAAGAAGCAGAATGATTGTTTCGCCCGGTTCCTGGGTTTCGAAGCGGACGTCTTGGGGCAGGAAAAGAAAAGAGGAAAGCGCCCTGTTGGTATAGGTTTTTTGCAAAGCAGGCGCGTTTTTGGGTGAAACGAAAATATCAGGCATTTATTTCTTCTCTACATTATACAACGGGCCGACAATCTGGATATTGGCCGGCGCCCGCAGGTTAAAGAAATTCTTAAATTCTGCTCCGTCAAAACTGGCGCTGCCCCCGTCGCCCGAGAAATTTATTGAACTGGTTTTCCCCGATCCTTTATCCCAGTCAACGGAAATATCACTGATTCTATTAAAAGGATTGCCGCCCCTGTTTTTCAATTCCTGCCTGACCCGGTCCGGATTCCAGGTCTCCTCATTGTCGGGATTGGCTTTATCCGGTTGAAAAAGATGGTTTTGGGTGGAGGAATCTTTTTTAGCCAAAAGCAAAGTGTTGACGATATCCGCCAATTCCTCCGCTTTCAACCAGGCGGATTTCCCGTATTCACTGCGAAATCCCTGAGCGGCGTAAAAACAAGGCGATTCCCGGTCATATGCCCGGCCAAAAAGATCGGAAAAATTACTGATATCGCCGGTCGTATCTCTCATCCGGCGCGTCCAGGAACGGTCACTACCCCAAACATCACCGGAGGTGAAAGTGTAGCCGCCAAAAGTTGACGCATACCATGCCTTTACAACTTCGCTGCCTGAAACCATCACTTCGCCTTCTGTTTCTTTTACTGCTTTTGCCCATTCTCCGCTTTTTGGATCCGGTTTAAAAACCTGACAGGCCTGGGTGGTACAAATTTCACCCGCACCATTGTTAGTATAGGCTAAAGCATAAGACCGGGCCGCGACCGCTTGAGCTTTTAATGCTTCCAGCGGCCAACTTTCCGGCATTTCATAAATTCTTAAGACATAATCTTCCAGGCTTTTCTCTCCATAACCCTGAACTTTAATTTTCATATTGGGATCTTTCTTTTGGAAAGAAATATTATTAAAATAGGCCTGTAAGATATCTTTGTAATTTTGTCCTGCTTTAGCCCGGCCGTAAGCCCCATATTGATTCATGCCCACCCGGTGCGGGATGCCGAAAGTGAAAAAGGCAAAGGCCGGCCGGAAAGGCGGATCAAGCTTACGGTCGTCGGTACAGTACAAGGGTCCTGCGCCTAAGCTGGTCGGCAAATTTAAGCTGGCAAGTTTTTGCGCCAGAATCTCCTGTTGCCGGGCGGAGAGTGAGGCAATTTGCGTTGAAACGGCCACCTGGTATTTTTTAGCCCCGCTTATTTCTTTATTCAAAAAAGCCGCCTGAACATCCGTCTCTTCTTTGATTTTCGCCAAACGTGATTTCTCGTTCTCCAGATCTTTTTTCTTCTGTTCTAAATCTTTGACGTACAAAACCAGCTTCACGATCATATCCCGGTCGCTTGAAATAATGGCCTTCTGATAACCGAAAAGCTTCAGAGAATCATTCAGATTACTGCTCAGAAGAAAAAGAATTCCTGATGAGGTAAATTGAGTGGAAGCTTTATAGATTTTTTTGACTTTTTCTCCCAAAAGCTCTTCGGCCAAAATAAGGAGTTTCTCCCCCTCTTTCACCTGCTGTTCTTTCTGCACCACGTCTTTTTCAATTATCTCTATTTTACTTCTGATTTCAGCCAAATTTTTTTCCAGCTTTGAAAGGTTCTGCTCCAATGGAGTGGTGGCGGCGATGGAAAGCTGCAGGGCGTGTTTGAGATCGGACAGTTGCTTCTCAACATCGGCCAGTTCATCAGCTCTAACAAGAGATGGGAAGATTATTGTAAGGCTTAAAAACAAGCATAAAATAATACGGTACAAATTTGATTTTTGCATTTTGATTTTTGAGTTAAAGCTTTATTATTATACCTTAATTTTTGGTATCTATTCAGTATTCCTCAGTAAATATGTCATCGCGAGCGATCCGCCAGCTGGCGGAGAGCGTGGCGATCCCGTAGGAATTACTACAGCATAACGAGATTGCTTCTCCCGATTTACATCGGGATCGCAATGACATTGTTTTCGGGAATAACTGAATAACTATAATTTCTTATCTTTGAGTTTTGTTTTTTATTTGCTACACTAGAATCAATGCCCAGGAAATTATTTTCTATTTTTTTCCCCTGTTGTCTGTTATTTATTATTTGTTTTTTATTATTTATTCCCCCCTCCCCAATCCTCGCCCAAGCTCCCACCGGACAACCTACCTGTGACCAATGCGGCTGGTGCGGAGATGATCCGGCCAACAAGCCGCCAAACTGGGATGCCTGCATGTCCTGCCTGGCCGACCCAAAACAATATTATACGGTCTTCGGCTGTCTTTCGATTGTCCCGGGAGTATTTGTCCAATCAATGCTTAAGATTGTCTTCAGTGTAGCTGGAGGGATCGCTTTCCTTTCCGTCCTTTACGGAAGCGCCCTTGTGCTGACTTCCTCCGGAGATCCGATTAAACTGCAAAACGGGCGGGAAACCGTTGTCTCATCGCTGATCGGCATCTTCCTGATAATTTTCTCCGTCTTCCTCCTTCGCGTCGTCGGTTATGACATCTTAAGAATCCCGGGATTTGTCTAATATGAAAATTAAAATTTTATTCTGTTTTCTATTTTTGTTTATTTTCTTTGCTTCTTTTCCAAATCAAGCGAAGGCGGCTGAGGAATGTTTTACCACCGATCCTGTTCCTCCCTTATACGGACCACTACCTGATAATAAGCTTAAATTTATCTTTAATAAAAATATTATTGAGAGTGAAATCAAAAATTACCGCCCGACGGGAAATTTGTATGTTAGTTTTCCTATTTACAACAATACCGGCGGATCAATCTGTTCTTTAGGTAGTCAAGGCTCAAGACCGGCAGTTAACAGGAATAACCCGGAATTTGAGATGGATATTAGCTACCACCGTGCCTGCGGATTGTTAGGAAACAGCAAACATAAAATTGAACTGCTTTGGGTAACGACACCTGACAATACTCCACATATCCTCTGTTCCGGATATTATACGATAGAATCAACTAATTCTACTTGCGACGTCAAACCTATTTTAACTTCCGGAATTGGCGACGTCAATTCCAATTGGGAAATCGAAGTAACAAATATTAAATCTCCGGATTTAAATGTCTTAACTAATAATGGTTTAACTATTGTTATCGGTACTACTACTTATAATTATTTGAATCCTCTCTTAAACTATCTAAATGGAAAACCAAATACAGATAGTATTACCATGACTTTCCCCGATGCACAAAAAACTGCAGGGATACATTCTATCAATGTTTATGCAGCGATTTGTGCTGGTGGCTCTCCACCAACATCATGCGTGAGAAAATACCAGATGTGTGCTCTTGAACCGCCGCTTGAAATCATGCCGCAAGGTACACCCGCTCAACCTACTATTACTCCAATTCTTCCTACCCCAACAATTCCTGATTTTTGTACACTGGACCCTAATTGCCAGAAAGGTTGTGCTGGCCGATGTAGCGTTTGTCCCGGCTGTCCGGATGACCCGAATAAATCGCCGGTCAAAGCGGATCTCAAACCCATCTGTGACCAGTTGTCAAGTGACTTTAGAGGAAAATGCTGGGAGTGTGTCAATAAAAGCGGTTCTGAAGGACATACCTGGACGGCCATTGGGTGCATTCCCAATGATTTCAGCGCGGTTGTTAGGGATTATGTTTTAGTAGTCGGCATCAGCATCGCCGGCGGAACATCCTTCTTGTATTTCCTCTACGGCGCTTTCCTCATCCTCACTTCCGCCGGCAACGCCGAAGCCGTCGAAGAGGCCAAACAGATCATCATCTCCGCTCTCTCCGGACTGCTTTTGATAATTTTCTCTATTTTCCTTTTAAGGATCATCGGCGTGGATATCCTGAAGATTCCCGGATTCCAATAATAGTCTGATGAATAACTCTTTGTCATTTCGAATGAAATGAGAAATCTAGGCACGAAGTGCCGTATTTTACGCTGACGCTAGATTTCTCGCTACGCTCGAAATGACTATCTAATTTCGTAATTCAGGTTAATTAGACTCATTTGTCTAATTGGACTAATTAGTCTAATATTATGATATGTCTACTCAATTGACCCAAGTTATCCAGCTGCCCGGAGGAATGACTATCACCGGACCGCTGCCGGCCGGCAAGTTTCCCAATCTGGCTTCGGTGGTCACCCAGGCAATCCCAATCGTTTTCTCACTGGCCGGAGTTATCCTCTTGGTCTTTCTTATCTGGGGCGGATTGGATTACATGTTAAGCATGGGCGATCCGAAGAAAGCGGAGACCGGGAAAAATAAAATCACCAACGCCCTGATTGGCTTCATCATCATTTTTGTTTCTTATTGGATTGTACAGCTGATTGACTATATCTTCAAAATCGGGATTTATTCTCCTTAGAACCTGTTTGAAAAGTGTCATTGCGATCCCGAGCTTGTCGAGGGAGAAGCAATCCCGTGAT